>NZ_JACNDQ010000008.1:0-1989 GCF_017351655.1 Pseudomonas sp. FW300-N2F2 | reverse complement strand
TCGGCGGACATCGAAACCCTGCGCACGCACCTGCAAGCGCAGTTGCCGGCCTACATGGTGCCGGCCGCCTACGTACGCCTGGACGTCTTGCCACTGACCCCCAACGGCAAGCTCGACCGCAAGGCCCTGCCTGCACCGGACCTCGATGCCGTCATTTCCCGTGGCTACGAAGCGCCGCAAGGCGAGGTCGAGATCACCCTGTCGCACATCTGGTCCGAGCTGCTCAACGTCGAACGCGTGGGTCGTCACGACCATTTCTTCGAACTGGGCGGGCATTCGCTGTTGGCGGTCACGCTGATCGAGCGAATGCGCCAGGCCGGTTTGAGCGCCGACGTGCGCGTGCTGTTCAGTCAACCGACCTTGGCCGCGCTGGCCGCCGCCGTCGGCAGTGGCAGCGAGATAAGCGTTCCGGCGAACCTGATCGCGCTGGACTGCGAACGCATCACCCCCGAGCTGTTGCCGTTGGCCGACCTGTCCCAGGCGACCATCGACCGTCTCGTGGCGACAGTGCCGGGTGGTGTGCGCAACGTGCAGGACATCTACCCGCTGGCGCCGCTGCAGGAAGGCATTCTTTACCATCACCTGGCCGCCGAGCAGGGTGACCCGTATCTGCTCCAGTCACAGTTTGCCTTCGACAGCCAGGAACGCCTCGATGGGTTCGTCCGGGCGTTGCAGGTCGTCATTGATCGTCACGATATCTTGCGCACCAGTATTGTGTGGGACGGTCTGGACGAGCCCATGCAAGTGGTCCGTCGTGAAGCCCGGCTGCACCTCGAAACACTCGATTTCGACCCGCTCGCTGGCGATGTCGTTGAGCAACTGCGCCAGCGTTTCGACCCGCGACATTACCGCCTGGATGTCGCTCAGGCACCGCTGATGCGCTTGGCTTATGGAAAGGACGAGGCCAATCAACGCCTGGTCGCGACACTGTTGTTCCATCACCTCGCCCTGGACCATACGGCGCTGGAAGTGGTGCAACACGAGATGCAAGCGTACCTGCTGGGTGAAGCCGGGCAACTGGCCGACGCGGTGCCCTATCGCAACTACGTGGCGCAGGCGCGATTGGGTGTGAGTCGCGAAGAACACGAGGCGTTCTTCCGCGACATGCTCGGTGATATCGACGAGCCAACGCTGCCATTCAATTTGCAGGATGTGCAGGGTGGCGGACACGATATCGAAGAGATCAGCCAGGCGGTGGATGGCGACTTGGACCTGCGTCTGCGGGCCCAGGCGCGTCAATTGGGGGTGAGTGCCGCCAGCCTGGTGCACCTGGCGTGGGCTCAAGTGCTGGCCAAGGTGTCCGGCAAGCAGGAGGTGGTGTTCGGTACGGTACTGATGGGTCGGATGCAGGGTGGTGAGGGCGCTGACCGTGCACTGGGCATGTTCATCAATACCCTGCCGCTTCGCGTGAGCTTGGGCAGGCAAGGCGTCAAGGCTGGCGTCAAGGCTGTCCATGGGCAACTGACTGCCTTGCTGGGGCACGAACATGCCTCGCTGGCGCTGGCCCAACGCTGCAGTGGTGTGGCGGCACCGTTGCCGCTGTTCAGTGCCTTGCTCAACTACCGCCACACCGCCACGACGGCGTCGAACGAAGTACAGTCGGCCTGGAACGGTATGCAGGCGCTGGGTGGTGAAGAACGGACCAACTACCCGCTGACATTGAACGTCGATGACCTGGGTACCGGTTTCAACCTGACGGTGCTGGTCGCGCAGCAGATTGGCGCCCAGCGGATTTGCGCTTATATGCACGCAGCGTTGCAAACGCTGGTGCAGGCACTGGAACAGACGCCACAGGCGGCTTTGTATCGCCTGTCGATCTTGCCCGCTGTGGAACGCGAGCAACTGCTGGTGACGTTCAACGCCACCGAGGCCGGCTATCCGCGGCAGCAGACGATTCACGGGCTGTTCGAGGCGCAGGTGCAGCGCACGCCGGAGGCTGTGGCGGTGGTTCGTGGCGAGCAACGCCTGACTTATCGCGCGTTGAACGAG
>NZ_JACNDQ010000007.1:0-3044 GCF_017351655.1 Pseudomonas sp. FW300-N2F2 | reverse complement strand
AGCGAGCTTCGATGTCCGTTACCACCGCATGGATATCCGCCAGGCGCCGTTGATGCGCGTCCGGTTCGCCCAGGATGCGATCAACCAACGTTGGGTGGCGACCCTGCTGGTCCATCACATGGCGCTTGACCATACATCGTTGGAAGTGATGCGCCACGAGATACAGGCGCACCTGTTGGGCCAAGCCGGTCAGTTGGGCGATGCGGTGCCTTACCGCAACTATGTGGCCCAGGTATGCCTGGGTGTGAGTCGTGAAGAGCACGAAACGTTTTTCCGCGAGATGCTCGGCACCATCGACGAGCCGACGCTGCCGTTCGGCTTGCAGGATGTGCAGGGCGATGGCAGCGGTATCGAGGAAGCCCAGCAGGCTATCTCGACGGATCTGAGCCGTCGCCTGCGCCTGCAGGCCCGCCAACTCGGCGTGAGCGCGGCAAGCGTGGTTCACTTGGCTTGGGCCCAGGTGCTGGGTCGGATCTCGGGTCGCGAAGACGTGGTGTTCGGTACGGTGCTGATGGGACGGATGCAAGGTGGTGAAGGTGCCGACCGCGCATTGGGAATGTTCATCAATACCTTGCCGATTGGCGTGCAGGTCGGTGCGCAAAGTGTGCGGGCCGGCGTGCTGGCGACCCACGCGCGCCTGAGCGGGCTGTTGGGGCATGAGCATGCGTCCCTGGCGTTGGCCCAACGTTGCAGTGGCGTGGTTGCACCGACGCCACTGTTCAGTGCCTTGCTCAACTACCGTCATTCGGTCGCCGAACCTGACGCGTTACAAGCATCGTCGAACTGGGAGGGGATCGAGGCACTGGGTGGCGAAGAACGCACCAACTATCCGCTGACGCTGTCTGTGGACGATCTCGGTGAAGGCCTCAGCCTGACCGTTCAAGCAGTGGCCGACATCGGCGCACAGCGGATCGGCGCTTATATGGAGGCGGCACTGACGAGCCTGGTAGTGGCGTTGGAGCGTGCGGCTGGAACGTCATTGTCTGATTTGACGATCTTGCCAGCGGCCGAACGTGATCAGTTGTTGGTGACGTTCAACGCCACCCAAGTCGACTTTCCACAGCAGCAGACGATTCATGGGTTGTTCGAAGCGCAGGTGCAGCGCACGCCGGAGGCCGTGGCGGCGATCCATGGCGAGCGGCGCCTGAGCTACCGCGAGTTGAACGAGCGGGCCAACCGTTTGGCCCATTACTTGCGCAAACAAGGCGTGCAGCCCGATTCGCGGGTGGCGATCTGCGTCGAGCGCGGTATCGACATGGTCGTGGGCCTGCTGGCGATTCTCAAGGCCGGCGGCGGTTATGTGCCGCTGGATCCGGCGTATCCGCAGGATCGTATTACCTACATGCTCGAAGACAGCGCCCCGGCCGCGGTGCTGGCCCAGGACGCTACTGTCGGGCTGTTGAGCGATGCCTCGATGGCGGTGATCAACCTCGATAGTGGGCTGTGGCAGGACGAATCCGTCCAGAATCCCGAGATTGCCGAGCTGACCTCCTCGCACCTGGCCTATGTCATCTACACCTCCGGTTCGACGGGGCTGCCTAAAGGCGTGATGATCGAACACCGCAACACAGTGAACTTCCTGACCTGGGCCCATCGTTCATTCGATGACGCCACGTTGTCGAAAACCCTGTTCTCGACGTCGTTGAACTTCGACCTGGCGGTCTACGAGTGCTTCGCGCCGCTGACGTCGGGCGGCAGCATCGACGTGGTCACTAATGTGCTGGAACTGCAACAGGGCGAGCACGACATCACCCTGATCAACACCGTGCCCTCGGCCCTCAAGGCCTTGCTGGAATCTGGTGGGTTGGGCGAGGGTGTCGACACGGTCAACGTCGCCGGTGAAGCCCTCAAGCGCAGCCTGGTGGAGACGTTGTTCGAGCAGACCCAGGTCAAGCGCCTGTGCAACCTCTATGGCCCTTCGGAAACCACGACGTATTCGAGCTGGGTATCGATGGCCCGTGAAGGCGGGTTTGTCGCGCATATTGGCAAGCCGGTAGCGAACACCCAGTTCTACTTGCTGGATGAGCACAAACAACCCGTGCCGCTGGGCGTACCGGGCGAAATCTACATCGGTGGCGCCGGGGTCGCTCGCGGTTATCTCAATCGTGACGACCTGACGGCTGAGCGTTTCCTCAAGGATCCGTTCAGCAACGCTTCAAACGCCCGCATGTATCGGACCGGCGACTTGGGTCGCTACCTGCCGGACGGCAACATCGAGTACCTGGGCCGCAATGACGATCAGGTGAAGATCCGTGGTTTCCGGATCGAGCTGGGCGAGATCGAAGCCAAGCTCGCTCAACACGAGGCCTTGAACGAAACCGTGGTGCTGGCCCGTGAAGACGTGCCAGGCGACAAACGCCTGGTGGCCTATTTCACCCAGCATTCGCCGGGCGAAGTGCTGGACATCGAAGCCCTGCGCGCGCACCTGCAAGCGCAGTTGCCGGCCTATATGGTGCCGGTGGCCTACGTGCGCCTGGATGCCTTGCCACTGACCCCCAACGGCAAGCTCGACCGCAAGGCCCTGCCTGCACCAGACCTCGATGCCGTCATCTCCCGTGGCTACGAAGCCCCGCAAGGCGAGGTGGAAACCACCCTGGCGCAGATCTGGCAGGATTTGCTGGGCCTGCAGCAGGTCGGTCGCCATGATCACTTCTTCGAACTGGGCGGCCATTCCCTGCTGGCGGTCACGCTGATCGAGCGGATGCGCCAGGCCGGCTTGAGCACCGACGTGCGCATATTGTTCGGCCAGCCAACCCTTGCGGCGTTGGCGGCGACAGTAGGCGGCAGTAAAGACATCGTGGTGCCAGTCAACCGAATTGCGCTCGACTGCACGCGGATCACCCCCGACCTGCTGACGCTGACAAGCCTCGACCAGGACGCCATCGACCGCATCGTGTCGACCGTGCTGGGTGGTGCGCGCAACGTACAGGATATCTATCCACTGGCCCCCCTGCAGGAAGGCATTCTTTACCACCACCTCGCCGCCGAACAAGGCGACCCTTACGTCCTGCAAACGCAGTTCGCCTTCGACAACCGCGAACGCC
>NZ_JACNDQ010000006.1:0-3587 GCF_017351655.1 Pseudomonas sp. FW300-N2F2 | reverse complement strand
TAGAAGCAGCTTTAAGCTCCAAGCTGATAGCTCATAGCTAACAGTTACAAGCTCGAAATTGGGTCTGTAGCTCAGTTGGTTAGAGCGCACCCCTGATAAGGGTGAGGTCGGCAGTTCGAATCTGCCCAGACCCACCAATTTTGTAATGGGGCCATAGCTCAGCTGGGAGAGCGCCTGCCTTGCACGCAGGAGGTCAGCGGTTCGATCCCGCTTGGCTCCACCATAAACTGCTTCTGAAAGCTTAGAAATGAGCATTCCATCAAGGTGATGGTGAATGTTGATTTCTAGTCTTTTGATTAGATCGTTCTTTAAAAATTTGGGTATGTGATAGAAAGATAGACTGGACGTTACTTTCACTGGTAACGGATCAGGCTAAGGTAAAATTTGTGAGTTGCTCGTAGAGCAAGATCGAATTTTCGGCGAATGTCGTCTTCACAGTATAACCAGATTGCTTGGGGTTATATGGTCAAGTGAAGAAGCGCATACGGTGGATGCCTTGGCAGTCAGAGGCGATGAAAGACGTGGTAGCCTGCGAAAAGCTTCGGGGAGTCGGCAAACAGACTGTGATCCGGAGATGTCTGAATGGGGGAACCCAGCCATCATAAGATGGTTATCTTGTACTGAATACATAGGTGCAAGAAGCGAACCAGGGGAACTGAAACATCTAAGTACCCTGAGGAAAAGAAATCAACCGAGATTCCCTTAGTAGTGGCGAGCGAACGGGGACTAGCCCTTAAGCTTCTTTGATTTTAGCGGAACGCTCTGGAAAGTGCGGCCATAGTGGGTGATAGCCCTGTACGCGAAAGGATCTTAGAAGTGAAATCGAGTAGGACGGAGCACGAGAAACTTTGTCTGAATATGGGGGGACCATCCTCCAAGGCTAAATACTACTGACTGACCGATAGTGAACTAGTACCGTGAGGGAAAGGCGAAAAGAACCCCGGAGAGGGGAGTGAAATAGATCCTGAAACCGTATGCGTACAAGCAGTGGGAGCCCACTTTGTTGGGTGACTGCGTACCTTTTGTATAATGGGTCAGCGACTTATTTTCAGTGGCGAGCTTAACCGAATAGGGGAGGCGTAGCGAAAGCGAGTCTTAATAGGGCGTCTAGTCGCTGGGAATAGACCCGAAACCGGGCGATCTATCCATGGGCAGGTTGAAGGTTAGGTAACACTGACTGGAGGACCGAACCGACTACCGTTGAAAAGTTAGCGGATGACCTGTGGATCGGAGTGAAAGGCTAATCAAGCTCGGAGATAGCTGGTTCTCCTCGAAAGCTATTTAGGTAGCGCCTCATGTATCACTGTAGGGGGTAGAGCACTGTTTCGGCTAGGGGGTCATCCCGACTTACCAAACCGATGCAAACTCCGAATACCTACAAGTGCCGAGCATGGGAGACACACGGCGGGTGCTAACGTCCGTCGTGAAAAGGGAAACAACCCAGACCGTCAGCTAAGGTCCCAAAGTTATGGTTAAGTGGGAAACGATGTGGGAAGGCTTAGACAGCTAGGAGGTTGGCTTAGAAGCAGCCACCCTTTAAAGAAAGCGTAATAGCTCACTAGTCGAGTCGGCCTGCGCGGAAGATGTAACGGGGCTCAAACCATACACCGAAGCTACGGGTATCACGCAAGTGATGCGGTAGAGGAGCGTTCTGTAAGCCTGTGAAGGTGAGTTGAGAAGCTTGCTGGAGGTATCAGAAGTGCGAATGCTGACATGAGTAACGACAATGGGTGTGAAAAACACCCACGCCGAAAGACCAAGGTTTCCTGCGCAACGTTAATCGACGCAGGGTTAGTCGGTCCCTAAGGCGAGGCTGAAAAGCGTAGTCGATGGAAAACAGGTTAATATTCCTGTACTTCTGGTTATTGCGATGGAGGGACGGAGAAGGCTAGGCCAGCTTGGCGTTGGTTGTCCAAGTTTAAGGTGGTAGGCTGAGATCTTAGGTAAATCCGGGATCTTAAGGCCGAGAGCTGATGACGAGTTACCCTTTGGGTGACGAAGTGGTTGATGCCATGCTTCCAAGAAAAGCTTCTAAGCTTCAGGTAACCAGGAACCGTACCCCAAACCGACACAGGTGGTTGGGTAGAGAATACCAAGGCGCTTGAGAGAACTCGGGTGAAGGAACTAGGCAAAATGGCACCGTAACTTCGGGAGAAGGTGCGCCGGTGAGGGTGAAGCACTTGCTGCGTAAGCCCACGCCGGTCGAAGATACCAGGCCGCTGCGACTGTTTATTAAAAACACAGCACTCTGCAAACACGAAAGTGGACGTATAGGGTGTGACGCCTGCCCGGTGCCGGAAGGTTAATTGATGGGGTTAGCTAACGCGAAGCTCTTGATCGAAGCCCCGGTAAACGGCGGCCGTAACTATAACGGTCCTAAGGTAGCGAAATTCCTTGTCGGGTAAGTTCCGACCTGCACGAATGGCGTAACGATGGCGGCGCTGTCTCCACCCGAGACTCAGTGAAATTGAAATCGCTGTGAAGATGCAGTGTATCCGCGGCTAGACGGAAAGACCCCGTGAACCTTTACTATAGCTTTGCACTGGACTTTGAATTTGCTTGTGTAGGATAGGTGGGAGGCTTTGAAGCGTGGACGCCAGTTCGCGTGGAGCCATCCTTGAAATACCACCCTGGCAACTTTGAGGTTCTAACTCAGGTCCGTTATCCGGATCGAGGACAGTGTATGGTGGGTAGTTTGACTGGGGCGGTCTCCTCCTAAAGAGTAACGGAGGAGTACGAAGGTGCGCTCAGACCGGTCGGAAATCGGTCGTAGAGTATAAAGGCAAAAGCGCGCTTGACTGCGAGACAGACACGTCGAGCAGGTACGAAAGTAGGTCTTAGTGATCCGGTGGTTCTGTATGGAAGGGCCATCGCTCAACGGATAAAAGGTACTCCGGGGATAACAGGCTGATACCGCCCAAGAGTTCATATCGACGGCGGTGTTTGGCACCTCGATGTCGGCTCATCACATCCTGGGGCTGAAGCCGGTCCCAAGGGTATGGCTGTTCGCCATTTAAAGTGGTACGCGAGCTGGGTTTAGAACGTCGTGAGACAGTTCGGTCCCTATCTGCCGTGGACGTTTGAGATTTGAGAGGGGCTGCTCCTAGTACGAGAGGACCGGAGTGGACGAACCTCTGGTGTTCCGGTTGTCACGCCAGTGGCATTGCCGGGTAGCTATGTTCGGAAAAGATAACCGCTGAAAGCATCTAAGCGGGAAACTTGCCTCAAGATGAGATCTCACTGGGACCTTGAGTCCCCTGAAGGGCCGTCGAAGACTACGACGTTGATAGGCAGGGTGTGTAAGCGCTGTGAGGCGTTGAGCTAACCTGTACTAATTGCCCGTGAGGCTTGACCATATAACACCCAAGCAATTTGTAGACTCCAAGCCGCAAGGCGAACGAGACCAGATTGCGGTGTGTGAAGACGAAACGAACCGAAAGTTCGAGACGCTCGAGTGCAACACACAAACTATCGCATACCCATTCGCTGGAACGTGACCGCAAGGCACGCGCTGGCTACCGAATTTCTTGACGACCATAGAGCATTGGAACCACCTGATCCCATCCCGAACTCAGAAGTGAAACGAT
>NZ_JACNDQ010000005.1:0-28993 GCF_017351655.1 Pseudomonas sp. FW300-N2F2 | reverse complement strand
ATGTGCGATAAGTCAGGCGTTGCTCGCCACGAACCACCGCCACAGCCCCCGGCGTGCGCTGCACCTGCGCCTCGAACAGCCCGTGAATCGTCTGTTGTTGCGGATAGTCGGCCTCGGTGGCATTGAACGTCACCAGCAGTTGCTCACGTTCCGAGGCCGGCAGGATCGACAATTGCTGCAAGGGCCTGTCCGGCTGCTGCTCGAGCATCCAGGCCAGGTTCTCCAATGCCTGGCGCATGTACCCAGCAATCCGCTGGGCGCCCATTCCTGCCAGGGCCTGCACGCTAAGATTGAAGCCTTCGCCCAGATCATCCACCGATAAGGTCAGCGGATAGTTAGTCCCCTCCGCCCCTCCCAGTGCATGCAAGCCTTCCCATGCGCCAAGCGCCTGGGCCGTAGGTGCGTGGGCCGTGTTGCTATGCCGATAGTTGAACAAGGCACCGAACAGCGGAGCGGGTGCAGGCACGCCACTGCAACGCTGGGCCAAGGCCAACGATGCATGCTCGTGACCGAGCAGCGCCGTCAGGCTTGCATGGGTATTTTTTACGCCTTCGCGCACGCCGTACCCGGCCAGTTTCACGCGCAGCGGCAGCGTGTTGATGAACATGCCCAGGGCGCGGTCGGCGCCATCGCCGCCCTGCATCCGGCCCATCAATACCGTGCCGAACACCACGTCCTGCTTGCCCGAGAGACCGCCCACCACCCGCGCCCAGGCCAAGTGATGCAGGCTGGCGGCGCTGACGCCCAACTGGCGGGCCTGCGCCCGCAAGCGGCGGCTCAATGCGGCATCAATCGGCAAGTGGGCTTCTTCGATCACCGACGGGCCTTCAGGCGCCTCGGCAAAACCCAGTGGCAAGGTCGGCTCATCGACATCGGCCAGCATGGCGCGGAAAAATGCTTCATGGGAATCACCGCTCACACCCAGGCGGACCTGCGCCACGTAGTTGCGAAAAGGCACTGGGTCAGGCAATTGGTGAGCCTGCCCGAGCAGGAACGCCTGCATTTCATCCTGCACCAGCTCCAGCGCCGTATGGTCTATCGCCATGTGGTGGAACAGCAGGATGGCCACCCAACGGTCGTTGTCATGATCCTGCGCGCAGACCAGCCGCATCAGCGGCGCCTGCCCCACATCCAAGCGATGATGGCGGGTGTCGAAGCGCTGTTGCAGTTGCCACAGGGCATCGCCGGCGGCCGGGTCAAGCACGATTTCCTCCAACGACAGCGTGGCCTCGTGCCAAACCACTTGCACCGGCTCATCCAGCCCCTCCCAAACCACGGAGGTGCGCAGAATGTCATGACGATCGATTACGCCCTGCAACGCCTGGGTAAAATCGTCCAGGCGTGTCCGGCGATCCGCACCGAACAAGGACTGCAGCACATAAGGGTCGCCCTGCTCCGCCGCCAGGTGATGATAGAGAATGCCCTCCTGCAACGGTGCCAGCGGGTAGATATCCTGCACATTGCCCGCGCCGCCGGGCACCGTGTCGACGATCCGGTCGATCTCTTCCTGCGTCAGGCTGGCCAGGGGCAGCATGTCCGGCGTGATGCGGAATGCAGGGCTCAGCCAGTCGCCACCATTTCTCTCCACCAGGTCGAGCAGCTCTTGCTTATGGACGGCAAGGCTGTCCCACAGCGCGGGGTCCATTCCTTCGTCGTCGCCCAGGATCACGAGGTTGTCGCCGTCTTGTTGCAGACGGATCGGATGCTGGGACAGAGCTGCCATCAATTCGCTGAATTGCATCGAAGAACCTGCTTTTCTGATTCGGAGTGGTTGACGATAGAAACGTGTTTTTCAGATACGGCGCGGCGCCTGGACGCGAGGGTCTCGGCGCTTGGGCCGACCTCGGCGCACGGGCCAAAGCGATGGATAATCGTCACATTCAACCGAAGGAAGCGGTTTGCGGACCGCCTCCTTACAGGCCAAAAAAAATTAGAGCATTCGGTAGGTGATGTCTGTCATGGGAAGCAGGGACAAGCCCCGACGTCGTCCAGGCAGGACGTACAGACGCGCAGGATTGAGGGTGAGCACCCTGCCCGGAAAGCCCGGGACAGAGCACTCACTCCATCGGATGGAGCTGCCGACTCAGATACTGCGTTTGCGCGTGAGCGCGGGAATTTTCGTCATTGGCACATCGATATGCCGTACCTCGCCCACGGCGGCAGCCACCAGGGCCAGGGTGGGCTGGCCGAACAGCACACGGATATCGGCCTCCATGTCGTCCTTGCGCATGCGTTCGATCAGCGTCACGGCGAGCAACGAGTGACCACCCAGTTCGAAGAAGTGGTCATGCCGCCCTACCCGTTCGACCTTGAGCAACTCCGCCCACAGCGCTGCAAGTTTGATCTCCATATCGCCCACGGGAGCTTCATACAGACGCGTGGTGTACGCATTGCTGTCGGGGGCCGGTAGCGCCTTGCGGTCGAGCTTGCCGTTCGGCGTCAGTGGCAACGCATCCAGGCGCACGTAGGCAGCGGGCACCATGTAGGCCGGTAGTTGCGCTTGCAGGTGCGTGCGCAGGGCTTCGATCTCTACCGCTTCGTCCGGCAAGTGTTGGGTGAAATAGGCCACCAGGCGCTTGTCACCTGGCTCGTCTTCACGGGCCAGGACCACGGTTTCCTTTATGTTTTGAGACTGGGCGAGCTTGGCTTCGATCTCGCCCAGCTCGATGCGGAAACCGCGGATCTTCACCTGATCGTCATTGCGGCCCAGGTACTCGATGTTGCCGTCCGGCAGATACCGTCCCAGGTCGCCAGTGCGATACATGCGCGCGTTTGGAGCCGTGCTGAACGGGTCCTTGAGGAAGCGTTCAGCCGTCAGGTCATCGCGGTTCAAATAACCCCGCGCCACCCCGGCACCACCGATGTAGATTTCGCCCGGCACGCCCAGCGGCACGGGTTGTTTGTGCTCATCCAGCAGATAGAACTGGGTATTCGCCACCGGTTTGCCGATGTGTGCGGCAAACCCATCCTCGCGGGCCATCGACACCCAGCTTGAATAGGTCGTGGTTTCCGAAGGGCCGTAGAGGTTGCACAGGCGCTTGACCTGAGTCTGCTCGAACAAGGCCTCCACCAGGCTGCGCTTGAGCGCTTCACCGGCCACATTGACCGTATCGACGCCCTCGCCTACACCGCCAGATTCCAGCAAGGCCTTGAGCGCCGAGGGCACGGTGTTGATCAGCGTGATGTCGTGCTCGCCCTGTTGCAGTTCCAGCACATTAGTGACCACTTCGATGCTGCCGCCCGACGTCAGCGGCGCGAAGCACTCGTAGACCGCCAGGTCGAAGTTCAACGACGTCGAGAACAGGGTTTTCGACAACGTGGCGTCATCGAATGAACGATGGGCCCAGGTCAGGAAGTTCACCGTGTTGCGGTGTTCGATCATCACGCCCTTGGGCAGACCGGTCGAACCCGAGGTGTAGATGACATAAGCCAGGTGCGAGGACGTCAGCTCAGCCACCTCGGGATTCTGGACGGATTCGTCCTGCCAATCGCCGCTGTCCAAATCGATCACTGGCATCGAGGCTGCTGCCAGCAACCCAAGGGTCGCCGTCTGCGCCAACACCGCCGCCGGCGCACTGTCGTCCAGCATGTAGGCGATGCGGTCCAGCGGATACGCCGGATCCAGCGGCACATAACCGCCGCCGGCCTTGAGAATCGCCAGCAGCCCCACGACCATGTCGATGCCGCGCTCGACACAGATCGCCACCCGTGAATCCGGCCGCACGCCCTGCTTGCGCAGGTAATGGGCCAAACGGTTGGCCCGCTCGTTCAGTTCCCCATAGCTCAGGCTCTGCTCACCCCGGATCACCGCCACCGCATCCGGCATACGCTGGACTTGTTCTTCGAACAGGCCATGAATCGTTTGCTGCTGCGGATAGTCCGCCTCGGTGGCGTTGAACGTCACCAACAGCTGCTCACGTTCCAAGGCCGGCAGGATCGACAGGTGCTGCAATGGCCGGTCCGGCGTCTGTTCGAGCATGCCGACCAGGTTTTCCAACGTGTGTTGCACATAACCACAAAGCCGCTGCGCACCAATGCGCGCCGGGGTCATGACGGTAAAGCTGAACGCTTCGCCCTGGTCGTCCACCG
Source organism: Pseudomonas sp. FW300-N2F2 (assembly GCF_017351655.1). Taxonomy (NCBI): domain Bacteria; kingdom Pseudomonadati; phylum Pseudomonadota; class Gammaproteobacteria; order Pseudomonadales; family Pseudomonadaceae; genus Pseudomonas; species Pseudomonas sp. FW300-N2F2. The sequence goes on along the minus strand of NZ_JACNDQ010000005.1, from coordinate 24,904 downwards.
ACAACATCAGCGGGTAGTTGGTCCGTTCTTCGCCACCCAGCACCTGGATACCGTTCCAGGCTGACAATGTCTCGTTCGACACCGTCGTGGCGGTGTGGCGGTAGTTGAGCAAGGCACTGAACAGCGGCGTCGGCGCCTGCACGCCACTGCAACGTTGCGCCAGCGCCAAGGAGGCGTGTTCATGACCCAGCAACGCGGTCAGGCGGGCATGGGTCGTCTTGACCCCGGCGCGCACACCTTGCGCCCCCAGGCCTACGCGCAATGGCAAGGTATTGATGAACATCCCCAGCGCACGGTCGGCACCCTCGCCGCCCTGCATCCGGCCCACCAGCACCGTGCCGAACACGACATCGTCCTTGCCCGACACCTTGCCCAGGACTTGCGCCCAAACCAGGTGATACAAGCTCGCCGCGCTCACCCCGAGCTGACGGGCCTGGGCCCGCAGCCGGCGACTCAGATCGGCCCCGACATCCTGGCGAACTTCCTCCAGGCCGCTGCCATCGCCTTGCACATCCTGCAACTCGAACGGCAACGTCGGCTCGTCGATGTCGCCGAGCATGTCGCAAAAGAAGGTTTCGTGCTCCTCACGGCTCACGCCCAAGCGCGCCTGGGCCACGTAATTGCGGTACGGCACCGACGCCGACAGTCGCTGCGCCTGGCCGAGCATGTGCGCCTCGATTTCCACGGACAGCACCGCCAGTGACGTGACATCGTCCACCAGATGGTGAAACAACAATATGCCCACCCAGCGTTGGTTCGCCGGGTCTTGTGCATAGACAATCCGCATCATCGGCGCCTGGCGAATGTCCAGGCGGTAGAACCTGGGGTCGAAACGCTGGTGCAACTGCGTGGCGATATCGCCCTGGGCCGGATCCAGCGCAACCGACTCGAAACTCAGGGGTGCGTCACGCCAGACCACTTGCATGGGCTCGGACAGCCCCTCCCAGAGCACGCCGGTACGCAGGATATCGTGCCGGGTAATGACGGCTTGCAACGCGTGGGCGAAATCTTCCAGGCGGGTGAAACTGTCGAAACCGAATATCACCTGCTGCAGATAGGGGTCGCCTTCGGCGGCGGTGAGGTGGTGATACAGAATCCCTTCCTGCAGCGGCGCCAGGGCATAGATATCCTGGACGTTGCTCACGCCGCCCGGCACCGCCGCGACAATCCGCTCGATCTCCTCTTGCGACAGATCAGCCAGCGGCAGCATCTGCGGCGTGATGCGCGTGCACCCCGCCGGGACACCGTTGGCCGGCACGACGACTTCCCGGTAGCCCCCGACGGCGGCGGCCAACGCGACCAACGTGGGCTGACCGAACAAGACCCGCACATCGACGCTCAGGTCGATCTGGCGCATGCGTTCGATCATTTTGACCGCCAGCAGCGAGTGCCCGCCCAGCTCAAAGAAATGGTCATGGCGACCGACCTGTTCGAGCTTGAGCAAGTCCTCCCAAATGCGGGCAATGCTGGCTTCCACTTCACCCTGCGGGGCCTCGTACTCACGAGCGATCACCGCTGAATGATCCGGTGCCGGCAGTGCCTTGCGGTCAAGCTTGCCGTTGGGCGTCAGCGGCAGTGCATCGAGCCGCACGTAGGCGCTCGGCACCATGTACTCCGGCAGTTGCCCTAGCAGATGGGTACGCAGGGCCTCGATATCCGCCATTTCATCCACTGAGTGCGTGGTGAAATAGGCCACCAGGCGTTTCTCGCCTGGTACGTCTTCACGGGCCAGCACCACGGCTTCCTTCACCGCCTCGTGTTGCGCCAGCCGCGCTTCGATCTCGCCCAATTCGATGCGGAAACCACGGATCTTCACCTGGTCATCGTTGCGCCCCAGGTAGTCGATGTTGCCATCCGGCAGATAACGACCCAAGTCGCCGGTGCGGTACATCCGGGCATTCACCAAGTCGCTGAACGGATCCCGCAGGAAACGCTCGACGGTCAATTCCGGACGGTTCAGGTAACCCCGCGCCACCTGCACCCCGCCGATGTAAATCTCCCCGGCCACGCCCAGGGGCGCCGGTTGTTGATGGTCATCGAGCAGGTAGATCCGCGTGTTGGCAATCGGCTTGCCGATCGGTGTGCTGTCCGGGGTGTCTGCACCCATGCAGTCCCACGCCGTCACGTCCACCGCCGCTTCGGTCGGGCCGTACAGGTTGTACAGGCCGGTCTGCGGCAGTTGCGCCTTGAAGCGCCGCACCAGATGCCCCGGCAACGCCTCGCCGCTGCACATCACCCGCACCAAGCCTTCGCATTGATCTGCCTCGCCATGGGCCAGGAACACATCGAGCATCGACGGCACGAAGTGCAACGTGGTGATGCCTTGGGCATGGATCACTTCGCGCAGGTACGCCGGGTCGCGATGCCCTCCAGGACGGGCCATCACCAACCGCGCGCCGCTGAACAGCGGCCAGAAGAATTCCCACACCGACACGTCGAAGCTGAACGGGGTCTTTTGCAGCACCGCGTCCGCGGCGCTCAAACCGTATTCGTCCTGCATCCACAGCAGCCGGTTGACCACCCCTCCGTGTTCGTTCATCACGCCCTTGGGCATGCCGGTGGAGCCCGAAGTGTAGATGACATAGGCCAAGTGATGGGCATGCAGGCCCTCGACCTGCGGATTGTCGGTGGGCTGCGTCGAGAAACCGTCCGCCTCATCCAGCAGCAGGGTCCGCGCCTGCGTAGCCGGCAGACTGGCCTGCAAGGCACGCTGGGTCAGCACCACCAGCGGCGCGCTGTTTTCCAGCATGTAGGCCAGGCGCTCGCGGGGATAATCCGGATCCAGCGGCACATACGCCGCGCCGGCCTTGAGAATGCCCAGCAAGCCCGCGACCATGTCCAGGCTGCGATCGGCGCAGATCGCCACGCGGTCGTCCGGGCGAATGCCCAGTTCCAGCAGGCGATGGGCAATCTGGTTGGCCCGACCATTGAGTTGCGCATAACTCAGTTGCGCCTCGCCGGAGACCACGGCGACCGCGTCCGGGCTGGCCGCGACCCGCGCCTCGAACAGGCCGTGCAAGGTCAGGCCCTGCGGATAGTCGACCGCCGTGGCATTGAACGTTTCCAGCAGATGCCGGCGTTCGGCCGCCGGCAGACTGGTGAGGGCATGCAGTGGCGTATGCGGTGCCTGCTCCAGTGCGGTGACCAGGCTTTCGAGCGTGGCCTGCACGTATTCGCCGATACGCCGCGCACCGGTCCCGACCAGCGCCTGCACCACCAGGCTGAAACCCTCGCCCTCATCATCCACGCTCAAGGCCAGGGGATAATTGGTGCGTTCTTCGCCTCCGAGCGTCTCGATGCCCTCCCATGCCGAGACCGTCTGCGCAGTGGCCTCGAGCCCGCAATGGCGGTAGTTGAGCATCGAGCTGAACAGTGGAGTCGGTGCTACGACGCCGCTGCAACGCTGGGCCAGCGCCAGCGAGGCATGTTCGTGGCCGAGCAGCCCGGTAAGCCGCTTGTGCGTGGACCGCACGCCTTCCACCACGCCCTGCTCACCCAGGCTCACCCGCAATGGCAGGGTGTTGATGAACATCCCCAAGGCGCGGTCGGCGCCCTCGCCGCCTTGCAGCCGGCCCAGAAGCACCGTGCCGAAGACGACGTCGTCGCGAGCGCTGACATGCCCCAACACCCGCGCCCAGGCCAGGTGCATCACGCTCGCCGCGCCGACACCCAACTGTCGGGCTTGTTCGCGCAGACGACGACACAAACCGGCCGCCACCACCAGCCTGACCTCCTCCACACCGTTACCATCACCCTGCACATTCTGCAGGCCGAACGGCAGCGTCGGCTCGTCGATGTCGCCGAGCATCTCGCGGAAAAACACTTCATGCTCCTGCTGGCTTACCCCCAGGCGGGCCTGGGCCACATAGTTGCGGTAAGGCACCGCAGCGCCCAACTGGTGCGCCTTGCCGAGCATATGGGCCTGCATTTCGCGGTCCAGCACTTCCAGGCCGGTATGGTCCAGCACCATATGATGGAACAGCAGCATCGCGATCCAACGCTGGTTGGCGGCATCCTCGGCGATGGCCAGGCGCAGCAACGGGGCCTGACGCAAATCCAGCCGGTAATGCCGGGCATCGAAACGTTCGTACAGCTGCGTAATGACATCTGCGCCGTTCGGCTCCGGTACTTGCTCATCAATCATGAGCTGCGCCCGACGCCACACGACCTGCATAGGATCCTCGAGGCCCTCCCAGACGATCGAGGTCCTGAGAATGTCGTGGCGGTCGATCACCTGCTGCAACGCCTGGATGAACTCATCCAAGCGTGCGCGGCGCTCAAAACCGAACACCGTCTGCAACACATACGGATCGCCTTTTTCCGCCGTCAGATGGTGATACAGAACGCCTTCCTGCAAAGGGGCCAGCGGGTAGATGTCCTGCACATTGCCCACGCCGCCCGGCACACTCGCCACGATCCGATCGATCGCCTCCTGGCTCAGTACTGCCAACGGCAACAGGTCAGGCGTGATGCGCTGGCAACCCTCGACGATCGCATTGGCCGGCACCACCACCTCACGATACCCACCGACCGCGGCGGCCAGGGCGCGTAGCGTCGGCTGGCTGAACAGCACCCGCACGTCCACCGACAGGTCGACCTGGCGCATGCGCTCGATCAAGCTCATCGCCAATAACGAATGCCCACCCAGTTCAAAGAAATGGTCGTGGCGCCCCACCCGTTCGACCTTGAGCAGTTCGGCCCACAGTTGCGCCAGGGTCTGTTCGACCTCGCCCTGCGGGGCTTCGTATTCACGGCTGGCATAGGCGTCGGCGTCCGGTTCCGGCAATGCGCGACGATCCAGTTTGCCGTTGGCGGTCAGCGGGAAGGATGGCAATACCACGAAAGCACTCGGCACCATGTAGTCAGCCAACGCGGCCACCAGCTCGGCGCGCAACACCTGCGCCGACAAGGTGATGCCGTCTTCAGGGATGACATACCCCACCAGGCGCTTGGGCCCCGTTTCGTCCTGGCGCGCCAGCACCACGGCGTCTTTCACGCCCGCGCATTGGCCAAGGCGGACTTCGATCTCGCCCAGTTCGATACGGAAACCGCGGATCTTCACCTGGTCGTCGTTACGGCCCAGGTACTCCACCACCCCATCCGCCCGCCAGCGCGCCAGGTCGCCGGTGCGGTACAGCACGGCGTCGGGCTCGGCATTGAACGGGTCGGTGACGAACTTCTCGGCGGTCAGCTCGGGACGGTTCAGATACCCTTTCGCCACGCCATCGCCACCGATGTACAGCTCGCCCGCCACGCCGGCCGGCACCGGCTGCCGGTGGGCATCCAGTATGTAGACCCGGCTGTTGCCAACCGGACGGCCAATCGGGATCCCGCCCTCGCCCACGGCTTTGATTTCGTGGGTGGTGGTGAAGGTGGTCGCTTCGGTCGGCCCGTAGCCGTTGAGCAAGTGAGCCGGGGCGCCTTCGCTCAGCACCCGAGCGATCACCGCCGGGTCGAGCACATCGCCGCCGACGATCAAATAGCGCAGCTGTCCGAATACGTCCATCAGGCCGCTGGCGTATTGGTGGAACAGACCGGCGGTCATCCACAACACACTGACCGATTGCTCAAGCAGCAGTGCGCGGAAACGCTCTTGGGTCAGTAATACGTCCTGTTCGACCACCACCACGCAACCGCCGTTGAGCAACGGCGCCCAGACGTCCAGGGTGCTGGCGTCGAAGGCCGGATTGGAGGCAAAGGCCACTCGGTCGTGCTCGTTGAAATCCGCGTAACCGTTGTTGATCACCAGCCGGTTGACCGCGCGATGCGGTACCAACACGCCTTTTGGCGTGCCGGTGGAACCGGAGGTGAACATGAGGTAGGCCACCGATTCGCTGCTTTGCGCCAGGTCGAGGTTATCGGCGACTTCATTGAAGACCGCCGTATCCAGATCCACCCGTTGCAAGCTGTCAGGCGCTACCGCCGTGCTCAACGTCAACACGACCTGCGCCCCGCTGTCCTGCACCATGAACTGCTGACGTTCCAGAGGCGCGCTGACATCCAGCGGGACATAGACGGCGGCACATTTGAGAATTGCCAACTGGCTGACCAACAGCTCAATCGAGCGTTCCAGCGCAATCGCCACGCAATCGCCCGGTTGTACGCCCCGATCGATCAGATGACGGGCCAGGCGATTGGCTTTGGCATTGAGTTCACCGTAGGTCAGGCGTTGCGAAGCATGCACGGCGGCGATGGCCTGCGGCCGGGCCAACACCTGCGCTTCGAACACCCCATGAACGGTCCTGTCCTGCGGATAAGGGCGCCGGGTGGCGTTGAAATCCACCAGCAACTGCTCGCGCTCGGCTTCCGGCAGGATCTCCAGACGGTTGAGCGGCGTCCGTGAGGCGTGCTCCAGTGCCAGGACCAGGTGTTCAAGTGCCGTGTGCATGTAGCCGCAGATGCGGGTCGCCCCCATCCCTTGCAATACCTGGGCATCCAAACTGAAACCTTCGCCCAGGTCGTCCACAGACAGGGTCAACGGGTAGTTGGTGCGCTCTTCGCCGCTGAGGTTTTCCATTCCCTGCCAGGCGGCCGTGGCCTCGGCTGAAGCCACGCCGGCAGCGCTGTGCCGATAGTTGAGCAAGGCGCTGAACAACGGCAGCGGCGCAACCACGCCGCTGCAACGTTGGGCCAGGGCCAACGAGGCGTGTTCGTGGCCGAGCAGCGCGCTCAAGCGTGCATGGGTGGCCTTGACCCCGACGCGCACGTCCGGCTCATCCAGGTCGATCCGCAATGGCAGGGTGTTGATGAACATGCCCAGGGCACGGTCGGCGCCCTCGCCGCCCTGCATCCGGCCCATCAGTACGCTGCCAAACACCACATTGTCACGCCCGGACAAGCGTCCGAGTACCTGTGCCCAGGCCAAATGGTGAAGGCTGGCGGCACTCACGCCCAACTGCCGCGCCTGGGCCCGCAGGCGACGACTCAAACCGGCGTCCACCTGCAGCCGCGCTTCCTCGACACCGCGACCGTCGCCCTGCATCTGCTGCAAGCCCAATGGCAGCGTGGGTTCGTCGACATCGCCCAGCATCTCGCGGAAAAAAGCCTCGTGCTCTTCCTGGCTGACACCCAGGCGCGCCTGTGCCACGTAGTTGCGGTACGGCATCGCGTCGGGCAAGGCATCGGCTTGCCCGAGCAGGAACGCCTGCATCTCCTGTTGCACGACCTCCAGGGCCGTGTGGTCGAGGGCGATGTGATGGAACAACAGTATCGCCACCCAGCGCTGGTTGGCCGGGTCATGGGCAAAGCGCAAGCACATCAGCGGGGCCTGGCGAATATCGAGGCGATGATAACGGGCGTCGAAACGAGCATGCAGTTGGGTCACCGCATCACCGTCTCCGGCATTGAGGGCGATCTGTTCGACGCTCAATACCGCCTTGCGCCAGACCACCTGCACCGGCTGCTCCAACCCCTCCCACAACACCGACGTGCGCAGGATATCGTGACGATCGATCACGCTTTGCAGCGCCTGCGCGAACGCGTCGAGGCGTGCCTCGCTCTGGAAGGCGAACAGCGCCTGCAATCCGTAGGGATCTCCCTGCGGGGTCGACATGTGGTGGTAGAGAATGCCTTCCTGCAGCGGTGCCAGCGCGTAGATGTCCTGTATGTTCGGCGCACCGCCCGGCACGCTCGCCACGATGCGGTCGATGGCATCCTGGCTGAGCGTCGCCAGCGGCAACATCTGCGGGGTGATCCGTTCGCAGCGCGGCGTGATCCCGTTGGCGGGCACCAGGACTTCGTTGCCACTGCCCACCGCCGCGGCAAGTGCCGCGAGGGTCGGCTGGCCGAACAGCACACGCACATCCGCGCTCAAGCCGACCTGACGCATTTGCTCGATCAGGTTGACGGCGAGCAATGAGTGGCCGCCCAGTTCGAAGAAGTGGTCATGACGGCCAACCCGTTCAACCTTGAGCAGGCCTTGCCAGATATGCGCCAGGGTGATTTCGGTCTCACTCCGAGGGGCTTCATAACCGCGGGTGATCAACGCATGGTGGTCCGGTGCCGGCAGGGCCTTGCGGTCGAGTTTACCGTTCGGGGTCAGCGGCAACCTGTCGAGACGCACGTAGGCCGACGGCACCATGTGCTTGGGCAAATGCACCTGCAACTGCGCTTGCAGACTCTCAGGCGCGAGCGTCTGGTCGGCGGCGTCGTGCACCGTGTAGTAGGCCACCAGGCGTTGGTCATCCGCCGCCTCTCCCAGCGCAATGACCACGGCCTGACGAACGCCGGCGCAAGCACCCAGCCTGGATTCTATTTCACCCAGCTCAATGCGCAGGCCCCTGATTTTCAGTTGACCATCGTTACGCCCCAGGTAGTCGATGTTACCGTCCGGCAAATAGCGTCCCAGATCGCCGGTACGGTACATCCTGGCATTTTGCACAAGGCTGAACGGATCCTTCACGAAACGCTCGGCGGTCAACTCCGGCCGGTTCAAATAGCCCCGCGCAACCCCCGCGCCACCGATGTACAGCTCACCGGCCACCCCGACCGGAACCGGTCGCAATTGTGCATCCAGCAGATACACCCGCGTGTTGGCCACCGGTCTGCCGATATGCAACACCGGCTGCGAAGCGTCGATCCGGCCCGAGGTGGCGACCACGGTCGTTTCCGTCGGGCCGTAGTTGTTGATCACATCGAAGGGCAGATCGGCCGGCAGCTTGCGCAGGCGATCGCCACCGATCAGCAGCTTGCGCAACCGATCGTGACCCAGGTTTCGACCCAATGCGTACTCGGCAATGGGCGTGGGCAGGAAACACACATCCAGCGCCTGGGCCTGCCACCAGTCGAGCAGCGCATCGACATCCTCGCTACCGGCATGCGCCGGAGGCAGCAACAACGTGGCGCCCGCGCAGAGTGCGGGCCAGACTTCCCAGGCCGCCGCATCGAAACCGAAGCCGGCGACACTGGAGGTACGGCTGCCACGTCCCACTGCGAAGGCCTGACAATGCCAATCCACCAGATTGTTGAGATTGCGATGCTCGACCATCACCCCTTTGGGCAGACCGGTCGATCCGGAGGTGTAGATCACATAGGCCAAGTGCTGGGCGTCAAGCCCCTGCACCTGGGGGTTGGAGACGGATTCGCCCTGCCAGTCGTCGCCATCGAGATCAACGACAGGCAGCGAGACGTCGCCCAACAGGGGATGGGTACGGGTCTGTGCCAGTACCGCCACCGGGGCGCTGTCCCGCAGCAGGTAGGCAATACGTTCCGCCGGGTAAGCCGGGTCTATGGGGACATACCCCGCACCGGATTTCAGGATGCCCAACAAGCCGACGATCATTTCCAGGCTACGCTCGACACAGATCGCCACCCGATCATTCGGCCGGACGCCCAAGGCCAGCAGGCGGTGTGAAACCTGATTCGCCCGAGCGTTGAGTTCGCCGTAGGTCAGTGTCTGGTCGTCGTGCTCCAGCGCAACCGCCTCGGGCTGCTCGCTGGCCTGGGCTTCGAACCGCCGATGGATCAGCGCGTCGAGTGCATACGCCGCGTCTGTCATATTCCAGGTTTCGAGCAATTGCCTGCGTTCGGCCGGTGGCAGTATCGACAGACTGTTCAATGGGCTCCGCGGCGAGGTTTCCAGCGCCGCCACCAGCTGTTCCAACGCAATGTTCATGTACACGCAAACCCGCTGCGCGCCAATCTGCGGCACGGCCAGCACCGACAGGCTGAAATCGTCGCCCAGGTCGTCTACCGACAGGGACAGCGGAAAATTGGTGCGTTCCTGCGCGCCCAGGCTTTCGATCCCCTCCCAGGCCAGGCTGGCTTCCGGCGGGAGAGCCTGGGCCGCGCCGGCGCTGTGTCGATAGTTCAGCAGCGCGCTGAACAGCGGCGCCGGTGCCACCACGCCGCTGCAACGTTGGGCCAGGGCCAGGGAGGCGTACTCATGGCTGAGCAAGGCACTCAACCAGACATGGGTGTCCTTCACTCCATCGCGCACGCTTTGCGCGCCCACGCCCACCCGCAACGGCAAGGTATTGATGAACATGCCCAGTGCCCGGCTCATGCTTTCACCGGCCTGCATGCGCCCCAGCATCACCGTGCCGAACACCACGTCTTCGCGACCCGATACGCAGCCCAGCACCTGGGCCCAGGCCAGGTGAAAAACGCTCGCCGCGCTGACACCGAGTTGCCGAGCCTGGGCGCGCAGACGGCGACTGAGGTCTGGCGTCAGCGCTTGATGGCCCTCTTCGATGGCGATGCCGTCACCCAGCACATCCTGGTGGCCGAAAGGCAAGGTCGGCTCGTCGACATCGCCCAGCATTTTGCTGAAGAACGCCTCATCGGACTGCCGCTGGCCGGCCTGCCGGGTCCGGGCCACGTAATTACGATAAGGCACCGCGGGCCGCAGTTGCCCGGCCTGCCCCATCAGATAGGCCTGCATTTCGTTCTGTACAACGCTCAGCGCCTCATGGTCGAGGGCCATGTGGTGGAACAGCAGCATGGCGACCCAGCGCTGGTTCGCGGTGTCTTGGGCAACCACCAGCAACAGCAACGGCGCCTGGCTGACGTCCAGCCGATAGTGCCGGGGATCGAAGCGCGCCTGCAGTTGCGCCAGGACGTCGCCCTCGGCGAGGTCGGCGCTGATATCCTTGACGCCCAGTCGAGCCTCACGCCAGACCACCTGGACCGACTCTTCCAACCCCTCGCGGATGATGGCGGTGCGCAGGATGTCGTGCCGATCGATCACACTTTGCAAGGCATCGATGAAATCGCTCAGGCGTTCACGCCGGGTGATGCTGAAATGAGCCTGCAAAACATACGGATCGCCCTCGGTGGCGATCAGGTGGTGATAGAGAATACCCTCCTGCAACGGTGCCAGCGGGTAGATATCCTGCACATTCGCAGCACCGCCCGGCACCGTCGCAACGATGCGGTCGATGGCCGGCTGATCGAGCGTCACCAGCGGCAGCATGTCCGACGTGATCTGCGCGCAGCCGACGGGAATGACGCTGGCAGGGGTGTCGACTTCGCCGGCCTTGCCTCCCTCGTATTCGCCGGCCTGGATCAACGCGATCAGCGCGGCCTTGTGCTCGCGCAGCAAGGCCAGCACCGCCGGCTCGCTCAGAGACTGTTTGCGGCCCCGTACCACGAGCTGATCGCCCTTGACTGAAAGCTGTACGTCTTTTTCTTTTAGTGTCGCCAACAGTTCGATCACACTCACAGGACAATCTCCATTTTTTCTGTCATTGCCGCGTATTCCGAGAGCGTGGGCTGCTCGAACAACGTCCGCACATCCGCTTCCATACCCTCTTGGCGCATCCGCTCCATCAGGCTGACGGCAAGCAAGGAATGCCCACCCAGTCCAAAGAAGTGATCGTGACGGCCAACGCGCTCTACGTTGAGCACTTCAGCCCACAACTGGGCCAGTGTGATTTCGGTTTCGCCGATGGGGGCTTCGTAGCCCCGGGTGATGAAAGCCTCCAGGTCCGGTGCCGGCAGCACCTTGCGGTTGAGCTTGCCGTTGGGTGTCAACGGCATGGTGTCGAGGCGTACATAGGCCACCGGCACCATGAAGGCCGGCAGTTGTGCCTGCAGGCAGGTACGCAGCGCTTCGATGTCCGCCGCTTCGTCCGGTGCGTATTGGGTGAAATAGGCCACCAGGCGTTTTTCCCCCGGTACGTCTTCACGGACCAGCACCGCAGCCTCCTTCACCGCTTCGTGCTGGGCGAGCTTGGCTTCGATCTCGCCCAGTTCGATGCGGAACCCACGGATCTTCACCTGATCGTCATTGCGTCCCAGGTACTGCAGGGTGCCGTCAGGCAGCCAGCGACCGATGTCGCCGGTCTTGTACAGGCGCGCGTCGGCCTTGCCGTAGAACGGGTCGGCGATGAAGCGTTCGGCACTGAGCTGCGGCAGGTTGAGGTAACCGCGGGCCACACCGACACCGCCGATATGGATCTCACCGGGCACGCCCACCGGCACCAACTGCCCGTGAGTGTCCAGCACATGCAATTGCATGTTGCGGATCGGCCGGCCAATCGGGATCGACTGGTGCCGGTAGGTCTCAAGGTCGCTGTCGGCCGTGTACCAGGCAACCACGTCACTGCACTCGGTCGGCCCGTAGCTGTTGATCACCGCCGGCCGTGGCTGCGGCAGTTTCTCCAGCATACCGACCTGGATCGGCTCACCGCCCAGGACCACCCGTTGCAGGCAAGCCAGTGCCTGCTGATCGTCGGCGTCCACCAGCGCATGGAAAGCGCTGGGCGACATGTTGAGGTGGGTAATCCCGGCGTCGGCGATCTGGGCGACGATGGCACGGGGGTTGAAGGGTTCTTCGGCCAGGTGCAGCGCGGCACCGACCATCAGCGGCGCCAGGATGTTCTTCTGGGTCAGGTCGAAGTTATAGGAGGACGCCAGGAGCACCGCGTCACCGGCATGGAACGCCAGGTCATCGAGGTACCAGTCCAGCAGGTTGCCCAGTCCACGCCGCTCGACCATCACCCCTTTGGGCAGCCCGGTGGAACCGGAGGTGTAGATCACATAGGCGAGATGGGCCGGTGTCAGGCCCGTCACATGCGGGTTGTGATCCGGCTCGTCTTGCCACGGGCCGGCATCCAGATCGATCAGCGGCACCTGTGCCTGTGACAGGAGCACCCGGGTGCCTGCCTGCGTCAGCACCGCAACCGGCGCGCTGTCTTGCAGCATGAACGCAATGCGCTCCGCCGGATATGCAGGGTCCAACGGCACATAGCCCCCGCCCGCCTTGAGCACCGCCAGCAGCCCGACCACCATGTCAACGCTGCGCTCGACGCAGATCGCCACCCGCGAATCCGGCGCCACGCCCTGCTTGCGCAGGTAATGGGCCAGACGGTTGGCCCGTTCATTAAGTTGGCGATAGCTCAACCGTTGCTCACCCCCCAGCACCGCCAGGTCGTCCGGGGTGCGCTGTACCTGCGCCTCGAACAGCGCCTGAATGGCCTGTTGTTCCTGTGGACCGTCGGCTGCGTGGGTATTGAACTCGGCCAGCAGTTTGAGGCGCTCGCCTGGCGGCAGGATCGACAATTGGTGCAGCGGCGCTTGCGGGGCCTGTTCGAGCATCTCGATCAGATTTTCCAGCGCCTGCCGCACATAGCCGCAAATCCGCTGCGCACCAATACCCGCTGGGGTCATGACACTGAGGCTGAATCCCTCGCCCTGGTCGTCCACCGCCAATGTCAGCGGGTAGTTGGTCCGTTCTTCACCACTGAGCACCTGCATACCGTCCCAGGCCGACAGCGCCTCGGTGGAGGAGATCGCGCCGGTGTGACGGTAGTTGAGCAAGGCACTGAACAAGGGCGTCGGCGCCTCCACGCCGCTGCAGCGTTGCGCCAGCACCAGCGAGGCGTGCTCGTGGCCCAGCAACGCGGTCAGTCGGGCATGGGTCGCTTTCACCCCGGCACCAGCAGTGGTTTGCCCCAGGCTCACCCGCAACGGCAGCGTATTGATGAACATGCCCAGGGCGCGGTCGGAGCCCTCGCCGCCCTGCATCCGCCCGACCAGCACGGTGCCGAACACCACATCGTCTTTGCCCGACACCTTGCCCAGCACTTGCGCCCAGACCAGGTGATACAAGCTCGCCGCGCTCACGCCGAGCTGACGGGCCTGGGTCCGCAACCGGCGACTCAGGTCGGCCTCGACGTCCTGGCGAACTTCCTCGATACCGCTGCCATCGCCATGCACATCCTGCAAACCGAAGGGCAATGTCGGCTCGTCGACGTCGCCGAGCATGTCGCGGAAGAACTTTTCATGGGCCTCGCGGCTCACACCCAACCGTGCCTGGGCCACGTAGTTGCGGTACGGCACCGATGCCGGCAAGCGATCCGCCTGGCCGAGCAGGTGCGCTTCGATCTCGGCGGACAGCACCGCCAGCGACGTGGCGTCGTCCACCAGGTGATGGAACAGCAGGATGCCCACCCAGCGTTGGTTCGCCGGATCTTGTGCATAAGCGACCCGCATCAGCGGCGCCTGGCGGACGTCCAGGCGATAGTGCCTGGGGTCGAAACGCTGATGCAGCTGCGTGGTCACATCGCCCGCCGCCAGGTCCAGCTCGACCGGCTCGACCGTCAGGCGCGCCTCACGCCAGACCACCTGCATGGGCTCGGCCAGGCCTTCCCAGAGCATGCCGGTGCGCAGAATGTCGTGCCGCGCGACGACGGCCTGCAGCGCCTGGGTGAAATGGTCCAGTCGCGTGAAGCTGTCGAATGCGAACATCACGTATTGAAGATAGGGATCGCCCTGGGCGGCCGCCAGGTGGTGATACAAAATCCCCTCCTGCAACGGCGCCAAGGCGTAGATGTCCTGCACATTGCCTATGCCACCCGGGACCATTGCCAACACGCGGTCGATCTCGTCCTGGCTCAGGGTCGCCAGCGGCAACATGTCCGGCGTGATCCGTTGGCAATCCAACGCAATACGATTGACCGGCACCACGACTTCCGTGTGTCCGCCGACCGCAGCGGCCAGGGCCGCCAGTGTCGGTTGGCCGAACAACTCTCGAACATCAGCACTCAACCCGGCGTGGCGCATGCGTTCGATCAGTTTCACCGCCAGCAGCGAATGCCCGCCCAGTTCGAAGAAATGGTCATGACGCCCCACCCGTTCGACCTTGAGCAAATCCTGCCAGATCTGCGCCAGGGTGGTTTCGACTTCGCCTTGTGGGGCTTCGTAGCCGCGGGTGATCAGCGCGTCGAGGTCCGGAAACGGCAGCGCCTTGCGGTCGAGTTTGCCGTTGGGGGTCAGTGGCAACGCATCGAGGCGCACATAAGCGGCTGGCACCATGTAGGCCGGCAGTTGCGCTTGCAGGTGCGTGCGCAGGGCTTCGATGTCGACCGTTTCGTCTGGCGAGTGTTGGGTGAAATAGGCGACCAAGCGCTTGTCACCCGGTACATCTTCGCGAGCCAGGATCACGGTTTCCTTGAGACTTGGGTGCTGGGCGAGCTTGGCTTCGATCTCGCCCAGCTCGATGCGGAAACCGCGAATCTTCACCTGGTCGTCGTTGCGGCCCAGGTATTCGATGTTGCCGTCTGGCAGGTAGCGGCCCAAGTCGCCTGTCTTGTACATGCGGGTATTCGCGGTGGGACTGAACGGATCCTTGAGGAAGCGCTCGGCGGTCAGGTCGTCGCGGTTGAGGTAGCCGCGAGCCACGCCTGCACCGCCGATGTAGATTTCGCCCGGCACACCCAATGGCACCGGTTGTTTGTGTTCATCCAACAAGTAGAACTGGGTGTTGGCGACCGGTTTGCCGATGTGCGCGGCAAAACCGTCTTCCCGGGCCATCGATACCCAGCTGGAGTAAGTCGTGGTTTCCGAAGGACCGTAGAGGTTGCACAGGCGTTTGACCTGGGTCTGTTCGAACAAGGCTTCCACCAGGCTGCGCTTGAGTGCTTCACCCGCGACGTTGACCGTGTCGACGCCCTCCCCCAGCCCACCGGATTCCAGCAACGCCTTGAGCGCCGAAGGTACGGTGTTGATCAGCGTGATGTCGTGCGCGCCCTGTTGCAGTTCCAGCACATTAGTGACGACTTCGATGCTGCCGCCGCACGTCAACGGCGCAAAGCACTCGTAGACCGCCAGATCGAAGTTCAACGAGGTCGAGAACAGAGTTTTCGACAGCGTTTCGGCGTCAAACGAACGATGCGCCCAGGTCAGGAAATTCACCGTGTTCCGGTGCTCGATCATCACGCCTTTAGGCAGACCGGTCGAACCCGAGGTGTAGATCACGTAGGCCAGATGCGACGAGGTCAGCCCAGCAATCTCCGGATTCTGGACGGACTCGTCCTGCCACAGGCCGCTGTCGAGATTGATCACAGGCATCGAGGCTTCTGCCAGCAGTTCAAGGGTCGCCGCCTGAGCCAACACCGCCGCCGGAGCGCTGTCTTCAAGCATGTAGGCGATACGGTCCAGCGGATAAGCCGGATCCAGCGGTACATAACCACCACCAGCCTTCAGAATTGCCAGCAGACCCACGACCATGTCGATGCCGCGTTCGACGCAGATCGCCACCCGTGAATCGGGTTGTACGCCCTGCTTGCGCAGGTAATGCGCCAACCGATTAGCTCGTTCATTCAACTGGCGATAGCTCAGACGCTGCCCATCACGAATCACCGCAACGGCCTCCGGCGTGCGTTGCACCTGCTCTTCGAACAATCCGTGGACGGTCTGCGCCTGCGGGTAATCCGCCTGCGTGGCGTTGAACGCCACCAACAATTGCTCGCGCTCCGAGGCCGGCAGGATCGACAGCTGATTCAACGGCGCCCCTGGTGTCTGCTCCAGCATCTGGATCAGCGCCTCCAAGGTCTGCTGCACATACCCGGACAGGCGCTGCGCACCGATGCGCGCCGGGGTCATGACGGTGAAGCTGAACCCCTCGCCCTGGTCATCCACCGACAACGTCAGCGGGTAGTTGGTCCGTTCTTCGGCACCGAGCACCTGCATGCCGTCCCAGGCCGACAGCGCCTCGCTGGAGGTGATCACGCCGGTGTGCCGGTAGTTGAGCAAGGCACTGAACAAGGGCGTCGGCGCCTCTACGCCGCTGCAACGTTGCGCCAGCACCAGCGAGGCATGCTCGTGGCCGAGCAAGGCCGTCAGTCGTGCATGGGTCGCTTTCACTCCGGCACGGACAGCGGTTTGCCCCACATTCACCCGCAATGGCAAGGTATTGATGAACATCCCCAGCGCACGGTCGGCCCCTTCGCCGCCCTGCATCCGGCCCATGAAAACCGTGCCGAATACAACGTCTTCGCGACCCGATACCCGGCCCAGCACATGCGCCCAGACCAGGTGATACACACTCGCCGCGCTCACACCGAGCTGACGCGCCTGGGCTCGCACCCGGCGACTCAAGTCGGCGTCGACGTCTTGGTGATCTTCTTCGATCCCGCGGCCATCGCCTTGCACATCCTGCAAACCAAAGGGCAGCGTCGGCTCATCGATGTCGCCGAGCATTTCGCGGAAAAACGCTTCGTGTTCCTCTTCGCTCGCGCCCATGCAGGCCTGGGCCACGTAGTTGCGATAAGGCATTGCTTCGCCCAACTGCTCGTCCTGTCCCAGCAGGTGCAGTTGCATCTCCTGCTGCATCACGTCCATGGCGGTATGGTCCAGCGCCATGTGATGGAACAGCAGGATCGCGACCCAGCGATCCTGGGCCTCGTCCCGCGCATACGCGAGGTGCAGCAGCGGTGCCTGGCCCAGGTCGAGGCGATAGTGCCGCGCACCGAACCGGGAGGCCAATTGCGTGGCGATATCGCCGGCCGTGGCGTCTGGAACAATGCATTGCGGTTCCAGCACAGCCTGGCGCCAGACCACTTGCATCGGTTCGTCCAGGCCTTCCCAGACCACACTGGTGCGCAGGATGTCGTGGCGATCGATCACCACTTGCAGCGCCCCGACGAAGGCATCGAGGCGTTCACGGTTGTCGAAGGCGAACTGCATCTGCAACACATAGGGATCGCCCTGCTCGGCGGCCAAATGGTGATAGAGAATGCCTTCCTGCAACGGCGCCAGCGGATAGATGTCCTGCACATTCCGTGCTCCACCCGGCACTGTCGCCACGACTCGATCAATCGCCACCTGGTCAAGCTCGATCAGCGTGAGCATGGCCGGTGTGATTCGCTCAGAGCCCGGCGCAATCAAGTTCGCAGGCACACTGACTTCCCTGCCGCTGCCGATGGCCGCCGCTAGCGCGGCCAGTGTCGGCTGGCCGAACAGCACGCGCACGTCGGCACTCAAGCCGGCCTGACGCATGCGTTCGATCAGTGTGACCGCCAGCAGCGAATGGCCGCCCAGCTCAAAGAAGTTGTCGTGACGGCCGACCCGCTCCACCTTCAACAGCTCGGCCCACATGCCGGCCAGCGTCTGTTCGATCTCACCCTGGGGCACCTCGTAGGCCTGGCTGGCATACGCCTCGGCCTGGGGCACCGGCAAGGCTTTGCGGTCCACCTTGCCGTTCAGCGTCAAGGGGAAAGCCGGCAGCATGACGAACGCGGCGGGCACCATGTAGTTGGCCAGGGTGGCGGACAGTTGCTCGCGCAAGGCGGCAACGCTCAGCGTGACCTGAGGTTGTGCAATGACATAGGCCACCAGGCGTTTCTCGCCCGGCTCGTCGGCCCGCACCAGCACAACCGCATCTTTCACGCCGTCACAGGCGACGAGCTTGGCCTCGATCTCGCCCAGTTCGATGCGGAAACCGCGGACCTTGACCTGATCGTCGTTACGGCCCAGGCACTCCAGGCTGCCCTCCGGCAACCAGCGACCCAGGTCACCGGTTCGATACAGCAACGCGCCGGGTTCATGGCTGAATGGATTGGCGATGAATTTCTCCGCCGTCAGGTCCGCTCGGTTCAGGTAACCCTTCGCCACGCCCTGGCCGCCGATGTAAATCTCGCCAACCACACCCAACGGCGCCAATTGCTGCCGCGCATCGAGCACATAAACCTGGGTGTTGGAGATTGGTCCGCCAATGGGCACGCTTTGCGCGTCCGCGGCCACGGCCTTCACTTCCAGGGTGGTGGCGTAGGTGGTGGTTTCGGTCGGACCGTAGCAATGCACCAGGCGCAAACCCGGAGCCAGGCTCAACAACCGTTGGAAGGACGCCACGTCGGCACGTTCACCGCCGCACAACAGAATCCGCAAGCCGCCAATGGCCTGGGGAATCAGTTGCACGTACTGGTTGAAAATCGCCGTGGTCACGAACAGCACCGTGACGCCCGCATCGCCCAGCACCTGGGCAAACCGTGACGGCTCAAGCAGCGTTTCATGGTCGATCACCACCACCTGACCGCCATTGAGCAGCGCGCCCCAGACATCCATGGTGCTGGCGTCGAACGCCGGGTTGGACGCAAAGGCGATCCGGTCGTGCGCATTGAAATCGGCGTAGCCGTTGTTGATCACCAGACGGTTGATCGCCCGATGGGGCACCAGGACGCCTTTGGGCTGCCCAGTGGAGCCCGAGGTGTACATGATGTAGGCAATTGATTCGCTGGACTGCTCGAGCGCCGGATTAGGGAACGAGCCCTGCGTATCCAGCGTGTCCAAGTCGACGCGAGGCGTGCCTTCCGGTACGGCCTCGGAACTGAAGGTCAGTAAAAACTTCGCCTGGCAATCCTCCAGCATGAAGCCCTGGCGCTCCAGCGAAGCGTTGCGATCCAGCGGCACATAGGCCGCCGCGCACTTGAGGATCGCCAATTGACTGGTGAGCAGGTCGATCGAACGCGGCAACAGGATCGCGACACAGTCGTCCGGCTGCACACCCAGTCCGAGCAGGTAATGGGCCAGGCGATTCGCTCGCTCGTTCAGTTCCCCGTAACTCACCTGATGCTGCCCATGCACCACCGCAATCGCCTGCGGCAGGTGCGCCGCCTGGGCCTCGAACAGCGCCAGGACGGTCTGGTCCTGCGGATAAGGCCGCTTTGTGGCGTTGAAATCCACCAGCAGCTGGTTGCGTTCCTTGTCCGGGAGAATTTCCAGGCGATTGAGCGGCGTTTGTGGGGCTTGCTCAAGCGCTTGCACCAGGCTCTCAAGCGCAGTGTGCATGTAGACGCAGATGCGCTCTGCGCCTATTCCCTGTGCGACCAGGGCGCTCAGCATGAAACCTTCGCCCAGGTCGTCCACTGAGAGCGTCAGCGGGTAGTTCGTACGCTCCTCGTTGCTCAGCAGTTCGATGCCTTCCCAGGCAGTGAGGGTTTCGCTGGAGACGACCGCCGCTGCGCTGGCGCTGTGGCGATAATTGAGCAACGCGCTGAACAACGGCAGCGGCGCAACCACGCCGCTGCAGCGCTGGGCCAGGGCCAGCGAGGCATGCTCATGGCCCAACAACCCGGTCAGGCGAGCATGGGTGGCTTTCACGCCGTCACGCACGCCTTGGGTACTGATATCCACCCGCAATGGCAAGGTGTTGATGAACATCCCCAGGGCCCGATCGGCGCCGTCGCCGCCCTGCATACGGCCCAGCAGGATAGTACCGAACACCACATCGTCCTTGCCCGACACACGGCCCAGCACCTGTGCCCAGGCCAGGTGGACCAGGCTGGCGGCACTCACCCCGAGCTGCCGCGCCTGGGCTCGCAGACGCAGGCTCAACGTCGCCTCGACCACTTGCCTGGCTTGCTCGATCGCCTGCCCGTCACCGCTGACATCCTGCAGGCCGAACGGCAGGGTCGGTTCGTCGACATCGCCGAGCATCTCGCGGAAGAACCCTTCATGCTCCTGTTGACTCACGCCCAAACGGGCCTGCGCCACGTAGTTGCGATACGGCACCGACTCGCCCAATTGAGCGGCCTGGCCCAGCAGGTGCGCCTGCATTTCCTGCTGCACCACCTCCAGCGCCGTGTGGTCGAGGGCCATATGGTGAAACAACAACACCGCCACCCAACGCTGGTTGACCGCGTCCTGCGCGAAGACCAGGCGCATCAGCGGTGCCTGGGTGATATCGAGGCGGTAGTGTTGTGGGTCGAAGCGGCTCTGCAACTGCGCCGCGATATCGCCTGCTCTGCTGTCAAGGCTGACTTCTTCGAGGTGCAGCTGCGCCTCGCGCCACACCACTTGGATCGGCGCGTCGAATCCTTGCCACACCACACTGGTGCGCAGGATGTCATGGCGATCGATGACGTGCTGCAGCGCGTCCACGAACGCCATCAGCCGGTCACGATTCCGCAGATCGAACAGGGTCTTCAACACATAGGGATCGCCCTGCTCGGCGGCCAGGTGGTGATAGAGAATGCCATCCTGCAACGGCGCCAGCGGATAGATGTCCTGCACATTCCGTGCTCCGCCAGGCACTGTCGCCACGACTCGGTCAACCGCCTCCTGGTCAAGATCGATCAGCGTGAGCATGGCCGGTGTGATCCGCTCGGTGCCCGGCGCAATCAGGTTCGCCGGGACGCTGACTTCCCTGCCGCTGCCGATGGCCGCCGCCAGCGCGGCCAGGGTTGGCTGGCTGAACAGCACACGCACGTCGGCGCTCAAATCTGCCTGACGCATGCGCTCGATCAAGGTGACAGCCAGCAGCGAATGGCCGCCCAGCTCAAAGAAGTTGTCGTGACGGCCGACCCGCTCCACCTTCAACAGCTCGGCCCACATGCCGGCCAGCGTCTGTTCGATCTCACCCTGGGGCACCTCGTAGGCCTGGCTGGCATACGCCTCGGCCTGGGGCACCGGCAAGGCTTTGCGGTCCACCTTGCCGTTCAGCGTCAAGGGGAAAGCCGGCAGCATGACGAACGCGGCGGGCACCATGTAGTTGGCCAGGGTGGCGGACAGTTGCTCGCGCAAGGCGGCAACGCTCAGCGTGACCTGAGGTTGTGCAATGACATAGGCCACCAGGCGTTTCTCGCCCGGCTCGTCGGCCCGCACCAGCACAACCGCATCTTTCACGCCGTCACAGGCGACGAGCTTGGCCTCGATCTCGCCCAGTTCGATGCGGAAACCGCGGACCTTGACCTGATCGTCGTTACGGCCCAGGCACTCCAGGCTGCCCTCCGGCAACCAGCGACCCAGGTCACCGGTTCGATACAGCAACGCGCCGGGTTCATGGCTGAATGGATTGGCGATGAATTTCTCCGCCGTCAGGTCCGCTCGGTTCAGGTAACCCTTCGCCACGCCCTGGCCGCCGATGTAAATCTCGCCAACCACACCCAACGGCGCCAATTGCTGCCGCGCATCGAGCACATAAACCTGGGTGTTGGAGATTGGTCCGCCAATGGGCACGCTTTGCGCGTCCGCGGCCACGGCCTTCACTTCCAGGGTGGTGGCGTAGGTGGTGGTTTCGGTCGGACCGTAGCAATGCACCAGGCGCAAACCCGGAGCCAGGCTCAACAACCGTTGGAAGGACGCCACGTCGGCACGTTCACCGCCGCACAACAGAATCCGCAAGCCGCCAATGGCCTGGGGAATCAGTTGCACGTACTGGTTGAAAATCGCCGTGGTCACGAACAGCACCGTGACGCCCGCATCGCCCAGCACCTGGGCAAACCGTGACGGCTCAAGCAGCGTTTCATGGTCGATCACCACCACCTGACCGCCATTGAGCAGCGCGCCCCAGACATCCATGGTGCTGGCGTCGAACGCCGGGTTGGACGCAAAGGCGATCCGGTCGTGCGCATTGAAATCGGCGTAGCCGTTGTTGATCACCAGACGGTTGATCGCCCGATGGGGCACCAGGACGCCTTTGGGCTGCCCAGTGGAGCCCGAGGTGTACATGATGTAGGCAATTGATTCGCTGGACTGCTCGAGCGCCGGATTAGGGAACGAGCCCTGCGTATCCAGCGTGTCCAAGTCGACGCGAGGCGTGCCTTCCGGTACGGCCTCGGAACTGAAGGTCAGTAAAAACTTCGCCTGGCAATCCTCCAGCATGAAGCCCTGGCGCTCCAGCGAAGCGTTGCGATCCAGCGGCACATAGGCCGCCGCGCACTTGAGGATCGCCAATTGACTGGTGAGCAGGTCGATCGAACGCGGCAACAGGATCGCGACACAGTCGTCCGGCTGCACACCCAGTCCGAGCAGGTAATGGGCCAGGCGATTCGCTCGCTCGTTCAGTTCCCCGTAACTCACCTGATGCTGCCCATGCACCACCGCAATCGCCTGCGGCAGGTGCGCCGCCTGGGCCTCGAACAGCGCCAGGACGGTCTGGTCCTGCGGATAAGGCCGCTTTGTGGCGTTGAAATCCACCAGCAGCTGGTTGCGTTCCTTGTCCGGGAGAATTTCCAGGCGATTGAGCGGCGTTTGTGGGGCTTGCTCGAGCGCCTGCACCAGGCTTTCGAGCGCGGTGTGCATGTAGGCGCAGATGCGCTCTGCACCTATTCCTTGTACCACCAGGGCGCTCAGCATGAAGTCTTCACCCAAGTCGTCCACACACATCGTCAAGGGGTAGTTGGTGCGTGCTTCACCCCCCAAGGTCTCAATGCCATGCCAGGCCGCCAGGGTTTGCGCTGCATCGGCCTGTTCACTGGAATTGCGGTAGTTCAACAAGGCGCTGAACAGCGGCAGTGGCGCGACCACGCCGCTGCAGCGTTGGGCCAACGCCAGCGACGCATGCTCATGCCCCAACAGCGCAGTCAGGCG
Organism: Pseudomonas sp. FW300-N2F2; assembly: GCF_017351655.1. Classification (NCBI taxonomy): domain Bacteria; kingdom Pseudomonadati; phylum Pseudomonadota; class Gammaproteobacteria; order Pseudomonadales; family Pseudomonadaceae; genus Pseudomonas; species Pseudomonas sp. FW300-N2F2. The sequence continues at coordinate 1,873 of NZ_JACNDQ010000005.1, read as the reverse complement.
GCCATGAACCGCCTTGACGCCGGCCTTGACGCTTTGTTCGCCAAGGTTCACACGCAGCGGCAGGGTATTGATGAACATGCCCAATGCCCGGTCAGCCCCCTGGCCGCCTTGCATGCGGCCCATCAGCACCGTGCCGAACACCACATCCTGCTTGCCGGACACTTGCCCCAGCACGTGCGCCCAGGCCAGGTGATGCAGGCTCGCCGCGCCCACGCCCGACTGGCGCGCCAGACGACGCAGACGGCCACTCAAGTCGCCATCGAGCACCAGGCTGGCTAGCTCGATGTCGTGGCCATCGCCCTGCACCTGTTGCAGGCCAAACGGCAGCGTGGGTTCGTCGACGTCACCGAGCATCTCGCGGAAGAATCCTTCCTGCTCCTCAAGGTTCACCCCCAAACGCGCCTGGGCCACGTAGTTACGATACGGTACCGGGACGTCCAGCCCATCGACCTGCCCCAGCAGATGCGCCTGCATCTCCTGCTGCACCACTTTCAGCGCCGCATGATCGAGGGCGATGTGATGGAACAACAGCATCGCGATCCAGCGCTGGTTGGGCTTGTCTTCGGCAAATGCCAGGCGCATCAGCGGTGCCTGGGTCATGTCCAGGCTGTAGTACCGGGCATCAAAGCGGTTGTGAAGCTGTTGGACGATCTCACCGGCGTGCGGGTCTGGCACGAACTGTTCGAGGCCCAACTGCGCTTCACGCCAGACCACTTGTTGAGGTTCATCGAGACCCTCCCAAAGGATCGCGGTGCGCAAGATGTCATGGCGGTCGATGACGCTCTGCAAGGCCTGGACGAAGTCGTCGAGCCGTTGCCGGCTTTGCAGGGCAAACAGGGTTTGTAACAGATAGGGGTCGCCTTGCTCGGCCGACAAGTGGTGGTAGAGGATGCCTTCCTGCAACGGTGCCACCGGGTAAATCTCTTGCACGTTGCGTGCGCCACCCGGCACCGTCGCCACGATGCGGTCGATCGCGTGCTGGTCGAGGTGAGTCAGCGTCAGCATGTCCGGCGTGATTCGCGTGCAGTCGAGCGGGATGCCATTGGCCGGCACTACGATTTCGCTGCCGCCCCCCACAGCTGCCGCCAGTGCGGCGAGGGTTGGCTGGCCAAACAGTACGCGCACATCGGCACTCAAACCGACCTGGCGCATGCGCTCGATCAAGGTGACCGCCAACAGGGAATGGCCGCCCAATTCGAAGAAGTGATCGTGGCGGCCGACTTGTTCCAGACCCAGCAGGTCTTGCCAGATTTGCGCCAGGGTGGTTTCGGTTTCGCCTTGCGGGGCTTCATAGCCGCGGGTGATCAGTGCATCGAGGTCTGGGGCCGGCAGCGCTTTGCGGTCCAGCTTGCCGTTCGGTGTCAACGGCAACGCATCGAGGCGAACGTAGGCCACCGGTACCATGTAGGCCGGCAGTTGCGCTTGCAGGTGCGTGCGCAAGGTCTCGATGTCCACCACTTCGTCTGGCGAATGCTGGGTGAAATAGGCCACCAGGCGTTTGTCGCCCGGTACGTCCTCGCGAGCCAGGACGACGGTTTCCTTGAGGCTCGGATGCTGGGCAAGTTTGGCTTCGATTTCACCCAGTTCAATGCGGAAACCACGAATCTTCACCTGATCGTCGTTGCGGCCCAGGTATTCGATGTTGCCGTCCGGCAGGTAGCGACCCAAGTCGCCGGTCCTGTACATGCGGGCGTTTGGCGCGCTGCTGAATGGATCGTTGAGGAAGCGCTCAGCCGTCAGGTCATCACGATTGAGATAACCGCGAGCGACCCCGGCACCACCGATGTAGATCTCCCCCGGGACGCCCAGCGGAACGGGTTGTCCATGCTCATCCAGCAAATAGAACTGGGTATTCGCCACCGGTTTGCCGATG
>NZ_JACNDQ010000004.1:0-883746 GCF_017351655.1 Pseudomonas sp. FW300-N2F2 | reverse complement strand
CCTAATTACGCTTTATTCAGATTTCAGCGTAATACGTGCGAAAGCTTTCTTGCCGGCCTGGCATACATGAGTAGAACCCAGCTCATATATATAGGTGCGATCCACAACCTCACCATCTATACGCACACCACCCGAACCCAGGAGATCTCGCGCCACCGCCGCATTCTTGACCAGGCCAGCCTTATTAAGGACCGCCGCAATTGGCATATTCTCGGCAGCAGCCAACTCGATCTCCGGCAGGTCATCCGGCAGTTCGCCATCCTTCATACGATTACCCGCCGCACGATGAGCATTGGCCGCAGCCTCCTCACCATGGAAGCGCGCAACGATCTCTTCAGCCAACTTGATCTTGATGTCCCGCGGATTGGCCCCGGCCTCTACATCAGCACGGAACGCATTGATCTCATCCATGGACCGGAAGCTCAACAGCTCGAAGTAGCGCCACATCAGCACATCAGGAATGGAGACCAGCTTGCTGTACATGACGCCTGGTGCTTCCTGGATGCCCACGTAGTTGCCCAACGACTTGGACATCTTCTTCACGCCATCCAGGCCTTCCAGCAATGGCATGGTCAGGATGCACTGCGCCTCCTGACCATAACCACGCTGCAACTCGCGCCCCATCAACAGGTTGAACTTCTGGTCGGTACCGCCAAGCTCAACGTCCGCGCGCAACGCGACCGAGTCATAACCCTGAACAAGCGGGTAGAGAAACTCATGGATGGCGATCGGCTGATTGGTTGTATAGCGCTTGTCGAAATCATCGCGCTCGAGCATGCGAGCCACGGTGTACTGGGACGTCAGGCGAATGAAATCCGCCGGCCCCATCTGATCCATCCAAGTGGAGTTGAATGCCACTTCGGTCTTGGCCGGATCAAGAATCTTGAAAACCTGAGTCTTGTAGGTCTCGGCGTTATCGAGAACCTGCTCGCGAGTCAGGGGTGGGCGCGTAGCACTCTTCCCGCTCGGGTCACCGATCATGCCGGTGAAGTCCCCTATAAGGAAGATGACCTGGTGCCCCAGATCCTGGAACTGGCGCAGCTTATTAATAAGCACGGTATGACCCAGGTGCAGATCGGGCGCCGTCGGATCGAAGCCAGCCTTGATACGCAGCGGCTGCCCGCGCTTGAGCTTTTCGATCAGCTCGGACTCGACCAACAGTTCTTCCGCACCACGTTTGATCAGCGCTAGCTGCTCTTCAACCGACTTCATAACAGACCCGTAAGGCTCAGATTCAAAGGGCCCCAACCATACAAGATCGCGCACCAAATACAAGGTTTGCCCGGCGCACGGACGCCGATCCACAGAACAGAGCGTTCGCGGGCTTGCTTCGCAGGGGTTTTGGTTATATTTTATACAGTTATTTCATCTTCATCATGTCATTCATCTTTTCCAATTCATCTTTTCAAAAGTCAAAATTACTTATGACCACAGAACCGTCTAAAGCGCCGCCGCTTTACCCAAAGACCCACCTGCTTGCCGCCAGCGGCATCGCAGCCCTCCTAAGCCTGGCGCTCCTGGTGTTTCCCTCCAGCGATGTTGAAGCCAAAAAGACGACCCTGAGTCTTGAACTGGAAAGCCCTGCTGAACAACTGACACAAGAACAAGACGCCGCCGAAGCCGTTCAAGCCACAAACGAACCGGCCGCCTCTCCTTTTGCGCAGATTGAAAACAGCCCGGAAGACACTGCCCAGGCCGCCGCTCCGGTAGAAGCGCCTGTTGCGGAGGAAAAGAAAGGACCGGAACATCGCGAAGTGATTGTTGCCAAGGGCGACACGCTTTCCACCCTCTTCGAAAAGGTTGGCCTGCCCTCCACATCGGTTCACGAAATCCTGGCCAGCGACAAGCAAGCCAAGCAATTCACTCAACTGCAACGCGGTCAGAAACTCGAATTCGAACTCAATCCAGACGGACAGCTGAACAATCTGCACACCAAGCTCAGCGACCTGGAAAGCATCACCCTGACAAAAAATGACAAGGGTTACGTATTCAACCGCGTCACCGCCAAGCCTACCGTTCGCTCGGCCTACGTCCATGGCGTCATCAACAGTTCATTGTCCCAGTCCGCTGCGCGCGCAGGCCTTTCCCATAGCTTGACCATGGACATGGCCAGCGTCTTCGGCTACGACATCGACTTCGCCCAGGACATTCGCCAGGGTGACGAATTCGACGTCATCTACGAGCAGAAAGTGGTCAATGGCAAGAGCGTCGGCAACGGCCCGATCCTTTCCGCGCGCTTCACCAACCGCGGCAAGACATACACCGCGGTGCGCTACACCAACAAACAAGGCAACAGCAGCTACTACACCGCCGACGGCAACAGCATGCGCAAGGCATTCATCCGTACACCGGTTGACTTCGCCCGCATCAGCTCAAAGTTCTCCGCCGGCCGCAAGCATCCGATCCTGAACAAGATCCGCGCCCATAAAGGTGTCGACTACGCAGCCCCCCGTGGTACGCCCATCAAGGCGGCCGGCGACGGCAAGGTATTGCTGGCCGGACGTCGCGGCGGTTATGGCAATACCGTGATCATCCAGCACGGCAATACCTATCGCACGCTGTACGGCCACATGCAGGGTTTCGCCAAAGGCGTGAAGACTGGCGGCAGCGTCAAGCAAGGCCAGGTGATCGGATACATCGGCACCACCGGACTGTCCACCGGACCGCACTTGCACTATGAGTTCCAGGTCAACGGCGTCCATGTCGATCCGCTTGGCCAGAAGTTGCCGATGGCCGATCCGATCGCCAAGGGCGAGCGCGCGCGCTTCCTGGCGCAAAGCCAACCCTTGATGGCTCGCATGGATCAAGAGAAAGCCACCATGCTGGCCTCGAGCAAGCGCTAAGCCATGGCGCTCTATATCGGTGTGATGTCCGGGACCAGCCTGGATGGCTTGGATATCGCACTGATCGAACTGGCCCCGGCGATCAAATTGATTGCCACGCACTACATCCCCATGCCCGCCGCCCTGCGCGCCGAACTACTCGAACTGTGCAGCAGCGGGCCCGATGAAATCGCCCGCTCCGCCATTGCCCAGCAAAGCTGGGTAAAGCTGGCCGCACAGGGTATCCATACCTTACTCAACGAACAGAAACTCAAGCCTGAAGACATCACGGCGATTGGCAGCCACGGCCAGACCATCCGCCATGAACCAGCCCGTGGGTTTACCGTGCAAATCGGCAATCCGGCCCTGTTGAGCGAATTGACCGGCATCGCCGTCGTCAGCGATTTCCGCAGCCGTGATGTCGCCGCTGGCGGACAAGGCGCCCCACTGGTACCGGCGTTTCACGAAGCACTGTTCGAAGAACGAGCTGGTAATCGTGCCGTGTTGAATATCGGCGGCTTCAGCAATCTCAGCCTGATAGAGCCCGCAAAACCTGTAGCCGGTTTCGACTGTGGTCCAGGCAACGTATTGCTCGATGCCTGGATACATCAACAACGAGGCGACCATTTCGACCGTGACGGCCAATGGGCTGCCAGCGGGAAAGTCGAGCCAGCCCTGCTCAAGGCACTGCTCAGCGATCCTTTCTTCGTCACCAAGGGGCCGAAAAGTACCGGCCGCGAGGTATTCAACCTGCCTTGGCTGAGCCAGCATTTGTCGCAGTTGCCAACCTTCGCCCCGCAAGACGTACAGGCGACGTTGCTCGAGCTGACCGCCCTGACCATCGTCGAATCACTGCAGCATGCCCAATCGAATACCCAGGAGTTGCTGATTTGCGGCGGCGGCGCTCGCAATCATGCGCTCATGAAACGCCTGGCTGAGTTGCTGCCGGAGACCAAGGTCAGCAGTACGGCGGTGTATGGCGTGGACCCGGACTGGGTCGAAGCCATGGCTTTCGCCTGGCTCGCCCATTGCTGCCTTGAAGGCATTCCGGGCAATCGTCCGAGTGTCACTGGCGCCCGTGGCTTGCGCGTACTCGGCGCCATCTACCCGGCCTGAGATCAAGATTACGGACAAAAAAACGCCGCAGGGCCGTAAGGCACTGCGGCGTTTTTATTGGAGCACTCAGATCGAGAACGAAGAACCGCACCCACAGGTCGTGGTGGCGTTAGGGTTCTTGATCACGAAACGCGACCCTTCCAGACCTTCCTGATAATCCACCTCGGCACCTGCCAGGTACTGGAAGCTCATCGGATCGACCACCAGGCTGACCCCTTCGCGCTCGACGATGGTGTCGTCTTCGGCCACTTCCTCATCGAAAGTGAAGCCGTACTGGAAACCGGAACAACCGCCACCCGTAACAAATACGCGCAGCTTCAAACGATCATTGCCCTCTTCATCGACCAGGCTCTTCACCTTGTGCGCGGCACCGTGGGTGAATTGCAAAGCCGTGGGGGTGAAGGTTTCGACGCTCATGCTGAATATCTCCCGGCGCTTACGCCGCCATAATGCGTGATGGCGGGCATTATCCGCTTCTCCTACAAAATCGGTCAACTATTTGCGGAGCTGCGGCAAACTGCTTTAAGGCAACATCCCTGCATGGGACAGCCCCAGGCGCTCATCCAGGCCGAACAGGATGTTCAGGTTCTGCACCGCTTGGCCGGACGCGCCCTTGACCAGGTTATCGATGACCGACAATACCACCACCAGGTCACCGTCCTGCGGGCGATGCACGGCGATCCGGCAAACGTTCGCACCGCGCACGCTACGAGTCTCCGGATGGCTGCCGGCTGGCATAACGTCGACGAACGGTTCGTTGGCATAACGCTTTTCAAACAATGCCTGCAGGTCCACCGAACGATCGACGACGGTCGCATAAAGGGTGGAATGGATGCCACGAATCATCGGCGTCAGGTGCGGCACGAAGGTCAGGCCGACGTCCTTGCCCGCTGCCCGGCGCAACCCCTGGCGAATTTCCGGCAGGTGGCGATGCCCCTTGACCGCGTACGCCTTCATGCTTTCCGACGTCTCGGAATACAGCGACCCGACACTGGCGCCACGCCCGGCGCCGCTGACCCCGGATTTGCAGTCGGCAATCAGACGCGAAGTATCGGCAAGACCGGCCTCAAGCAACGGCAAGAAGCCCAACTGTGTAGCGGTCGGATAGCAACCCGGTACGGCGATCAGTCGAGCCTGCTTGATTTTCTCGCGATTGACCTCCGGCAAGCCGTAGACCGCCTCCTCGAGCAACTCCGGCGCCCCGTGGGGCTGGCCGTACCATTTGGCCCACTCATCGGCGTCCTGCAGACGGAAGTCCGCCGACAGGTCGATCACCTTGGTTCCAGCGGCCAGCAGTTCACCGGCCAGGGCGTGGGCGACACCGTGGGGCGTGGCGAAGAACACCACATCGCAGGCACCAAGGGTCTTGACGTCCGGAACGCTGAACGCCAGGCCGTCGTAATGGCCTCGCAGGTTCGGATACATGTCGGCGACGGCCAGGCCGGCCTCGGATCGGGAAGTGATGACCACCACCTCAGCCTGCGGATGCTGTGCCAGAAGACGCAGCAGTTCGACACCGGTGTAACCCGTGCCGCCGACGATACCGACCTTGACCATAAACCTGCCCTCAACGAACCCACTGGAAAGCCGTCGATGATAGGGGCCGCAGGGCGTGGCGACAACCGTCAAGGTGACGTGTGGCCGCTCTAACCTCTACTATCGGGCTACCGTGAATCGAGGAATAACTAAAAATGCTCTATCTGTGGCTCAAAGCACTTCACATTGTCAGCATGGTCTGCTGGTTCGCCGGCCTGTTCTACCTGCCTCGCCTGTTTGTCTATCACGCCCAAAGCGAAGACAGTGTCAGCAAAGAGCGCTTCAGCGTCATGGAGCGCAAGCTGTACCGCGGCATCATGGGCCCGGCGATGATTGCCACTTTGGTATTCGGCATCTGGTTGCTCAGCCTCAATGCCGGCGCCTACTTCACCCAGGGAGGCTGGATGCACGCCAAGTTGACCCTGGTCGTGCTGCTGATCGGTTACCACCATATGTGCGGCGCCCAGGTAAAGCGCTTCGCCCGTGGCGAAAACACCCGCAGCCATGTCTTTTATCGCTGGTTCAATGAAGTGCCGGTTCTGATATTGCTGGCTATCGTAATTCTGGTCGTCGTTCGACCGTTCTAACCTCCAATCAGCATCCATTTCCGGGGTACTTCCAATGTCGTTGCCCGCTCTGCTTGAACAACGCTTGCGACTGCCCGTCGTGGCGGCGCCAATGTTCCTGATTTCCAATCCACAACTGGTGCTGGCCTGCTGCCGCAATGGCATTGTCGGCAGCTTTCCAGCGTTGAACCAGCGCGAAAGCAGCGGCTTCAAGGCCTGGCTGGAAGAAATCGAAGCAGGCTTGGCAACCCTGGAAAACCCGGCGCCCTACGCGGTAAACCTGATTGTTCATCACAGCAATCCGCGACTTCAGGCCGACCTGGCCATCTGCATCGAACACAAGGTGCCGATTGTCATCACCAGCCTGGGTGCGGTGAAAGAGCTGGTGGACGCGGTTCACGGGTACGGAGGCCTGGTGTTCCATGACGTGACGACCCGACGGCATGCCGAGAAAGCCGCCGAAGCCGGTGTCGATGGCTTGATCGCCGTTGCCGCTGGCGCAGGCGGGCACGCCGGGACCTGGAGCCCGTTTTCACTGATCGCCGAGATCCGGCAGTTTTTCGATAAGACCCTGCTGCTGGCAGGATGCCTGAACCACGGCCATCAGATCTTGGCCGCACAATTGCTCGGCGCGGATCTGGCCTACTTCGGTACACGCTTTATCGGTACGAGCGAAAGCCACGCACCTGACGCTTATAAAGAGATGTTGCTCACATCCAGAGCCGCAGACATCGTGCATACTCCTGCTGTATCCGGGGTACCGGCCAGTTTCATGCGCCAGAGCCTGGAGAACGCCGGTTTCGATCTGGCCGCCCTGCAGAACAAAGGCGCCGTGGATTTTGGCTCGAAACTCAAACCGCTGAACGATGAAGCCAAGGCCTGGAAAACCGTATGGTCCGCTGGCCAGGGCGTGGGTGAAATCGATGATTTGCCCAGCGTCGATCAGTTGGTGGCACGCCTGGATGAAGAATACCGTCAGGCACAAGCCCGGGCGACGCAGCTTGGCGGGCAATGGCCCCGCTGAATCAGCCTGAACAAAACAACCAATCAACTTATTAGAGACAAGGATGCCAGGCATGAGCGAAACCCGTTTCAACATCGTATTCGACGGCGGCCTGATGCCGGGCGTCGATACCACCACCGCCAAACTCAACCTCGCCGAGCTGTTCAAAAGCGATGTCAGCGCCATTGAACGGCTGTTCACCGGTCGCAAGGTAGCCCTCAAGAGCAACCTGTCCCAGAGCGAGGCGCAGCAGTACCTGGAAGCGCTCAACAAGAGCGGAATCGATGCCAGGATCGAAGCCGAACCCGTCGTCCAACTGAACCTTGGCGAGGTACAAGAGGCACCACGGCAACCGAGTGGACGCCATCCCGATTCGATCGTCGAGCCCGTCTCGCCATACGCGCCTCCCCGCGCCCAAGTCGGTGAAGCGCTTGCCGAGTACGGCACACTCAAGCCCTTCAGCTTCGACGGGCGTATCGGCCGTCTACGCTACCTGGCCTGGACCATGGTATTGACCCTGGCCCTACTGCCCTTGGTCGGCATAGGCTTCTGGATGGCCACGGCCTGGCTGCTGGCTTCCGACTCGGTCGCGGGACTCATCGTCGGCGGCCTGCTCGCCGCAGTCGTCGTGCTAGCCTTTGCCTTCGTGAGCATCCAGTTCAACGTTCAGCGCCTGCATGATCTCGGCTGGTCGGGGTGGTTGTGGCTGATCAACCTGGTTCCATTCGTGGGCAGCATCTTCCCCTTCATCCTCATCATCGCTCCGGGCAATACCGGCGCAAACCAGTATGGCCCGCCGCCGCCGCGCAATACCACAGCGGTCAAATTGCTGGCCTCGCTCTGGCTGGTGATGATCGTCCTGATTTTCATGGCCACCTTCGCCGGCATCTTCGGCGCCCTTCAGGAGGACTACGACAGCAGCAGCCTGAGCAGCTATGAAAGCAGCGAATCCAGCAACGAAACCTCTGAAGAGCCCGCCGTCGAGGCAGCCGAGCCCGCTCCGCCTTCTGTAGACTATGAAGAAGAAGAGGAACAATAAGCGCGCTTCATGCCGGTGACAGCCCAGTCAACTGGCGGCGGGCTATTGCGATGGAGAACTGCATGACCCGTTACGCACTGATCACTGGCGCTTCCAGCGGTATCGGCCTGGCCATGGCCGAAGCGCTGGCCCGGCGCGGCCGCAACCTGATACTGGTGGCTCGACAGCGTGATCGGCTGGAAAGTATTGCAATCGAACTGACTCAGCGGTTTGGCGTGGAAGTATTGTTCCGGGCTTGTGACCTGGGCGAACCGCTGAGGCTTTCAGGCTTTCTGCTGGAACTGGAGGAAGGCGAGCGACAGATCGATCTGCTGGTCAATTGTGCAGGCATCGGCACCAGCGGGCCGTTCCTGGGCCAGGACTGGATGACCGAGCAGGACCTGATCGAAGTCAACATCCTCGCCCTGACACGACTTTGTCACGCCATCGGTAATAGCATGGCGCTGCTCGGCGGCGGCCAGATCCTCAACGTTGCCTCGATCGCCGCCTTCCAACCGGGCCCCTGGATGAGTACTTACTACGCCAGCAAGGCCTATGTACTGCACTTCTCCGAAGCCCTGCGAGTTGAACTGAAGAAATGCGCGATCAAGGTCTCGGTGCTTTGCCCTGGGCCGACCCGGACCGGCTTTTTCGCCAGGGCGCAGATGGACGAACAGAAACTCATCGACAGCAAGTTGCTGATGAGCCCGGAGGAAGTTGCCCTGTACGCCGTACGCGCACTGGACAAGAACCGCGCCATCATCATTCCTGGACGCCGCAATCGCTGGCTGGCCGCACTGCCGCGACTGGGATCGCGATGGCTGGTCCGGAACATCGCCGGCATGATCAACAAGGCTTATTGCCCGCGCTGATCCCTTCACGTTGAACAACCAGGCGCCTCAACCGGAGCCTCCATGACATCGGACATCGACGAACCCAACGGAGAAAACAGCTGTGGATACCCTGTTTACCAAGATCATCAACCGGGAAATCCCGGCAAAGATCATCTACGAGGATGACCAGGTACTGGCCTTCCACGACATCGCCCCGCAAGCACCCGTGCATTTTTTGGTCATTCCGAAAAAACCGATCCGTACGCTCAATGACCTCACCGAAGAAGACAAGGGCCTGGCCGGGCACATTCTGTTCACTGCCCAGCGCCTGGCGCTGGAGTTGGGCTGCGAAGAAGGTTTTCGCGTGGTGATGAATTGCAATGAACTGGGTGGGCAGACGGTCTATCACATTCATATGCATGTGCTGGGTCAGCGCCAGATGCACTGGCCGCCGGGCTGATAGCCCTGACCCAACGCAAATCTTCGGCGGCCGATTGGGTTAAACTGGCCGCTGTGATTTTTCCCGGAGGTAAGCATGACTACCCAACGTCACTACTCGCCGATTGACCGTCTGTTGCTGCAAGCTGATACCGCGATGCGCACGCTGCTGCCCTTCAGTGGCCAGCCGTACCGCCCATCACCGGCTATCGTGCAGCCGGACGCGCAACTGAGTGACGAGCAAACCCGCCACGTCGCCGGATTGATGCGTATCAACCACACCGGCGAAGTCTGTGCCCAGGCGCTGTATCAGGGCCAGGCGCTGACAGCGAAGCTGCCCCAGGTGCGTGAGGCAATGGAACACGCCGCCGAGGAAGAAATCGACCATCTGGTCTGGTGTGAACAACGCATTCGCCAGCTGGGCAGCCACACCAGCGTCCTGAACCCGCTGTTCTATGGGATGTCATTCGGGATCGGCGCCGTCGCCGGCCTGATCAGCGATAAAGTCAGCCTCGGCTTCGTTGCCGCGACCGAGCATCAGGTGTGCAAGCACTTGAACGAACACCTGGAGCAACTGCCGGCCGAGGATGAAAAGTCCCGGGCGATCCTCGAACAGATGCGCGTGGATGAAGAACACCATGCCGAAAGTGCGCTTGACGCCGGTGGCTTCCGTTTTCCGGGCCCGGTGAAGTTCGGCATGAGCCTGCTGGCCAAGGTCATGACCAAGAGCACCTATCGGATTTGACGCCATTGCAACACCAATGAAAAAGGCGACTTCCAGCGGGAGTCGCCTTTTTCTTTAGCTCAGGATTTCAACGCGGCGAGTTGCGGGCTTCGCCATCGAGATCGACTCAACCCAATTCGATGATTTCATAATCGTGGGTGATTTCGACGCCGGCGGCGCCGAGCATGATCGAAGCCGAGCAGTATTTCTCGGCGGACAGCTCAATGGCCCGCTTGACCTGGGCTTCCTTCAAGGCTCGCCCCTTCACCACGAAATGCATGTGGATCTTGGTAAATACCTTTGGATCTTCGGTGGCACGCTCCGCTTCCAGGAACGCTTCGCAGCTTTCGACGGCCTGGCGGGACTTTTTAAGAATGCTGACCACGTCGAAATTGCTGCAACCGCCTACGCCCAACAGGAGCATTTCCATCGGCCGAACACCCAGGTTCCGACCACCGGCCTCTGGCGGGCCGTCCATGACGACCACATGACCACTGCCTGACTCACCGAGGAACATGGCTTCGCCAGCCCATTGGATGCGTGCCTTCATCGCCAAGACTCCACTGTTAAAAAAGGGTCGCCAGCTTAGCACAGCGCTTCGCCATGACCGCTCTTCGTCTTAGGAGCACCGTCCTGTCAGCCTGTAGGTAAATTCTCAAATCTATTAAGGACGCCTCTGTTAAGCTGGCGCCAACTCGCTGGCGTATGGCCAGCTTTTAGCGATAGCTATTCGCCTTCATAAAAACAAACCACCACACCGCGCAGTCTTTCGGGATACAACCATGGTTGCCATTACTCCCACGTTCAAGATCAAGAATCTCGACAAGCTCTTGATGCATTGCCAGCGCCGCCGCTACCCAGCCAAACACAACATCATTTGTGCGGGAGATCGTTCCGAAACGCTGTTTTTCATCATCAAGGGCTCGGTCACTATCCTGATAGAAGATGATGACGGTCGGGAAATGATCATCGCCTACCTCAATTCCGGAGATTTTTTCGGTGAGCTGGGGTTGTTCGAACAGGCGGGCAAGGAACAGGAACGCAGTGCCTGGGTGCGGACCAAGATTGAATGTGAAGTTGCGGAAATCAGCTACGCCAAATTCCGAGAACTGTCCCTGCAAGACCCGGACATTCTTTACGTCCTCAGCGGACAAATCGCACAGCGCCTGCGCAATACCACCCGCAAGGTCGGCGATCTCGCATTTTTCGACGTCACCGGACGTGTCGCACGTTGTCTGTTAGAGCTGTGCAAGCAGCCCGATGCCATGACCCACCCGGACGGCATGCAGATCAAGGTGACCCGCCAGGAGATTGGCCGGATTGTCGGTTGCTCCCGTGAAATGGTCGGTCGCGTACTCAAGGACCTGGAAGAGCGCAACCTGGTCAACGTCAAAGGCAAGACCATGGTGGTGTTCGGAACGCGTTAAGTACCCAGCAGTTGGGTCAGCAGTTCCCGGTACAGCACCTCGAGTCGCTCCAGCGCGTGCGGCGCCGGGAATTTTTCACGCAAGGCAATGTGACTCTCGGCACGCACTCGCTGCTCCAGGCCACAGGCCTCATTGAAGCGATTGACCGCCGCGACCATGGACTCGCGCTCGTTCTCCAGCAAAAGCGCGCCATGCACCAGCCCCACCGGACGTTGCCCCCCCTTGCTCTGGCGCCAGCGTTGAGCGGTGCCGACCATTTTCCGGCCGTCGAGGTTGACGTTGAAGCGCCCGTCGCAAAAGGCCCCTTCCACTTCTCCCAGCGAAGCCACCCCGCCCAATTCATCCAACAACTGGCAGATGGGATCGCACAACCGGCGATACCCGGTTTCGATGCGGCCGTGGTCACCTTCGCAGCGCGGTGGCGCGTAGACCAAGGCGATATTGACGGTAGCGGCCGATTGCGGCACCGGCTCACCACCGGTTTCGCGCAGCAGGACTGGCCAGCCTTGGGCGGCCGATACTTCACTGGCGTGTTCGAACCCCGGCAACCGACTCAAGCGGCGCGGCATGACCAGCGCGCGGTCATTGGGCTGCCAGAACAGCAGGCCGAACTCGGCGTCGCCCGCGCAGATGCTGGCCAACAGGTCCTGTTCGGCTTGCAGGCCAGCTTCGACGCTGAGGGAAATCACAGGCGACATGGATCAGTCCAGCGTCGAGCCGCTCACCGGCAGGCCTCGTTCAGGAAAGAACAGTCGCTGCAATTCAGTACCCGGGTTCTCGGCCCGCATGAACGCCTCGCCCACCAGGAACGAATACACATCGCTGACTTCCATCAACTCGACATCGGCCCGGTTGAGGATGCCGCTTTCGGTGATGACCAAGCGATCACGCGGGATACGTGGCAACAGGTCCAGGGTGGTTTCCAGGCTGACTTCAAACGTGTGCAGGTTGCGGTTGTTCACGCCGACCAGTTTGGTATCGAGGGTTTTCAGGGCTCGCTCCAACTCGTCGCCATCATGGACTTCCACCAGGACATCCAGCCCGACACTCTTGGCCACGGCCGCCAGCTCGGCCATTTTCACGTCATCCAGGGCAGAGACGATCAACAGCACGCAATCGGCGCCCAGCGCACGCGCCTCGACGATCTGGTACGGGTCGATCATGAAATCCTTGCGGATCACCGGCAACTTGCACGCTGCCCGCGCCTGCTTCAGGTAGTCGTCGGCCCCTTGGAAAAAGTCGACGTCGGTCAGTACCGAGAGGCAGGTCGCACCGCCTTTCTCGTAGCTTCGCGCGATGTCAGCCGGGACGAAGTGTTCACGAATCACGCCCTTGCTGGGAGAAGCCTTCTTGATTTCGGCAATGACCGCCGGCTGTTTTTTCTTGGCCTGATCCATCAGCGCCTTGGCAAAACCGCGCGTCGCATCCGCTGAACGCGCCAGGTTTTCCAGCTCGGCCAGACTGACGCGAGCACTGCGCTCAGCCACTTCCTGGACCTTGCGAGCCAGAATGTTTTCCAGAACCGTTGGCACGCTCATCCTTCGTTCTCCACTTTGAATACGGCGGTAAATGCACCCAACTCTTCGAGTTTTTCCCTGGCCAGGCCAGTGTGCAGTGCGTCATGGGCCAGTTCCACGCCTTGCTTGAGGCTGCTGGCGTGGTCGGCGGCGTACAACGCAGCACCGGCATTGAGCACGATCATCTCGGCGGCTTTCTGGCCATTCTCGGTCTTGCGGCGCCCCAGGGCATCGCGGATCAGCTCCAGCGACTGGGCCGGGCCATCGACCGCCAGGCCATGCAAGCTCTGGCTTTTCATGCCGAGGTCTTCAGGTTCGACCCAATACTCGCTGATCTGATCATTTTTTAGTTCGGCCACGAATGTGGGCGCCGCCAGGCTGAATTCATCCAGGCCGTCCTTCGAATGAACCACCAGCACGTGCTTGCTGCCCAGGCGTTGCAGGACTTCGGCCAATGGCCGGCACAACGCCTGGCTGAACACCCCAACCACTTGATGCTTCACGCCAGCCGGATTCGTAAGCGGGCCGAGCATGTTGAACAGCGTACGCAGGCCCAGGTCACGGCGCGGCGCGGCGGCGTGTTTCATGGCACGGTGATGGGTCTGGGCAAACATGAAACCAATGCCGACATTGTCGATGCAGCGCGCCACTTGAATCGGCGTCAGGTTCAGGTAGATGCCGGCGGCCTCCAGCAAATCGGCACTGCCGCTCTTGCCTGAGACCGCGCGGTTGCCGTGCTTGGCAACGGTGCAACCGGCCGCCGCGACCACAAACGACGAGGCGGTGGAAACGTTGAAGATATTGGCGCCATCACCTCCGGTGCCGACCACGTCGACCACACCGTCCAGTGTCTTGAGTTCGACCTTGTCCGCCAGTTCACGCATCACCGACACGGCGCCGACGATCTCATCGATGCTCTCGCTCTTCATGCGCATGGCCATCATGAACGCACCGATCTGCGCATCCGTGCATTGGCCGGTCATGATCTCGCGCATCACGTCGCGCATCTCGTCGGTGCTCAGGTCGAGATGGCCGACGATACGGCTCAGGGCTGTCTTGATATCCATGAAAAGTCCTTAGCGCGTGCCGCCGGTTTGTTTGAGGAAGTTGGCGAACAGCTCGTGGCCCTGCTCGGTGAGAATAGACTCGGGATGAAATTGCACACCCTCGATATTCAATGTCTTGTGGCGCAGCCCCATGATTTCATCGACCGAGCCGTCTTCAAGCTGGGTCCAGGCCGTCAACTCCAGGCAGTCAGGCAGCGTTTCGCGCTTGACGATCAAAGAGTGGTAGCGGGTTACGGTAAGCGGACGATTCAGTCCCTCGAACACGCCCTTGTCCTCGTGGAATACCGGGCTAGTCTTACCGTGCATGACTTGTCGGGCGCGCACGACATCGCCACCGAACGCTTGGCCGATCGATTGATGCCCCAGGCAGACGCCCAGGATCGGCAGCTTGCCGGCGAAATACTTGATGGCGTCGATGGAAATGCCCGCTTCGGTCGGCGTGCATGGCCCGGGGGAAACCACGATGCGCTCAGGCTTGAGGGCTTCGATTTCGGCGATGGTCAGTTCGTCGTTGCGCACGACCTTGACCTCGGAGCCCAGCTCGCCAAGGTATTGCACAACGTTGTAGGTAAAAGAGTCGTAGTTATCGATCATCAGCAACATGGCTAAGCAACCTATTGAATTCACTGACTTTGAACACAGCCTTCAGAGAGTGACCCGCACGCTGCTGCGCTTGGCGAGGCGGTTGATACCCCGGCGAAGCGGTTCTACAGCGGGTAAAGAAGGCAAATCGGTACAGGTCCGGCGAAGCCGGCGGAGAATGTTCAGGCGCGCCAACGCCAACGGGCGTGTGCCTTGATCATTTGATCCAGAAGTTTGCTGGCAATCGACACAGGGGAAGTCTCGTTCATACGTCCCGGCACAGTAGCTTAGCTGGGCGGAGCACGCAATATGACCGTCCCCGAAGGGCTTTGAAACAATCGCGACGTTCCGGATAGATGGCAAAATGCCGAAAGTTTTTGGTACTGTCGTTTCGTTTTCTAACAACAATAAAATAAAAACGGATTTTCCCATGATCAAAAAGACGTTGTTCGTACCGATTGCCGGTTGCCTGCTGGCGATGGCCTGTGCCCAGGCGAGCGCCGCCCCCAACCCGTACTCCAAGTTCATCGTGTTCGGCGACAGCCTCAACGATGCAGGCCAGTTCGCCGACCCGAATGGCCCGCCCGGCTCGACCGAGCGCTATACCAACCGAACCGGTCCGATCTACACGGACGGCAGCGGTGAAGCCTATTCGGCCAACTCCACCCAACTGCTCGGTGGGCGCCTGGGCTATTCCGCCGACGAGACCGCCGCCTCCACCTCGGCGGTCCGCGCCGACCAAGGGCTGGCAGACGGCAACAACTGGGCGGTGGGCGGTTATCGTACCGACCAGATCCTCGAATCGATCACCGGTGTATCCGACACCGGCGAACGCAGCCGTCCCGGCTACCTGCAGTCCAATGGCCTGCGGGCCGATCCGAATGCACTGTATTACCTTTCCGGTGGTGGCAACGACTTCCTTCAAGGCCGGGTATTGAATACCGCGCAAGCGAACGCCGCCGCGGACCGCCTGGCCGACAGCGTCCAGGTGCTGCAAACGGCCGGTGCCCGCTATGTGATGGTCTGGCTGTTGCCCGACCTGGGCCTGACGCCGGCCCTCAACGGCGGCCCCTTGCAGGACACCTTTTCGCAACTGGGCAATCAGTTCAACCAACAACTGATCACACGCCTGCAAGGCATCGACGCTGAAATCATTCCACTGAACATCCCGCTCTTGCTGAAGGAAAGCTTCGCCGATCCGGCGAGATTCGGCCTCGCCACCGGGGAGAACCTGACCGCTACCTGCTTCAGCGGCAACGGCTGCACGGAAAACGCCACCTATGGCATCAACAGTGCCACGCCAGATCCCAGCAAGCTGATCTACAACGACGCGGTCCATCCAACCGAAACCGGGCAGAAGCTGATCGCCGACTACGCCTATTCGCTGCTCGCGGCGCCCTGGGAACTGACGTTGCTGCCGGAAATGGCCCACTCGACCCTGCGTGCCCACCAGGATGAGTTGCGCAGCCAGTGGCAATCGGACTGGGAGGACTGGCAGGCGGTCGGCCAGTGGCGAGCCATCGTGGCAGGTGGCGGCCAACATTTGGACATGGACAGCCAGGGCAGCGGCGCCAGCGCCGATGGCAGCGGCTACAGCCTCAACGTCGGCGGCAGCTATCGCCTCAACGAGGCTTGGCGCATAGGTGTCGCCGCCGGTCTCTACCGCCAGGACATGGAAGCAGGCCACAACGATTCGAAGTACAAGCTCAACAGCTACCTGGCCACCGCCTTCGCCCAGTTCCAGCAAAACCGCTGGTGGGCCGATGCGGCACTGACGGGCGGCAAGCTCGACTACGACAACCTGGAACGCAAGTTCGACCTGGGCGTCAACGAAGCGCAAGAGAAAGGCGACACCGACGGCCATCTCTGGGCATTCAGCACGCGGGTGGGCTACGACATTGCCCAGCCGGGCAGCGAATGGCACCTCTCGCCGTTTATCAGCGCTGACTATGCGAAGGTGGAAGTCGATGGCTACTCGGAAAAGAGCAACCGCTCCACGGCCCTGACCTTCGATGACCAGACCCGCGACTCGAAACGCCTGGGCATTGGCTTGCAGGGCAAATACAACATCACCCGGCAGACCCAGGTGTTTGGCGAATATGCCCACGAGCGCGAGTACGAAGACGACACGCAAAAGGTCAACATCGCCCTCAACAGCCTGCCAGCCAACGACTTCACGCTGGAAGGCTATACGCCACAGAGCCACCTGAACCGCCTGAGCCTGGGGGTCAGCCACAAGTTGACCAACGACCTGGCGCTGCGGGGCGGTTATACGTTGCGCAAGGATGATGACTTGACCCAGCAAGGGGTGAGCCTGGGCGTCAGCCTGGACTTCTGATCGAGGCGAGCCTGTGGGAGCGAGCTTGCTCGCGATAGCGGACTATCAAGCGACCTATGGGTTGAATATGACGGCCTCATCGCGAGCAAGCTCGCTCCCACATTTTGATCGAGTCGCTGAAGGACCTGTGGCGAGGGCGTTTGCTCCCTCGCCACAGTTGTTTGTTGAAGGCCTTCAGTCGTTCGAGGTCTGCTCGGCCAGCGCCACGGCGCGGAACATCGCCCGGCGTTTGTTCAGGGTTTCTTCCCATTCCAATGCCGGCACCGAGTCGGCGACGATGCCGCCGCCGGCCTGCACGTGCAGTTCGCCGTTCTTGATGACCGCGGTGCGGATAGCAATCGCGGTGTCCATGTTGCCGTTCCAGGCGAAATAACCCACGGCCCCGCCGTATACCCCCCGCTTGACCGGCTCCAGTTCGTCGATGATTTCCATCGCGCGGATTTTCGGCGCGCCAGACAAAGTGCCCGCCGGCAGGATCGCCCGCAAGGCATCCATGGCCGTCAGCCCGGCCTTCAATTGGCCGGTGACGTTGGAGACGATGTGCATCACGTTGGAATAGCGCTCGATGACCATCTTCTCGGTGAGTTTCACCGAACCGATTTCCGAGACCCGCCCGGTATCGTTGCGCCCCAGGTCGATCAGCATCAGGTGCTCGGCGATTTCCTTGTCGTCCGACAGCAGGTCCTCTTCCAGCGCCCGGTCAGCCTCCTCCGTGGCGCCACGGGGGCGAGTGCCGGCGATCGGTCGCACGGTGATCAGGTTGTCTTCGACCCGCACCAGCACTTCTGGCGAACTGCCGACGACATGGAAGTCGCCGAAGTTGAAGAAGTACATGTAGGGCGTCGGGTTGAAGCAGCGCAGCGCCCGGTAGAGATCGATGGGCGCGGCTTTGAAGTCGATGGACATCCGTTGCGACGGCACCACCTGCATGCAGTCGCCCGCCAGGATGTATTCCTTGATGGTATCGACGGCGCGTTCGTAATCGTCCTGGGTGAAACTGGAACGGAACACCGGGTCGGCGGCCGACTGCTTGCTGAAATCCAGGCCCGGACGCGGCGTGATCGGCTGACGGAGTTTTTCCAACAGCGCCTGCAGGCTTTTCTGACCTTGCTCGTAGGCATCTTCCCGGGACGGGTCAGCCAGGACGATGGCGTGCATCTTGCCGGCGAGGTTATCGAAGACCACGACGGCGTCGGAGACCATCAGCAAGATATCCGGTACGCCCAGGGGATCGGGGTTCGGGCAGGTGCCCAGGCGTTTTTCCACGTAGCGCACGCAGTCGTAGCCGAAATACCCCACCAGGCCACCGTTGAAGCGCGGCAGGCCAGGGATGGTCGGCACGTTGTAGCGGGCCTTGAAGGTTTCGACGAATGCCAGCGGGTCTTCGACGTCGAGGCTTTCGATTTCGACGCCGTCGTGGGTCACGCTGATGCGATGGTCATGGACCCGCAGCACCGTACGGCACGGCAGGCCGATGATGGAATAACGGCCCCACTTTTCCCCGCCCTGTACCGATTCGAGCAGGTAGGAGTTGGGCTGGTCGGCCAGCTTGAGGTAGATCGACAGCGGCGTGTCGAAGTCGGCCAGGGTTTCGCAAGCAAGGGGGATGCGGTTGTAGCCGGCAGCGGCTAGACGCAGGAATTCTTCGCGGATCATGGGGTGCCTCGTGGCAAGAGGAGCTGACAGTCAGGTATGCAAACGCGCCGGATAACCGGCCAGGATCACGTCAGGCGCGCCAACGCCAGCGGGCCAGGGCCTTCATGACTTTCATCCAGAGTTTGCGAGTGACCACCACGATGGCGTTTCCAGAAGAGGATTGAACAGCGTCGGGCAACGTTATCTCAGCGGCCGGGTCCAGGCAACCGGGAATTAACAGGCGCAAATCGTCGATCACCAGCGTCGGAAACTCTTCGGCGATGGGCCGGCCGTGGTTGTAGCCGTAACTCAGCGCCACGCATTTGACCCCTGCCGCCTTGGCCGCCAGCACATCGCTGCGCGAGTCGCCGACGAACAAGGATTGGGAGGCCGGGATGTTGGCCATTTTCATCACGAAGAACAGCGCGGCCGGGTCAGGTTTTTTCTGTGGCAAGGTATCGCCGCCGATGATCCAGCGGAAATAGCGGCCGATTTTCATCTGGTCCAGCAGTGGCGCAACGAAGCGTTCCGGCTTGTTGGTGATCAGGGCCATTTCCACGCCCTGCTTCTTCAGCCACTTGAGCGTGGAGCGTACGCCGGGATAGACCACCGTCAGCGCGTGGTTGCCTTCGTAGGCTTCGTTGAACAGCTCCAGCGCCCGCTCGGCCTCGGCGTCATCGACGCCCTGGGCATCGATGTGATTGGCCAGGGCCCGGCGCACCAGCATGGGCGCGCCGTTGCCCACCCAGTGGCGCACCGAGTCGATGCCGGCGGACGGACGTCCGAGCTTGAGCAGCATACTGTCCACGGCCGCCGCGAGATCCGGGACCGAATCGACCAATGTGCCATCGAGGTCGAACATCACCAGGCGCGGCAAGCTGCCGGGGAACAGCTGCTCGAAGCCGCTCATGGGCGCGCCAGGGCCAGTTCGGCGCGCATTTTTGCAATCACCTCGTTGTAGTCGGGGGCGTTGAAGATCGCCGAGCCTGCGACGAACGTATCGGCGCCGGCCGCGGCGATTTCACGGATATTGTTCACGTTCACGCCACCGTCGATTTCCAGGCGGATGTCACGTCCCGAGGCATCGATCAGCGCCCGGGCTTCGCGCAACTTGTCGAGGGTGCCCGGGATGAACTTCTGGCCGCCGAAGCCAGGGTTGACGCTCATCAGCAGGATCATGTCGACCTTGTCCATCACATACTTGAGCACGTCCAGGGGCGTCGCCGGGTTGAACACCAGGCCGGCCTTGCAACCGCCCTCGCGGATCAACTGCAGGGAGCGGTCGATGTGCAGCGTGGCTTCAGGGTGGAAGGTGATGTAGGTGGCACCGGCTTCGATGAAGTCACCGACGATGCGGTCCACCGGGCTGACCATCAGGTGCGCGTCGATCGGCGCGGTGACGCCGTACTTGCGCAGCGCCGCGCAGACCATCGGGCCGATGGTCAGGTTGGGTACATAGTGGTTGTCCATGACATCGAAGTGCACGATGTCGGCCCCGGCGGCCAGAACGTTGTCCACTTCCTCGCCCAGGCGGGCGAAGTCGGCGGAGAGAATCGACGGAGCAATAGCGAAGGGCTGCATGACGCACCTGTTTTGAGCGAAATCACGATGGCGCGCATTGTATACCTCAAGATTTGGCGCGCCCACCGTGACCGTCGATCAATACGCCGCGCGATAGATCTTCTCGATGTCGCTGGCGGTCAGCTTGCGTGGGTTGTTGCGCATCAACCGCTCGATCCCCACGGCCTCCAGGGCCATGGACGGAATCACGTCCTCGGTCACGCCCAGGGTACTCAGGCCCTTGGGAATTTCCACGGCGGCGCACAAGGCGACCATGGCTTCCACGGCTTCGTCGGCGGCCTCCATATCGCTCAGATGGGCAGTCCTGATGCCCATGGCTTCGGCGATGTCACGCATGCGCTCGACGCACGCCATCTTGTTCCACGCCATGACATACGGCAGCAACAGTGCATTGGCGACGCCGTGAGAAACGTGAAAGCGCCCACCTAACGGATAGGCCAGCGCGTGCACCGCGCCAACCCCGGCATTGCCGAAGGCCATGCCGGCCATCAGGCTGGCCGTGGCCATGTCCTCACGGGCTTGCAGATGCGCGGGGTTGGCGTAGGCCTTGGGCAACGCCCGGCTGATCAGCTTGACCGCGCCGATAGCCAGGGCATCGGTGATCGGCGACGCATTGAGCGACAGGTAGGCCTCGATGGCATGGACCAGCGCGTCGACACCACTGGACGCCGTTACGCCACGGGGGCACGTGAGGGTCATCTGCGGGCTGACCAGCGCCACGTCCGGCAACAGAAAATCGCTGACGATGCCTTTTTTCAGCTGCGCGGCCTTGTCGGAAAGGATCGCCACGTTGGTGACTTCCGAACCGGTACCGGCTGTGGTGGGGATGGCAATCATGGGCGGGCCTTTGCGCGGTACCTGATCGACGCCGAACATATCTTGCAACTCGCCGTGGTACCCGGCATAGACGCCCACGCACTTGGCAATGTCGATGGCACTGCCGCCGCCCAGGCCGATCAGGCCATCATGACCACCGTCGCGGTAGGCTTGCATGCAATCCTCGACGATGGCGATTTCCGGGTCCGGCATGACCCGGTCGAAAATCTCGTAGTCGCGTCCGCCCAGATGTTGCAGGGCCAGCTCCACAGTGCCGGACTGGACCAACGCCGCATCGGTCACGATCAGCGGGTTGTCGACGTCCAGGCGCGTCAACTCGGCGGCCAGTTGCTCGATGGCAGCGGCACCGGTGATCAGTTTATGGGCGATCTTGAATGAGGAAAGACTCATGTGCGCGGCCTCTTATTCGAGTATGGGCTGGCACAAGGATAGCTCGGTATTAAGGGTTGTCTGCTATTCAGCTTATGAATGCAATGAGAAACCCTGTGGGAGCGAGCTTGCTCGCGATAGCGCACTGACATTCAGCATCAATGTTGAATGCTCTACCGCTATCGCGAGCAAGCTCGCTCCCACATTTGAACAACGCTGACCTTCAGACCTGGGCCGTGCGCAACTTCTCGCTACGCCCACGCAACCACTCCAGGGTCAGCAGCAGGATCACCGAGAAGGCGATCAGCAGCGTCGCCGCCGCCGCGATGGTGGGGCTGAGGTTTTCGCGGATGCCGCTGAACATCTGCCGCGGCAACGTTGCCTGCTCGGGGCCGGCCAGGAACAGGGTCACCACCACTTCATCGAACGACGTCGCGAAGGCGAACAGGGCGCCGGAGATCACGCCCGGGGCGATCAACGGCAGGGTCACCCGACGAAACGCCGTCAGTGGCGAAGCCCCGAGGCTGGCGGCGGCGCGGACCAGGTTGTGATTGAACCCCTGCAAGGTCGCCGACACCGTGATGATGACGAACGGTACCCCCAGCACGGCGTGGACCACGATCAGCGAGAGGAAACTGTTGCCCATCCCGAGCGGTGCGAAGAACAGATAGCTGGCCACGCCGATGATCACCACCGGCACCACCATGGGCGAAATCACCAGGGCCATCACCAGTGCCTTGCCCGGGAAGTCACCACGGGTCAGCCCGATGGCCGCCAGTGTGCCAAAGATCATCGCCAGCAACGTCGCCGCCGGGGCCACGATGATGCTGTTCTTCAGCGCCCGCATCCATTCGGCCGAGGCGAAGAAATCGTGGTACCACTGCAGCGAGAAGCCTTGCAACGGGTACACCAGGAAACTGCCGGAGTTGAACGACAGCGGAATGATCACCAGCACCGGCAGGATCAGGAACAACAGGATCAGCCCGCAGAGCGTGCGCAAGGTGTAGAACCACACCCGTTCGACGGGAGACATGTAAGGACTCAGCATTTCGATCTCCCCTTAGCTCAGGCGCAGGCGGCTGGCGCCCACCAGCCGGTTGTAAATCAGGTAAAGCACGACGGTCGCCAGCAACAGCAGCCCGCCGAGCGCCGTGGCCATGCCCCAGTTGATACTGGTGTTGGTGTAGAACGCGACGAAATAGCTGACCATCTGGTCGTTCGGGCTGCCCAGCAGCGCCGGCGTGATGTAGTAGCCGATGGCAAGGATGAACACCAACAGGCAACCGGCGCCGACACCGGCATAGGTCTGCGGGAAATACACCCGCCAGAAACTGGCGAACGGATGGCAGCCCAGGGAAATCGCCGCACGCATGTAGGTGGGCGAGATACCCTTCATCACGCTGTAGATCGGCAGGATCATGAACGGCAGCAGGATATGGACCATGGAGATGTAGACACCGGTGCGGTTGAACACCAGCTCCAGGGGCTTATCGATGATGCCCATGGCCATCAGGCCACTGTTGATCAGGCCGCCCGACTGCAGCAGCACGATCCACGCGGCGACGCGCACCAGGATCGAGGTCCAGAACGGTAGCAACACCAGGATCATCAACAGGTTGCTTTGGCGCGACGGCAGGTTCGCCAGCAGGTACGCCAGCGGATAGGCCAGCACCAGGCAGATCGCGGTGATGACCAGGCCCATCCAGAACGTGCGGGTGAAAATATCCAGGTAAATCGCCTGGTCGGGAGTCGCCGGGGCCAGTTCCCCCAGGTCATCGATGCGGTGATCGACGGCCGCCAGCAGGTAATACGGGGTGACGTTGCTGGTGTTACGGCGGACCACCTGCCAGTACGCCGGGTCGCCCCAACGCTCATCGAGGTTTTCCATGGCTTCTTTATAGGAAGCCGGCTCGGTGGCAAACGGCAACGCCCGAGCAGTCTTGGTCAGCAGGCTGCGATAGCCGGCCAGTTCCATGTTCAGGCGCTTGGACAAGTCGCCCAGGGTCTGATTCTTGCGGGCTTCGGCCAGGTCTTCACTGGCAGCCTTGTACACCGGCTCGCCCGGCAAACCGCGTCCGTCCCAGGCCGCGACGGCAGCGACCGTGCGAGGCATGGCGCCCACCACTTCCGGGTTGCTGACGCTTTTGAACAGCAGTGCCACGATCGGCACCAGGAACACCAGCAACAGAAACAGCACCAGCGGCGCGATCAAGGCCTGGGCCTTCCAGCGGTTGACCCGCTCGGCGCGCTTGAGCCGTTGCTTGAGGGTGGGGCTGGTGCCCGCGTTCAGTGGAACGGCGATGGCCATGGCGAACTCCGCAAATCTTTTTATCGTTACAGGGGCGGCGGGCCGCCTCTGTTCTTTTGAAACACCCGATTGGAGCAAGAACCTGTGGGAGCGAGCTTGCTCGCGATGGCTACGGCACATTCAACATTGATGTGTCTGACAAACCGCTATCGCGAGCAAGCTCGCTCCCACATGGATTTCATCCAGCTTCAGACCGTCGGGTTACTTGGCCGCCCAGGAGTTGAAGCGCTGCTCCAGTTGCTCACCGTTGTCAGCCCAGAAGCTGACGTCGATCTGCACCTGGTTGGCGATGTTTTCCGGGGTGGTCGGCATGTCCTTCAGGACATCCTTGGCCAGCAACGGCACAGCCTGGGTATTGGCCGGGCCGTAGGCGATGTTTTCCGAGTAGGTCTTCTGCTGCTGCGGTGCAACCGAGAAGGCGATGAATTTCTTCGCCGCTTCGGCGCGGGTCTTGTCCAGGCCGCGCGGGATGGCCCAGGCGTCGAAGTCATAGATACCGCCGTTCCACACCACTTTCAGGTTGCTTTCTTTCTGTACCGCAGCGATCCGACCGTTGTAGGCCGAGCTCATGACCACGTCACCGGAAGCCAGGTATTGCGGCGGCTGGGCGCCGGCTTCCCACCACTGGATATTCGGCTTGAGCTCGTCGAGCTTCTTGAACGCACGGTCCTGGCCATCCTTGCCGG
The DNA here is from genome assembly GCF_017351655.1 of Pseudomonas sp. FW300-N2F2. Lineage (NCBI taxonomy): Bacteria > Pseudomonadati > Pseudomonadota > Gammaproteobacteria > Pseudomonadales > Pseudomonadaceae > Pseudomonas > Pseudomonas sp. FW300-N2F2. The sequence continues at coordinate 859,343 of NZ_JACNDQ010000004.1, read as the reverse complement.
CCAGCACTTTGTAGACGTCTTTCGGCGCTACGCCGTCGGCCATCAGGGCGAATTCCAGGGTGTACTTGGCGCCCTTGCGCAGGCCGCGCTTGCCCGGGAATTGCTTGGTGTCCCAGAAGTCTGCCCAACTGGTCGGCGCAGTCTTGAGTTTGTCGGCGTTGTAGGCCAGCACGGTCGACCACACGAAGAAACCTACGCCGCAAGGCTGGATGGCGCCCTTGACGTAGTCTTCGGCCTTGCCGAACAGGGCCGGGTCCAGTTGCTCGAACATGTCTTCGTCACAACCACGGGACAATTCCGGAGACTCGACTTCCACCAGGTCCCAGGAAACGCTCTTGGTATCGACCATGGCCTTGACCTTGGCCATTTCGCCGTTGTACTCGCCAGCCACGATCTTGCCGTTGCCGGCCGCTTCCCACGGTGCGTAGAAGGCTTTGACCTGAGCCGCCTTGTTCGCCCCGCCGAAAGACACCACGGTCAGGTCCGGGCCCGCCGCCATCGCGCTTGCCGCACCCATCATGCCCAGTGTCAGGGCTGTGAACTTCAGGGATCTCAACATTTATTGTTCTCTCCACGTGCAGGGTTGGTGTTGGTACAGCAGGGGGCGATCAATTCGCCTCTAGAAGGGGATCGAGCGCACGCACATGCTCGACTTGCCAGCCAAGCGGAACCACGTCGCCGACGGCGAGCGCGGGATCGAGCTCGGCAATCGGCTGTTTCACGAAGAAGTCGTTCTTGCCGCAGACTTCCAGGCGAACCCGGACGTGGTCGCCCAGATAGATGAATTCCGCCACCCTCCCTGAGAAGCGGTTGACACATTGTTCGCTGACGCCGTTGAGGCTCACCCGCTCCGGACGAATCGACAGGGTCACCGGCTCGCCGGGCTGACCGACATTCACCGCCAGGGCCTCGACTTTCTCGCCGCGCGCCAACTCCACCAGGCAACGATCGCCGGTGTGGCTGTGCAGGCGACCGTTGAGACGGTTGTTTTCGCCGATGAAGTTGGCGACGAAAGTGTTTTTCGGCTCTTCATACAGGGTGCGCGGTGGGGCGATCTGCTGGATTTCGCCCTGGTGGAACACCGCCACGCGGTCGGACATGGTCAAGGCTTCGCCCTGGTCGTGGGTCACGTAGACCACGGTCACGCCAAGGCGCTGGTGCAGGTGCTTGATTTCCATCTGCATGTGTTCACGCAATTGCTTGTCCAGCGCCCCCAGGGGTTCGTCCATCAGCACCAACTGCGGCTCGAACACCAGCGCCCGCGCCAGGGCCACCCGTTGTTGCTGGCCGCCGGACAATTGCGCCGGGTAGCGTTGGGCGAAGCTGTCCAGCTGGACCATGCTCAGGACACGCTTGACCCGATCGCTCACGTCGCTCTTGTTCAGGCCTCGCACGGTCAGCGGGAAAGCAAGGTTCTCGGCGACGGTCATGTGCGGGAACAAGGCGTAGTTCTGGAACACCATGCCGATGTCGCGCTTGTGCGGCGGCACATTGTTGATCGAACGCCCGGCCAGCAGGATCTCGCCAGCGGTTGGGGTTTCAAACCCGGCGAGCATCATCAGGCTGGTGGTCTTGCCGGAGCCGGAAGGCCCGAGCAGGGTCAGGAATTCGCCTTTGCGAATGTCCAGGTTGAGGTCTTTGACGATCAGGTTCTCGCCATCGTAGCTCTTCTGCACACCACGAAAGCTGACCAGCACATCGCTGGCCCCCGCGCTTGAATCGACCTGGCTCATACCCGCACCTTTTGTTTTGATGACTGCTTGTGAATCAAGCCTAGTGGACCCTGGGGTCCGCGCAAATCGGGGCGCAGGAGAGAATCGCCTCAGCCGGATGGAAGAGTCGGGGTAGGGATCGCCCTACAAGGATGGCGGGATTGGGTAAGTGCGGCGGCGCGTTTCAAGCGCCAAGCTGCAAGTAAGGGCAAAAAGCGCTGTCGGGGTGTGTCGCAAATGGATATGCCAACACAAAACCCTGTGGGAGCGAGCTTGCTCGCGATAGCGGAGTGTCAGCCGACATCAATATTGAATGTGCCGCCGCCATCGCGAGCAAGCTCGCTCCCACAAGTGGAAATTGCGGGGTTCAGAGCAACTTGTGCTCCATCGCATATTTCACCAACTCGGCCAATGAGGTGATGTTGAGTTTCTGCATCAGCCGCGCCTTGTGGGTGCTGATGGTCTTGCTGCTCAGGGCCAGTTGCTGGGCGATGTCGTTGACGTTGGCGCCCTGGGCCAGGCGTTCGAAGACTGAGAATTCACGTTCGGACAGCAGCGAGTGCAGCGGTCGCGTGTCCGTCAGGCCGACTTCGAAGACCATGCGGTCGGCCAGGTCCGGGTCGATGTAGCGCCCGCCGGCCGCGACCTTGCGAATCGCCATGAGCAGCAGGGCCGGGTCGCTGTCCTTGGTTGCGTAACCCGCGGCGCCGACCTTCAGGGCACGGGCGGCCATTTGCGCCTCGTCATGCATCGACAGCACCAGGATGGCCGGCGGATTGTTCAACGCACGGATCCGCGGGATCGCCTCCAGGCCGTTGACGCCCGGCATGGAGATATCCAGCAGCACCACTTCGCAGGGCACCTGGCGCAGGGTTTCGAGCAACTGTTCGCCATTGCTCGCCTCCCCCACCACCAGCAGATCCTTGGCCAGGCCGATCAACTGCTTGATGCCTTCGCGGACGATGGTGTGGTCTTCGGCTACCAGTACACGGATCACATTGCTCTCCAGATTCAGGATCTCATCGCGAGCAAGCTCGCTCCCACAAGTACACCTCGATCGATGTGGGAGCGAGCTTGCTCGCGATAGCGTCAGCCCAGCCAACCCAAACCATCAGGCCTCATTCAACGGCACCCGCACCGACAGGGTGGTGCCCTCCCCCGGCTCACTGTCCAGGGTCAACTGTCCACCCATGATCAGCACCCGTTCACGCATGCCGACCAGGCCAAAGGACGTTGGCCGGCTCGTATCGGCAATAAATCCTACACCGTCGTCGCTGACGGTCAGACATAAATCAGCGCCTTGCTGAACCAGCGTCAACTCCACAGTATGCGCCTGGGCATGACGCATCACGTTGGTCAGCGCCTCCTGGAGAATCCGGAACAGACCGATGGCCTTGGCGTCGCTCAGGGGCGGCAGGTTGTCCGGCACCTGCACCAGGCAAGGAATCTGCGTTCGCGCCTCGAAGCGCCGGGCCTGCCATTCGATGGCCGAAGCGATGCCAGCATCCAGGATTGGCGGGCGCAATGCCGTCGCCACATCCCGCACCAACTGGAACAACTGAGCAATCAGGCGCTTCATGCTGTTAAGCCGCTCATGCAGGCCCGGGTCGAGTTGCGCGTAGGCCAATTCACACATGGAAGTTTCAAGCTTCAACACCGTCAGCATCTGGCCCAGCTCGTCGTGGACCTCCCGGGCAATCCGCGCTTTTTCCTCTTCCCGCACGCTTTCCAGGTGCGCCGACAACTCGCGCAACTGCTCCCGGGAACTGGCCAACTCCAGTTCGATGCGCTTACTGTCAGTGATGTCCCAGACGATACCGTCCCAGACATAGGCGCCATCTTCGAGACGCCGAGTGATCGCCTTGATCTCGGCCCAACGCTCCTGGCCTTCGCGGGTCAGGATACGGCCCTGCCATGACCAGTCACTGTCGGTATCCAGCGCCTGGTCCTGGGTGCGGTGATAATCGGCCTTGTCCTGCGGATGCACCAGACTGCGCAGCCCGGTGTCACTGCGGGCCAGGGTTGCAGGGGAATAACCCACCAGGCTTTCGCTGCCTTCGCTGATGTAGGCAAAGTCGATCTGGCCGGTCACCGGTGCCCGTTCCAGGCGAAAGACCAGGCCCGGCACATTGGCGGCAATGCCTTGCAGCCGCGCCTCGCTTTCGCGCAACGCCGCCAGCGCACGTCGGCGCTCGGTCACATCATTGAGGTAGACCACCAGGTATTCGGCGTCGCGAAAACGCAGGAAGCTCAGGGAAACGTCGGTCGGCAGTATGCTGCCATCGGCTCGCACGCACTCGGTTTCGAAGCTCAGCGGCCCCTCTTCACTGGCCCGGGCGCGCTTCCACAGGTTCAACCAACGGTCCATGTGCAAGCCCGGCTCGAAGTCGATCAAGGGCCGGTCGATGATGGCGCCCGAGGCGTAGCCGAGCATGGTTTCGGCCGCTCGGTTGGCATAGCGCACGTGGCTGTCCCAATTGACCCACAGGATGCCGACCGTGCTTTGATCGATGGAGAACTGGGTCAGGCGCAAGGCTTCTTCGCTGGCTGCACGCTGGGCGATGTCCTCCCTCGCGGCACGCAGACGGCGCTCCAGTCCACGTTGCTGGCGACGCTGCCAGAACACGATGGCAACGCTGCTGAGCAGCAGGGCCAGGATCAACAGGGTCAGGTTCTGCCAGAAACCCGGGGTCTCGGTCAGGCGCGGGTATTTTGGCTTGAGCCAACGACTGTGCAGTTGCTCCAGCTCCTTGGCCGGGATTGCCTGCAACCCTCTGTCGATGATTTCTGCCAGCTCCGGCCAGTCCCGCCGTGTGGCAACCCGTAGCAACTGCGGCAGGCCAATGTCGCCCACCACCGCCAGCTCGGCGAATTCGGGTTCGACCATCAACCTGCCCAGTTGCGCCTCGTCGACCACCGCGTACCGGGCCTGCTGGGTCAGCAGCAATTGCAGGGCCTCGCGCTCCATCGGCACGCCTTGCAGGTTCAGCGTCGGGTAGTTGCTGCGCAGGTAATCGGCCGTGGCACTGGGCATGCGCACCACAACGCGGGCCTGGGCGTCGAGTTTTTCCAACTCCACCCCCTCGGCGCCTTTCTGCGCACCGACGATCAATTGCGGCACGCGCATGTAGGGATCGGAAAACTGCCAGAGCTTGAGCCCGCCTGGGGATTGGGTCAGGCCCGGAGCGATGTCCACCTCGCCGGCACGCAATGCCGCTTCCAGTTGCGCCACGTCCTGGAAGTTGCGCCAGGTCAGCTCGACGTTCAGCGCCTTGCCCAGCCATTGCATCAACTCGACATTGGTGCCGGACAAACGCTGCAAGCGCCGGTCGTATTGCGCATAGGGCGCCTGCAAGACCAGGCCGACCCGCCACTGCGGATGTTGCACCAGCCATTGGCGCTGCCCTGCATTCAATTGCACCCCAGGCGCCGACGGCGCGGGCGCGGCCCACGCCATCAAGGGAAGCCATAAACAGCCGATAACCCACAGGCAGCAAAAACGCATCATTGAAGTCTCATGCACTGACAAATACTGACCAACCCATTAGGCTGCCGGAAATACTTCTGGTCATGGAATATCCGATGCCCTCTGTTTATCGCCTGGCGTTGCCAGCATTGTGCCTATCGCTGATCCTGCCAAGTGCCTTTTCTGTCCAGGCCAGCGAAACGGCCCCCGCCGCCGAGCAACCCGCCGGGGAAAAACCTGTCGAGCGCCAGCCTTTGCTCGAGCGTAGCCAGGAAGAAGCGGCTGCACTTGGACGAACAGTCCCGCCCCAGGAACAGCAACAGTTGCAGACCGGCAGCGACACCTTCCTCGCACTGTGGAAACCGGCCAATACCAGTGACCCCAGAGGCGTGGCCATCATCATCCCCGGCGCCGGCGAAACCGCTGACTGGCCTCAAGTCGTCGGCCCATTACGCAAAAAGTTGCCCGATGTTGAATGGAGCAGCCTGAGTATCACCCTGCCGGACCTGCAAAGCGATGTCATCGCGCCGCGCGTGGCGGAAGCCGCGCCCGAGACCAAGCCGGCCGATACGGCTGCCGCGGCACCGGACGCTACCACTTCGGCGCCGATCGAACAGGTCGCCGGCGGCGAAGCCGATGCGGTGGATCCGGTCGTTGCGCAAACCGATGAAGAACATGCCAAGGCCGACGCCGAGCGCATCTTCGCCCGCATCGATGCGGCGCTGGCCTACGCCGAACAGCAAAGCGCACGCCGTATCGTGCTACTGGGCCATGGCACCGGCGCCTATTGGGTCGCGCGTTACTTGAGTGAAAAGCAACCCTCGCAAGTCGAACGCTTCGTGATGGTGGCTGCGCAGACTCCGGTCACTGCCAAGCCCGGCCTGGCCGAACTGACCCCTACCTTGAAACTGGCGACCGCCGATATTTTCTACATGGACAAATTGCTGGATCGCAACGCGGCGCTGGAGCGCTTGCAGGCGAGCAAACGCTTGAAAGGTTCGACCTTCAGCCAGGTATCCCTCAAGGCCCTGCCGAACCCGTCGGCGGAGCAGGAGCAGTTGTTTCGTCGGGTTCGGGGTTGGTTGAACCCGCAGAAGCCGGGGGAGTAAGGCTGACTCTGGCCCCTTGTCCCCCGGAAGCTAGCGAAAATCCCGCCGCTCGCGAATCAACCGATAGGCGTTATGCAGCTCTCGGGTTTTGTCGGTGGCTTCACGCACCTGCAAGGGCGTCGCCCCGCTGCCGGCAATCTTGTCCGGGTGATGACGGCTGAGCAGTCGCCGGTAGGCACGCTTGATCTGCGACGGTTCGCTGGTGGCCGAAACCCCCAGCAAGCGCAAGGCCTCCTGATAGGTCACGCCGGCGTTGGGCCGCGACAGTTTCTGCGGTTCGTAATCAGCCGCCAGCGCCTGGACCTGTTGCGGCGTCCAGCCCAACCAGCGGCCCCATTGGGCCACCAGTTCCCGCTCGCCGACACCGGCACGCCCATCGGCCCAGACCATCCGCCAACAGGCGCGCAATACCCCTTCAGCCGCATGGGGCTGGACGGCCAGGCGACGCATATAACCGCGCAACCGATCGTTTCCGGACTTGCCCCGGTTGAACGCCGCGATCGCCCGGCGCTGCGCCGATTCACTCAAGTCCAACGCCCGCATCTCCTGGCGAGCTTGCTGGATGTGGCCGTCCACCACGCGCCCATCGCATTTGGCCAGGCGCCCGAGCAATACGAACAACAATTCATCGTTGCGCAGCGCCGGGCGGCCGCCCAGGCGCTCACGTACTTGCGCCCAGCCCTGCAGATTCAGGCGCCGGTCCAGCGCCTGTCCCAACAACGCGCCAAGCATGGCCCCCGGAATGCTGGCGATGGCAAAGCCCGCCCCGGCTCCAATCAGAGTCCCTGGCCACCACATATCAACCGCTCGCTTCTATCAAGGTTTCAACCTGCGCCAACCGTTCATGGGTGCCGACATCGACCCAATGCCCTTTCAGGTGCTCGCCACTGACGCACCCTTCGGCCATGGCCGTGCGCAACAGCGGTGCGAGCTTGAAGGCACCGCCTGTGCAGCCGTCGAACAAGCGCGGGTGCAGCACGGCGATGCCGCTATAGGTCAGGTTGTCGGCAGGTGTTTGCCCATCGTGAACCTTTCCGTCGGCCAGAATGAAATCGCCGTTCGGGTGATGCTCTGGATTATCGACAAGCACCAGGTGCGCCAGCCCTTTGAGCGGCCTGCGCAAGACGCTGAAATCGTAGTCGGTCCAGATATCGCCGTTCACCACCACAAACGCGTCATCGCCCAGCAGCGGCAAGGCCCGGAAGATTCCACCACCGGTTTCCAGCGGCTCGCCTTCGGGTGAGAACCGAATGCTCACGCCAAAACCCGAGCCGTCTCCCAGGTGATCTTCGATCTGCTGGCCGAGCCAGGCGTGATTGATCACGATCTCGCTGAACCCGGCCTTGGCGAGCGCCCGCAAGTGGTATTCGATCAAGGGAACGCCACCCACGCGAATCAACGGCTTTGGCGTGGTGAGGGTCAAGGGGCGCATGCGCTCGCCCTTGCCCGCCGCCAGGATCATCGCCTTCATGCCGTTGCTCCGGCCGACTGCCGCAGGCTGACAAGCAGCTCATCGAGCGGTGCCAGTTCAGGACGCCGGGCGATGACCGCTTCTATATAAGCAAAGAAACGCGGCACATCACCGAGGTAACGTGGTTTGCCATCACGGTGGCAAATGCGCGCGAAGATCCCGATAACCTTGAGGTGACGCTGCACGCCCATCAAGTCGCTGGCCCGCAGGAAATCCTCGAGATCCGGCTGGACGGGAATGCCAAGGGCGCCAGCCTGCTGCCAGTAACGCTCCAGCCAACCGCGCACACGCGCCTCGGGCCAACTGAGGAAGGCATCCTTGAACAGGCAGGTCACGTCGTAGGTCACCGGGCCATAGACCGCATCCTGAAAGTCCAGCACACCGGGGTTCGGTACGCTGAGCATCAGGTTGCGCGGCATGTAGTCGCGGTGCACCAGCACTTTGGGTTGGGCCAGGGCGCTGTCGATCAACAGCTCGCTGGCCTGTTGCCAGAGTTGCTGCTGGCCCGGATCGAATTCGATGCCCAGCTCGCGCTTGACGTACCACTCGGGAAACAATTCCAGCTCCCGACGCAGCAACGCGACATCGTAGCTCGGCAACGGCGCGACCATCGGCAGTTGCTGGAAAGCCAACAAGGCTTGCAAGGCATCGCCGAATAAATCGTCGGCATTTTCGCTGTCGATCACGTCCAGGTAGGTCTGATTGCCCAGGTCATTGAGCAAAAGAAAGCCGCGCTCGAGGTCTTCGGCATAAATTTTCGGCACGTTGATGCCGGATTTCGCCAGTAAAAAAGCAATATCCACGAAGGGTTTGCAGTTTTCCTGGGGCGGTGGCGCATCCATTACGATCAAACTGCGGCCCTCGCCTTCCCAGCGGAAATACCGCCGGAAACTCGCGTCACTGCTGGCGGCGGTCAACGTGGCCGGGGGTACGGTGCCCCAGCCCTGTTGAGTGAAAAGGATCGGCAGTTGTTCATCGAGCCAAACTTTCAGGTGTTGCAAGCGTACATCTTGGTCGGGCATTGCAAGGGTCTCCGACGGCGCTAGCCGTCAAGCGGGTCATGCTTTATTATCCAGCATCTTTTTCAGACCATCGAGAGGCGTGCGGCCCACACCGCGGGCAGATGGCACGCAGGAAGCCCGGACTAATAAGATGGCATTGAAATCCCCCGCGTTTCGTAAAAAATTTCCGTTGCTGGTCACCGGCAGTCTGCTGGCCCTGCAACCCCTGGCCTCTTCATTCGTCGTCGCGGCGCAGCAGTATGACTGCTCCGTCTCCGCTTCGGGTGCCTGGGACTGTGCACCCAAGACACCGGCCGCCGCGTTGCCGCCGCGCCCCGTGCATGACGGCAGTGCGGTTTCCGACAGCGGCGCGTCGCCAGCCGACAGCAGCTCGGGCGAGGAGGCCGGCGAAAAGCCGATGCTCGTTACCGAAGCCAAGGGCCGCGGCCTGAAGTCGCGCAGTGCAGACTACAGCCACCTGGATTGGGTTCCACGAGAGAACCTCACCCCGGCGCAACTGGCTGAAACCGGTCCTTACTGCGCGGGCGCCTATATCGAGCCCTCTCGTCCCGGCATGAATGACAAGACGGCCAAGAGCGATGCCCCGACTTTCCTCGGCGCCAAGGCTTCCCGCTATGAGCAGGAACAGCAAGTGGCGACCCTGGCCGGCGATGTGGTCATGCGCCAGGGCAGCATGCAGGTCGAAGCCGACGAGGCCAGCCTGTACCAGGCCGAGAACCGTGGCGAGCTGAGCGGCAACGTACGGGTTCGCGACAACGGTGCGCTGATCGTCGGCGACCACGCCGATGTACAGCTGGACACCGGCGAAGCCAAGGTCGACAACGCCGAATACGTGATGCACAAATCGCGCATCCGCGGTAACGCGCTGTACGCCAAGCGTGCCGAGAACGCGATCATCCGCCTCAAGGACGGTACGTACACCACGTGCGAACCGGGCAGCAACGCCTGGACGCTCAAGGGCAACAACATCACCCTGAACCCGGCCACCGGCTTCGGCACCGCGACCAACGTGACGCTGCGGGTCAAGGACTTCCCGGTCCTGTACACGCCGTACATCTACTTCCCGATCGACGACCGTCGCCAATCCGGCTTCCTGCCGCCGACCATCGGCAGCGGCAGCGACACCGGCTTCCTGCTGGTCACTCCGTACTACTTCAACCTGGCGCCGAACTACGACGCCACGTTGTACCCACGCTATATGGCCAAGCGCGGCCTGTTGATGGAAGGCGAGTTCCGCTACCTGACCAAGTCCAGCGAAGGTCAGTTCGGTGCTGCGTACCTCAACGACGAAGAAGACGAACGCGCCAAGCAGACCGACTACAGCAAGACTCGCTACATGTACAACTGGCAGCACAAGGGTGGGCTCGATTCCCGCGTGCTGACGGAAGTCGACTACACCAAGATCAGCGACCCTTACTACTTCCAGGACCTGCAGACCGACCAGATCGGTGTCGAGTCCAGGGACTATGTGAACCAGCAGGGTGCGGTCAGCTATCGCGGCGATACGTATACGGCGCGCTTGAACGTCCAGGCCTATCAAATGGCCACGATTTCGAACATCACGCCTTATGACCGCTTGCCACAGATCACCTTCAACGGTGCGTTGCCGCAGCATCCGGGTGGCTTGGATTTCGCCTATAACACTGAGTTCGTGCGGTTTGATCGTGATTTGAGAACTGGCAACTACACGAACGAGAACGGCGATTCTACCCAGGCATTCCTTGATACGAACGTCCGCGGCCTGGCCCGTGCCACCGGCGACCGGATGAATCTGGCCCCGGTCATGAGCCTGCCAATGAGTACGAGCTATGGCTTTATCAAGCCGTCGCTCAAGTATCAGTACACGCAGTATGACCTCGACTTGGATAACCGGGGCAAAGCCGATGTCGCCGCACAAACGGCTGAACAGGACCGCCTGAACGGCACCTACAGCAGCAGCCAAAGCCGTGGCGTACCAATCGCAAGCATTGACAGCGGCCTGTACTTCGACCGCGATACCCAGTGGTTCGGCAAAAACTATCGCCAAACGCTGGAGCCACGCCTGTACTACCTCTATGTACCGGAGAAAGACCAGAGCGACATTCCTGTCTTCGATACCAGCGAAAGCACCTTCAACTATTCCTCGCTGTTCCGGGACAACCGCTTTAGCGGCTCCGACCGTGTCGGCGATGAAAACAAGTTGTCCCTGGGCGTGACCAACCGCTGGATTCAGGAAGATGGCTTCGAACGCCAGCGCATCAGCGTCGGCCAGGCCTTCTACTTCAAGGACCGCGAAGTCCAACTCCCGGGTATCGACTACAAGACGCGTGAAGATGCGCATTCCAGCGTTTCACCATACGCCCTGGAGTACGAATACCGCTGGAACCGCGACTGGCGTACCACGGCCGACTACAACTGGGACCCGGACACCCACAGCCCGCGTTCGGGCAGTGCGATGTTCCACTACCAGCCGGAAGACAACCCGAACAAGGTCATCAACGCCGGTTATCGCTATCGCAACGACCTGGTCCGTTACGACCAGAACACGGGTACGTGGCAAGTGGGCGGCGGCGACTATGGCACCCCGGGCCAACCTGGTTACGTGAAGGACTACTACAAGATCAAGCAGCACGACTTCTCGGTCATCTGGCCGATCGTGCCGCAGTGGAACGCCATCAGCCGCTGGCAGTATGACTACAACCGCAACCGCACCCTGGAAGCCTTTGGTGGTTTCGAGTACGACAACTGCTGCTGGAAATTGCGCCTGATCAACCGCTACTGGGTCGACTATGAAGAATTCAGTCAAGCCGCCCCGGAAAACGAAAAAGGCGACCACGGCATCTTCCTCCAAATTGTCCTGAAGGGACTCGGCGGCCTCACCGGCGCCAAGGTAGAGAGCTTCCTCGACAAAGGCATCCAAGGTTATCGTGAACGTGAAGAACAAGCTTTCTGATTGTCTGCGCCCGCTGATGCTGGGCGCGCTGTTCCTGGGTACCGCGGCCAACGCCGCGGTACAGTCCATCGACAAGGTCGTGGCCATCGTCGACAACGACGTGGTCATGCAGAGCCAACTGGACCAGCGCGTCCATGAAGTGCAGCAAACCATCGCCAAGCGCGGCGGTGGCCTGCCGCCACCGGGCGTACTGGACCAGCAAGTGCTCGAGCGCCTGATCGTCGAAAACCTGCAACTGCAGATCGGCGAGCGTTCCGGTATTCGCATTACCGATGAAGAGCTGAACCAGGCTGTCGGCACCATTGCCCAGCGCAATAACATGAGCATCGACCAGTTCCGCGCCGCCCTGGCTCGCGACGGCCTCTCCTACGAGGACGCCCGCGATCAGATCCGTCGCGAAATGGTCATCAGCCGTGTGCGCCAGCGCCGTGTCGCCGAACGCATCCAGGTGTCGGAGCAGGAAGTGAAGAATTTCCTCGCCTCCGACCTGGGCAAGATGCAGCTTTCCGAAGAACTGCACCTGGCGAACATCCTGATTCCTACCCCGGAAAGCGCCAACTCCGAAGCCATCCAGAGCGCTTATCGCCAGGCAATGGATGTCTACCAGCAGCTCAAGCAAGGCGCTGATTTCAGCCAGATGGCCATCGCCAAGTCGGGCAGCGACAACGCCCTGGAAGGCGGCGACATGGGCTGGCGCAAGCCCGCTCAACTGCCGCCTCCGTTCGACCGTGAACTGAGCGCCATGGCCGTGGGCGACATCACCCAGCCAGCACGTACCCCAGGCGGCTTCATTATCCTGAAAGTGCTGGAAAAGCGCGGTGGCGGAACCCAGGTTCGTGACGAAGTACATGTTCGCCACATCCTGATCAAGCCAAGCGAGATTCGCAGCGAAGCCGAGACCAAGCGCCTGGCGGAAAAACTCTACGACCGCATCGAAGCGGGCGAGGACTTCGCCGAACTGGCGAAGAGTTTCTCCGAAGACCCGGGGTCGGCCCTCAACGGCGGCGATCTGAACTGGGTTGACCCGAATGCACTGGTTCCCGAGTTCCGCCAGGTCATGGCCGATACGCCGCAAGGCCAACTGTCCAAGCCGTTCAAGAGCCCGTACGGCTGGCACGTACTGGAAGTCCTTGGCCGTCGCGCCACCGACAGCACCACCCAGGCACGCGAACAGCAGGCGATGACCGTATTGCGCAACCGCAAATATGACGAAGAGCTGCAAACCTGGCTGCGTCAGATTCGCGACGAAGCCTACGTTGAGATCAAACTTCCTGGTGCAGACCAGGCAGCGCAGTGAAACCCAAGCGTTTCGCGTTGACACCCGGCGAACCAGCCGGCATAGGTCCCGACCTGTGCCTGCTGCTCGCCTCGCACCCCCAGCCGCATCCTCTGATTGCCATCACCAATCGCGACCTGCTCCTTGAACGGGCCGCGCAACTGGGGGTGGTCGTCGACCTGTTGCCGGTAACGCCGCAGGCCTGGCCGGATGCCCCGGCGCCCGCCAACAGCCTGTATGTCTGGGATACGCCCTTGGGCGCCCCGGTCGTCACCGGGCAGCTGGACAAGGCCAACGCCGCGTTCGTCCTGCAAACCCTGACCCGCGCCGGCCAAGGCTGCCTGGACGGGGCGTTTGCCGGCATGATCACCGCGCCGGTACACAAGGGCGTGATCAACGAATCCGGGATTGCCTTTTCCGGACATACCGAATTCCTGGCGGACCTGACCCACACCGCGCAAGTGGTGATGATGCTCGCCACCCGCGGCCTGCGTGTGGCCCTGGTGACCACTCACCTGCCCTTGCGGGACATCGCCGACGCCATCACCCCGGAACGCCTGGAGCGGGTCACCCGCATCCTGCACGCCGACCTCCAGGAAAAATTCGGCATCGCCCGGCCACGCATCCTGGTCTGCGGGCTCAATCCCCATGCCGGCGAAGGCGGGCACCTGGGCCGTGAAGAAATCGACATCATCGAACCCACTTTGGAGCGCTTGCGCAGCGAGGGCATGGACCTGCGTGGCCCGCTGCCTGCCGACACTCTGTTTACCCCCAAATATCTGGAGCACTGCGATGCGGTGCTGGCGATGTACCACGACCAGGGCCTGCCCGTGCTGAAGTACAAAGGCTTCGGCGCGGCAGTCAACGTGACGTTGGGGCTGCCGATCATCCGTACCTCCGTGGACCATGGCACCGCCCTGGACCTGGCCGGCAGCGGCAAGATCGATACCGGCAGCCTGCAAGTCGCCCTGGAAACCGCCTACCAGATGGCCGAGACCCATTTATGACCGAGCAATACCAACACCGCGCGCGCAAGCGCTTCGGCCAGAACTTCCTGCATGACGCCGGCGTGATCGATCGCATCCTGCGCTCCATCCGGGCCAAGCCCGACGACCGCCTGCTGGAAATCGGGCCAGGCCAGGGTGCCCTGACCGAGGGCCTGCTCGACAGCGGCGCGCAACTGGACGTGGTGGAACTGGACAAGGACCTGGTCCCGATCCTCAACCAGCAGTTCGCCGGCAAGAGCAATTTCAACCTGCACCAGGGCGACGCGCTGAAGTTCGACTTCAATAGCCTGAATGCCGCGCCGAACAGCCTGCGGGTGGTGGGAAACCTGCCGTACAACATCTCCACACCACTGATCTTCCACCTGCTGAGCAACGCCAGCCTGATCCGCGACATGCACTTCATGCTGCAGAAAGAAGTGGTCGAGCGCCTCGCCGCCGGCCCTGGCGGTGGCGATTGGGGCCGCCTGTCGATCATGGTCCAGTACCATTGCCGGGTCGAACACCTGTTCAACGTCGGTCCGGGTGCATTCAACCCGCCGCCGAAAGTCGATTCGGCCATCGTCCGCCTGGTACCTCATGCCGTCCTGCCGCACCCGGCCAAGGATCATCGCCTGCTGGAACGGGTGGTGCGCGAAGCGTTCAACCAACGCCGCAAAACCTTGCGCAACACCTTGAAACTGTTGCTCAGCAGCGCCGAAATCGAAGCCGCCGGCGTCGACGGCAGCCTGCGCCCCGAGCAGCTGGACCTGGCGGCTTTCGTACGCCTGGCCGACAAGCTCAGCGAACAGGTCGCCCCGCAAGCCGACGCCAACTGAACGGGCGACAAGCGCTATCGGGCAGTACGCCAGTCTGGTCTACTACCCGATACTTGGCCTAGACTGATCTCCTGAGTCGCGCCCGCGTCCCGCTTCGTTTTTAAGGCCTTATTTGCATGTCTGATCCTCGTTACCAGGTCGACGTCAGCGTCACCACCCGTTTTCTGGCAGAACAGTCGCAACCCGAGCATGACCGCTTCGCCTTCGCCTACAGCATTACCGTGCGCAACAACGGCTCCTTGCCGGCCAGGCTGTTGTCGCGGCACTGGGTCATCACCGATGGCGACGGCCATGTCGAAGAGGTGCGCGGTGAAGGCGTTGTCGGCCAGCAGCCGTTGATCGACGCCGGTAAAAGCCACAGCTACAGCAGCGGGACCGTGATGACCACCAAGGTCGGCACCATGCAGGGTACCTACCAGATGCTGGCCGAGGACGGCACACGCTTCGACGCCGTCATCAAGCCCTTTCGCCTGGCCGTGCCCGGAGCGCTGCACTAATGGCCACGTATGCGGTCGGCGACCTGCAAGGCTGCCTCGATCCGCTCAAATGCCTATTGGAGCGCGTCGCCTTCGATCCCCGGAAAGACACGCTGTGGCTGGTGGGTGACCTGGTCAACCGTGGCCCGCAATCCCTTGAGACGTTGCGTTTTCTCTACGGCATCCGCCAGTCGCTGGTGTGCGTGCTCGGCAACCACGACCTGCACCTGTTGGCCGCCTGGCAGAACATCGAGCGCCTGAAAAAATCCGACACCTTGAGTGAAATCCTCGACGCCCCCGATTGCGTTGAACTGCTGGAGTGGCTGCGCCAGCAAAAGCTCATGCACTACGACGAGCAACGCAACCTGGCGCTGGTCCATGCCGGCATCCCGCCCCAGTGGTCCCTGAGCAAGGCGCTCAAGTGCGCCGGCGAGGTGGAACAGGCCCTGCGCGACGACAATCTGTTCGCACCCTACCTGGATGGCATGTACGGCAACGAGCCGGTCAAGTGGGACAACGACCTCACCGGCAGCGCCCGCCTTCGCGTCATCACCAATTATTTCACGCGCATGCGCTTCTGCACCCGTGACGGCAAGCTCGACCTCAAGGGCAAGGAAGGCATCGAGACCGCACCACCCGGCTACGCCCCCTGGTTCAAGCACAGCGAGCGCAAGACCCGTCACCTGAAAATCATTTTCGGGCACTGGGCGGCACTGGGAGGTCAATGCGACGAACCCGGCGTCTTCGCCCTCGATACCGGCTGCGTGTGGGGCAGCGCCATGACGCTGATGAACGTCGACACGGGCGAGCAATTGCGTTGTGATTGCGACGAACAGGGCCACGCCAGAATCCATCACCCGACCACTGCACCATTGCCGGCCGGCACCGCCGTTTGACCGGCGTTGCGCTCAAGCTACAGGAGTCCCTCATGACCGAATTCAAACGCATCCCCCCGGAACAGGCCCAGGCCCTGCGCGAGCAAGGCGCGGTCGTCGTCGACGTTCGCGACCCAGCGACGTTTGCGGCTCTGCATATCAGTGGCGCCAAGCATCTGGATAACCATTCCATCGCCGACTTCATCCGTGCCGCCGACCTCGATGCGCCGACCGTCGTGGTCTGCTATCACGGCAACTCCAGCCAGAGCGCAGCCGCCTATCTGATCAGCCAGGGCTTCAGCGACGTCTACAGCCTGGACGGTGGTTTTGAGTTGTGGCGCGCGACGTACCCTGCAGAAACAGCGCAAGGCGCCGCCGAATAATTTTTTATGCCGGCCAAGCCCGCGTGAACCGTGGGCTTGAGCGATGGCAGACGAACGGTCAGCCACAACTAATTACGTATTCCACCTTTACCTCCGTGATTCCGAACTATCCTTAGCCTCAGGCCATCCAAAACAGGGGAGAGCCGGTACACCGGCGCGCGGGTCATCGGGAGTCAGCTTTCAGGAGCCTGCATTCTTGAAAGCATTCTGGGGGGTAAACGGCAACTGGGTTCCCAGCGGCTGTCCAGCATCGACTGATTGATCCGACACCGGCTCCACGTATCGAGCGAGGTGACGTCATGAGCATTTTTAGCCACTTCCAGCAACGTTTCGAGTCCACGCGGCAAGAGGAATACTCGCTGCAGGAATACCTCGAACTCTGCAAGCAGGACCGCAGTGCCTATGTGTCGGCTGCGGAGCGTCTGTTGCTGGCCATCGGAGAACCGGAGCTGCTGGATACCTCGACCAACTCGAGGCTCTCGCGCATCTTCTCCAACAAGGTGATACGCCGCTATCCGGCCTTTGCGGACTTCCACGGGATGGAAGAATGCATCGAACAGATCGTGTCCTATTTCCGCCATGCCGCCCAAGGCCTGGAAGAGAAGAAACAAATCCTTTATCTGCTCGGCCCCGTAGGTGGCGGTAAATCGTCCCTGGCCGAAAAACTCAAGCAACTGATTGAAAAAGTGCCCTTCTATGCCATCAAGGGCTCGCCGGTGTTCGAATCACCCCTGGGGCTGTTCAATGCAACAGAGGACGGCGCGATCCTCGAGGAAGACTTCGGTATCCCACGCCGCTACCTCAACACCATCATGTCGCCATGGGCGACCAAGCGCCTGGCCGAGTTCGGCGGTGATATCAGCCAGTTCCGGGTGGTCAAGCTCTACCCCTCGATCCTCAACCAGATCGCGGTAGCCAAGACCGAGCCGGGGGACGAAAACAACCAGGACATCTCCGCCCTGGTGGGCAAGGTCGATATCCGCAAACTGGAAGAATTCCCACAGAACGACGCCGACGCCTACAGTTATTCGGGTGCGCTGTGCCGGGCCAACCAGGGCTTGATGGAATTCGTCGAAATGTTCAAGGCACCTATCAAGGTGCTGCACCCGCTGCTGACCGCCACCCAGGAAGGCAACTACAACAGCACCGAGGGCCTGGGGGCCATTCCGTTCACCGGCATCCTGCTGGCGCACTCCAACGAATCGGAATGGCATACCTTCCGCAACAACAAGAACAACGAAGCCTTCATCGACCGGATCTATATCGTCAAGGTGCCGTACTGCCTGCGAGTGACCGACGAAGTGAAGATCTACGACAAGCTGCTGTTCAACAGCTCGCTGTCCAAGGCTCATTGCGCCCCCGACACCCTGAAGATGCTGGCCCAGTTCACGGTGCTGTCGCGTCTCAAGGAGCCGGAAAACTCCAACATCTATTCGAAGATGCGTGTGTACGACGGTGAAAACCTCAAGGACACCGATCCGAAGGCCAAGTCGATCCAGGAGTACCGCGACAACGCCGGCGTCGATGAAGGGATGAACGGGCTGTCCACACGCTTCGCGTTCAAGATCCTGTCCAAGGTCTTCAACTTCGACCCCCACGAAATTGCCGCCAACCCGGTTCACCTGCTGTATGTGCTGGAACAGCAGATCGAACAGGAACAGTTCCAGGCCGAAACCCGCGAGCGTTACCTGCGCTTCCTCAAGGAATACCTGGCGCCACGCTACATCGAGTTCATCGGCAAGGAAATCCAGACGGCGTACCTGGAGTCCTACAGCGAATACGGCCAGAACATCTTCGACCGCTACGTGCTGTACGCAGACTTCTGGATCCAGGACCAGGAATATCGCGACCCGGAAACCGGCGAAATACTCAATCGCGTGGCCCTCAACGAGGAACTGGAAAAAATCGAGAAACCGGCGGGCATCAGCAATCCGAAGGATTTCCGCAACGAAATCGTCAACTTCGTGCTGCGCGCCCGGGCCAACAACAACGGCAAGAACCCAACCTGGCTCAGCTATGAAAAGCTGCGGGTGGTCATCGAGAAGAAAATGTTCTCCAACACCGAAGACCTGCTGCCCGTCATCAGCTTCAACGCCAAGGCCAGCAAGGAGGACCAGCAAAAACACAACGATTTCGTCACACGTATGGTCGAACGTGGCTACACCGACAAACAGGTACGACTGCTTTCCGAGTGGTACCTGCGGGTCCGAAAATCGCAGTAAGCAGCGGCAAGCTTCTAGCTACAAACTGCAAGGGAGCGGCGTCGAGCCCAAGGCTCGACGCCACGCCCCTTACGGCTTGAGGCTTACGACTTGAAGCTCCCCTGGAGGGGCCTATGAGCTATGTGATCGACCGACGCCTTAATGGCAAGAACAAGAGCACGGTGAACCGCCAACGGTTTCTGCGGCGTTACCGCGACCACATCAAGAAGGCCGTCGAAGAGGCGGTCAGCCGGCGTTCCATTACCGATATGGAACACGGCGAGCAGATCAGCATCCCCGGCCGCGACATCGACGAGCCGGTGCTTCACCATGGTCGCGGCGGCAAACAGACCGTCGTGCACCCTGGCAACAAGGAATTCACCAGTGGCGAGCACATCCCCCGACCCCAGGGCGGCGGTGGCGGCAAGGGCCCTGGCAAGGCCGGCAATTCCGGCGAAGGCATGGATGAGTTTGTCTTCCAGATCACCCAGGAGGAATTCCTGGAGTTCATGTTCGAGGACCTGGAGCTGCCGAACCTGGTCAAGCGCAACCTGACCGGTACCGACACCTTCAAGACCGTGCGTGCCGGTATCAGCAATGAAGGCAACCCGTCACGCATCAACATCATCCGCACCCTTCGTTCGGCCCACGCCCGACGCATCGCGCTGTCGGGCAGCAGCCGGGCCAAACTGCGCGAAGCCAAGGAAGAGCTGGCTCGCCTTAAACGCGAAGAACCCGACAATTTCGGCGACATTCAGGACCTGGAAGCGGAAATCGAGAAACTCAGCGCCCGCATCCACCGCGTCCCGTTCCTCGATACGTTCGACCTCAAGTACAACCTGCTGGTGAAACAGCCCAACCCCAGCTCCAAGGCGGTGATGTTTTGCCTGATGGACGTTTCCGGCTCCATGACCCAGGCCACCAAGGACATCGCCAAGCGCTTCTTCATCCTGTTGTACCTGTTCCTGAAACGGAACTACGACAAGATCGATGTGGTGTTCATCCGCCACCACACCAGCGCCCGGGAAGTGGACGAGGAGGAGTTCTTCTACTCCAGGGAAACCGGTGGCACCATTGTCTCCAGCGCCCTGAAGCTGATGCAGGAAATCATGGCCGAACGCTACCCGGCCAACGAATGGAATATCTATGCGGCCCAGGCGTCGGACGGTGACAACTGGAACGACGATTCACCGATCTGCCGTGACATCCTGATCAACCAGATCATGCCGTTCGTCC
The DNA here is from genome assembly GCF_017351655.1 of Pseudomonas sp. FW300-N2F2. Lineage (NCBI taxonomy): Bacteria > Pseudomonadati > Pseudomonadota > Gammaproteobacteria > Pseudomonadales > Pseudomonadaceae > Pseudomonas > Pseudomonas sp. FW300-N2F2. The sequence continues at coordinate 839,362 of NZ_JACNDQ010000004.1, read as the reverse complement.
AGTACTACACCTATGTGGAAATTACTCCACGGGAACACCAGGCGTTGTGGTACGAATACGAACGGATTGCCGAAGCATTTTCCGACACATTTGCCCAACAGCAACTGGTCTCGGCCGGGGATATCTACCCGGTCTTCCGTGAACTCTTCCAGCGCAGGTTAGTGACATGACCGCCAAAAAAGAGCAGAAACGCCAGCCCATTTCCACCGGCTCCGAATGGACATTCGAGCTGATCAAGGCCTACGACCGCGAAATCAGCCGTATCGCGGACCGTTATGCCCTCGACACCTACCCGAACCAGATCGAGGTGATCACCGCCGAGCAAATGATGGACGCCTACGCGTCGGTCGGCATGCCGCTGGGCTATCACCACTGGTCCTACGGCAAGCACTTCCTCAGCACAGAGAAATCCTACAGCCGCGGTCAGATGGGGCTGGCCTATGAGATCGTGATCAATTCCGACCCCTGCATCGCCTACCTGATGGAAGAGAACACCATCTGCATGCAGGCCCTGGTGGTGGCGCATGCCTGCTACGGGCACAACAGCTTCTTCAAGGGCAACTACCTGTTCCGCACGTGGACCGATGCCAGTTCGATCATCGATTACCTGGTGTTCGCCAAGCAGTACATCATGCAATGCGAGGAGCGCCACGGTATCGACGCGGTGGAGGACCTGCTGGACTCCTGCCATGCCCTGATGAACTACGGCGTGGACCGCTACAAACGACCGTATCCGATTTCCGCCGAAGAAGAACGCCGGCGCCAGAAGGACCGCGAAGAACACCTGCAGAAACAGATCAACGATCTATGGCGCACCATCCCCAAGGGTGCGGACAAGTACAACGAAAAAGACAATGCCCGCTTCCCTGCCGAGCCCCAGGAGAACATTCTCTATTTCATTGAAAAACATGCGCCGCTGCTGGAGCCGTGGCAGCGGGAAATCGTGCGCATCGTGCGCAAGATCGCCCAGTATTTCTATCCACAGCGCCAAACCCAGGTAATGAACGAAGGCTGGGCCACGTTCTGGCACTACACGCTGATGAACGACCTGTACGACGAAGGCCTGGTCACCGACGGCTTCATGATGGAGTTCCTGACGTCACACACCAGCGTGGTGTTCCAACCTGGCTTCGACAGCCCGTACTACAGCGGCATCAATCCTTACGCACTGGGTTTCGCCATGTACCGCGACATTCGGCGCATGTGCGAAAACCCTACCGAGGAAGATCGTCGCTGGTTCCCGGAAATCGCCGGTTCGGACTGGTTGTCCGCCATTAAATTCGCCATGAGCAGCTTCAAGGACGAAAGCTTCATCCTGCAGTACCTTTCGCCCAAGGTGATCCGCGACCTGAAACTGTTCAGCATCCTGGATGACGACCAGAAGGATGACCTGGTGGTACCTGCCATTCACGATGAGAGCGGCTATCGCATCATCCGCGAAACCCTGGCGGCGCAGTACAACCTGGGTAATCGCGAGCCCAACGTGCAGATCTACAGCATCGACCGCCGCGGAGACCGTTCGCTGACCCTGCGGCACCAGGCGCACAACCGCAAACCACTGGGGGACTCCACCGATGAAGTGCTCAAGCACCTGCATCGCCTCTGGGGCTTCGACATCCACCTGGAAACCCTGCAAGGCGACCAAGTGATGAAAACCCATCATGTACCGCCCAGGGGCGAACAAGCCGAAGGCGATTATGGCCGCCTGGACCTGGCCGTCATTCATCTTTGATCCCGTTTTCGCCTCCGGACGTCCGACGCAAAGGTTATCCTGTCGGACCAACGGAGGTTTTTTATGCAGATCTATAAAGTTGGCGGCGCCGTACGCGATCGCCTGCTGGGCATTCCCATCACCGACGTCGATCGGGTCGTCGTGGGAGCCACCGCCGAGGAAATGCTCGCCAAGGGTTTTCGCCCCGTGGGGGCCGACTTTCCGGTATTCCTCGACCCGAAGACCGGAGAGGAATACGCCCTCGCCCGCACCGAGCGCAAAAGCGGCCGCGGCTATGGCGGCTTCGTGTTCCATGCCAGTCCTGAAGTCACTCTGGAAGAAGACCTGGTCCGCCGGGACTTGACCATCAACGCCATGGCTGAAGATGACCATGGCAACCTGACCGATCCGCACCACGGCCAGCGCGATCTCGAAGCCCGGGTGCTGCGTCACGTTTCCCCCGCTTTCGCCGAAGATCCGCTCCGAGTCCTGCGAGTTGCCCGCTTTGCCGCGCGTTATGCGCCGCTGGGTTTCAAGGTGGCGGGCGAAACCCTTGAGCTGATGCGCCAGCTCAGCGAGTCCGGCGAACTGGAGGCGTTGACGGCTGAGCGCAGCTGGAAAGAAATCTCCCGCGCCCTCATGGAAAAGCAACCACAGGTATTTATTCAGGTCTTGCGCGACTGCACAGCCCTCAAGGTCTTGATGCCCGAAGTCGACGCGCTGTTTGGCGTGCCACAACCTGAAGCCCATCACCCGGAAATCGATACCGGCGTCCATACCCTGAGCGTGTTGGAACAAGCGGCACTGCATCAACAGCCACTAACGGTCCGCTGGGCCTGCCTGCTCCATGACCTGGGTAAAGGCCTGACGCCCCAGCACGAATGGCCGCGACACATCGCCCATGAGCACACGGGCTTGAAGCTGATCAAAGTCGTAAACGAGCGCTTCAAGGCGCCGCGCGACTGTCAGGAACTGGCGTTATTGGTGGGCCAATACCATACCCATGGTCATCGCGCGCTTGAACTGAAGGCATCTACTCTGCTTGAGCTGCTACAAAGTTTTGATGTGTACCGTCGGCCCCAGCGCTTCGAGGAATTCATCGCGGCCTGCGAAATGGATGCGCGGGGGCGCAAGGGGCTTGAGCAGCGAAGTTATCCACAGGCTGATTATCTGCGGGGCGCCGCAGCAGCGGCCCGCGCAGTGGCGGTGCAGCCTTTGCTGGAGAAAGGCTTCAAGGGGCCGGAGCTGGGTGAGGCGATCAAGCGTGAGCGGCTCAAGGCATTGAAGGCCTATAAGGAAGCGGCGAGCTGAGTCAGTTTACATTTGCGGTGGAGTGCCCACCGTCATCGCGAGCAAGCTCGCTCCCACAGTGACTCTCAGTGGACGCATGTCTCGTATTCGACTGAAATCCTCTGTGGGAGCGAGCTTGCTCGCGATGGCGGCAGGCGCCTCACAACAGGCTGGACGGCGTAAGCTGCTGGCCGCGCCACTCGAAAGCCACCGGCGCCAGCACCTGATCAATCTGCGACTCGTCCCACAAGGTAGCGAAGCTTTTGCCTACACCGGGATGAATCCGATCCGGCGCGATCAACGACAAAGGCCACAGGACGAAGGCGTTCTTGAGGATTTCCGCACGCGGCAGGATCAGCCCATCGAAGTTGCCGACCTGTTCGCCATACAACAACACGTCGATATCCAGTGGCAGGCCCTTGCGGTCTGGCGCATAACGACCGTTGTCCGCCTCGATGAACTTGAGGCGACGATCCAACTCCATCAGCGGCAGGTCCGTGAAGGCCGAGACGACAAAATTGAAGAACGGCCCGCTCTTGATCCCCACTGGCTGGCTCTCGAACACGGCCGAACAGCGCATGTCCACGAGGAAACCGGCCAAGGCCTCAAGACCGGCGCACAAATGGGTTTCGCGCTCGATATTGCTGCCGAGCCCGAGAAAAACCTGAGTCAGCGACATCCGCGCTCGATCTCCACGCCAACGCCGCTGGCCGCCGGTACGGCGCCAGGCTTGGTCACTTTCAGACGCAACCAGGTGATCTTGAACTCGTCCATCAGCTCCTGGGCCAGTCGTTCGGCGAAGGTCTCGACCAACTGGAACTGCGCCTGCTCGGCAAACGCCTGGATGCGCGACGACACGCTGGCATAGTCGAGTGCCAGGGTCAGGTCGTCGCCCGCGGCAGCCGGGCGGTTGTCCCAGGCGAAGCTCAGGTCAAGCCGCAGGCACTGTCGGATACCTCGCTCCCAGTCGTAGGCACCGATTACCGTGTCGACTTCCAGGCCCTCGATAAACACTCTGTCCAAGCACTCTTCTCCGCAGCACGACAAGGGCGCGATGCCCCGTTAGAATCAGGGCGTCCTCGCCCGGAATAGTTAGCATGTTTTGGTTACTGGCGATTCTCGCCTACCTGCTCGGCTCGCTCTCCTTCGCCATTTTGCTCAGCCGCCTGACCGGTCGCCCGGATCCGCGAATGAGTGGCTCAGGCAATGCCGGCGCCACCAACATGCTGCGCCTGGCCGGACGCAAACTCGCCATCCTGACCCTGCTGGGCGACCTCTGCAAAGGCCTTGTCCCGGTATTGATCGCCAGCCTTGCAGGGCTCTCGTTGCAGCAACAGGCCTGGATCGGCGTCTGCGCCGTCATCGGCCACTTGTTCCCGCTGTACTTCCGCTTCCGTGGCGGCAAGGGCGTCGCCACCGCCGCCGGCATGCTGCTGGGCCTGTACCCCCCCGCCGCCCTGCTGGCTGTCTGCGCCTGGCTGCTGACGTTCTACCTGACCCGCACCAGCTCCCTGGCCGCGCTGATCGCCACGCCGTTGACCCTGCCATTGCTGGCCTGGCAGGAACCGGCAGCCTTGCTGCCAATGACCATGCTGGTTGCACTGATCGTCTGGCGCCACCGGGGCAATCTACGCGACCTGTTCGCCGGGCGCGAACGGCATTTTTAAATGCCGTTTCACAGGGGGACCAACTGCTCCATGGGCCAGCGCGCCTGCACGCTGATTGCCAGGCTTTCCTGCTGGCCCGCCTGCAAACGCTGGCAGCCGGCAAAGGCAATCATCGCGCCGTTATCTGTGCAGAACTCCGGCCGGGCGTAGTAAACGTCGCCCTTCATGTCACCGAGCATTTTCTCCAGCGATGTGCGCAAGGCCTTGTTCGCACTCACGCCCCCGGCGATCACCAGGCGCTTGAGCCCGGCCTGTTTCAGGGCACGCTTGCACTTGATGGTCAAAGTCTCCACCACGGCCTGCTGGAACGCCAGCGAGATGTCGCAACGGGCTTGCTCACTGTCGTCCCCGGCGCTGACGCACTGCTGCCAGGTGTTCAGGGCGAAGGTCTTCAACCCGCTGAAACTGAAATCCAGGCCGGGGCGGTCGCACATCGGTCGCGGGAACACGAAGCGCCCATCGACCCCTTGGCTTGCAAGCCGGGAAATTTCCGGCCCACCGGGATAATTGAGCCCCATCATTTTCGCCGTCTTGTCGAATGCTTCGCCGGCGGCATCGTCGAGGGTTTCGCCGAGCAGCTCGTATTGGCCGATGCCATCGACCCGGATGAGCTGTGTATGGCCACCCGATACCAACAAAGCGACGAACGGGAATTGTGGCGGTTGCGCCTCCAGCATCGGCGCCAGCAAGTGGCCTTCCATGTGATGCACGCCCAGGGCCGGAATACCCCAGGCAAAGGCCAGCGCCTGGGCACAGGAAGCGCCAACCAGCAACGCGCCCACCAGCCCCGGGCCGGCGGTGTAGGCGATGCCGTCGATCTCGGTCGGCATGCAGCCGGCTTCGGCCAGGACCTGGCGGATCAAGGGCAGCATGCGCTTGACGTGATCGCGGGAGGCCAGTTCGGGCACCACCCCGCCGTAGGCGCGGTGCAGGTCGATCTGGCTGAACAGCGCATCGGCCAGCAGGCCGCGCTCACTGTCGTAAAGTGCGACACCGGTTTCGTCGCAGGAGGTTTCTAATCCCAGTACTAGCATGGGTTTGCGCCTTGTAGAGGCTGAATTCGAAGGCGCGCATAATAGTCGTCGCGTTGTGCCCCGACCAGCGGTTTTCGATCAGAGGCTTTGCATTCCGAGCGTTGAGGGGTTAACATCCGCAACCCTTAAAAACCGACGTCTTCAAGTGCTCTTTTGCCGCGAGGATGTTGACCCCGGTAATGAATGAAGGTAGCTCTGGATGCCAGCCGTCAAAGTAAAAGAGAACGAACCCTTCGACGTAGCTCTGCGTCGTTTCAAGCGCTCCTGCGAAAAAGCCGGTGTTCTGGCTGAAGTTCGTAGCCGCGAATTCTACGAGAAGCCGACTTCTGAGCGTAAGCGCAAGGCAGCAGCCGCTGTTAAGCGTCACGCCAAGAAAGTTCAGCGCGAACAGCGCCGCGCCGTACGTCTGTACTAATACACAGACGTCCGTAGCAAGCTTCTGCCAAGCCCGGCCTTCAAGCCGGGCTTATGGCATTTGCGGAATAACGCTTGATGCTTCACCGTCAAAGTCGCAGACGCGACCAAGACAACCGCTTCACCGCGTCAGACCTGGCTCTTTTGCCAGCGGTGCACGTCTTTCCTGACGAGCCTTCCAAGGCTACCGACGAGCACACCCTGATTCCTCTAACGACGATCAGCCCAAGGCACCTGCCTGCGTGCCCGCTTCATGAGCTATCCGAGGCCTGACCGGCCGTTACCGGACTCAGCGCAACACATTCAAACAGTCGAATACTGATAGTTATTAACGTCAGTGGATTATCGGCAGATACACTTCCCGACAGCGATGATGCAGACGACCCGGTCGAGCCACCGATTCAGCGTGTCTCAAACCCAGACCCGGTTACGCCTGCCGATTTCGGGTCCATATTTCGCGCAGTGATGATGAGAACGCCATGGCCGGGCTGATTCCCCAGAGCTTTATTGACGACCTCCTGAACCGCACCGACATCGTCGACGTGGTCAGCTCTCGCCTGCAAATGAAGAAAGCAGGCAAGAACTACACGGCCTGCTGCCCGTTTCACAAAGAGAAAACGCCCTCTTTCAGCGTCAGCCCCGACAAGCAGTTCTACTATTGCTTCGGTTGCGGCGCGGGCGGCAATGCCCTCGGCTTCATCATGGACCACGACAACCTGGACTTCCCCCAGGCCGTCGAAGAACTGGCCAAAGCCGCCGGCATGGAAATCCCCCGCGAGGAAAGCGGTCGACCGCACAAGCCGCGCCAACCGACCGACTCACCGCTCTACCCACTGCTGACGGCGGCGGCCGATTTCTATCGCCAGGCCCTCAAGAGCCACCCGGCGCGCAAGGCCGCAGTGGATTACCTCAAGGGCCGCGGCCTGACTGGCGAAATCGCCCGGGATTTCGGCCTCGGCTTCGCCCCGCCCGGCTGGGACAACCTGTACAAGCATCTAAGCAGCGACACACTGCAGCAGCGCGCCATGATCGACGCAGGCCTGCTGATCGAAAACGCCGAAACCGGCAAGCGCTACGACCGCTTTCGCGACAGGGTCATGTTTCCGATCCGCGACACGCGCGGGCGGATCATCGCCTTTGGCGGCCGGGTGCTGGGCGATGACAAGCCGAAGTACCTGAACTCCCCGGAAACCCCAGTGTTCCATAAGGGCCAGGAACTCTACGGCCTGTACGAAGCGCGCAAGAACAACCGCAGCCTCGACGAAATCATCGTCGTCGAGGGCTACATGGACGTGATAGCCCTGGCCCAGCAAGGCCTGCGCAACGCCGTCGCGACCCTGGGCACAGCCACCAGCGAAGAGCACATGAAGCGCCTGTTTCGCGTCGTGCCCAACGTGCTGTTCTGCTTCGACGGCGACCAGGCCGGTCGCAACGCCGCCTGGCGCGCACTGGAAGCCACCTTGCCGTGCCTGCAGGACGGCCGGCGGGCACGCTTCCTGTTCCTGCCCGAGGGCGAGGACCCGGACACCCTGGTGCGCTCCGAAGGCACCGACGCGTTCCGTGCACGGATCAACCAGCACGCACAACCGTTGGCCGACTATTTTTTCCAGCAATTGACCGAAGAAGCCGATCCACGCTCCCTCGAAGGCAAGGCCCACATGGCCACCCTCGCGGCGCCGCTGATCGACAAGGTGCCCGGCGCCAATCTGCGCACGCTCATGCGCCAGCGCCTGACCGAGATCACCGGGCTCAACAGCGAAGCGGTCAATCAACTGGTGCACAGCGCCCCCCAGGAGGCGCCGCCGGCGTATGACCCAGGCATCGATTACGACGCGATGCCGGATTTCGCCGACTATCATCAACCCCAGCAGGATTACGCCTCCCAGCAGGAATGGACGCCGAAAAAACCCGGCAGCGGCGGCAAGAAATGGGACAAGAAACCCTGGGACAAGAACGGCAAGCGCGGCGATCGCGACCAGCCACGTGCCCCGCGCGTGCCGGCCGCCGTCGAACCCCCAACACTGGCCGCCTTGCGCACCTTGCTGCATCACCCGCAACTGGCGGAGAAAGTAGAGGACGCAGGGCACTTCGCCGCCGAGGACCACAGCAATACGCAATTGCTGGTCGCTCTCCTTGAAGCCGTGCAGAAGAACCCCAAGCTAAACTCTTTCCAGTTGATCGCACGGTGGCACGGTACCGAGCAGGGACGCCTCTTGAAGGCCTTGGCCGAGAAGGAATGGCTGATTGATGGAGACAACCTTGAACAACAGTTTTTCGACACCATTACTAGCTTGTCCGCCCGCCAACGCGAGCGAAACCTGGAACAACTTCTGCGAAAAGCTCGCCAGAGCGAGTTGACCAGCGAAGAGAAAAACCAATTGCGCGACTTACTCAGCCGCAATGTTTGCGCATCAAACCCGACCTCAACTGGCGCGTGAGGTCACAGCTCAGGTATAATCCTCGGCTTGTTTTTTGCCCGCCAAGACCTTCAGTGGATAGGGTGTTATGTCCGGAAAAGCGCAACAGCAGTCTCGTATCAAAGAGTTGATCCTATTGGGTCGTGAGCAGGGCTACCTGACTTACGCGGAGGTCAACGACCACCTGCCGGAGGATATTTCAGATCCGGAACAGGTGGAAGACATCATCCGCATGATCAACGACATGGGGATCAACGTATTCGAGGTTGCTCCAGATAAGGATGCCCTTATGCTGGCCGACGCCGATACCGACGAGGCGGCCGCTGAAGAAGCGGCCGCAGCGTTGGCAGCGGTCGAGACCGACATTGGTCGCACCACGGACCCCGTGCGCATGTACATGCGTGAAATGGGTACGGTAGAGCTCCTCACACGTGAAGGCGAAATCGAAATCGCCAAGCGTATTGAAGAAGGCATCCGTGAAGTGATGGGCGCAATCGCGCACTTCCCTGGCACGGTTGACCATATTCTCTCCGAGTACACCCGCGTCACCACCGAAGGTGGCCGCCTGTCCGACGTCCTGAGCGGCTATATCGACCCGGACGACGGCATTGCGCCGCCTGCCGCCGAAGTGCCGCCGCCGATCGATGCGAAAGCCGTCAAGGCCGACGACGACACCGATGACGACGACGCCGAAGCGAGCGACGACGAGGAAGAAGCCGAAAGCGGTCCGGATCCGGTCATCGCCGCACAGCGTTTCGGCGCCGTGGCCGACCAGATGGAAATCACCCGCAAGGCGCTGAAGAAGCACGGCCGCAACAACAAGCAGGCGATTGCCGAGCTGTTGGCGCTGGCCGAGTTGTTCATGCCGATCAAACTGGTGCCGAAGCAATTCGAAGGCCTGGTCGAGCGTGTTCGCAGTGCCCTGGATCGCTTGCGTCAGCAAGAGCGCGCGATCATGCAGCTTTGCGTGCGTGATGCCCGCATGCCACGCGCTGATTTCCTGCGCCAGTTCCCGGGCAACGAAGTCGACGAAAGCTGGACCGATGCACTGGCCAAGGGCAAGAGCAAATACGCTGAAGCCATTGCCCGCCTGCAGCCGGACATCATTCGTTGCCAGCAGAAGCTCAGTGCGCTGGAGACCGAGACTGGCCTGAGCATCGCCGAGATCAAGGACATCAACCGTCGCATGTCGATCGGCGAGGCCAAGGCCCGTCGCGCGAAGAAAGAGATGGTCGAAGCGAACTTGCGTCTGGTGATCTCCATCGCCAAGAAGTACACCAACCGCGGCCTGCAATTCCTCGACCTGATCCAGGAAGGCAACATCGGCCTGATGAAGGCGGTGGACAAGTTCGAATACCGTCGCGGCTACAAGTTCTCGACTTATGCCACCTGGTGGATCCGTCAGGCGATCACTCGCTCGATCGCCGACCAGGCCCGCACCATCCGTATCCCGGTGCACATGATCGAGACAATCAACAAGCTCAACCGCATTTCCCGGCAGATGCTGCAGGAAATGGGTCGCGAACCGACGCCGGAAGAGCTGGGCGAACGCATGGAAATGCCTGAGGACAAGATCCGCAAGGTATTGAAGATCGCCAAAGAGCCGATCTCCATGGAAACCCCGATCGGCGATGACGAAGACTCTCATCTGGGGGACTTCATCGAAGACTCCACCATGCAGTCTCCGATCGATGTCGCCACTGTCGAGAGTCTCAAGGAAGCGACTCGCGAAGTACTCTCCGGCCTCACTGCCCGTGAAGCCAAGGTACTGCGCATGCGCTTCGGCATCGACATGAATACCGACCACACCCTTGAGGAAGTCGGTAAGCAGTTCGATGTAACCCGTGAGCGGATTCGCCAGATCGAAGCCAAGGCGTTGCGCAAACTGCGCCACCCGACGCGAAGCGAGCATCTGCGCTCCTTCCTCGACGAGTGACCTTCAAAACCCCCGGCCCTGCCGGGGGTTTTGTTATATGCAGATAAAATCCCCTTCGTTACGCTCCCCACCCCCTGTTGCCCGTCTACACTCGAAACATCCTCCCCAAGCCATGACGAGACAGTGATGCCCAGACTGACGGCCGCGCTTTTGCTGTCATTGATCACCTGGACCGCAACAGCTGGCGCGTTGACGCTCACCGATGAGGAGCTCCGCTGGCTCAAGGACCACCCCGATCTGCGCCTGGGTGTCGACGCCTCATGGCCGCCGTTTGAGTTTCGCGACGATCAAGGCCGCTATCAGGGCCTGGCCGCCGACTACATCGAGATCATCCGTGAACGACTGGCCGTCAGACTCACGCCCATCGAGCCGGCCAGCTGGACTGCTGTGCTGGAGCAGGTCGTACAGGGCAAGATCGACCTATTGCCTGGCATCATGTCCACTCCGGAGCGCCAGAATTACCTGGCATTTACCCGTCCCTACCTGGATTTCCCCATTGTCATCCTGGCCCATCGCGGTGGCGCCCAGCCCCAGAACCTCAAGGAGCTGTATGGGCTGAAAATCGCTGTGGTGGAGAACTACGCGCCTCATGAATTGCTGCGCAACCATCATCCCGACCTGAACCTGGTGGCGCTGCCCAACGTCAGTTCAGCCCTGCAAGCACTGGCAACCGATGAAGTGGACGCGGTGGTTGGCGATCTGGCTTCCAGTGTCTGGAGCCTGCGCCAACTCAAGCTCGAAGGCCTTTATGTCAGCGGGGAAACGCCTTATCGCTATCAACTGGCAATGGCCGTCCCTCGGGACAACAAGGTATTGGTGGGCATCCTGGACAAAGTCCTGGCAGATATGAACCCGGCCGAAGTCGCCGAGATCCAGCAGAAGTGGATCGGCAATGTGCACGACTATCGCCAGCTCTGGTCAGACTTACTGTTTTACGGCCTGCCTGCGTTGCTGCTCCTGATTGGCATACTGGCGGTGGTGATTCGCATCAATCGCCGGCTCAGCTCGGAAATCGCCCGCCGCGTCGAACTTGAGCAGGAGTTGCGCAGCAGCGAATACCATTACCGTGGGCTGGTGGAGAGCCTGTCGGCCATTGCCTGGGAGGCAAGGGTCAGCGATTTCACCTACAGCTACGTGTCGCCTCACGCCGAAGACCTGTTGGGTTATCCCCTCTCCCATTGGCTGGTCCCAGGTTTCTGGCGCACCATCATTCATCCGGCCGACCTGATCCGCGCCCAGACCTACTGCGACAATGAACTGCTGGCGGGTCGCGATCACTGCATCGATTACCGGGTTATCACGGCCGATGGTCGCTGCCTGTGGGTACGCGACATTGTCAGCCTGATCGAACACGGGCATGAGCCGCTGATACGTGGATTGATGATCGATATCAGCGAAGCCAAGCGCACCGAGGAAGCACTGCGCCTTTCGGAACAGAAATTTGCCTCGGTGTTCCGCCAGTGCCCGGACATCCTGGTGATTGCACGACTGTTGGACGGTTGCCTTCTGGAGGTCAACAAGGCGTTCGAAGAGCAGATCGGCCTGAGTGCCGCAGAAGTGGTGGGGCACAACGCAACCGAACTGAATATCTGGGGCATCCAAGGCGTGGGGCCGAGCCTGTTGCAGCGTTTGCAGGCCGGCAGCATTCGCAACCTGGAAATGCCCTTTCGCCGCAGCAACGGCCAGGTGTTCACCGGGCTGATCTCCGCTGAACCCTTCGACCTCGACACGACGCCAGCCCTGGTCGTGGTGGTACGGGACATCAGCCAGCTCAAGGAAACCCAGCAGCAACTGCAGACATCCGAAGAGAAGTTCGCCAAAGCGTTCCACGCCTCGCCCGATGGCCTGCTGCTGTCACGGCAGAGCGACGGCTTGCTGATTGAGGTCAACGAAGGGTTCAGCCGCATTACCGGTTTCAACAGCGCCCTGTCGGTAGACCGCTCCACTCTGGACCTGGGTATCTGGGTCAATCTCAACGAGCGCAAGCAGATGCTCGACCTGCTGAAACGGGACGGCTTCGTCAGGGATTTCAGCTGCCATATCCGTCGCAACGACGGGCAGATACGGCTCTGCGAAGTATCCAGCCGCCCACTGCCCATCGGCAACGAAGACTGCATGCTGACCATCGCCCGGGATATCACCGAACGCCACCTGATGCAGGAAAAACTGCAACAGGCCGCCACCGTGTTCGAAAGCACTGCCGAAGGCGTGCTGATCACCGATACGCAACAGCACATCAGCGCCGTGAACCGGGCCTTCACCGAGATCACCGGCTACAGCGAAACCGAAGCCTTGGGCCATACGCCTCGGTTGTTGGCTTCCGGCCTGCATGACAGCGCGTTTTACGCGGCGATGTGGCACCAGTTGACGGCCGAGGGACACTGGCAGGGAGAGATCTCCAACCGACGCAAGAACGGCGAGCTGTACCCCAGTTGGCTGACCATCAGCGCGGTGCGCAATCGGGGCCGACAGATCACCCATTTCGTCGCGGTCTTCGCCGATATCTCCAGCCTCAAGCACGCCCAGGCCCGGCTCGATTACCAGGCTCACCACGACCCGCTGACGGGCCTGCCCAATCGCACGCTGTTCGAAAGCCGCTTGCTGGCAGCTCTCAACGGCCAGCAGGAAAACGGCGGCCAGGGAGCCGTGCTGTTTCTGGACCTGGACCGTTTCAAGCATATCAATGACAGCCTCGGGCACCCGGTCGGCGACCTGCTGCTCAAGGGCATTGCCGTGCGCTTGCGCGAGCAGTTGCGTGACATCGACACCGTGGCGCGCCTGGGCGGCGACGAATTCATTATCCTGCTGCCAGGCCTGCAACAGCCCAGCGATGCCGAGCACATCGCCCAGAAGCTGTTGAACTGCTTTACCGCACCGTTCCAGGCCGGCGAGCATGAGTTCTTCATCAGCGCCAGTATCGGCACCAGCCTCTACCCCCAGGATGGCTGCGACGTCGCCACGCTGGTCAAGAACGCCGACGCAGCGATGTACCGCTCCAAGGCCAAGGGGCGTAACCGGGTGGAAAGCTACACCCGCGACCTCACCGCCCAGGCGAGCGAGCGCGTGGCCCTGGAACACGAGCTGCGCCGAGCGATTGAACGCAACGAGCTGTCACTGTCCTTCCAACCGAAAATCAGCCTCGCCGACAATCGCCTGGTGGGGGCCGAGGCGCTGATTCGCTGGTATCACCCGACATTTGGCGACGTTCCCCCCGAACACTTCATCCCGTTGGCGGAAGAAAACGGCATGATTCTGCAAATTGGCGACTGGGTACTGGAACGCGCCTGCCGGCAACTGTGCGAATGGAACAGCACCTACGAAAGCCTCGGCCCCCTGTCGGTCAACCTGGCCGGCGCCCAACTGCGCCAGCCCAACCTGCTGGGGCGTATCGAACAACTGCTGCGCGAACACCAGCTCCGGTCCGACTTATTGCAACTGGAAATTACCGAGAACTTCATCATGAGCCAGGCCGAAGAGGCCCTGACGGTGCTGCACCAGTTGAAGAACCTCGGCGTGCAACTGGCCATCGACGACTTTGGCACGGGCTATTCCTCCCTGAGCTACCTCAAGCGCCTGCCACTGGACATACTCAAGATCGACCAGTCCTTCGTCCGCGGCCTGCCCGACGACCCACACGACGTGGCCATCGTGCGGGCAATCATCGCGCTGGGCCGCAGCATGCAATTCACCATCATCGCCGAGGGCGTCGAAACCCTGGCCCAGCAACAATTCCTGGCCGAAGAAGGTTGCGAACAGATCCAGGGCTACATCGTCAGCCTGCCCCTGTGCGCCGACGAGTTTGCCGCAACGTTTCTTCGTGTGGCCGTATCGGATTTTTCGGATAGCACAGCCGAGAAACCGTCGCTATAATCCGCGACCTACTGAGGGCCTATAGCTCAGTTGGTTAGAGCAGAGGACTCATAATCCTTTGGTCCACGGTTCAAGTCCGTGTGGGCCCACCAACTCCAAAGCCGCGCATTGCGCGGCTTTCGCGTTTCTGGCGGAACCATCACAGATACAGTCCTATGGTCCAAAGGTACAAATTAGGTACAGTGCGGCTTCGCTTGCACGCCTTTGGAGTCCTTCAGATGGCCACAATCGTTAAAACCCCTGCCGGCACCTGGAAGGCCGTCATCCGCAAAACCGGATGGCCTACCAACGCCAAAACCTTCCGCACCAAACGCGACGCCGAAGACTGGTCACGACGCACCGAAGACGAAATGGTGCGCGGCGTGTACATCCAACGCAGCGGCTCCGAGCGGCTGACGCTCGAAAAGGCGCTCCAGCAATACCTACGTGAAGTGAGCCCTACCAAGAAGCCCACAACGCAGAGAGCGGAAGCAACCAAGGCGCAGCAACTGATACGGCACCTGGGGAAGTATTCCCTCGCGGCGTTATCGTCCGAAGTGATCGCCAACTATCGCGACACCCGACTGGGCTCACTCACCAACCGCGGCAATTCCACGAGTAACAATACCGTGCGGCTGGAGCTGGCTTTGCTGAGCCACCTGTTCACGGTTGCGATTCAAGAGTGGGGCCTTGGACTAACCTTTAACCCTGTGCTCAATATTCGTAAGCCGAGCCCAGGCGAAGGTCGTGACCGTCGTCTATCCCCAGAGGAGGAACGACGACTACTGGCAGCCGTGAACAACCACAGCAACCCCATGCTTGGGTGGATCGTCCGTATCGCTCTGGAAACGGGAATGCGCTCTTCGGAAATCACAGGCCTACGTCGCCACCAAATCGATCTCAAAAGACGCGTGGTCCGCCTCTCAGATACCAAGAACGACAGCGCACGTACTGTTCCTCTAAGCAGGCTGGCAACGGTGACTTTCCAGGCCGCACTTGAGAACCCTACCCGGCCACAGGATTGCGATCTTGTATTCTTCGGCGAGCCTGGGAAAGACGGAAAACGACGTCCCTATGCGTTTACCAAAATCTGGGGAGTGCTCAAAAAGAAGTTCGGAATGCCTGACTTGCGCTTTCACGACTTACGACATGAGGCGGTTAGTCGATTCGTCGAAGGGGGGCTTTCGGATCAGGAGGTGTCCGCTATCAGCGGTCATAAATCCATGCAGATGCTTAAACGCTATACGCACCTTCGAGCTGAAGACTTAGTTGGGAGGCTCGACCGAATAAAAGCCTTAAAAACCCGATGAATATTATCTATCAAAAATAGATACCCAATAAAATCTGCAACTCTTTGACCTATAAAGAAATAAAAAGCAAAAATCCAGCACAACTAACCAAAACAGTATGTTTTGGAATATGCCGATATCTAATTTTGGAAATCATCAATAGATGAGCATGGTCAGAACTTGGCTGTAGTTACGTTTGACCAAATAGAAATCAAGCCGAAGAATACGTCCACCTACTCATAACTTAGGTGGACTTACAAATGACAACAGAAGAATACATGCTGGATCGATTCGGCCCGCTAATGAGCATAGCGGACCTAGCCTCACTCCTGGGGCGTTCTCCAGATGGTGTTCGAGTAGCCCTATACTCAAACACAGATGTCTCTCGAAAATTAAACCCTACAATGGTGCGAGTTGGGCGCCGTGTTTACTTCCGCACCTTGCAAGTCAGTCAAGCGCTATCTCTCGACACCCCAGCGCTACAGGCCTGAGCATGAGCTACAGCACGATAGAATGGGTGTTTAACCAGCCGCTACCTGTGCAAGACAAACTCATCCTGACGTTTATCGCCAAATGCGAAAATGAACAGGATCCTTGTTTTGCAAGTGTGAAACTAATAGCTGCCAAATGCGGCGTTTCGCCAAGAACAGTGCAGCGAGTTCTGAAAAAGTACCGTGAAACCGGACTCATCTCATCGAACCCGCGCTTCAGAACTGACGGCTCGCAAACTAGCAATTTTAATTTTATTAACGTAGACAAGAACGTCACAGCTGTGTCACCCCCCTATGACATACATCTGACAGGGGGGGATGACAGCCAACTGTCACCCGCCGACGCCAAGCAGGTGTCGGGCCTTGAACTACTAAAGAAAACCAAATTAAAACAAAACGTACGGTCAGATACCCTCAATGTAACTGGCTTGGTTTATCCAAAAGGACTGACCAGGCATTCGAGGGACTCTATTGGCCGAGTCCTGGAGGGGATTCCGAATGATGCGGCCCAGATGCTTTTGGACGAGTTATCTGGGGCGATGGCGATAGATGCCATTGAAAAGCGTAACCGCCCTGAATATTGGCTCTCAGCGGTCGCTATGCGGTATCGGGCCGGGCATTTCAAACCGAAACTTGGCCCTGATATCGCTAAACGCAGGATCAAACAGACTCAGACACAAGAACCACCTAAATCCCTCTCAAATTCGCCTCAACACGCCGAACATCACATGCGGGAAATCAAAGCGTTACTCGGCAAAAGGAGCACCGTCGACAGTTCGGAAAATACGTCCCGAGCCCCTCTACCTCAACAAAAGGAGCGGCAATCATGAACCATCATTTTTCGCTAATTCTGATTTTCGGCGTTGCCATATCGTCGACCGTCAGCGCTCAAATTCCCGTAACGGTGACAACCCAGGCAAGTGACTCGCCAATGACCATGGCCGAATTCGCGTCCAACACAGCGCGCTGGGCACAGCAAGTCGAGCAAATGACTTCGCAAATTGACCAGATGAAGCAGCAATACCAGTCGATCACCGGATCGCGCGGCCTAGGCACCATCATGAATAACCCGGCTCTTCGCGATTACTTGCCGCAAGACTGGCAGCAGGTTTACGACTCAGTACAGAGTGGCGGCTATGCCGGCTTGAGTAGAAGGGCGGCTCAGATCTACAACGACAGAAAAGTCTACGACGCCTGCTCGCAGTTCATGACAACCCAACAGAGAACTTCATGCCAAGCCCAGGCGGTAAAACCTTCGCAAGACAAGGCTTTCGCCCTGGACGCTTACGACGCAGCCAAAGGCCGCTTGAGGCAGATCGATCAGTTGATGGGGAAGATCAACGACACCCCAGATCCCAAGGCTATCGCAGAGCTACAAGGTCGGATTTCGGCCGAGCAAGCGATGATTCAAAACGAGCAAACCAAGCTTCAGATGTACCAGATGGTGGCCGAAGCAGAGGACCGCTTGCAGAGGCAACAACAGCGAGAAATCAATGCACAGCTCGTCGATAAGCGCGGGTATTCGAGATTGCAAACCTTCAACCCACTTGACCAGTAAGGTGAATGCAATGCCAATTTTTTATGTTCTTTCCATTGCCGTCGCGAGCTTTTACGCGAGCTTGATTATCAGCTTTTGGCTGGCCGTGCGCCGCTTCGGAAAACTCAAGGCCGCCTATCGCATGGAGTGGCAGGTTTTCAATTTCGACGTGATTGGAACCTTCTGGGCCTCACTGGTTATTTTCTGGGCTGCTTATGACTGGCTTGACCTGCCCACCAGAGGATTCGAAAGCTGGGAGTGCTGCTTCTATGCGGTCATTTCAAGTATCGCAGCGGTGGGTATGGGCTACTTCAACGGTCGCGAACGATTCACCAACCCCACTCATGCCGGCATAGCTGAATCCGCACTCCGATTTCTTGCAGCTCGACACATCATTACGGCAGCCGAGGTAGCGCATGCCCTGCGCGCAATGCCGCAGCCCATTACATCGGGAGTGAAGAAATGAAAAAGGTCTCCTTCGTTCTCGCGGTCGCAGTCATCCTGGCCGGCTGCGGCGAAAGCACACCAGTTCAAACCGTTGACTGGTACAAGAATCACGATGCGGAACGTAAAGGCATGATCCTCAAGTGTGAGGAAAATCCGGGCGAACTGGCAACGACGCCGAACTGTATCAACGCCAAAACCGCGGCCAATCATCTAGCGGTCGATAAACGGGACTACCCCAGGTTGGTCCCATCCAATCCACTGAAAGGAGGCCAGTGACATGGAGTGGACCGTATTTCAATGGATCGGCGGAAGCCTGGACGCGATGCTGAACACCTTCGTTTCGCAAACGGCATCGAATGTGATTTTGGGTTTTCAGTTGACGATACTTACCTGCGTCACTCTCTACATCACGTTGACAGGCTATGCGATCAGCTCCGGCGCGATGGAAGCGCCTTTTCCAACGTTCCTCAAACAATGCATCAAGATCAGCATCATCGCTGCTTTTTGCATGACGGCAGATTCCTATACAGCAACGGTAGTATCGGCGATTCACGGATTAGAAAGTGGTCTAGCCAACATTGTGTCCACATCGAATGCGCACTCCACCAATATCTATCAGGTGCTGGACGAATCGATGAACAAAGGGCTCAACGTTGCTTATGACATGCTCGGCAAAGCGGCAAAACGGGAATTCTATGAGCTGGGACAGATGTTCTGGGATGCCCTAAACGCGCTCCTGATGGCGCTGGCAGTGTTTCTGATCCATCTGCCGGCCGCAGCAACCATAATCCTGGCCAAGCTTGGCCTGGGTGTGCTGCTAGGAATCGGTCCGATATTCATCGCTGCACTCATGTTCCCCGTCACTGCCCAGTGGTTCGACCGATGGCTTCAGCAAGCGCTTTCATTCGCTCTGGAAATCGCCATCGCAATGGTTGTTGTCACTGTCGGAGTTGCTCTCTTCAAACACCTATTTGATCAGGTAATCGTCGTAGGCGATGACAATCCCATCACCTCTTTTTTCCAGATCCTGGCGACAGCCCTCCTCATCTTCTTTGCACTTAAGAAAACGAGCGGGCTGGGCTCATCGCTGGCCGGAGGTATTTCGTTCGGAGCCGTTACCTTCCGCAACATGGCTGATGCCGTTGGGAATGTTGTCAATCCGAAAACGACGCGGCGTGATATGCAGTCCGGGATGATGGTCACAGCAGGTCGCACCAACCACATGGTGGCAGGCAATACAGTTTGGAATCCGGCCTACCGTCAGCACGTCTTGCAAAACCTTGGGAAGAACTGGGGCCCCGCAACGGGTGGCTCCGTTAAAGGTAATTGAAGTCATTACCGCTGCGCACCCTACGGGCTTACCCAAAGGGGCGCTGCCCCTCTGGACACCTGCCCTCGCCGGGAGGCAGGGGTGCAGGGAGTAAAGCGCCCCTGCATCCCTGCCCTGAGGGTATGAGCACTCCATCAGCATCAAGGGTACGCTTCGCCGGCATCCTCGCCCGGTCCACTCGCTACGCTCGCGGCTGCGGCCTCCGGTCCCGCCCTTGACGCCGATTCCGGCGCACGATCAACATCCAGCGCTAGCTCTGTCGTGGGAAGTGACCTACGGTTCCTAGCCTGCCCCACCGCGACATTCCACGAACTCAGTCAAATCAATTTCTCCATCGACGAAACGCCTTGCGCGTTTCTCGTCGGCCTTGCTGAGCTGGAAGCCCTCTAAGCCAACGGACGAGCGTGCGTAGTTCACCGCCTCCTCTCTGCGCCGCCGTTCAGCATCAGAAATTTGGGGATGATGATTTTTGTCCATCAGCCAGCCCTACCATGCAATCCATATGATTTAAATTTTACCTGGTAAGCCAGCACAAAACGATTTCGTGACGAAACTGGGTCGATCGAGCAAAGACACCATCTAGTATCAATGCCTCCGACGGCTGCGAACGGTCCAAATCACAGCTAAAAATTTCGTCATGACGAAATTTTCGAGAAGGGACCCGGGCTCGATAGTAACGCGCACCTTTCTTTCGATCCTCTTGGAGAAAACCCATGACATCATCAAAGCTCTCACTTGCTATGCGCGACAAAGCCACTGAACTGCAAAATCAGATGGTTGACGTAATGGAGCGCTTTGCAAATGAGAATCCCGGCATTCCTGCGCAGATCTTGATGGCAGGACTTGGACAACTAGTCGTCCAATTTTCGGTTAGCCAGGTTGGCCCAGACATGACCATCCGATTCCTCGATGATTTAAGAGAAGCTGTCCGAAGAGTCGGACAGGCGCATTAATTCCTACCCGTTCGAGCCCTTTGAACTGGCGAAGAGCGCATCGGGATGGTTGGAAAATGCCGTTTCCAGAGTCTCAAACGCTTTCTGGCTGTAATCGGGGTCAAGGGCGGAACCGGAGGCCGCAGCCGCGAGCGTAGCGAGTGGACCGGGCGAGGATGCCGGCGAAGCGTACCCTTGATGCCGATGGAGTGCCCCCACCCTTCGGGCGGGGTTGCAGGAGAGTTTTTTCCTCCTGCAACCCTGCTACCGGCGAGGGCGGAGAGTCCAGAGGGGCTGCGCCCCTTTTGGGCAAGCCCGAAGGGCGCGCAGCCTGACCCATTCCATTTTTGCTTCACAACTCACTCGGCATTTCTCGTTCGCACTCTGCAAAACCACGTTTCTTTTCCCAAGCTCGGCATTCCTTCGTCATGACTAAGGATCGGAGGCCTGAGAGGGCTATTGCAGGATAGGCAAACGCCGGCATTGTGTGCCACACAACGGTCGCCCAGCCCCCAAGCACGATATTTGAATCACCATCCTCCTCTGGCCCGTTCCCAGTGATTCGTACGAGGCTGTCAAAACCTTAGTCATACTAAAAAACTACGTCTGATGGGCTAGTGCAGGATAGGCGTTCGCCGGGAATGTGACATCCACTACACCCGGTCTACCACCTAAGGCAGTCTCAATCGTTCTGCTCTCTCCTCATAACCAAGGTAGCAAACGCGTAGATGGACTAGTGCAGGATAGGCAAGACGCCGTGACTTCGTCATACAGGCTCATTCTGAGTGAGCAAAACCGCTTCTCTCATTACCGGCGAAAATTTCGTCATGACGAAAAAACACAATGTGCAGGCGCTACAGAGGGCTAAGGCAGGATAGGCTAGTCGCCGGTAAACTACCCCGGTAATTTCGATAAAGTACTGTGGAAACTTGCGGATTGACGGGCCTAGTTAGGTGTCGGGAAAGCTAAGATTTCAAAGTCAACCTAGTACCTGAACGGTACAAGGATTACTGAAAAGCCTTGCGCGATAAACCACGTCTACCACGAGGTAAAGCTAGGACTCCTTTGGCAACTTCAATGAACAATCAATATAAACCGAGCTTTGTATTTCAAATCGGGGAGGCACCTAGCGACACTTGATGCTAAAAATACGAACATTTCTTGGCTGTGGACACTATGATGAAACCAGAATTTAGACACTCAAACAGCCTATCGAGATAGTGATCGGCCAACTCGGATTCAGATCAGACCCGAGGACGGTTGAACAGACAGTCTTTCCCGCTCGACTACACCTTCAGAACTATGCCCCCTACGAAATTAACAAATAGCTCGCACGCCTCACAAAAAACACACCCAGGAATTTAAGGGATCCTACCAAGCGAATTTACTCCATATACACTTCAAACTAGCAGAGCATTTATTCTCATATATTTTTAAAACTTACAGAAACTAGGCTCAACCTATCAAAGTAAAGTTCTGTCAGCCTCAACCCCAATAAATTCAACCAATTAAATCCCTCTTACCAGTTGAGCTTACGACTGAAGAAGTGCTATATTTGCATCTTTTTACAGCCGCATGATCGAGCCTGGAAAAAGCATAATGGGTACATTTTCTAAAGATTGCACCGCCTACACTCCAAGCTTTGATGAATGGGTGATGTCTCGAGAGATCATGTGCTGGGGGACAAATGCCGGAACAGCATCAATCGCCTTTCAGAGATGGCGGCATTTCAAAGAGGCATTTGCCCCAGAGCTGATTCGGAGGGCCGTGTCAGAAAGCCCAATTCCTGTGCATTCCTGCTTGGACCCCTTTGGTGGGTCAGGCACGACCGCTTTAGCATGTCAGTTTTTGGGGGTCCACCCTCGTACTGTAGAAGTAAATCCTTACCTGGCCGATCTGATTGAAGCGAAGCTCCAAGAATACAATGCACTTGAACTGAGTGATGACTTCAGATTAGTTGTCAGCAAATCTTACAATTTAACTCCGGACACTCAGTCTCTTTCGGAAAACATGCCGAAAACTTTTTTTGAACCTGGAGATAAAGACCGCTGGCTATTCAACACTAAGATATGCGAAAGAATTTCATGCCTTCTTCAGTCAATTTCATATATAGAAAACCCAGCACACCAACGCTTATTTAAAACTCTACTAGGCGGTGTATTGGTAGAGGCCAGCAACATCATCGTTAACGGCAAGGGGCGACGCTATAGAAACAATTGGAAAAGTAGAGTAATTCCAGAAAACCATTTGGATGATCTTTTCCAAGAGTCTGTGAAAAATGCAATTGGTGATATCACACGGTATAGTGGAAGGCTATGTAAGTCGTACTCAATTACACGAGGGGATAGCAGGGTATTGACATCTAATGTTGGCCCTATCGACTTATGTGTATTTTCGCCACCCTACCCTAACTCATTTGACTATACAGATGTATATAATATTGAGCTTTGGATTCTTGGCCACCTGTGTTCTAAGGAGTCGAATCGAGAGCTTAGAAACAGAACGCTCAGCTCCCATGTCCAAATTCACAGAGGCTATGCGGAAGCACCTCTAGAGTCACAAACTCTGCTTAAAGCCATGAGCGAGCTAATAGCTTCAAGGAAGAACTTATGGAACAGTAGCATCCCTGAGATGGTAGGCGGCTATTTCTCCGACCTCCTAAAGGTCATAGATGGCGTAAGGGAAAATCTATCACCTAATGGCACTATGTGGATGGTAGTCGGCGACAGCAAATATGCCGGCATTACCATTTCCACAGCAACGATATTAAATGAACTACTGCTTTCGAGAGGATGGTCACTCATAAAAAATGAGCCATTCCGCTCCATGAGAGTTTCTCCCCAACAGGGCGGTCAACTTGGACTAGACGAAACCCTCATCGTGTATCAGAAACTCATTTAGAACTCTTATTTCGGAAGGCATCTGCTGAGTTATACAGCCTCCAACGCCACTGCAATATCTCAGCAGACTGAGCCACAACCTCTGAAGCAGAGAACCAATATGCATCCGTATATTCCTGTTTACACATATCAAAGCAACATAAAATTGAGTGCTTTGGCCCATGCACTCCTTTGTAATGAATTGCCTGAGTGGTACCCTTCTCAACCCATTTAAGATGGTCTGAGTTACGGTAGGTAGTTTTGCCAGTGCTGCTATATGTTCTAAATGCTTTAAGTTCGATTAGCGCATGATTTTTCATAATTCCCGGTGTAGCACTTGCCTCAATTAGAAGCAAATCTAAACGCCCTTCCCCAGTTTCAACCTCACTTACCGGTAGTAAATTGCATTCGAAATTACCATACATGTATGACTGAAGACGCCCCTGGATCTCTTTTTCCACATTTTCCGCCGGATACCATTTCGCAGCATCACTCCAGATTTTTGCGCCGGTACTAGAAGCTTGAAATGGAGTTTTAAGAGTGCCCTCATAAAGATTATCAATGACCTCCCTAATCTTTTCGGTAGTCACAAATACTGGAGACAAAGGAGTAGCAACAGTAAAATCCGAATCCAGGCCATTAGGATAAAATGCGATAGTTTCCTGCATATCCAGGGGGTTATAGATAATGGCTGGAGTATCTTGCAAACCATACTCCATTAGATAATCAATAAAATCATTTAGCCCAAAAGATCCTATCTTGCAGCTTTTACCTCGCTGAACTTTAGGATTAACAAACCAGGCATATCCAGCTAAGGTGACCTCTCCGGAACTTAATCTACGCTCACTCTTAATTTCCGTTACCTTTTCTAGCTCGACAGGCACTTCCGGCGCGAGAAAAAATATAGAAGGTTCTAAAACATTTGTTTTTAACGCCACGTACTTCCTGAGCGCATTGACAGTATTAGCGTAGAACTGATCCGCAGCTGGCGTCTCGCCTTCTATTACAGGACCACCTGAAAGCGTTCTCTGCAGGGACTGACTCAACTCGTCTTGAGACCAAGAGCCAAAATTACCACTCATGCAAGCCTCCGCTGATCGACCCTGTAAGCCAAATGGCTTATGAAGAAATTCAGCTTATTACTCCTCGACAAATAAATATTTCCCGGCATGATTTTTTGAAAGTACTCTGCAGCATCAACACTGGGATTATCATTTTTCCACTCACCGAAATCGATAACATTTCCATATCCGATCACATTACTTGAATAAGTAGCATCATCAATTTCCACTGCTTTAAGTTGCAAATCACTTAAAGATGAAATCGATAGCATCAACTCTCTAATAAA
Source organism: Pseudomonas sp. FW300-N2F2 (assembly GCF_017351655.1). Classification (NCBI taxonomy): domain Bacteria; kingdom Pseudomonadati; phylum Pseudomonadota; class Gammaproteobacteria; order Pseudomonadales; family Pseudomonadaceae; genus Pseudomonas; species Pseudomonas sp. FW300-N2F2. The sequence continues at coordinate 814,791 of NZ_JACNDQ010000004.1, read as the reverse complement.
AGAAAACTCGGACTGCTCCTTCTCCCAGCTGGAAATACAATGCAAGACAGGCTCTGCGCGCGATGTATCTAACCGATAATCCGCAAGAACTTGCCAATGGCCGCTATCCGCTAGCTGCTCATATCTGAGATTTGATAACGTAACTAATCCGGTGGCGACTAAATGATCAACTTGCCTTTGTAAATCGGGGTAATACGGACCTCTTTTTAGCCTTAGAACTTTCCCATCCAATGGTTTTAGTTTCCACAAAGGCGCTAGCAAATTTGAAAAATAAGCTAAATTATGCAATATCTCTGCAGGAAGTGGATTCATTCCAGAAAGCCGCGCGGCTTCTAGCAACATAATAATACGCAATTTCAGAGCAGCCTTCTGAGCTCTGCTACTATTATCACTTGGCATTAGATGCGATCTCCCTTGCTCGTACCATCACACGCTCCAAGTGCGATTCATATTGAACCTTATGATCTAAAACCGCCTTTGAAGGCATACCAACTTTAAATAAGTTGACCAGCGCGGTCCCGATCGTATTTGTTCTGTACACCTCCGAGATTAATGTTGGTAAAAGATTTCCATCAACAAGATTGGAAGCCAAGAGCAATTTATTTGGTGCAGACCTAGTGAACGCGGTAAAAACATCAGCTGCACGCTCGACGAAAACAGCGTCGAGTGATGATTCCGGTGCATCCATTATGATACTTCCGGCGCCACCGCTTCCACAGGTGCGTATCAAAGCCATGCGGAACGCCAAATCGATAAATTCTCTCTGACTCTCCGAGACTTCTGCAGGATCTCTGCGCTCTGTCACAACCTGATGGGTGCCACTGCGCATTTTGAATATGAATGCAGGAAACTCAATAGGCTCTTCTTCTTGACCTAGTTTCCAATCCACTCGTTTCCAAGTAACCTCACAGTCTTCGATGAGAAATTCCTGAACAATACGATTAAATTCAACCTGAATATTATCCGTATTTGATAAAAATTTATGCTCAACCGTTCCCAAAAAGTCCGTAAATGCAGAATGCTCAACCTCAAGCTCTCTAGCTCTTTCATCCCGCATTAACTCTAAGCTATTGATCTGGACACTTGCTCTTGTAGCCGGCTCATCAGTCTTTGCTAAAACACCTTCAATTGGCGCCATCCGCATCACAGTTTCGCGTATCCTTTCTTGATACTCCTGGGCCTGTGTAGACCAAGACAGCAGCTCTTCCTCAACCACATCAATGTTAGCTACTATAATTTCTTCGGCGCGTTTCTTTTCTTTAATATCATCTACGAGTTTTTGTATTCTAAGGTTAGCTATTACTACAGGTTCTGCATGATTAGAATCATCAGCTGAGTGGGACCCGCAAATCACACATATATGATTTTCCAGCCGACGCTCATATTCTTTTTTGGCAGCAGGAGCGTGGCTATCGCATGCCAGACATATCTCATCGGCCATGAGCTGCGAAAGAATAAACTTTGAGGTATCACTTAAGCTAGGAAGCGTGCTTTCCAAAGCTGTAAGTTTTGCATTCTCCAGATCTCTAGCCAAACTATCCAGGTCATTTTTTTCACGAAGAAGCTGCTCTCTAAGCAAGACTCTAGAGTTGTTTTTTTCTTTGATATCTTCATTTACTATTGCCAGCAAGCTCCTAGTTTCTTGCTGTATTTTCTTTAATGAATCCAGTTCACTGCGAAGACCACTCCTATCTTCCGCACTTGATATTTGCTCGCGCAATCTTTTTATTTGCTTATTCAACGAACTTCGCAAATTTCGAAACTCAGAGTCAAGTTCCAAAACCTTCCTGGCATTATTTTTCCAAACGCCAGACTCTTCAGAATCCAACAGCAATACCCGCAACAACTCACGTTGCGCACTTGTATCCCACACTAAAGCTCTTCGATCTTCTTGATAGAATATTACATAGTGCAGCATCAACAACCAATCCCCGAAGTCTGCCACTTTTGCTGCGAGACATATTACGGATTGAAAGCGTTCTTCTTTAAGCCCATTCTTGTCAGGCAGCTGAACGACACTAAGCCCTTCCCTTAAATCTAAAAGCGATAAATCATGAAGACTTCTTTTAATTAATACTTCCATACCTCCAAACTCAACCACAAGTGTTACGGTTGCGTTCCGAGCTTGATCCTGAACTCGCGCTGCAAATAACCCCTTCAGATCTGAACGTTCAGCGGCCGTCAGCCTTAAGTTTCCTAATTCGTCTGTCCGATCAAATTTTCCAAGATCGAAGGCTCCAGTTAATACTCTAAAAATTATATTTATTAAAGTGGTTTTCCCGAGCCCATTGGCTCCGATGACAATGCTGAGCCCCTGCCCTCGAAAATTTATATTCAACCCTGGGCTCTGGGGCGTCCCTGGATATAGTCCATAGTTCTCAACAATCAACTCTTTTAGAATCGGGAAGTTAATCATTTAGCGTCCTGCTTCCGTCCAGTCTGTGAGAAAAACTCTCCTATCTGGCATTTTGCCTTCTAGCTCGTCATTTGACCAATAAAATGCTTCGAAGCCTGTCTATACTGAACGTATATCCAGTTATTTCGACGAATCTCATACCGCTTTCATCTGCGCTAACGCTCGATAGCAGGTTGTGGTCGCAGCAGCACGGACAAAATTTGCTATGACCGCTCCGTAAGCTTTCGATGCTACGCGCCTATCAAGCAACAGGTTCTAGTTTCGGACTAGAATGCCGACTTGGCTTAGCTACCGCGTGCGTAGCGCGTATCAGCACGGTTTCCATTGCCTCAACCTCCATTTGCTGAACGCGACAGGATAAATTTTTGTTCTGATTAAGACCCGTAGATGTCGCTTGGTTGTAATTCCCGTGTGCAGCCGTAAAAAATCTACCAGTCCAATTAAGGTACATCACCGGTACAGTAACCAGCTTGAGCAACCTTCTCAAAATTACGCTCAACACCAGTAACGACGGGGCCTCCAGCTATGCCAACCTACGTTCACCTACGAACGACTTCTCTAGGCATACCAGCTCGCCCAGCAACTCATAATCCTTTGGTCCACGGTTCGAGTCCGTGTGGGCCCACCATACAAAAAGCCGCGCATTGCGCGGCTTTTGCGTTCTTGAGCCTGTTGACTCTTGCGCCCTAGGCGAAGGTCCTCATAAACGGCTCTGCACACTGCCTGATGGCTGCGACCACATTCGGTGCCTGTTCACAAAGTTCAGTCGAGCGGGCCAGCACTTGTTCCAGTGCTTGCAACTGGTCGTCATCAGTCGAACACTCCCTGGATTTCCTCAAGCGTAGGCATCGCAGCCGGTACCACGGCGAACTCACAATCCAGGGCCCCCAGGACTCGTGCATAGGCAAGCATCCCCACCGACGGGTCACCCTTTTCGATGGCAATGACCTTCTGCCGAGTGACACCTGCCAAGGTAGCGAGATTGGCCTGGGTCAGGCCGCGATTGAGGCGGCGCTTGCGAACCTGCTCGCCCAGACGCACGATGATGAGGGAATAATCCATGTTATGTATACAAGACAAAAAATATTAAATGTAACGTATACCTAACCTCCAAAAAATCAAAGCAGATATGCCCTCGCAGTTAACGTACTCACCTTTCACCGGAACATCCGTCCCCGAATCGACGTCAAAAGCTCGCCGTTGTTTGACCGCGATAGCAACTTTGGCAACTGCCCGCCCCCTTTCCTTGTTCCTCGACTCACCTGGAAGTAATACTCTGGGGAATTAACGACGGGCGAAGACCCCACGTCCAAGCCGTTCAACCTCCTCAAGCGAGATCCCCATCATCGCCAGCCCCAGCCTCTCCCGACTGTTTCTTGAACTGTTCTGGCAACTCGGCATCCTGCTTGTGCCGGCTTTTTTCGTCACGATATTGCCGCCTCCATTGGCTTTGTTGGCGGTGTTGTTCTTCGGCCTGCTGATGGGGCTTGCCGCACGATTCGGTTTTCAGTCGGCCGGGCGAGTCTGTGGCAGGTTGATCGTCGGCGCCGTGTTCGGCCTGGGTTTCAGCGTGGGCCGGGCCTTGCCTGAGTGGTGGGGCATCCTGGCGGCCATCGCCAGCATCGGCGTCGGGCTGGCGTGTGTCAGCACCTGGGAGCGGCGCCTGGGCTTGGTGCCCGTTTCCGGCAAAGGCGCCAGTGCCTGGGGTGGAAGCGAGCCACAACTGACGCCTGAAGGCGAACCGATCCGGGTGTTCAACCACAGTGAAATCGCCATGGGCGGCCCCACCTATTGCGACTATCTGTTCCCCGATGGCGTGCTCCTGCAAGGCCTTGGCTCTTCGTCCATGTTCTCCCGCGACGGGCGCTATTTCGCGGCGACCGTACCGTCTCGGCAGAACTGGGGGCTGCTCGTCCTCGACCGTCAACAGCGCCAGGTGTACCGCTGTGCCGACAGCGAACTCTGGGAGTTGGACGCTTTTGACCTCGGCGTGTTGAGCGGGCGCCATAGCCCACTGGTGGACGACAGCGTTCGCGAAATCCGACTGGATGAGCTATTCCAGACGGCCAGCGTTACCCACTTGGTCCCCTTCGCCGACCTCTGGCTGGACTCCGATTGGCATCCCGAGCAGGTTCAACATACCTTCGAGCGGCGTTCTGCGGACGGCCAGCAATGCCTGCGGGGCGACATTGCCTTGCCCGCGACGTTTCGCGACCTGGCCCAGCCGCTGGAACCGCTGGTTTCACCGCGCTACGCCATCAGCGTCAACGGGCAACCGGCCGGCCTGTTGATGGCGGCCGATGCGCCGTTGGTATGGAGCAGCGATCAACGCGCCCTGGTGTGCCTGGCCCAGGAACAAACCCCTCATGCAGACGGCGACCACTATTGGCTGTGGCAGCTCGACCTGGGCTGGCGCGCCCTGCCCTCGCCTTGGGTGAAGAGCGAAGCAGAACCGTCCTTCTATTGGCACGAGTTGCTGGGTCTCGACGCAAGCCATGTGCAGATCGGCTCGTACCTTGACTATCCGCGACCGGGCTCCGGGCGTTATGGCTACCGCTTGGACAGCATCCACGGCGATACCGAGACCCAGGTCGGTCACGATGCCCAAGGTCGCGTGCAGGAGGGCGAGTTTGCGTTGACCCGCATGACCATCGCGATGCCGCTGGACAGCCAAGGCCAGCGCGGCGATTCATCCATCGAAACGCAGCCGATGCAGGACGGGGTGCACGCACGGTTGACCTGGCTTGGCGATAATCCCGACGGGCTGGGCGGTTATCGCTGTCAGATCGGCGACTGGCAATTGCCTGGCCGCTGGTTGTTGGATCATCGGGTCTCCGATTGCGGACGTTACCTGGCCCTGCTGCCCTTCGACGGTGCCACGACGGTCGCGACCCATGGGGTGGTTGCCGATCTGAAGGAGCGACAGCTGCTGCAGGGCCCCGCGATGTGGGTCGCTCGCCTGCTCGATTTCCGCGCGGGCCGGCTGAGCCTGGCGGTGGTGGCCGGCCGTCTCGATCAAGACCTGGAGAGCAGCGCGTTGCAACGCTGCAACATCCCCGCGCCGCAGAGCGATAGCGACTCTTCGTTCTTTCAACCCGACGAGCAATCCCGGCTGTTCTACAACACCGTGGAGCTGCAGGTGACCGATTCACACCTGCACAGCGTTACACCTTGGCGTCTGGTGGATCGCCCGCAAGTCGCCAACGCCGATGGCGACTTCATCCTGCCCGCCCCCAACCAACAGGATGCCGCCTGGTTGTTCGGCAGCGAGACGGAATATGCCGACAGCTGGATGCGGGCGCGGACGCCTCGGCTTGGCGGCCACCTGCTGACAGCATCAGGCTGCGCGTTGACCGACCTGGCCCCCTCGATGATCTGGTCGGCGGATGGTCGTTATCTGGCCCTGACCTGTATGGCTACCGACGTGACCGAGCTGTGTGGCAGCTATCGGGGCTGGCAGTTGCTGCTGCTGGATGTCCAGGCGCACACGTTGCGAGTGCACCCGCAGTGGCTGGGTCACCGCCCCCTGTTTGAAGGTTTCGACGACGATCAGGTGCGCGTGCGCTGTTTTGAACGCGATTGGGAAGCGGAGGACAATGACGACCCAGGTTCGGTACAGTCATTGCCTCTGACCCTTTTGCTGCAAGCGCCCGCTGAACAGTTGGTGTGCCAGGACGGTTTCTGGCTCAGGTCTTCGCAAGTACACCTGGCCCCTGCCTGGCGAGCGCTGACCTTACCCGCCATTGGCTATTTCGAACGCGAGAGCCTGTAACATGCTCGCCACCGATGCCCACGCCGGAGCCCACCTTGCCTGACACCCGCCCTCCCATCCTCGACGAAATCGACCGCCAACTGATCGCGGCCCTGCAAATCAATGCCCGGGAAAGCGTCGCCATGCTGGCCCGGCAGTTGGGTATCGCCCGGACAACCGTCACTTCGCGCTTGGCGCGCCTGGAAAAGACCAAGGTGATTACCGGATATGGTGTGCGCCTGGGTCAACGGGTGATTGATGGCGGCTTGCAGGCTTACGTTGGCATCAAGGTCCAACCGCGCTCCGGCAAGGACGTGCTGCGACGCTTGAGCGCCATGGCCCAAGTCCAGCAATTGTGCGCGGTCAGCGGTGAGTTCGACTACGTCGCCTGGCTGCGCACCGATTCGCCGGAACAACTGGACCAGTTGCTGGACCAGATCGGCAGCGTGGACGGTGTAGAGAAGACCACCACCTCGATCATCCTCAGCAGCAAGATCGACCGGGGTCAGCCGGTCTAGGCCCTACATGACTTAACCTGTGGGAGCGAGCTTGCTCGCGATAGCGGTCTGTCAGTCCATGAAAGTGCTGACTGAACCGGCGCTATCGCGAGCAAGCTCGCTCCCACAGGAATATCGCCAGTTACGGTGTTGGATGGGAGAAATTTTCGATCCTGACCTGCCCCTCTGGAAAGGTCGCGATAATCTCCAATTCCCCCCCCATGGCCCGGATGTAATTTCGCAACGTGCTGATGTACATATCCGTCCGACGCTCCATTTTCGAGACTGCCGCCTGGTTGATATGCAGTGCCTTGGCCAAGGCCTCCTGGCTCAACTCCTGCGCCTGGCGCAACTCGTGCAACGGCATTTCTGCACGCAACGTCTGATACAGAGCCTGTGCACGAGCCTGGGAGTCAGGCGACCGACGCGCCATCAAGTCGGAAAATTTCTTAGCCATTGTCAAAGCCCTCTCTCTTCAATACTTCCAAATGCTCGTCATAGAGGCGTTCGGCCAAAGGCACATATTCCTGATACCAACGGCCCTGGCCGGTTTTGTCTCCCCCGATCAGCAGGATGGCGCAGCGGCGAGGATCAAACGCATAGAGCACACGATAAGGCCTACCTGCGTGTTGCACTCGTAACTCACGAAGGTTGCCATGGCGCGAACCCTTGATATCACTGGTGTGAGGAAAGCCCAGATACGGCCCGGTGTCGCCGAGCAGCATTACCGAGGCCTGTACAGAGTCTTGCTCTGACTCACAGAGACGGTTCCACCACATCTCAAATTCGTCAGTGTATTCAACGTCCCATTTCATTCAAATATGCCACCCAGGATATATAACCTCAAGGGAATAACCATAGGAGTTTGGGCGGGTATCTGCTTCTGTTGATCGTGCAAGCAATTGTTAAGGAGAGTTTCTGTGGGAGCTTGCTCGCGATAGCGGTCTGTCAGTCCATGAAAGTGCTGACTGAACCGGCACTATCGCGAGCAAGCTCGCTCCCACAGGAATGCATTTCGTCACTACGCCTTACAGTCACATCAAAATGACTTACAACCACTCAAAACGACGACATATTGTGTCTTATTAACGTGTTCTACCCTCCCTAGAATGGCTGGCATCTTTCCTATACTCAGACGCGAGCACCGCGTCGAGTCGCCCATCAAGGTCCGCCATGAACAAGAACAATCGCCACCCAGCAGACGGTAAGAAGCCCATCACCATTTTCGGGCCGGACTTTCCTTTCGCCTTTGACGACTGGATCGAGCACCCGGCGGGCCTGGGCAGCATTCCCGCCCACAACCACGGTACGGAAGTGGCGATTGTCGGTGCCGGGATCGCCGGCCTGGTGGCGGCATACGAGTTGATGAAGCTGGGGCTCAAGCCCGTGGTCTACGAGGCATCGAAAATGGGCGGGCGCCTGCGCTCACAGGCGTTCAACGGCGCCGAAGGGGTGATTGCCGAGCTGGGCGGCATGCGTTTTCCGGTGTCATCCACCGCGTTCTACCATTACGTCGACAAACTGGGCCTGGAAACCAAACCCTTCCCCAACCCACTGACCCCGGCGTCCGGCAGCACGGTCATCGACCTGGAAGGCCAGACCTATTACGCACAGAAACTGGCGGACCTTCCCGCACTGTTCCAGGAAGTCGCCGACGCCTGGGCCGATGCGCTGGAAGATGGTTCGCGCTTCGGCGACATCCAGCAGGCGATCCGCGACCGCGATGTGCCACGCCTCAAAGCGTTGTGGAACACCTTGGTGCCGCTGTGGGACGACCGCACTTTCTACGACTTCGTCGCCACCTCCAAGGCGTTCGCCAAGCTCTCGTTCCAGCACCGCGAAGTGTTCGGCCAGGTCGGTTTCGGCACGGGCGGCTGGGATTCGGACTTCCCCAATTCGATGCTGGAAATCTTTCGCGTCGTGATGACCAACTGCGACGACCACCAGCACCTTGTGGTCGGTGGCGTCGAGCAGGTACCCCACGGCATCTGGAATCACGTGCCCGAACGCTGTGCGCACTGGCCGGAAGGTACCAACCTGAATTCGCTGCACCTGGGCGCCCCACGCAGCGGCGTGAAGCGCATTGCCCGTGCCGCCGATGGCCGGTTCAGCGTGACGGACGTGTGGGAAAACACCCGCGAGTACGCCGCCGTGCTGGTCACTTGCCAGAGCTGGCTGCTGACCACCCAGATCGAGTGTGAAGAAGCGCTGTTCTCGCAAAAAATGTGGATGGCCCTGGACCGCACCCGCTACATGCAATCGTCGAAGACCTTCGTGATGGTCGACCGCCCATTTTGGAAAGACAAGGACCCGGAAACCGGTCGCGACCTGATGAGCATGACCCTGACCGACCGCCTGACCCGTGGCACCTACCTGTTCGACAACGGCGATGACAAGCCAGGGGTGATTTGCCTGTCGTATTCCTGGATGAGCGATGCGCTGAAAATGCTCCCGCATCCGGTGGAAAAACGCGTGAAGCTGGCCCTCGATGCCCTGAAGAAGATCTACCCCAAGGTGGACATCGCCGCACGGATCATCGGCGATCCGATCACCGTGTCCTGGGAAGCCGACCCGCACTTCCTCGGTGCCTTCAAGGGCGCCCTGCCCGGCCACTATCGCTATAACCAGCGCATGTACGCGCATTTCATGCAAGACGACATGCCGGCCGAACAACGCGGGATCTTTATCGCCGGCGATGACGTCTCATGGACACCCGCCTGGGTCGAAGGCGCGGTACAGACCTCACTCAATGCCGTGTGGGGCATCATGAAGCACTTCGGCGGTGAAACTCACGCCGAGAACCCGGGTCCAGGTGATGTGTTCCACGAGATCGGTCCGATCGCCCTGCCTGAATAAAAGGAGTTTTCGATGCGCGTAGCCCTCTACCAATGTCCACCGCTGCCACTGGATCCGGCCGGCAACCTGCACCGCCTGCACCAGGTGGCGCTGGAAGCCAGGGGCGCCGATGTGCTGGTGCTGCCGGAGATGTTCATGACCGGCTACAACATCGGTGTCGATGCGGTGAATGTACTGGCCGAGGTCTACAACGGCGAATGGGCGCAGCAGATCGGCCGCATCGCCAAGGCAGCCAACCTGGCGATTGTCTATGGCTACCCGGAACGTGGCGAAGACGGGCAGATCTACAACGCGGTGCAACTGATCGACGCCCAGGGCGAGCGCCTGGCCAACTACCGCAAGAGTCACCTGTTCGGCGACCTTGATCACGCCATGTTCAGCGCCGGCGACTCAGCGCTGCCCATCGTCGAGCTCAACGGCTGGAAGCTCGGCCTGCTGATCTGCTACGACCTGGAATTCCCGGAAAACGCCCGACGCCTGGCCCTGGCCGGCGCCGAGCTGATCCTGGTGCCAACCGCCAACATGCAGCCCTACGAGTTCATCGCCGACGTCACCGTGCGCGCCCGAGCCATCGAGAACCAGTGTTTCGTGGCGTACGCCAATTACTGCGGCCATGAAGCTGAATTGCAGTATTGCGGCCAAAGCAGCATCGCCGCACCAAATGGCAGTCGCCCGGCGCTGGCGGGGCTGGACGAGGCCTTGATCGTCGGTGAACTGGATCGACAACTGCTGGACGACTCCCGCGCGGCCTACAACTACCTGCACGATCGCCGCCCCGAGCTTTACGACGACCTGCACAAACACTGATTGAGGATTGAGAAAGGGCCCTGATCCGCTAGCATGGGCGCATCCTTGTTCTGGAAGCGCCCATGCCGGTCCCCGATTCCCTCCGCCCCCACACCGAAACCCTGGCCAACGGCTTGCGGGTGACATTGCGTCATGTCCCGGGCCTCAAGCGCAGCGCCGCGGTACTGCGCGTCGCCGCTGGCAGCCATGACGCCCCCCTGGCCTGGCCGGGCATGGCGCACTTGCTCGAACACCTGTTCTTCCTCGGTACCGAACGGTTTCCCGCCGAGGAGAATCTGATGGCCTACGTGCAGCGGCACGGCGGTCAGGTCAATGCGCGCACCAGTGAACGCACCACGGATTTTTTCTTCGAGCTCCCTCCCGCAACCTTCGCCGACGGGCTGGAACGGCTGTGGGACATGCTCGCCCAGCCACGCCTGGATGAAGCTGAGCAGTTGCGGGAACGGGAAGTGTTGCACGCGGAGTTCATCGCCTGGTCCCAGGATGCGGCCGCCCAACGGCAGCTTGCCTTGTATGAGGGCGTGTCAGCGTCCCATCCGCTGCGGGGTTTTCACGCCGGCAATCGCGACAGCCTCGCCGTGGAACACGCCGAATTCCAAAGCGCATTGCACAACTTCTATCGCCGCTTTTACCAGAGCGGCCAGATGACGTTGAGCTTGGCCGGCCCACAAAGCATCGACGCCTTGAAAGCGCTGGCGCAACGGTTCGGCAGCCACGTATCGGCCGGTGAAGCGGTCGCTGGATCGTCGCCGCCAAGGCTGATGGCATCGTCCCAGATGCGTTATCAACAGGCCCAGGAAGGTTGTCTCGACCTGTTGTTCGCCTTCGAAGCGTTGCCCGCCGCCTCCCCCCAAGCCCTGGACTTTCTTTGTACGTGGCTGAACTCCAGCAAACCGGGCGGCCTGCTCGCCATGTTGCGTCAGCGCGGCCTGGCTGACAGCCTCAAGGCCACTGCGCTGTATGAGTTTGCCGGACAAGGGCTGCTGCACATCGAATTCAAGCACGGCAACGCTCAGGCAGCGGCGCAAATCCAGCCGTTGCTGCACGACTGGTTGGGATTCTTTGCCGCCCAGGATGACTGGGCGCCGTTGCGCCAGGAATTCACCGCGTTGTTGCAGCGACGGCAGGAGACAGGATCGGCCTTGCAGTTGGCCCGCTGGGACTGTGAAGGACGTGACACGCCGCTGCTGGCAAACGACCTCGTGAGGCTCAGGGAAATCCTCAGGCAACTGCACCCCGCCGCTAACGTCGTGGAACCCTGGCAACTGCCCGCGCCCAATCCGTTCCTGCAAACACCAAGCGAAGCGCCTCGCGCCGGGCTGATCCGCGGCCAGACCAGCGCCCACCGCGGTTTGCGAACCTTCGCCCAAGATCGCTCCCGGGGCCGGCGGGAACGCTCGCCCATGCAGTTCAGCCAGGCGCTGCCAGACAACGGTCGTGAAGGCGCGGTGTACCTGCGCTGGCAACTGACGAGCCAGGCACCGCCCGACGTTCAATCCAGGCTCGACCGGCACCTGCAGGATGTGCGCGAAGAGGCTCGGCAGGCCGGCGTGGAAGTCAGTTTCGAAGCGTCCGCCCATCAATGGCTGCTAAAACTGGTCGGCTTGCAGGCACCGATGCCGTTGGTGCTCGAACACGTTCTGGCGAAGCTTGCCCAACCCCTGCCAATGGCCCAGGCCGGTGACGAAATTCCGTCGATGCCGATTCGACAGCTGTTGAAGGCGCTGCCGGATCATTGCCGGCAATCATCAACGTTGCCGATGCCCGACAGCGATCAAGACGTGTGGACAACGGCCCGCTGGGATGGGCTGTCCATCGGTCTGTCGGCCGCCACCCAAGGGGCGCTTGGCCCGGCGCTGGCCCGTGTGCCGGGCGTTGCCGGCGAGGACGTCAGCCTGGCGTCGGCGTCGCGTGGGCAACGCGTCTGGCATAGGCTCCAGACCCACGGTGAAGAATCGGCCGTGTTGCTGTTTTGCCCGACCGCCACCTCGGCGCTGGCCGACGAAGCTGCCTGGCGGTGGCTGGCACAGCTGTGCCAGACGCCGTTCTACCAGCGCCTGCGCGTCGAGTTGCAGGTGGGTTATGCGGTGTTCAGCGGCTTGAAGCAGGTCGATGGGCAAACCGGGGTGTTGTTCGGCGTCCAATCGCCCAGCCTCTCGGCGGCAGAACTGATCGCCCACCTCGAACAATTCCTGGCCGGGTTACCGGCGCTGATCCAGCAGCTTGATGACGCGTCCCTTGCCCGTCAGCAGCAGGCTCTCGCCGCCCAACTCCAGAGCAGTGCCCAGCCCTTCGCCCAGGCCGCCGAACTGCTCTGGCAGGGCAAGCTGGCCGGCCGCCCGTCGGATTATCTTGAGCAGTTGTCTGCTGCCATCCTGTGCCTGGATCGCGCCCGGCTCGAGGCTGCCGCCCAGGGTTTGCTCGATGCGCAAGGGGGATGGTATTGCCTGAGCAACGGCGCCTGCCCACCAGAACACTGGCAAGCGGCGCAGTGATCATTGCAGCCGCTGTAATGAGCTTTCTTCGAGAATCGCGGCGAACGAATTTGTCAGATTTAGTAACATAGGCGCCTAAGCATCTGAACATCTCCGAACGGAGGTGGACTATATGTATAGGTCTCCACCGTTCCATCGAACCAAAGTCCCCCAACCAAAGGAGTATTCCCATGTCCTGGTCCAAACCCGCATATATCGACCTGCGTATCGGTTTCGAAGTCACCATGTACTTCGCCAGCCGTTGATTGCTGCAGGCGATTAAGCACGCAGCACTACGCCTCGGCCAGCCGAGGCGTTTTTATTTCGGTTTGCAGATGGAGCAGCTATGTTCGTCCAGATTCTAGGTTCCGCCGCCGGCGGCGGTTTCCCCCAGTGGAACTGCAACTGCGCCAACTGCGCAGGTTTTCGCAACGGCAGCCTGCGGGCCCAGGCGCGTACCCAGTCGTCCATCGCCCTGTCCGATGACGGTGTGAACTGGGTGCTGTGCAACGCCTCCCCGGACATTCGCGCCCAGCTCCAGGGCTTCGCCCCGATGCAGCCTGGCCGGGCCCTGCGCGACACCGGCATTGGCGCGATCATCCTGATGGACAGCCAGATCGACCACACCACCGGCCTGCTCAGCCTGCGCGAAGGGTGCCCGCATCAAGTCTGGTGCACCGACATGGTTCATGAAGACCTGAGCACGGGCTTTCCACTGTTCAACATGCTGACCCACTGGAACGGCGGGCTGAGCTGGAATCGCATCGAGCTCGACCAGAGCTTCACCATCGCCGCTTGCCCGAACCTGCGCTTCACCCCGCTGCCCCTGCGCAGCGCCGCACCGCCCTATTCACCCCATCGCTTCGACCCGCACCCGGGCGACAACATCGGGCTGATAGTCGAAGACCTGCGCACGGGTGGCAAGCTGTTCTATGCCCCGGGGCTGGGCAAGGTCGACGAGTCATTGTTGGCGATCATGGCCGGCAGCGACTGCTTGCTGGTTGACGGCACGATGTGGGACGACGATGAGATGCAGCGCCGTGGCGTTGGCACCCGCACCGGCAGGGAAATGGGCCACCTGGCCCAGAACGGCCCCGGCGGCATGCTGGAAGTGCTGGAGCAACTGCCCGAGCAGCGCAAGGTCCTTATCCATATCAACAACACCAACCCGATCCTGGACGAAGACTCGCCCGAGCGGGCAGAGCTTGTACGCCGAAAGATTGAAGTGGCCTACGACGGAATGAGTATTGAGTTGTAGGAAGGTCGGAACCAATGTGGGGGTGGGCTTGCGGTGTATCCGTCGACATTGGTGCCGACTGGTAGGACGCTATCGCGAGCAAGCTCGCTCCCACAGTAGTCCTGATATCTGATTCACAGCACAACCCGTGTGGGAGCGAGCTTGCTCGCGATGGGGCCAGCCCTGACGCCACAGAACCCAACGGTTATTCCCCGGAGACCGAAATGACTGACACCCCCCTGCCCCCCGCCGAGTTCGAAGCGGCCCTGCGTGCCAAAGGCGCGTATTACCACATCCATCACCCCTATCACGTGGCGATGTATGAAGGTCGTGCCACTCGCGAGCAGATCCAGGGCTGGGTCGCGAACCGTTTCTACTATCAAGTGAATATCCCGCTCAAGGACGCCGCGATCCTGGCCAACTGCCCGGACCGGGAAATCCGTCGCGAGTGGATCCAGCGCCTGCTCGACCATGACGGCGCGCCCGGCGAAGACGGCGGCATCGAAGCCTGGCTGCGGCTGGGCCAGGCGGTGGGCCTGGACCCCGACCAACTGCGCTCCCAGGAACTGGTGTTGCCGGGGGTACGCTTCGCGGTGGACGCCTATGTCAACTTCGCCCGCCGGGCCAGTTGGCAAGAGGCCGCCAGCAGCTCGCTGACGGAACTGTTCGCCCCGCAGATCCACCAGTCGCGCCTGGACAGTTGGCCCCAGCATTACCCGTGGATCGACCCGGCCGGCTATGAATACTTCCGCACCCGCCTGGGCCAGGCCCGGCGCGATGTGGAGCATGGCTTGGCGATCACCTTGCAGCACTACACCACCCGCGCAGGGCAGGAACGCATGTTGGAGATTCTCCAGTTCAAGCTGGACATCCTCTGGAGCATGCTCGATGCCATGAGCATGGCCTACGAATTGAACCGCCCGCCCTATCACAGCGTGACCGACCAACGGGTTTGGCACAAAGGAATTACCTTATGAGTTTCAACCGCAGCCAAACCCCGCGCTGGCGCCCCGGCTATCGTTTCCAGTACGAACCGGCCCAGAAAGGCCACGTGCTGCTCTATCCTGAAGGCATGATCAAGTTGAACGACAGCGCCGCGCTGATCGGCGGCCTGATCGACGGCGAACGGGATGTCGCGGCCATCATTGGCGAGTTGGCCAAGCAGTTTCCCGACGTGCCGGAACTTGGTGACGACATCGAGCAATTCATGGAGGTCGCCCGTGCACAGCACTGGATCGAACTTGCCTGACACCCGCGCCCTGCCGCCCATGCCGGAAGTCGGCCTGCCGCTGTGGCTGCTGGCGGAGCTGACCTATCGGTGCCCGTTGCAATGCCCGTACTGCTCCAACCCGTTGGACTTCGCCGAGCAGGGCAAGGAGCTGAGCACCGAGCAATGGTTCAAGGTCTTTCGCGAAGCCCGGGAAATGGGCGCCGCGCAGCTGGGTTTTTCCGGCGGCGAGCCGCTGGTGCGCCAGGACCTGGCCGAGCTGATCGGTGAAGCGCGCAGGCTGGGTTTCTATACCAACCTGATCACCTCCGGCATCGGCTTGACCGAACAGAAAATCAGCGACTTCCAGAAGGCCGGGCTGGACCATATCCAGATCAGTTTCCAGGCCAGCGACGAGCAGGTGAACAACCTCCTGGCCGGCTCGAAGAAAGCCTTCGCGCAAAAGCTGGAAATGGCCCGGGCGGTGAAGGCCCACGGCTATCCGATGGTGCTGAACTTCGTGACCCACCGGCACAACATCGACAAGATCGACCGCATCATCGAGCTGTGCATTGCCCTGGAGGCCGACTTCGTCGAACTCGCCACCTGCCAGTTCTACGGCTGGGCGCAATTGAACCGTGTCGGCCTGCTGCCCACCCGGGAGCAACTGGTACGCGCCGAGCGCATCACCAATGAATACCGCGCCAAGCTGGAAGCCGAAGGCAATCCGTGCAAGTTGATCTTTGTCACGCCGGACTACTATGAAGAACGACCCAAGGGCTGCATGAACGGCTGGGGCAGCATTTTCCTCACCGTCACGCCGGACGGCACGGCATTGCCCTGTCACGGCGCCCGACAGCTACCGGTGCAGTTTCCCAATGTGCGCGACCACAGCATGCAGCACATCTGGTACGACTCGTTCGGCTTCAACCGTTTCCGCGGTTATGACTGGATGCCCGAACCGTGCCGCTCCTGCGATGAAAAGGAAAAGGACTTCGGCGGCTGCCGCTGCCAGGCGTTCATGCTCACGGGGGACGCCAGTAACGCCGACCCGGTGTGCAGCAAGTCCGAACACCACGGGGTGATTCTCCAGGCGCGTGAAGAGGCCGAGCACGCCACGCAAACCATTGAACAGTTGGCCTTTCGCAATGAACGAAACTCGCGCCTCATCGCCAAAGGCTGAGCCTTTCAGCGCCGCCCAGGCCGTTGCCGCCGGCACTGACTTCGCCGAACTGCAGGTCGGGCCCTTGGGCTTGTTCTGGAATGAATACCGCCCCGCGGACGGCGCCTGCCGGATCTGGCATTGGCAAGATGCCCAGGCCCGCTGTTTGACGCCGGACGGGTTCAGCGCGCGCAGCCGGGTCTATGAATACGGCGGCGGGTCGTTCTGCCTGAGCCATGACGGCGTGCTGTTCGTCAATGAGACCGACCAGCAGCTGTACCACCAGTCGCTGAGCGACGGGCAACTCGTGGCGCTGACCTCCGGTGAGTGCCGCTACGGGGACCTTGGCTTTGCCGGTGGCCAGGTGTTGGCGGTGGAAGAACAAGCCAACCAGCATCGCCTGGTGTCGATCGGGTTGGCGGATCATCAACGGCATCTACTGGCTGAAGGCGCCGATTTCTACGCTTCGCCGACCCTGAGCCCGGACGGCCAGCGGCTCGCCTGGGTTGAGTGGAGCCGCCCGCATCAACCCTGGACAGCGACGCGGTTGATGTTGGCCGAACGCAATGCTTCGGGTTGGGGCGAGCCACGCTGTGTGGCCGGCGACGGTGAGCAAGAGTCCATTCAGCAACCGCGCTTCGACGCAGCCAGTCGCCTTTATTGCCTGAGTGATCGCGGTGGTTATTGGCAACCCTGGAGGGAGTCGGCCCAAGGCCTGGCAGCACTGCCCGCCGCCGAAGCCGATCACGCCCCCGCGCCATGGCAACTGGGTGGCTGTACCTGGCTGCCGCTGGATGAACACACGTACCTGGCGAGTTGGACCGAAGCGGGTTTCGGGCGCCTGGGCCTGTGTCGCGAAGACCACGCCAGCGAGGACTTTACCGGCACCTATACCCGCTTTCGCAGCCTGGCGCTGGATGAGCGGTTCATCTACGCCATTGCCGCCTCGCCGACCGGCCCGTCGGCGGTCATTGCCATCGAGCGGCATAGTCATGACGTGGCGGTGCTGGCCGGCGGCGTCGCGCCATTGCCCGTCGAACAGATCAGCCGTCCTCGCACCCTGCGTTATCCGTCCGGGTCAGGTGAGGCCCACGGGTTCTTTTACCCGGCCATGAATGTACAGGCGAAGCCGCCCCTGGTGGTGTTCATTCACGGCGGCCCCACCTCGGCCTGTTATCCCCTGTTCGATCCGCGTATCCAGTATTGGACCCAGCGTGGCTTTGCCGTTGCCGATCTCAATTACCGCGGCAGCAGCGGCTATGGCCGGGCCTATCGGCAGGCATTGCATTTGAACTGGGGCGTGGTGGATGTCGAGGATGCCTGCGCGGTGATTGCCTACCTGGATGAGCAAGGCCTGATCGACGGCCGTCATGCGTTCATTCGGGGAGGCAGTGCCGGTGGCTATACGACCCTCTGCGCCTTGGCGTTCCATGAGGTCTTCCGTGCCGGCGCCAGCCTCTATGGCGTGAGCGACCCTGTTGCCCTCGGCCGGGCCACGCACAAGTTCGAAGGTGATTACCTGGACTGGCTGATCGGCGATCCGCAACAGGACGTCGAACGCTACCGCGCCCGCACCCCGTTGCTGCACGCCGGGAACATCCGTGTGCCGGTGATCTTTTTCCAGGGTGAACTGGACGCCGTGGTGGTACCGCAGCAAACCCGCGACATGGTCAGTGCCTTACAGGCCAACGGCGTAGCCGTCGAGGCGCACTACTATCCGGATGAGCGTCACGGTTTTCGCAAAGCCGCGAACCAGGCGCATGCGCTGGAGCATGAGTGGTTGTTCTATCGCAAGGTGATGGATGGCGATCTGTAGGACGCCAGACAAACTGTGGGAGCGAGCTTGCTCGCGATAGCAGTAGTCCAGTCGATATTTCCGTGGACTGACACACCGCTATCGCGAGCAAGCTCGCTCCCACAGGGGGATTTTATGACCGATGAATTCAGCGCTTGGCGATGATGTACACCGCATGCACGATGCCAGGGATGTAACCCAACAGCGTCAGCAGGATATTCAGCCAGAACGCCCCGCCGAAACCGACTTGCAGGAACACCCCCAGTGGCGGCAGCAGGATGGCGATAATAATGCGAATGAAATCCATGGATGACTCCCTGATCGACGATGGCCAAATTGCCACATAGCTCATTGACCTCAAGCCGCTCGTCAGGGTTCAGTGAAACGCAAGCAGAAGGAGCCCCGGAGTAGGGCGCGCTGCCAAGGAACAAAAAACCCAGGCAAAAGAAAACCCCGCCGAAGCGGGGCTTTGCAGACTGTTTCCCTGACATCCATTTCACTCCGCCGTCCTGGCAGAATCCTACGTGTCCGTGTTGTTACTTTTGCGCGTCCTGCGCGGCGTCCATGTGAAGTAGATTAGCCCTGGATCCAATCTGCCGATAGAGGGAAAACGCCAGCACATTGTGTAAGCGTTTGCTTACACAATGTCAGTTTTTAGAACTGCCCGGGCTCCAACAGAAACAGCGACTCGCTGCCAGCTTTCACCGAAGCACTCAGGGAGTGAATGCGCGGCAGCAGGCGAGCGAAATAGAACCGCGCCGTGCCCAGTTTGCTCGCGTAGAAATCATCCTGGTTTTCTTTGCCAAAGGCCGCCTTGGCCATCAACGCCCACATGTAAGCGTAAGCGGTGTAACCGAACGCCTGAAGGTATTCCACCGAAGCGGCGCCGATTTCGTTCGGGTTGTTCTTCGCCCGGTCCAGCAACCATTCAGTCAGCTCATCCAACGTACCGACCGCATCGTTCAGTGGCTTGGTGAACTCCGCCAGGTCGCTGCTGGCGGTGGCGGTGAAATGGCGGATTTCATCGGCGAACAACCGGTAGAACGCTCCGCCACTGCCGACGATCTTGCGCCCTACCAGGTCCAGCGCCTGGATACCGTTGGTACCTTCGTAGATCTGGGTGATGCGCACGTCACGCACCAGTTGCTCCTGGCCCCATTCACGAATGTAACCATGACCGCCGAACACCTGCTGGCCATGGACCGTGGTTTCCAGGCCCAGGTCGGTCAGGAAGGCCTTGGCCACTGGGGTCAGCAACGCCACCAGGTCTTCGGCGCGCTTGCGGGTGACCGGGTCTTCGCTGAACTTGGCGGTGTCCAGTTGCATCGCCACGTAGGTGGAAAATGCCCGGCCACCCTCGTTCGAGGCCTTCATGGTCAGCAGCATCCGACGCACGTCGGGGTGGACGATGATCGGGTCAGCGACCTTGTCCTTGTTCTGCGCCCCAGTGGGCGAACGGCTTTGCAAGCGGTCACGGGCATATTCGACGGCGTTCTGGTAGGAACGCTCGCCGGAGGCCAGGCCTTGGATGCCAACCCCCAGACGCTCGTAGTTCATCATGGTGAACATCGCCGCCAGGCCTTTGTTCGGCTCACCCACCAGGTAACCCACGGCTTCGTCGAAGTTCATCACGCAGGTGGCGGACGCCTGGATGCCCATCTTGTGTTCGATCGACCCACAGTTGGCCGCGTTGCGCGCGCCCAGGCTGCCGTCGGCATTGACCATGAACTTGGGCACCAGGAACAGCGAGATACCCTTGGGGCCCGCCGGTGCGTCTGGCAGTTTCGCCAGCACCAGGTGAATGATGTTCTCGGTGAGGTCGTGCTCGCCACCGGTGATAAAAATCTTCGTGCCACTGACCTTGTAGGAACCGTCGGCCTGAGGTTCGGCCTTGGTGCGGATGATCCCCAGGTCCGTACCGGCGTGAGGCTCGGTCAGGCACATGGAACCGGCCCAGACGCCGGCGTACATGTTCGGCAGGTACGCCGCCTTCAGTTCTTCGCTGGCATGGGCATTGATCGACAGGCAGGCGCCGGCGGTCAGCATCGGATACAGGCCGAAGGACAGGCTGGCGGAGTTGACCATTTCCTCGACCTGGGCCGAAACGGCCTTGGGCATGCCCATGCCGCCGTACACCGGATCACCGCCGACACCGACCCAACCGCCTTCAGCGTAAGTCTTGTAGGCCTGTGGGAAACCTGCCGGCGTGGTGACGGCGCCGTCGGCCCAGTGGCAACCTTCTTCGTCAGCGGCGCGGCTGAGGGGGGCGATGCTTTTGCTGGTGACTTTGCCGGCTTCTTCGAGGATCGCTTCGACCGTTTCAGCGTCCACGGTGTCGGCCAGTACCGGCAATTGGGCCCAGAGTTTCGCGACCTCGAACACTTCATTGAGGACGAAGCGCATATCGCGCAGGGGCGCTTTGTAGTCAGCCATGGCAAACCTCGCAGGATCTAAACAGTTGGTTCGTAAAAGACGGTTTTCGCAATGACCTGAGTGTACCTCAACAACTTTTGCGACACATAGGGTCAACCCATGACTGTTTTGTTATTTTTGGTCACTGCAGGATTTTAGAGATTAACCGTGGCGAGAGAGCTTGCTCCCGCTCGAGTGCGCAGCACTCACAAAAAAAGGGCTGCTGCGCAGCCCAGCGGGAGCAAGCGCCCTCGCCACGGTTCCGTCAGAGGGCAAACAACGCTGCCGGCAGCTTCATCAAACACTCGCTCCCGGCCTCGACCGCAGCCCGATGGGCGGTCGTACGTGGCAGCAGGCGCTTGAAGTAGAACTCGCAGGTCGCCAGTTTGGCCTGGCAGAAATCGCCATCTCCAGTGCCACTGTCGAGTTGCGCCTGGGCCACCAAGGCCATGCGCAACCACAGATAGGCCAGGATGATGTAGCCGCTGTACATCAGGTAGTCCACCGAGGCGGCCCCCACTTCATCCGGATTCTTCATGGCGGCCATGCCGACCCGGGTGGTCAGTTCACCCCACTGCTGGTTGAGCCCGTCGAGTTGCGCGACGTACTCCTTGAGCTGCGAATGTTGCTCATTGGCAGCGCAGAATTTATGGACGATTTTGGTGAAACCTCGCAGCAATTTGCCTTGGCTACCCAGCACCTTGCGCCCCAGCAGATCCAGGGCCTGGATACCGTTGGTGCCCTCGTAGATCGGCGCGATGCGGCAGTCGCGCACCAACTGCTCCATGCCCCACTCGCGGATGAAGCCGTGGCCGCCAAACACTTGCATGCCGTGGTTGGTTACCTCCAGCCCGGTGTCGGTCATGAAGGCCTTGCAGATCGGGGTAAGAAACGCCAGCAGGTCCTCGGCCTCCTGGCGCGCGGTATCGTCCGGGCTCAGGTGGGCGGTATCGAGCAGTTGCGCGGTGAAATACGTCAGCGCCCGGTTGCCTTCGTTGAAGGCCTTCATGGTCAACAACATCCTCCGCACATCGGGATGGACGATGATCGGGTCGGCGACTTTTTCCGGTGCCTTGGGGCCGGTCAGCGCGCGCATCTGCAGACGCTCGTTGGCGTATTTGATCGCGCCCTGGAAGCTCGCCTCCCCCAGGCACAGGCCCTGCATGCCGGTGCCAAGCCGGGCGTGGTTCATCATGGTGAACATGCAGTTGAGGCCCTTGTTCGGCTCGCCGATCAGGAAACCCTTGGCCCCATCGAAATTCAACACACAAGTGGCCGAGGCCTTGATGCCCATCTTGTGTTCGATCGAGCCACAGGAAACGCCATTGCGCCCCCCCGCCTCACCGCTGGCCTCGGGCAGGAACTTGGGTACGATGAACAACGAGATGCCCTTGGTCCCGGCGGGGGCGTCCGGCAGCTTGGCCAGCACCAGGTGGATGATGTTATCGCTCATGTCATGTTCGCCGGCGGAGATGAAAATCTTGCTGCCGGAGATCGCGTAACTGCCGTCGGCCTGGGGCACGGCGCGGGTCTTGATGATGCCCAGGTCGGTGCCGCAGTGGGCTTCGGTCAGGCACATGGTGCCGGTCCACTGGCCGGCGGTGAGTTTGCTCAGGTAGGTCTGTTTCTGCTCTTCAGTGCCGTGGGCATGAATGGCCGACATGGCACCGTGAGTCAGGCCCGGGTACATGCCCCAGGACGTGTTGCTGGAACCGATCATCTCGCTGATGACCAGGCCCAGGGAGCTGGGCAAGCCTTGGCCACCATACGCCTGATCTGCCGCCAAGCCGTGCCAGCCGCCTTCCACGTACTGTGCGAAAGCCTGCTTGAAGCCTGTAGGCGTGGTGACCACGCCGTTGTCGAAATGGCAGCCCTCTTCGTCACCGGAGCGATTGAGCGGTGCCAGCACGTTTTCACAGAATCTGGCGCCTTCCTCGAGGATCGCGCTGACCATGTCCGGGCTGGCATCGCTGGCACCCAGCTCGGCATAACGGCCATGGAAATCGAAGACGTGATCGATCAGAAAGCGCATGTCGCGCAGGGGGGCTTTGTACTCGGGCATGGTGGTTTTCTCCGGTAGCAGATCGTTCCAACCTACTGCCGGCCACCCTGTCCCACAATCACAGTCCAGACGCTGAATGCGCCGTCATCACTCAACCCGCGGCGGCTTCCATGCGCACCGCGCCGCGGCGGTTCTGGCCGAAGGCAACCACACAGTTACGCCCCGCGCCCTTGGCGTTGTACAGCGCCTGGTCGGCGGACTTGAGCACTTCTTCGGGCGTGCGCTGCTCAAGGCGCTCCGCGACACCGATGCTGACCGTCACCGATACGCTGGAAGCACCCGCGCCGGAGCGACGCTGGCGGCCTTGCTGATCGTCCTGGGGACGGCTATCGGGATTGCGCAGCTGGATGGCATACGTCTCGATGGACTGGCGGATGACTTCCAGATGGGGCATGCACTCGTCGATGGTCTTGCCTGCGAACACCAGGGCAAATTCCTCACCGCCGTAGCGATATGCCCTACCGCCACCGCCGATCTTCGACAACTTGCTGGCGACCAGGCGCAGCACCTGGTCGCCCACGTCGTGGCCGTGGGTGTCGTTGAATTTCTTGAAATGGTCCACGTCACTCATCGCCAACACATAGTTGCGCCCCAGGCGCTGCATGCGTTCGTTCAGTGCCCGCCGGCCCGGCAGGCCGGTGAGCTCGTCACGGAAAGCCATCTGATAGGCCTCGTGGGCGACCGCCGCGGCGATCATCAACATGACCTGGCTGCACATGATGTTCAGGGTGAACGGCAGGATAAAGGTCTTGGGCAGCATCCAGAACAACCCCAGCAAACCCACCAGTTGCGCGGCGTGCAGTGGCCGGGGATTGCGCCAGTATTGCCAGGCCAACAGCAGGAACGCGGCGGCGAACATCGGGTAGGACAATTGAATCAGGCTCATCCAGGCACCGTGCAACGCGGGCCAGCGGATCTCCGAGAGCCACAACAACAAAGCCTGGGGAAAACTCTGCTCCAAGGCCAGCGCTACACTGCCAAAGACCAGCAACACCGCGAACCGCGCCACCATGTCCTGGAACAGGTGGGTGCGCTCCTGCCACGCCGCGAACAGCCCGAACAACAGCGGCAGCAACAGGCAGACGAGATGGAACACCACCGCCGCGTCTTCGCGCACCTTACCGTTATCGCGATAAAAGTCGGTCTGGGTGTCCAGGAGAAAGTAGGCGATATACACCGTGACCATCAGAAACAGTTCACGCTGACGTCGGTAGACCGCGCAATACGCCCCGCCTAGCAACAGCACCAGCGTCGGGAGAACGTTGAACAGCGAGGTGAAGAAAACGTTGAGATCCTTGACGTAGGCAGCCGCAAGCCCCGCCACCAACAACAGCAACGACGGTAGGAAATGGCTCAAACGTACAGCGGAAGAACGCGGCAAGGGTAAAGCTCCGACCCGGCTGATCAAAGATGGCATTGTGCCTGCAATTGGAACAGTAAGGCACGCGAGATGTGACAGATGTCACACTGCCATCGCTGTAACGGCAGGGCGGGAGGTTTTCTTAAGGCTTTGTCGGAGCAATTATTGTTACAGAATTTTCATGCAAACAACTGCGCCTGCTCAGATGGAAAACCTGAGCTTGCGATCCACCGCAAAGTGGCCGCTACCGCGCACGGCAATATAGAGCGCAAGAAATCCCATCAATACGGGAAATTCAATACCGCGATCGATCCACGGCCAAGTGGGGCCAAGTGCATAGCTGATACCCACCATTTGCATCGCCATCATGAACGCGACCGGGCGCGCCCACAGACCGATAGCCAGCATGACCGCGCCGACCGTTTCAAGAAGCATGACCAGAACTGCCCATTGCGCGGCGAACGGCAAACCCATGACATTCTGGATCAGGTTGATGGAGCCCGCCATGGGATCCGCCATGGAACCGTGGGATATCCCCAGGGCTTTTGGAAGGCCGTGGGTGAACATGACAACGCCGAACGCAAACCGCAGCACTGCATACAAAACGGGCTCCGCACGGGTGTAAAGCCCATCCAGCGCAGGAAACAGCAGGCGCTCTTGGGAGGCGGTGGTTTCTATGGAGGTCATCGCGGATTTACGTTGTGACGTGTCCATCTCGGTAGTCCTTTTTGTGAATGAGGTTTTCAGAGCCACCCGCTACCGCGGCCAGCGCTTGCTGGCGAGATGCTGGACTCCTTCGCATCAATGACCAGCGCCCTGGCGAACCCGCTTTTGCAGCGAATGCGCCAGCAGGGCCGCTGTCGCTCCCAGCGTCCCGGCCAGGGCCAGCATCCCGAAGGTTGTGAGCGACGGGGGTTGGTGCGAAGCGAAATACGCCACCAGCCCCAGGAAGAAACCGAGCAGGTTGTTGAACACCGGCGCCTTGGCCAAAGACAGCGCAATGACCGTGATGGCGAACACCACTGCACTGATGGCATAGCTGCCCAGAACAGGCGTCAGGGCAGCCATGGCATTGGCCGCACCGATGCCCAGAATGACGCCGATCAGCACGCAGGCCAGATTGATCGCCCCTTGCTTGAGGTTGAGCCCGCGGGTAAAGAATGAAATCCACCCGACAAACATGGCCCACACCGGAACCTCCAGCGCCATCACGCTCAGGGTGGCGGCGGATGACGCAATGACCGACTCCCCCACCACTACCTTCAGATGAGTGAAAAATGCATTATTGGCCATGACTCACCTCCCGGGTCGCAGGTACCCGCCGTGACGTCAAGAGGCCAGACAGGGCGATACGACGCAAGAAGCGATCGCCAGCGGCAATCAGGCACCAGGCCGCAAGAGTGATGTTCACGTTCATGGTCAATTCCTTTCCGGTACGTGCGATAAAGCTGGTTTCACGGGATCGGCACCGGCCGAGCCCACATGGAGCGAAGGTTGTCAGCCCACAACCCCATGATGTCGATTGACCGCCTGTGAATAAACGGGATGAAATTGACTTATCTATTCCAAAAACCACAACAAATGGGCCGTTATGGACCGTTTCGACGCGTTGCAGGGACAGGTGACGGAATTTGAAGCACGAGGCTGCATTTCCACAGTGAGAAATTCGGCGACTTGAAGCCTGCTGGTGCTTGAGGCGAGTGTTTGTCGGCGGCGCAAAAAAAAACCGCTGCTCCCGAAGAAGCAGCGGCTTTTTTCAAAGAACCGCGTAAGGCTTAGTAACCCAGCGCGAAGTCTTCTTCTTTCATATCCATCAGGTTGTTGGCGCCCGACAGCATGGTCGCCACGTGGGTACGGGTACGCGGCAGGATGCGCTGGAAGTAGAAGCGCGCGGTCTGCAGCTTGGCGGTGTAGAAGGCTTCTTCGGTGGTGCCGGCTGCGAGTTTTTCCGCCGCCAGGCGCGCCATGTCGGCCCAGAAATAGGCCAGGCAGGCGTAACCGGAGTACATCAGGTAGTCCACCGATGCCGCGCCCACTTCTTCACGATCCTTCATGGCCGCCATGCCGACCTTCATGGTCAGCTCGCCCCATTCCTTGTTCAGCGCAGCCAGGGGCTCGACGAACTCCTTGACCGCTTCGTTGCCTTCGTTGCTCTGGCAGAACTTGTGGACGATCTTGGTGAAGCCCTTGAGTGCCTCGCCCTGGGTCATCAGCACTTTACGGCCCAGCAGGTCGAGGGCCTGGATGCCGGTGGTGCCTTCGTACAGCATCGAGATGCGGCTGTCGCGAACGTTCTGCTCCATGCCCCACTCGGCGATGAAGCCGTGGCCGCCGTAGATCTGCACGCCATGGTTGGCCGATTCGAAACCGACTTCGGTCATGAAGGCCTTGGCGATCGGCGTCATGAACGCCAGCAGCGCATCGGCTTTTTTCTTCTCTTCTTCGTCCACGCCGTACTTGACGATGTCGACCTGCTTGGCGGTGAAGTACACCATCGCCCGGTTACCTTCGGCGAAGGCCTTCATGGTCAGCAGCATGCGACGCACGTCAGGGTGCACGATGATCGGGTCGGCGGCCTTGTCTGGCGCTTTCGGACCCGTCAGGGAACGCATTTGCAGGCGATCACGGGCATATTTCAGGCCGCCCTGGAAGCCGATCTCGGCGTGGGCCAGGCCTTGCAGCGCAGTGCCCAGACGAGCGGTGTTCATGAAGGTGAACATGCAGTTCAGGCCTTTGTTCGCCGGGCCGATCAGGTAACCGGTGGCCGCGTCGAAGTTCATCACGCAAGTGGCGTTGCCGTGAATGCCCATCTTGTGTTCCAGGGAACCACAGCTCACCGCGTTGCGCTGGCCGATGGAGCCGTCGGCGTTAGGCAGGAACTTTGGAACGATGAACAGCGAAATGCCCTTGGTGCCAGCCGGTGCGTCCGGCAGGCGTGCCAGCACGATGTGGACGATGTTGTCGGCCATGTCGTGTTCACCGGCCGAAATGAAGATCTTCGTACCGGAAACCTTGTAGGAACCGTCGGCCTGAGGCTCGGCCTTGGTGCGCAGCATGCCCAGGTCGGTGCCACAGTGCGGTTCGGTCAGGCACATGGTGCCGGTCCATTCGCCGGAAACCAGCTTGGTCAGGTAGGCCTCTTGCTGCTCGGGTGTACCGTGCTCGGAAATCGTGTTCATCGCGCCATGGGACAGGCCCGGGTACATGCCCCACGACCAGTTGGCTTCACCGACCATCTCGCTGACCGCCAGGCCCAGGGATTCCGGCAGGCCTTGACCGCCATGCTCGACGTCGTGGGCCAGGCTCGGCCAGCCGCCTTCGACGAATTGCTTGTAGGCTTCCTTGAAACCTGCCGGGGTTTTCACGCCGGACTCGCTCCAGGTGCAACCCTCGATGTCGCCCACACGGTTCAGCGGAGCCAGCACCTGCTCACAAAACTTGGCGCCTTCTTCGAGAATGGCGTCAACCATGTCCGGAGTTGCATCCTGGCAAGCCGGAAGGCTCTGATAATGCGCTTCGTAGCCAAGCAGTTCGTCACGAACGAAGCGAATATCACGCAAGGGGGCCTTGTAGTCAGGCATAGCGATAAACCTCTGCTGATGTAACCGGGAATGAACGACCGCGTGGATTTGTTGTGGCGGTCAAACAGTTGTTTGAAACATACGTTTACGCCCAAATCTTGTCAAGCGCCGATCTTTTGCCGTTCGTCATCAGCCTGAGAAAAATGTCGGACACAGGAAACCCATCGCCCTGAAGAATCCGCGATGCGCGTAGGAAAAGATTAGTTGAGCAATAAGACGTTAGAGACAAAAACGCCGCGAATAATCGCGGCGTTTTGGCAAATCTGAAGAACAGGATCAGGCAAAGGTATCGATCAATGTCCCGAGCATTTCGTCGGATGCCTTGGCGACATTGGCACCCAGTTGCACCTGGAACTTGCCCTGGGCCATTTCGACCATGTTGGCGGCCTGGTCCGACTGCTGGCTACGATCCACCGAACGCAGGCGATCTACCTGGACTTCAGACGACTGGCTGGTGACCGAACGCTCGATCGTGTTGTTGGCGATCTGGCCGGCGGCCTGATCGACGCGGTTCTGCCCTGTCTGAATCGTGCTCAGACCGGCATAGAACGCGGTACTTCCTGAGATTTCCATGGCAGAGCTCGTCTTCTTGAAGGGTCGACAGTGGCCATTGAATCAGAAGCCCAGGGAAAAGGCCCGACAAAAACACTAATGGCACAGTGCCGTGTCATAGGCAAAACCTTGGCGGGGGCTCAGTCCAGCAGATCCAGTTGCAGGTGTCCGGCCACGGCTTCGGCCGTCACGCTCTGGATCCGCGCCACCCTGCCCAGGCACGGCGCCGGAAGTCGCTCGGCCAAGGTTGCCAGGTTTTCTTCCAGGCGCGAGGTGGCCGGGTCGATGATATTCGCGACCCAACCGGCAAGCTGCAAGCCATCACGGGCGATAGCCTCGGCGGTCAACAATGCGTGACTGATGCAACCCAGGCGCACGCCCACCACCAGAATCACCGGCAAGCCCAGCGCGATCGCCAGATCGGAAAGATTGTCCTGGCCGGCCAGCGGCACGCGCCAACCACCTGCGCCCTCGATCAAGGTGAAATCGGCGTTCAGCGCCAGCACTTCGCGCATCGGGCCGAGTAGCGACTGCACCGTCAAGGCAACACCCGCTTCCCGGGCGGCCAGGTGCGGCGCTATTGCCGGTTCGAACGCCACCGGATTGACCTGTGCATAAGTCAACGGTATCGAGCATTCGGCCAGCAAGGCCAAGGCATCGGCGTTGCGCAGGCCCTTGGGCGTCACGTCGCAGCCAGAGGCCACGGGTTTTCCGGCAGCCGTGCTCATGCCAGCCTGTCGCGCAGCATGCAGCAGGCCCGCCGCGACGGTGGTCTTGCCTACATCGGTGTCGGTGCCGGTAATGAAATAGGCCTTGCTCATAGCGGTTTCTCCAAAACGGCGTAGACCACCTGGTAAGTTGCCGGCAGCCCCTGGGCCTGACGAAACTGCTCATAAGCTTCAACCAGCGCGAGAATCCGCGCCCTGCCCGTCAAGCCACCGGGGCGACCAGGGTTCAGATTGTGGGCACCCAAAGCTTTCAATTCATGCGTCAGGCTGCGCACATCAGGGTAATGCAGCACATGAGGACGATTTTCAAGACTGACGACATTCAGCCCGCTGGCCGCGCAAAGGTGTTGATACGTCTCGAACGCACGGAAACGGTTGACGTGTACCAAGCCATCCACCTGACGCCAGCTGTCGCGCAATTCGTACAAAGTGCCCACGCAGAGGCTGGTGAAGGCCAACACCCCACCCGGCTTCAACACACGATGGGCCTCGCTCAGCACCGTGGCGAAATCCGCGCACCATTGCACCGCCAGGCTGGAGAACACCAGGTCGCAGCTCGCCGCCTGCAAAGGCAGCCGCTCAGCATCACCGGCGACAAAATACGCGGCGCCACCCTGGGGACGCGCATGGTTGAGCATGCCTTCGGCGATATCCAACGCCAGGCCGGTGGTCGCACCAAAACGCGCACCCAAGGCCCGAGTGAAGTAGCCGGTGCCGCAGCCCAGGTCCAGCCAACGTTGCGGCGTGAAAGAAGGCGGCAAGCGACCGAGCAATTGCTGCCCCACGTCGCGCTGCAGCTCGGCCACGCTGTCATAGCTGGTCGCTGCCCGGGAAAACGAAGCCGCTACCTGGCGCTTGTCGGGCAAGGCACCGGGCAATGGAGGGAGAGACAAATCAGTCATCGCCGGACTCATGCAAAAAAACCTGGATCGCCGCTGCTATACCGTGAGGGTCTTCCAGAAGGAATCCGTGGCCGGCCTGTTCAATCAGACCGATTTCGACATCCGGCAGCAAGACCAGCAAATCACCCGCGGCCTCGGCCGGCACCAGGGCATCGAGCCCGGCAAACAGATGCAGTTGCGGGCCTCGGAAACTCTGCAACACAGCGCGGGTGTCCAATCGCGCCAGCAGTTCGAGCCCGACCATCAATACTTCGGGCGAAGTGCTTGGCGCCCCGGCCAACAACAACCGCGACAACCCGCGTGGATCGCTGCAGCCCTGGGCACACAGCAGACTGAAACGCTTGAGGATCTGGCGTGGGTCGGCCGCACAGCCGGCGAGAAAGCCATCGAACGTCTGGCCGTCCATCGCGCTCGGCCATTGCTCGTGGGCGACAAAGGACGGATTACTGGCCATGGTCAGCAGGCCACAGCAGCGCTCACCCCGGCGCGCCGCCAGCGCCGAGGCCAGCATGCCGCCCAGGGACCAACCGCCCAGCCAGGTGTCCTGAGGCACGGTGGCGTCCAACTCTTCGAGCCATTCATCGGGGTCGCTCGATAGCAATGCCGGCAACGGTTCGATTTCCACCCGCAGGTGTTCGTCGAGCCCTTGCAAGGCCGCCGCCAGCGGTTCCAGCGGTGAAACGCCCAAGCCCCAACCGGGCAGCAAAACCAGTCGATCACGCATGGCTTGGCTCCGGTCCCAACAGGGCAAAACACTCGGCCAGTGCATTCAACAATAGTTGCACCTGGGCCTCGCTATGGGCGGCGGTCAGAGTCACGCGCAAACGAGCGCTGCCGGCCGGCACGGTGGGTGGGCGGATCGCCGTGACCATCAGCCCCCGCTCACGCAGCATCTGCGACAAGCGCATGGCCCGCCCCGCATCACCCACCAGGATCGGCTGGATCGGCGTGAAGCTGTCCATCAATTGCAGGCCGATCTGCTCGGCACCCTGGCGGAACTGGCGGATCAGCACCTGCAGGTGTTCACGCCGCCAATGCTCGTCGCGCAGCAGTTCAAGGCTCTTGAGCGTGGCGCAGGCCAGGGCCGGCGGTTGGCTGGTGGTGTAGATGTAGGGACGCGCGAACTGGATCAGGCTTTCGATCAGTTCCTCGCTACCGGCGACGAAGGCCCCGGCGGTGCCAAAGGCCTTGCCCAGGGTGCCGACCAGCACCGGCACGTCGTCCTGGCTCAAACCGAAATGTTCGACGATACCGCCGCCATGGGCCCCCAGCGGACCGAAGCCGTGGGCATCGTCGACCATCAGCCAGGCGCCCCGGGCCTTTGCCTCACGGGCCAGGGCCGGCAGGTCGGCAATGTCGCCGTCCATGCTGAACACGCCGTCGGTGACCACCAGGGTATTGCCAGTGGCTTTCTCCAGGCGACTGGCCAGGCTCTGGGCATCGTTGTGCAGGTATCGGTTGAAACGCGCACCGGACAACAGCCCGGCGTCGAGCAGCGAAGCATGATTGAGGCGGTCTTCCAGCACCGTATCACCCTGCCCCACCAGCGCGGTGACCGCGCCGAGGTTGGCCATGTAACCGGTGGTGAACAGCAACGCCCGCGGACGCCCCGTCAGGTCGGCCAACGCTTCTTCCAAGGCGTGATGAGGGCTGCTGTGGCCGATTACCAAATGGGAGGCCCCACCCCCGACGCCCCAACGCGCCGCGCCGGCGCGCCAGGCCTCGATCACTTGCGGGTGATTGGCCAGGCCCAGGTAATCGTTGTTGCAGAACGCCAGCAACGGCTGGCCGTCCACCACCACTTCCGGGCCCTGGGGGCTTTCGAGCAGCGGGCGCTGGCGGTAGAGGTTTTCGGCACGACGGGCAGCCAGGCGTGCGGCGAGATCGAAGGGCATGCAGGCCTCGGGGTGAACCATTTATGGACGGAGTGAGATCCCCTGTGGGAGCGAGCTTGCTCGCGATGAGGCCATTACATTCAACATCTCTGTCGGCTGTTATACCGCCATCGCGAGCAAGCTCGCTCCCACAAGGTCTTGCATTCCAATCAGGGGATCGGTGAGCAATCAGACAGCGGCGTTATAGAACTGCTCGCTGCTCTTCTGCTCCACCAGCGCCTGTTCGATCGCCGCCTGGTGCACTTCGTCGGCATGTTCTTCGCGGGCTTCGGGCTGGATGCCCAGGCGTGCGAACAATTGCATGTCCTTGTCGGCTTGCGGGTTGGCGGTGGTCAACAGCTTGTCGCCGTAGAAAATCGAGTTGGCACCGGCAAAAAATGCCAGGGCCTGCATCTGCTCGTTCATCGCTTCACGGCCAGCGGACAGGCGCACATGGGACTGGGGCATCATGATCCGCGCCACGGCAAGCATGCGGATGAAATCGAACGGATCGATGTCTTCGGCATTCTCCAGCGGCGTACCGGCGACTTTGACCAGCATGTTGATCGGCACCGATTCCGGGTGCTCCGGCAGGTTCGCCAGTTGGATCAGCAGGTTGGCGCGGTCGTCCAGGGACTCGCCCATGCCCAGGATGCCGCCGGAGCAGATCTTCATCCCCGAATCACGCACATAGGCCAGGGTTTGCAGGCGCTCGCTGTAGGTACGGGTGGTAATGATGCTGCCGTAGAACTCCGGCGAGGTATCGAGGTTGTGGTTGTAGTAGTCCAGGCCAGCCTGGGCCAGCGCTTCGGTCTGTTCCTGGTCGAGGCGGCCCAGGGTCATGCAGGTTTCCAGGCCCATGGCCTTCACGCCTTTGACCATTTCCAGCACATACGGCATGTCCTTGGCCGATGGATGTTTCCAGGCCGCGCCCATGCAGAAACGGGTCGAACCGATGGCCTTGGCCCGCGCAGCCTCTTCGAGGACCTTCTGCACTTCGAGCAATTTCTCTTTATCCAGACCGGTGTTGTAGTGACCGGACTGCGGACAATATTTGCAATCTTCCGGGCAAGCGCCAGTCTTGATCGACAGCAGCGTGGAAACCTGGACGCGGTTGGCGTCGAAGTGCGCGCGGTGCACGGTCTGCGCCTGGAACAACAGGTCATTGAATGGCTGGACAAAGAGTGCTTTGACTTCGGCCAAAGACCAGTCATGACGCAGGTTGGCAGTGGTGCTGGCGCTCATGGGCATTTCCTTGATTATGCTTGGCTGGCGCCTGGGGCATGCAATACCCACAGGCGCGACACGGATGTTCGGCATATTTAAGGAAGAGTCATGCGCTGTCAACCACGATACAAATGGCCGGTTTACATCTGGTTAAAAAACAAGCAAACCTGCCTACTGTGCGGCGAAAGCACGGATACCCCGCAGCCTATCTGCACCCCTTGCGAAAGCGAGCTGCCCTGGCTTGGCGATCAATGCAGCATTTGCGCCCTGCCACTGCCCATGGCCGGACTGCGTTGCGGCCAATGTGCCTCGCGGCCGCCGGCCTTCGAGCGGGTCCTGGCGCCCTGGGCCTACGATTTCCCGGTAGACAGCCTGATCACCCGCTTCAAGCATCAGGCGAAATGGCCCCTTGGCCGGCTGCTGGGCGAACTGCTGGCGCAATCGCTGCAACATCATTTCGACGAAGGGCTGGAACGGCCCGACGCACTGGTACCGGTGCCACTGGCAACCCGGCGTTTGCGCCAGCGCGGTTTCAACCAGGCGGCACTGCTGGCCCGCTGGCTCAGTGGGCCGCTGGCGATCCCTTGCGAAGAAAACCTGCTGCGACGCACCCAGGACACGCCCGCCCAACAGGCCCTCGACGCCAGGGCCCGGCGCCAAAACCTGCGCCAGGCCTTTGCCCTCGCGCCCCAGGCGACGTTACGCAATCGTCACCTGGCGTTGGTCGACGACGTGCTCACCACCGGCGCCACCGCCCAGGCCCTGGCCGCCCTGTTACTCGATGCCGGCGCGGCGCGGGTCGATGTGTATTGCCTGGCCCGCACGCCGAAACCCGGTGAACCGGCTTGACGTGCCGCGCCCAAGGCGCCAACGTCCGCTCATCGACTTTTGCACGCAGTTTGCCGTCATGTCATTGCCCACGCTCCTGACCCAACACATCGTCCGGCGACCACAACGCATCGCCCTGTTGCAGCACATCGCCGAACAGGGCTCGATCACCCGCGCCGCCAAGAGCGCGGGCCTGAGCTACAAGGCGGCATGGGATGCCATCGATGAGTTGAACAACCTCGCCGACCATCCGTTGGTGGAACGCAGCGTCGGCGGCAAGGGCGGTGGCGGCGCGAGGCTGTCGGAGGAAGGCCAACGGGTGCTGCGCCTGTATCAGCGCCTGCAAGCGCTGCAGGCGCAACTGCTGGAAGCCAGCGAAGACGCCGGAGACCTGGGCCTGCTCAGTCGCCTGATGCTGCGCACCAGTGCCCGCAATCAATTGCATGGCAAGGTCCTGGGCATCGAGGCCCGGGGGCACAACGACCGGGTACGCCTGGAGCTGGCCCGGGGCCTGGTCATCGAAGCGCGGATCACCCATGACAGCACGTTGCGCCTCGAGCTGGCTGTCGGCACCGACGTGGTGGCGCTGATCAAGGCCGGCTGGCTGGAATTGCACCCCGTCGAACAAGCGGAAAAACCGGGGATCAATACGCTGCGCGGCATGATCGAGCAGGTCGACGCCGCCGAAGACGGCCCCAGCGAAGTGCGCATCGGCCTGCCCAACGGCCAGACGCTGTGCGCCCTGGCCGACCCGCTTCAGTTGCAAGCGCAGGACCTGGTAGCCGGCTCACCGGTGCAAGTGACGTTTTCAGCGACAAATGTGCTGCTCGGCACACCGTTGTAGCGCGCTGCAACAATAGCTTCATCGACCCGCTTTAAGGTGACTGCCAAAACCAGCAGGGAGCCTGATGATGAGCCTATTAGAAGAAAACCAATCCACCGACCTGGAAAAGATCGTCGGCCTGAGCCGGCGCAGTTTCATCAGCGCCGGCGCCCTGTGCGGCGCGGCGATGTTCCTGGGCGGCAACCTGCTGAGCCGCAGCGTGCTGGCCGCCGCCGTGAGCGAAGGCAACAGCCGGCTGCTGGGTTTCAACAGCATCGCCGCCGCCACGGCCGACACCATCACGCTGCCACCGGGCTACAAGGCTTCGGTGCTGATCAGTTGGGGCCAGCCGCTGCAGAAAAATGCACCGGCGTTCGATCCCAGTGGCAATGGAACAGCCCGCGCACAGGAAGTGCAGTTTGGCGACAACAACGACGGCATGAGCCTGTTCGAATTCCCCGGCGACAAGAACCGGGCGCTGATGGCGATCAACAACGAATACACCAACTACCGCTACCTCTTTCCCCACGGTGGCCAGCCGCAGTCGGCCGAAGACGTGCACAAGGCCCAGGCCAGCGAAGGGGTGTCGGTGATCGAGGTCCAGCGTCGTCGCGGCCAGTGGCAGTTCGTCCAGGAATCGCGCTACAACCGCAGGATCCACGGCAACACGCCGATTCGCCTGCGTGGTCCGGCCGCCGGCCACGACCTGCTGAAAACCAGTGCCGACAAGAGCGGCAAGAAAGTGCTGGGCACCTTCCAGAACTGCGCCAATGGCATGACGCCGTGGGGCACCTACCTGACCTGCGAAGAAAACTTCACCGACTGCTTCGGCAGCAGCAAGACCGACCTGCAGTTCGATGAGGCGCAAAAGCGCTACGGCGCCACCGTCACCAGCCGCGAGATCAACTGGCACCTGTACGACCCGCGTTTCGACCTGGCGAAGAACCCCAACGAACTCAATCGCCATGGTTGGGTGGTGGAAATCGATCCGTTCGATCCAGAGTCCACGCCGGTGAAACGCACCGCCCTGGGCCGCTTCAAACACGAAAACGCCGCCCTGGCACAAACCAACGACGGTCGCGCCGTGGTGTACATGGGCGACGATGAACGCGGTGAGTTCATCTACAAGTTCGTCAGTCGCGAGCGCATCAATCATCGCAATGCCAAGGCCAACCGCAACCTGCTGGACCACGGCACCTTGTACGTGGCGCGCTTCGATGCCGGCGACGGCAACCCGGACCATCCCAAAGGCAAGGGCCAGTGGATCGAGTTGACCCACGGCAAGAACGGTCTCGAC
Organism: Pseudomonas sp. FW300-N2F2; assembly: GCF_017351655.1. Taxonomy (NCBI): domain Bacteria; kingdom Pseudomonadati; phylum Pseudomonadota; class Gammaproteobacteria; order Pseudomonadales; family Pseudomonadaceae; genus Pseudomonas; species Pseudomonas sp. FW300-N2F2. The sequence continues at coordinate 778,943 of NZ_JACNDQ010000004.1, read as the reverse complement.
GCCAGCAGTGGCTTCGCCGACCAGGCCGAGGTGCTGATCCATGCGCGCCTGGCCGCCAGCGCCGTGGGTGCCACCCGCATGGACCGCCCTGAGTGGATCGTGGTCAGCCCGAAAGACGGCCAGGTCTATTGCACCCTGACCAACAACTCCAAGCGCGGCGAGGAAGGCCAACCGGTGGACGGGCCGAACCCTCGGGCCAAGAACGTCTACGGGCAGATCCTGCGCTGGCGCACCGACCGCGACGATCATGCCGCCAAGACCTTCTCCTGGGATCTGTTCGTGGTCGCCGGCAACCCGACGGTACACGCCGGCACGCCGAAAGCCGGGTCGTCCAATATCAACCCGCAGAACATGTTCAACAGCCCCGACGGCCTGGGTTTCGACAAGGCCGGCCGGCTGTGGATTCTCACCGACGGTGACTCCAGCAACGCCGGGGACTTCGCCGGCATGGGCAACAACCAAATGCTCTGCGCCGACCCCAACAGTGGCGAAATCCGCCGCTTCATGGTCGGACCGGTGGGCTGCGAAGTGACCGGGATCAGTTTTGCCCCGGACCAGAAAGCCTTGTTCGTCGGGATCCAGCATCCAGGGGAAAACGGTGGTTCGACCTTCCCTGAGCACCTGCCCAACGGCAAGCCGCGGTCTTCGGTGATGGTGATTACCCGGGACGATGGCGGGGTCATCGGCGCCTGATAGGGCCTCATCGCGAGCAAGCTCGCTCCCACAATGTGGACTGCCCCCAAAAAGTTGGACACCCATCTGGCTTTTGGAGTCAGTCCAATGGATCCGCTATCCCTGTGGGAGCGAGCTTGCTCGCGATAACGTCAGCACAGCCGCCACCTATCTGCCTCTGTCTGCGCTACCATGCTGTGCCGGACGCGGCAGCCCTGCCGCTGCGCAGGAGTCAGCATGTCCCATCCGTTTGAAACCCTCACGCCCGACCTGGTGCTCGATGCCGTTGAAAGCATCGGCTTTCTCAGCGACGCCCGCGTGTTGGCCCTCAACAGCTACGAGAACCGCGTCTATCAGGTGGGCATCGAAGATTCCGAGCCGCTGATCGCCAAGTTCTATCGCCCCCAGCGCTGGACCAACGAAGCGATCCTGGAAGAGCACAGCTTTACCTTCGAGCTGGCCGAATACGAAGTGCCCGTGGTGGCGCCGCTGATTCACAACGGCGCCAGCCTGCACGAACACGCCGGGTTTCGTTTCACCCTGTTTCCTCGTCGCGGTGGCCGAGCGCCAGAGCCGGGCAATCTCGACCAACTCTATCGCCTGGGACAATTGCTCGGACGCCTGCACGCGCTCGGGGCGACCCGGCCGTTCGAGCATCGCGAAGCCCTGGGCGTGAAAAATTTCGGCCACGATTCATTGGCCACCGTGCTGGCTAGCGGCTTCGTTCCCCGCAGCCTGCTGCCAGCCTATGAGTCGGTCGCCCGGGACTTGCTCAAGCGCGTCGAAGAGGTCTATGCCGCCACACCCCACCAGAACATCCGCATGCACGGCGATTGCCACCCCGGCAACATGATGTGCCGCGACGAGGTGTTTCACATCGTCGACCTGGACGACTGCCGCATGGGCCCGGCGGTGCAGGACTTGTGGATGATGCTCGCCGGCGATCGCCAGGAGTGCCTGGGGCAATTGTCGGAACTGATGGACGGCTACCGTGAGTTCCACGACTTCGACCCGCGTGAACTGGCGCTGATCGAACCGCTGCGAGCCCTGCGCCTGATGCACTACAGCGCCTGGCTGGCACGGCGCTGGGACGACCCGGCGTTCCCCCGCAGCTTCCCGTGGTTCGGCAGCGAACGCTACTGGGGCGACCAGGTGCTGGCATTGCGCGAGCAATTGGCGGCGCTCAATGAAGAGCCGTTGAAGCTGTTCTGACCTACTGCGGGTCCCCCTGTGGGAGCGAGCTTGCTCGCGATGGCGATCGAACACTCGACACCTCTGTCGACTGACACATCGCTATCGCGAGCAAGCTCGCTCCCACAAAGGGATTTGCGCTGGAACGCTCACAAAGGTTCACAGCACAACCAGATAAATCTCCTTACAATCCCCCTTTGTTAGCTGCCTAAGCAAGGATTCTGCATGCAAGCCGCCAACCCGCGTCGCGGGTATATCCTGGGCCTGAGTGCCTACATCATCTGGGGTCTGTTCCCGATCTACTTCAAGGCCATCGCCAGCGTGCCGTCAGTGGAAATCATCATCCACCGGGTGCTGTGGTCGGCCCTGTTCGGCGCGGCATTGCTGCTGGTCTGGAAACACCCGGGCTGGTGGCGCGAACTGCGGGACAATCCACAGCGCCTGGCGATTCTCGCCCTGAGCGGGACACTGATCGCGGCCAACTGGCTGACCTACGTCTGGGCGGTGAACAACGAACGCATGCTCGAAGCCAGCCTGGGTTACTACATCAACCCGCTGGTGAACGTGTTGCTGGGCATGGTGATCCTCGGCGAGCGCCTGCGCCGCATGCAATGGCTGGCGGTGGGGCTGGCGGCCGTCGGCGTGGCGCAGCAGGTCTGGCAAGTGGGTAGCCTGCCGTGGGTGTCGCTGGTGCTGGCGCTGACCTTCGGTTTCTATGGGTTGATCCGCAAACAAGCGCCGGTCAAGGCATTGCCGGGGCTGGTGGTGGAAACCTGGATGCTGGTGCCGATCGCCATCGCCTGGTTGCTGTTCAATCCCACGGCCACCAGTGCCCAGGCCGCGTTCTGGACCACCTCCGAAGCCTGGTGGCTGGTGGCGGCCGGCCCCGTGACACTGGTTCCACTGGTATGCTTCAACGCCGCGGCCCGACATTTGCCCTACACCACCCTGGGGTTTCTCCAGTACATCGCGCCGACGCTGGTGCTGTTACTCGCCGTGCTGCTGTTCGGTGAGCACCTGTCGTCCAGCACGCTGGTGGCGTTCCTGTTCATCTGGGCCGGGCTGGCGGTGTACAGCGTCGATGCGGTGATCAGCATGCGCCGGCGCAGCTGATCAAAAAACGCACAAACCTCCACAGGCCACGTCCGCCGTGGCCTGCGCTTATCCTTCCCAAGGTTATCCACAGCGTGATCCCCGCCGTTTGTGCACAAGCCCTTGAAAACTGGTGATTTTTTGATCATTGGCCGCTGAGCCCCGGCGGGCCTGGGCTGGGGCCGGGTCTCTACAGGTTATCCACAGGCAGGCGCAGTTTTTCCTTGGATAACCTTCATTACACTTCGTCGCTGAGCTTGAGTTCCACCATCAACTCATCGGCCAAGGTCTCCAGGCGTTCCTGCAAGGTCTCCAGGGACAAGGTCAAGGGCACGCCCAGGATCGCTTCGGCATGAAACAGCAGCTCACTGCTCATCGGTGCCGGCCGGACATGGGTCACCAGACGCTCGACATTGACGCCCTGCTCGCTCAACAACCGGGTGATGTCCCGCACGATACCGGGACGATCGTTGCCCACCAGCTCCATGGTGATGGGTTTCCAAGTGCAGGACTCCTCAACGGCACTTTCAGCTATCAATACGTGGATGCCGTGGGCCGCCAGCCCCTGCAAGGCTTCGATCAATTCCTCATGGGCCTCGGCCGGGGCGCTGAAGCGCACGATCCCGGCAAATTGCCCGGCCAGGTGCGCCATGCGGCTTTCCAGCCAGTTACCGCCATGTTCGACAATGCAATCGGCGATGCGCTCGACCTGCCCGGGCTTGTCCGGGGCGAAAACAGTGATGACGAGGTGGTCCATGGCGCAGTCCTCTTGTGGTGGAAGGAACAGTATAGGCAGGACGCACAAGTCCCGTGGCGAGGGGATTTATCCCCGTTGGGCTGCGAAGCAGCCCCCCAAGACATTCAACTCAATCTGTCTGATCACCGAAGTGTCGGATTTAGGGCCGCTTCGCGCCCCAACGGGGATAAATCCCCTCGCCACAGGGCTCGTGTGCTCACATAAATCGTGTACAAGTTTTAATATTTATCTGGAACAATCCACAGTTTTTTTGAGAACATCAGAAGCCGCGCCGTGACTGTACTGCTTTAGTCGGTCGCGGAACGACGCAATTAGTCTAATTTTCACAACCGCAATTGATCATGTAGTATGCCGCAGCGCGCACTACATAATCGTGATACCCCTGTTGTACCGATGTCTGCTTAAGGCCAGTCGCATCCCTGAAAAGCCCCGTCAGCAAGGCTTGAATACCCAGCCGCCAGCGATGGCATGTACTGGTTCCGGGGTTTGTGGTTTAAATGTCCCGAGGCTTCATTGTCAAAATCGAAGAGCTGAAAAGCGAAATAGCTGAGCAGAGTGAGGCAAGCAATGACTGAACACGTTCAAGTCGGTGGCCTGCAGGTCGCCAAAGTCCTGTTCGACTTCGTGAATAACGAAGCCATTCCCGGAACCGGCCTCACCGCCGACGCATTCTGGGCCGGTGCCGACAAGGTCATCCACGACCTGGCCCCGAAGAACCAAGCCCTACTCGCCAAACGCGATGATTTCCAGGCGCGGATCGATGCCTGGCACCAGGCCCGTGCCGGCCAGGCCCACGACGCCGTGGCTTACAAAGCCTTCTTGCAAGACATTGGCTACCTGCTGCCAGAAGCGGCGGATTTCCAGGCCACGACCCAGAACGTCGATGACGAAATCGCCCGCATGGCCGGTCCACAGCTGGTGGTACCGGTGATGAACGCCCGCTTCGCCCTCAATGCCTCGAACGCCCGCTGGGGTTCGCTGTACGACGCGCTGTACGGCACCGATGCCATCAGCGAAGCCGATGGCGCGGAAAAAGGCAAAGGCTACAACAAGGTGCGCGGCGACAAGGTCATCGCCTTCGCCCGCGCCTTCCTCGACGAAGCGGCCCCCCTGGCGGCCGGCTCCCATGTCGACTCCACCGCGTATAAAATCGTCGACGGCAAACTGGTCGTTGCCCTCAAGGGCGGCAGCAACAGCGGCCTGCGTGACGATGCCCAACTGATCGGCTTCCAGGGCGATGCCTCGGCACCGACTGCCGTGCTGCTGAAACACAACGGCCTGCACTTCGAAATCCAGATCGATGCCAGCACGCCCGTCGGCCAGACCGATGCCGCCGGCGTCAAAGACATTCTGATGGAAGCCGCGCTGACCACCATCATGGACTGCGAAGACTCGGTCGCCGCCGTCGACGCCGATGACAAAGTGGTGATCTACCGCAACTGGCTCGGCTTGATGAAGGGTGACCTGTCGGAAGAAGTCGCCAAGGGCGGCCAGACGTTTACCCGGACCATGAACCCTGACCGTGTCTACACCGCCGTCGACGGCTCGGGCGTGACCCTGCACGGCCGCTCGCTGCTGTTCGTTCGTAACGTCGGCCATCTGATGACCATCGACGCGATCCTGGACAAGCACGGCAACGAAGTGCCGGAAGGCATCCTCGACGGCCTGGTCACCAGCCTGGCGGCGATCCACAGCCTCAACGGCAACACCTCGCGCCGCAACAGCCGCACCGGCTCGGTGTACATCGTCAAGCCGAAGATGCACGGCCCGGAAGAAGCCGCGTTCACCAACGAGCTGTTCGGTCGCGTCGAAGACGTGCTGAACCTGCCGCGCAACACCCTCAAGGTCGGGATCATGGACGAGGAGCGCCGTACCACGGTCAACCTCAAGGCCTGCATCAAGGCCGCCAGCGAACGCGTAGTGTTCATCAACACCGGCTTCCTCGACCGTACCGGCGATGAAATCCACACCTCCATGGAAGCCGGCCCGATGGTGCGCAAGGCCGACATGAAAGCCGAGAAGTGGATCGGCGCCTATGAAAACTGGAACGTCGATATCGGCTTGAGCACCGGCCTGCAAGGTCGCGCGCAAATCGGCAAGGGCATGTGGGCGATGCCGGACCTGATGGCCGCGATGCTCGAACAGAAAATCGCTCATCCGCTGGCCGGTGCCAACACCGCCTGGGTTCCCTCGCCGACCGCCGCCGCCCTGCACGCGCTGCATTACCACAAGGTCGACGTGTTCGCTCGCCAGGCCGAACTGGCCAAGCGCACTCGCGCTTCGGTGGACGACATCCTGACCATCCCGCTGGCCGTCAACCCGAACTGGACGCCGGAGCAGATCAAGAACGAACTGGACAACAATGCCCAGGGCATCCTTGGCTACGTGGTGCGCTGGATCGACCAGGGCGTCGGCTGCTCCAAGGTGCCGGACATCAACGACATCGGCCTGATGGAAGACCGTGCGACGCTGCGTATCTCCAGCCAGCACATCGCCAACTGGCTGCGCCATGGCATCGTTACGCAAGACCAGGTGATGGAAAGCCTCAAGCGCATGGCGCCAGTGGTCGACCGCCAGAACGCCAGCGACCCGCTGTACCGTCCACTGGCGCCAGACTTCGACAGCAACATCGCCTTCCAGGCGGCGGTCGAACTGGTGATCGAAGGCACGAAGCAGCCTAACGGCTACACCGAGCCGGTGCTGCACCGTCGCCGTCGCGAGTTCAAGGCCGCCAATGGGTTGTGATTGAGCGGTAGACGCGGCACAAAAAAAGCCCTGATCGAAAGATCAGGGCTTTTTCATGCCCCTGTGGGAGCGAGCTTGCTCGCGATAGCGGTGTGGCAGTCAATGGAGATGTTGAATGTCAGGCCGCCATCGCGAGCAAGCTCGCTCCCACATTTGAATGGCGCCAGTCCTCGGCGGACGGTCTTAAAGATCCATCCCCAACTCATGCTTGACCAACCCCAGCAGTTTGTCGGTATCGATCGGCTTGAGCAGAAAGTCCACCACGCTCAAGTGCATCGCTTCGATGGCGTCCTTCACGTCGGCATCGCCCGACACGATGATGATCGGCAGCGCTGCCCGTTCGGATTCGCGCACCAGGCGCACCAGTTCCAGGCCATCGACGTTGCCCATGCGCAGATCGGTGATCAACAGGCCTATCGACGGCTTGGTTTCCAGCATCTTGAGGGCCGTTTCGCCGCTGGCGGCGGTCATGCAGTGAATCCCATCCAATGCCAGGATCTCCGACAACAGCTCACGGGCGTCCTTATCGTCATCAACGATCAAGACGCGCTGCGGCGGCAGGTCAGGTTCCAACATGACGGCACTCAGCGCCTCGCGCTCGGCGTCACTCAAAATATCGTGGTCGGACATGGTGCTCTCTACGTTCTTTAAATCGATCCCCTGGCACAGTGGTCAGACATCGTTCTGCGGCGCTTCAATGTGCACTTCGTCGGATTTTTTTCCAAGAACATTCAATGAAGATTTTTCTGACGCCTGGCGTAAGAGTTTTCCGTAAGCGCGGCCCTTAGGCCGCGACCTAGACTTACGTCCAATGGGCACCCCGCGCTGAGGGGCCGACCATGGAGAACAGATCCGACCACAACAATTCGAATAAGACTGCGTAATGGTTATGAAAAAAGCGGACGCCTTCATCCAGGCAGGGAAAACCGCGGTGTTGCAAAACATCCAGGGGACGCTGCAGTTTCTCCAGCGCTTTCCGCCGTTCAACCAAATGGAAAATGCCCACCTGGCCTATCTGGTGGAGCAATGCCTGCTGCGTTTCTACGCCCCGGGCGACACCATCATCAAACCGGCCGACGGCCCGGTGGAGCACTTTTACATCGTCAAGCAGGGCCGGGTGGTGGGCGAACGCCCGCATTCGGCCAAGGGTGGCACCGAGACCACCTTCGAGATCACCACCGGCGAATGTTTCCCCCTGGCCGCGCTGCTGGGCGAGCGGGCCACGCGCACCGAGCACCGGGCCGGCGAAGACACGTTCTGCCTGCAACTGAACAAACTGGCCTTCATCAAGCTCTTCGCCCTGTCCGCCCCGTTTCGCGATTTCGCCCTGCGCGGGGTCAGCAGCCTGCTCGACCAGGTCAACCAACAGGTCCAGCAGAAATCCGCACAGACCCTGGGCACCCAGTACTCCCTCAATACGCGGCTGGGTGAACTGGCGATGCGCCATCCAGTCAGTTGCAGCCCGGACATGCCGCTGCGCGAAGCCGTGAAACTGATGCACGAGCAGCAGGTCGGCAGCATCGTGGTGGTCAATGAGCAAAAGGCGCCGGTGGGAATTTTCACTTTGCGCGACCTGCGGCAAGTGGTGGCCGATGGTTCCGGGGACTTTTCCCAAGCCATCGTAGGACACATGACCCAGGCACCCTTCTTCCTTTCGCCGGACCACAGCGCCTTCGACGCGGCCATCGCCATGACCGAGCGTCACATCGCCCACGTCTGCCTGGTCAAGGACCAGCGTCTGTGTGGCGTGGTCTCGGAGCGCGATCTGTTTTCCTTGCAGCGCGTCGACCTGGTGCACCTGGCCCGGACCATCCGCAACGCCCCCAGGGTGGAAAACCTCGTGGCCCTGCGCGGCGAGATCGGCCAACTGGTGGAGCGCATGCTGGCCCACGGCGCGTCGTCGACCCAGATCACTCACATCATCACCCTGCTCAACGACCACACGGTGTGCCGCGTCATCGAACTGACCCTGGCCGACAAAGGCGACCCGGGTGTGCCGTTCAGTTGGCTGTGTTTCGGCAGTGAAGGCCGGCGCGAGCAAACCCTGCACACCGACCAGGACAACGGCATGTTGTTCGAAGCCCGGGATGCCGCCCATGCCGCGCAGATCCGCGGCCTGCTGCTGCCCATCGCCCAACAGATCAACCAGAGCCTGGCTCAGTGCGGCTTCACCTTGTGCAAGGGCAACATCATGGCCGGCAACCCCGAGCTGTGCCTGTCCCGCGCCGAATGGGCCCGGCGCTTCGCGTCATTCATTCGCGAAGCGACGCCGGAAAACCTGCTGGGCTCGAGCATCTATTTCGACCTGCGGGTGGTCTGGGGCGATGAGCAAGGTTGCGAGCAGTTGCGCCAGCAGATCCTCGGTCAAGTGGCCGACAATCGCCTGTTCCAGCGCATGATGGCCGAGAATGCGCTGCGTCATCGCCCGCCGGTGGGACGCTTCAGGGACTTTGTGCTGAGCCGCAAGAATGGCGAAAAGGCGACCCTGGACTTGAAAGTGCAGGGCCTGACGCCCTTCGTCGACGGCGCCCGCCTGCTGGCCCTGGCCAACGGCATCGAAGCCAACAATACCTTGGAACGCCTGCGACAACTGGTCGTCAAGGAAGTGATCGAACCGCTCGATGGCGCGGCCTATGAAGAGGCCTATCACTTCATCCAGCAGACCCGCATGCAGCAACACCAACTGCAAACCCGCGAGAACCTGCCCTATTCCAACCGCGTGGACCCCGACAGCCTCAACCATCTGGACCGACGCATCCTGCGCGAATCCCTGCGCCAGGCCCAACGCCTGCAAAGCAGCCTGACGCTGAGGTACCAGTTGTGAACCTGTTTTCCTGGCTGCGCCCGGCCCAGCCGACATTGCCCGACGCGCTGCAACAGCGCCTGGAGCGCCTGCCCGCGCCCTCGCCACTGGGCGAAGGCGACCTGCGGGCGCAACGCTGGGTCGTCCTGGACCTGGAAACCACCGGGTTGAACCTGAACAAGGACCAGGTGCTGTCCATCGGCGCGGTGGTCATCGAAGACGGTGCCATCGACTTCAGCCAGCAATTCGAACGTACCTTGCAGTGCAATCAGCAAAAGCTCGGGCCCAGTGTGTTGATCCATGGCCTGGCGCCCAGTGCCATCGCCGCCGGCAGCGACCCGGCCGAGGCGCTGCTGGCGTTCATGGCGTTCGTGGGCGACAGCCCGCTGCTGGCCTTTCACGCGCCGTTCGATTCCCACATGCTCGGGCGCGCCTTGAAAGACCATCTGGGCTATCGCCTGCAGCATCCGTTCCTCGACGTGGCGGACCTGGCCCCGATGCTTTGTCCACAAGCCAATCTGCGCAAGTCCGGCCTGGACGAGTGGATCGACTGGTTCAAGCTGCAAGTCTTCGACCGCCACAACGCCAGCGCCGACGCCCTGGCCACGGCGGAACTGGCGCTGATCCTGTTCAGCCGCGCCCGCCAGCAACAGATCCTCAGCCCGCTTGACCTGCAACAGCGCCTGGGCCAGTGGAAACGGCGGCAGCAGGCGCCTTCGCTTTGAAAGATGAACACACTACCCTGTGGGAGCGAGCTTGCTCGCGATGGCGCACTGTCAGTCGACATTGATGTTGACTGACCTGTCGCTATCGCGAGCAAGCTCGCTCCCACACAGAACCCGGCCTCAATTTCCTTACCTGCACTGCCCGACCAGCGCCAATTGCTTTCCCGCCCCCGCCTCTGCCACAATCGCGAACAATTCTCGTTACTTAAAACATCGGTGATGCTCCGTGTCGTCAGTTCCTAGCCCCCACAGTGATTTGGTTGGTGCGTTGTACCGTGACCATCGCGCTTGGCTATTGGCATGGCTGCGACGCAACGTGGCGTGTGCGCACCGGGCGGAAGACCTGAGCCAGGACACTTTTGTGCGCTTGCTGGGACGCGAGGACCTGAAGACGCCCCGCGAGCCCCGGGCATTTCTGGTGGCCATCGCCAAGGGCCTGTTGTTCGATTATTTCCGTCGAGCGGCATTGGAGCAGGCTTACCTCACCGAACTGATGCTGATCCCCGAGGCCGAGCAGCCCTCGGTGGAAGAACAGCAAATCATCCTGGAAGACCTCAAGGCCATCGATCGCCTGCTCGGCAAACTGTCGAGCAAGGCCCGTGCAGCCTTCCTCTATAACCGCCTCGACGGCCTCGGCCATGCCGAAATCGCCGAGCGCCTGGGGGTTTCGGTGCCGCGGGTACGGCAGTACCTGGCCCAGGGCATCCGGCAGTGCTACATCGCCCTGTACGGTGAACCGACATGAGCCAGGCCCATGCCAAGCCGGTCTCGGCCAGCGTGCTGGATGCCGCCATTGCCTGGCAGCTGTCTTTGGACGCGAGCAGCGCCCAGGAGCATGAAGCGTTCGCCCGCTGGCATGCCGCCGATGAAGAACACGCCCGGGCCTGGCGGCAACTGGGCATGCTCGACCAGCGCTTCAGCGTGGCCAACGGGCCGGCACGGGCGGCGCTGCTGCAATCGCGGGTGAGCATTCGCCGACGGATACGCAAGATCGGCAGCGGCCTGGCCAGCGTTGTCGCGGTCATCGGCCTGGCGTTGTTTGCCGGTGAACGTCTGCCGCTGGATTACTGGCTGGCCGATCAGCGCACCGCGACAGGCGAGCAACGCACCCTGCGCCTGACCGACGGTACGCTGATCAACCTCAACACCCACAGTGCGCTGGATGTGCGTTTCGATGACAAGCAGCGCCGTATCGTCCTGCAGGAAGGCGAAATCCTGGTGGAAACCGGCCACGACGACCCGCGCCCGTTCATTGTCGAGACCCGCGAAGGCCGCCTGCGCGCGTTGGGCACACGATTCCTGGTCAAGCGTGAAGACGAAGGCACGCGCCTGAGCGTGTTGAAATCCGCCGTGGCGGCGCATCCCCAGGCCACGGACAGCGAACAGATCCTGCGCGAAGGCCAACAAGTGCTGATGCGTCGCGACGGCCTCGGGCCGACCGTTGCCCTGAGCCCCGGCGCCGATGCCTGGACCCGCGGCATGCTGGTGGTGGACAACGCCCGCCTTGAAGACCTGATCCATGAGTTGGGGCGTTACCGGCGCGGCTACCTCGGTGTCGAGCCACGAGTGGCCGACCTGCGCATCACCGGCAGTTTCCCGCTGCACGACACCGACCTGGCGCTGACCGCCCTGCTGCCGACCTTGCCGGTGCAGGTCGAGCATCACACGCGGTGGTGGGTGGTGGTGGGGCCACGGGCTGAAGCCAAGCCTTGAATGGTTTTGTGTCAGTGGTGGCCTCATCGCGAGCAAGCTCGCTCCCACAGGATGATTCGTGGGCGGCTCGGTCAGTGTGGGAGCGAGCTAGCTCGCGATGAGGCCATTCGCTTCACCACAAAGCCACCAGCTGTAAAACGAATCTAAATTATTTTCATCCAGCCCTATCACTTTTCGATTTTCATCCGGCACCCAGGCAATTGAGAAATATTTCCATTCAGGAGCCGCCGTATGTCCCGCCCGCTAGACACCCTGTTGCGCCCCAGCCTGTTGGCCGTTGCCATTGCCTTCGCCGTCCCGTTGACCAGCGCCCCGCTGCTGGCCGCCGAACAAGCCACGAGCGTGCGCACCTACAACCTGCCCGCCGCGCCCCTGGCCAGCACCCTGAACCAGATCGCCAGCCAGGCCGGCCTCGCACTGAGCCTGAATCCGTCCCTGGCCTCGGGCAAGACCTCGGCCCCGGTCCAGGGCCAGTTCGACGCCACCGGCGCATTGCGCGAGGCCTTGCGCGGCACCGGCCTGCAACTGGAACAAAGCAGCGCTGGCACCTACAGCCTGGTGGCCGTACCTGAAGGCGTCATGGCCTTGCCGGAAACCAGCGTGATCGGTGCCGGTCTCAGCGAAACCGCGTGGGGCCCGACCGAGGGCTACGCCGCCACCCGCACCGCGGCCGGCACCAAGACCGATACGCCGATCGTCGAACTGCCGCGCTCCGTCTCCGTGGTCACCCGCCAACAGATGGAGGACCGTTCTGTCCTCAACCTCAATGACGCCCTGCGCTACACCGCCGGCGTGCAGAGCAGCGGCTACGGCTCGGATTCGCGCAACGACTGGCTGTTGGTGCGCGGCTTCGTGCCGACCCAGTTCCTCGATGGCCTGCCGCTGCCCAAGGGCAACTACATCACGCCGAAAATCGAGCCCTGGAACCTTGAGCGCATCGCCGTGCTGCGTGGCCCGGCCTCGTCGGTCTACGGCCAGACGCCACCTGGCGGCATGCTGGACATGGTCAGCCGTCGCCCACAGGCCGAAAGCAGCCATGAGGTCGAGCTGCAGGCCGGCAGCTACGAACATAAGCAGATCAACTTCGACAGCACCGGCAAAGTCGATGACGAAGGCCAGTTCCTCTATCGGGTCAGCGGCACCGTGCGCGACAGCAACTCCCAGGTCGATCACATCCCGGACAAGCGCTACAACCTCGCGCCGAGCCTGACCTGGAACATCAACGACGACACGCGCCTGACCTTCCTGTCCCAGTACACCCGCGACGACACCGGCATCACCGGGCAATTCCTGCCGCTGCAAGGCACCAAGCTGTCCTCGCCAGCAGGCAAGATTTCCCACCACAAGAACCTCGGCGATCCAGATTGGGAATTCTACGACCGTACCTACTACGCCCTCGGCTATGCGTTCGAACACCGCCTGAACGACACCTGGCAGTTCCGCCAGAACCTGCGCTACACCAAGAGCGACCTGGAAACCCAGGGCATCTCCGCTGGCGGGCAGTTCTGGCCGGCGGGGCCTGAGGAAGCAGTCAGCGCCGATGGCACCATCAAGCGCAGCGCCAGTGTCGTTGACGAAGACATCAGCCAGTTCGCCGTGGACAACAATTTCCAGGCCGATTTCCAGACCGGTGCCCTCAGCCACACCCTGCTGCTGGGGTTGGATCACCAGCGCTCCAACAGCAATTCGCGTTGGTTGTGGGGCTCGACCGGCGTGCCGACCAGCAACATCCACAACCCGACTTACGGACAGGATTTCTCCAACGTCCAGTACTTCACCATGTACGACTACAACCAGAAGACCAACCAGACCGGCCTGTATGTCCAGGACCAGATCGCCCTGGACAAATGGCGCCTGACCCTCGGCGGCCGCGAAGACTGGATTCACACCGGCACCGAATTCCACAACCAGAACAACGTCACCAACACCCAGCGCGACAAGAAATTCAGCGGCAACGCGGCGTTGAGCTACGTCTTCGATAACGGTGTGACGCCCTACGTTTCCTTCGCCCAGTCGTTCCAGGCGGCGGCCGGCTCAACCGTCAACAGCACCGAAGCGTTCAAGCCAACAGAAGGCGAGCAGTACGAAGCCGGCATCAAGTATCAACCGCCGGGCACCAAAACCCTGCTGACGGCTGCGGTGTTCGACCTGACGCAGCAGAACAACTCGGTTACCGAAAACAACATCACTCGCCAAGTGGGCGAAGTTCGGGTGCGCGGCCTGGAACTGGAAGCCTCGGGCGACGTGACCGACAACCTGAAGCTGATCGGTTCCTACACCTACAACGACAGTGAAATCACCAAGGGTACCGCCGCTGAAAAAGGCAAGCGCATGGCCCAGGTACCGCGTAACCAGGCCACCGCCTGGGCGGACTACACCTGGCACAACGGTCCGCTGGATGGCTTCGGGGTCGGTGCCGGCGTGCGTTATGTCGGCGACACCTACGGCAACACCACCAACACCGACTGGGGTCATGTCGGCTCCTATACCGTGTACGACGCCTCGGCCCATTACGACCTAGGGCGTTTGAACAAGACCCTCAAAGGCGTCACGGTGGCGGTGGACGCGAAGAACATTTTCAACAAGGACTACCTGTCCACTTGCGATGGCTTCTACTGCTACTACGGCGACCAACGCAACGTCGTCGCCAGCGTGAATTACAAATGGTAAACGGTTAGCATTTGCAAAACCTTTTGAGGGCACCTGCACCCGAGACCTGCCAGTCAAATGAAATCCCTGTGGGAGCGAGCTTGCTCGCGAAGACGGCGTAACAGTCAACATTGATGTTGTCTGGCACACCGCTTTCGCGAGCAAACTCGCTTCCACAGGTTTCACGACTGGACTGAAGGGGCTCAGGCATCGAGGCCCTCTTGCATTCGGATCGCTCATGAAAAGCAAAACCATCCGCCGCTGGTCCTTCGTCCACACCTGGACCAGCCTGATCTGCACGGTGTTCCTGCTGATGCTGGCGATTACCGGGCTGCCGCTGATTTTCCATCATGAAATCGAGCATCTGCTGGGCGACGCTCCCGAGTTCCGGGAGATGCCTGCCGACACGCCACACCTGGACCTCCAGCAGTTAGTGGAAAAGGCCAAGGCCCATCGTCCGGGTGAAGTGGTCCAGTATTTTGGCTGGGACGAAGACGAGCCCAACGGCATCTTCACCATCATGGCGCCGACACCGGACACCGAGCCCAACTCCTCCCATACCTTCATGCTCGATGCGCGCACCGGCGAGGCCCTGGAAATGCCCTCGGCCAACGGCGGTTTCATGATGGTCATGCTGCGCCTGCACGTGGATATGTTCGCGGGTTTGCCGGGCAAGTTGCTGCTGGCGTTCATGGGGCTGTTGTTCGTGATCGCCATCGTTTCCGGCGTGGTCCTGTACCTGCCCTTCATGCGCCGGTTGAAATTCGCCACGGTGCGCCAGGACAAATCCACGCGCCTGCGCTGGCTCGACCTGCATAACCTGATCGGTGTGGTGACGCTGGTCTGGGCGCTCACCGTGGGCGTCACCGGCGTGATTGCCGCGTGCGCCGACCTGATCATTGCCGCCTGGCGCAACGACAGCCTCAGCGCCATGGTCGAACCCTATCGCAACACCCCGCCGCTGACGCAATTGGCCCCGGCCACCCGCTTGCTCGACATCGCCAAGGAGGTCGCGCCGGGCATGGAGCCCAGCTTCATCGCCTTCCCCGGCACATTGTTTTCCAGCCAACACCACTACGGCGTGTTCATGAAAGGCAGCACCCACCTGACCTCGCACTTGCTGACGCCGGTATTGATCGATGCCAGCACTCTGGAGGTCACCGCGGTGGCCGAGCGGCCGTGGTACATGGACGTCATGAGCCTGTCTCTACCGTTGCACTTCGGCGACTACGGTGGCCGGCCGATGCAGATCTTCTGGGCCACCCTCGACGTGCTCACCATCATCGTCCTCGGCAGCGGAGTCTACCTGTGGCTGGTGCGGCGCAAAGCGGCCAGGCGTGCAACGGTCGGTACGGAGGTCGCCTCGTGAGGCCACGGCAGTCGAGTTTCTGGAAAGTGTTCGGCATGCCCGTGCTGATCGCCATTCTCTGCGCCGCCGGGCTGTTCAGTGCCTTGCTGGGGGACGGTCTGTGGGACGCCGTCAGTTGGCTGGGATTGGGCATACCCTCCGTGTTGGCGGTGTGGGGACTGATCCCCCGCCGCTGAGTCATCCGGGCGTGCACTTGCCAGAGTGGGCGCCCCTTCTCTCTTCGTCATACGACAACCGCGAGCGCGCCGGCTGTTTCAGACCGCCCAGCCTTTGACATATTTGTTGACAAATTAATTCTTGACCCTCTATAAGTGCGCACGTTGTACGACAACCTATAACAAACCACGCCACGCCAAATCCAAAAATAATCGATGGTGAAGTGATGAAAATCAAAGGCATCCGCTGGTGGATGGTCGGCCTCGTCACGGCCGGCCTGATGGTCAACTACCTGGCTCGCAATACCCTCTCGGTGGCCGCTCCCACCCTGATGAGCGAAATGAATATCTCCACCGAGCAGTATTCCCACATCGTCGTGGCCTGGCAGGTCTGCTACGCGTTGATGCAACCGGTGGCCGGCTACATCATCGATGCCATCGGCACCAAGATGGGCTTCGCCATTTTCGCGTTCGCCTGGTCCATCGCCTGTGCCGCGGCGGCCATGGCGTCGGGCTGGCAGGGCCTGGCGTTTTTCCGCGGTTTGCTTGGCCTGACGGAAGCCGCCGGGCTGCCGGCTGCGGTAAAGACCTCTACCGAATGGTTCCCAGCCAAGGAACGCTCGGTGGCCATCGGCTGGTTCAACATCGGTTCCTCGATCGGCGCCGTGCTGGCTCCGCCGCTAGTGGTCTGGGCGATCCTGAACAGTGGTTGGGAGCTGGCGTTCCTGATCGTTGGCGGCCTGGGCGTGGCCTGGACGTTCCTCTGGCTGATCTTTTACAAGCATCCACGCGACCAGAAGCTCCTGGGCGACACCGAGCGCGATTACATCCTCAGCGGCCAGGAAGCTCACTTTCAAGACCCGACGCCGAAGAAAGGCAGCTGGAAACGCATCATCGCCAGCCGCAACTTCTACGCCATCGCCAGTGCCCGGATCCTCTCCGAGCCGGCCTGGCAGACATTCAACGCCTGGATCCCGCTGTACCTGATGACCGAGCGGCACATGAACATCAAGGAGATCGCGATGTTCGCCTGGTTGCCGTTCCTGGCCGCCGACCTCGGTTGCGTGCTGGGCGGCTACCTGAGCCCGTTCTTCCATAAATACTGCAAGGTGTCGTTGTTCACATCGCGCAAAATGGTCCTGCTGTTCGGTGCCTCGTGCATGATCGGCCCAGCCTGCATCGGCCTGGTCGCCAGTCCGTACACAGCGATCGCCCTGCTGTGCATCGGCGGCTTTGCCCACCAGACCCTGTCCGGCGCGCTGTACGCCATCACGTCCGATTCGTTCGGCAAGAATGAAGTCGCCACCGCCACCGGCATGGGCGGGATGTTCGGTTACCTGGGCGCCGCCGCCTTCACGCTGCTGTTCGGCGTCATGGTGACCCAGATCGGCTACAGCCCACTGTTTATGCTGCTGGCCATCTTCGATGTCATCGCCGCGTTCATCGTCTGGACTGTCGCCCGGGAACTCAAGCAGCAACCGACCACATCGGCGCCAGAGCCGCAGGCCCTTCAGCCGGCCGCCTGATGCATGGCGCGACCGACCTTCTTCGCCTCGGTCGCGCCTGCCTTGAACACGGATGAACGCGCTATGCTGCGCAACAAGTCCCATTGAATCGAGACGTTGCCATGTCCACCCCCAGCATGACGCTGTTCCACAACCCCGCTTCGCCCTTCGTTCGCAAGGTCCTGGTGCTACTGCACGAAACCGGTCAACAGGACCGCGTGGCGTTGCAGCTCAGCCAGCTCACGCCGGTCAAGCCGGATCGGGCGCTGATCGAGGACAACCCGTTGAGCAAGATCCCGGCCCTGCGCCTGGCCAACGGGAGCGTGATTCATGACAGCCGGGTCATTCTCGACTACCTCGATCACCAGCATGTCGGCAACCCGCTGATCCCCCGGGACGGCGCGGCTCGCTGGCGGCGTTTGACCCTGGCCTCCCTGGCCGATGGAGTCATGGATGCGGCGGTGATGATCCGCTACGAAACCGCGCTACGTCCTGTGGAAAAACACTGGGACGAATGGCTCGAGGCGCAGCGGGACAAGATTCGCCGGGCCCTGGGCCTGCTCGAAGTCGAGGCGATCGCCGAACTGGCCAGCCATTTCGACGTGGCCTCCATCAGCGTGGCCTGCGCCCTGGGCTACCTGGACCTGCGCCATCCCGACCTGGAATGGCGCAAGGCCAACCCGCAATTGGCGGCGTGGTTTGCCGAGGTGAGCTTGCGGCCTTCAATGCTTGAGACAGTGCCCAAAGTCTAGTTCTGCACTGGCTGCACCGGCCCCATCGCGAGCAAGCTCGCTCCCACATTTGGCTTCATTGCCTGGGTAAACGAGGTCTCCTGTGGGAGCGAGCTTGCTCGCGATAGGGCCACTGCGGTCCAGCGGAAACAACCCGGCAATCAGCGCCACCAACATCGCGCCCTCCCGCTGATCCTCACGCAACCCCAACGACCGGCTCATTTCACCTCTCCCAGATCGAAGGCCATCGCAGCGGCGGGCTTCGACCCCACTCCATACCAATCCAGCTTGCGGGTCAGCACCATGAACACGCCCAGCAGGCCGAACAGCAGCAGCGACCCCATCAGCAGCGCATAGTCCTCCGCGCTCAACAGGCCGTAGAGCAAACCGTACAAACCCGCCAGCCCCGCCGAAAAACCCAGGCCGTGGCTCACGCTGCGCAACACGTGGCAGACATAAAACCCGATCAGCACGACACAGGCACTGGCCGACACCAGGTACGCCAGGGTGAAGCCGATGTGCTCCGACAGCGACAACAGCAGCAGGTAGAAGAACGCCAGCGCCACGCCCACCAAGGCGTACTGGACCGGGTGGACGGCCAGGCTCTTGAGCACTTCGAAGAGAAAGAAGCCGGCGAACGTCAGGGCAATGAACAGCAACGCATATTTGATCGCCCGGTCGCTCTTGAGGTACTGGTCCACTGGGTCGATGAAGCTCACACCGAAGGCCCGGCTGCGGAACGCTTCACAGCCATCGCTCGGCTCGCAGGCTTGCAATGTTTCCAGCAGGTTGGTGGAGAAAAACGACGTCTGCCAGTCGGCACTGAAACCCTGCTCATTGATCTCGCGATTGCTCGGCAGATAGTTGCCAATGAAGCTCGGGTGCGGCCAGTCCGCCGACAAGTGCACTTTGGTGGATTTGCCCACCGGCAGAATCTGGAACTCGCCAGTGCCTTGCAGGCGCAGGTCAAAACCGAAGGTCAGCTCGGGACCGCCCTGGGCGGTGATCATCGGCAGCGGCACATGCACACCCTGCCCCAGCCAGCCAAGCCGCGAACCGGGCAGGAAGTCGACGGTCTGCTGGTTCAGCGTCAGGGTCAGCGCGTTCTCGATGCCACGAATATCGCTGATGCCAACGCTCAAGTACGGTTCGTCGAAGCGGTAGTCGGCAAAGTCCTTGGCGGCGACGCCATAGCGCTCAGGCACCTTGAAGCGGCCATCGATCCGGTTATCGGCGTGGAACATCCGCGCTTCGTAGATACCCCGGGCACGGGTTTCGGTGCGGACCTGGCCGTCGAGCTCGAATTGCTCCGGCAAGAAATACAACTCGCCCGTGCGCTCGACGGTTTCCAGGAAACGCACGCCGGTCTTCTCGTTGGTGTTCCAGACCTTCACGCTCTTGCGAAACGGCACCACGATCATCGGCCCGATCAATTGCTGGCTGTAGCTGGAGCTGCGGGCGATGTCCTGCAGCACACCGTCGCGCAACTCCTGGCGCTCATCGATGAGGCCGTTGATCATCAACAGAGGAATCATCAGCAAGAGAATCAAGAGGGCAATCATGCCCAGTTTTATGGCGAGGCTGCGGTTCATGTGGGGCTCTCCCTGTTCGAATGAGGGAGAGTCTGGGGTGGCTGTGTGCTGGGTTTATGGAGCGATTGTGGAGATTGTGTGGAGACTGCCCTCGCCATGCTGGCCGCGAATGCCGGCCTCCGTCACGTCCACGACCTGGAAAGCTTCGCGCAGCGAGTCTTCCATCAACTGCCAAGCCTCCTCGGCCGACTCGTCCGGCCCCAGGTGGGTGAACATATGGTCGCACCCTTCAAACATTCGCAGCTGCACCGGCACGCCGGCCTGACGCAATCTCTCGGCATAGGCCTCGCCCTCGCCGCGCAAGATATCGTACTGGGCCGTAATCACCGTGGCGGCCGGCATCCCTACCAGCGCATCGACCGGCGACAGCAAGGGCGACGCCAACGGATCGAGCGCCTGTGCCGGATCGCTCAGGTAGCAGCGCATGAAGAACCGCATCAGGCCGACGCCGAGCAAGGGACGAGCAATGGTGGAGGTCTTCAGCGCCGGGTCTTGGGCCAGGTCCAGCGCCGCATAGTCGATCAATTGATGCACCACTTTCAGTGTTCGATGCCCCCGCGCCAGACCCGCCACCACGGCGGCCAAATTACCGCCAGCACTATGGCCACCGACGGCGATCCGCTGGGGATCGATACCCAACGCTTCAGCCTGGCCCGCCAACCACTCGAGCACGGCAAAACATTGCCGCGGCGCTACGGGAAAGGCCTGCTCTGGCGCCAGGGCATAGTCCAGGTTGACCACCAGGCAGTTCAGGTTGTGGGCCAGTCGACGGCAATAGCTATCGTCATGCTCGGGTGTCCCGGCGACAAAGCCACCGCCATGAAAATTCAAATACACCGGCAGCGTCGTCGAGGCCTGGGAATGGGGCCAGTAGAACAACGCCCGCGCGGGTCCCCATGGGGTTTCAATGGTTTGTTCGGTCACGGCGCGCAACGGAAACAGCGCGGCGTCATAGGTGAACTTCGCCTTCATTCGCTTGGCGAAGGCGCGCAGCAACTTGGCCTGCAATTTTTGCCAGAGGCTTACCATGCTCATACTCCCGGTTGTGTAGCCACGAATAGGACCAACGAACCGAAAGCCATCTCGCCGTAAGGCAGGGCGTGCTGACAGGTCTAGTTATTGTTCGTCAGTGCTGAGCGAAAACTAAACCTAAAAAATGATTATGTAAATTAACCAATAATAAAATTAATCAAATTTTTCTCAAGGCAACCGCAGCAGCACCTCCACCCCACCCTCGACATTGCCAATCCTGAATGCCCCCCCATGCAACTGCACCACCTCCTCCACGAAGTTGAGCCCCAGGCCGGTGCTCTTGCGGCCGCTGTCCGGGCGCGGCAGGGAGTAGAAGCGCTCGCTCAGGCGCGGCAGGGCGTAGTCGGGAATCGGTTCGGCCTGATTGAACAAGCGGATCTCGACATGGCTGCCGACACGCTCGGCGCTGATGCGCAGCAATCCATGGGCGGGGGTAAAGTCCAGGGCGTTTTCCAGCAGATTACCCAGGGCCTGGCGCAACAGAAATGCCTCGCCCGTCAGCGTCAGGTCGGCCGCGATGTGTTGCTCGACCTTTAACTGGCGACGCTCGATCCAGCCACCACGCGCCTCCAGCAATTCATCCAGTAGCGCGACCAACGGCACGGCGACCACATCCTCCAACCCCTGTCGTTGTTCGATCTGGGCCAGGTTGAGCAAACGCTCGATCAACTGCTGCATGCGCACACTTTCGTTGTCGATGTTACTGACGAAGCGCTGGTGCTGGGCGGCGGGCATGTCGCTTTGCAGCAGTTCGGCGGCGCCACGAATCGCCGCCAGCGGGCTCTTGAGTTCGTGGGTGAGCGTGTGCACGTAACGCTCGACGTACGCCTTGCCTTCGAGTTGGGTGCGCATGTGCTCCACGGCACCCGCCAATTGCTCGAACTCGCCGCCACGATAATGCGGCACTTCCACCCGACGCCCCTGGCTGACCGCCTGGGCGTAGCTCGTCAAACGCCGCAGTGCCGCGCTGAGCCACCACGACAGCAAGCCGCCCAGCAACAAGCCCAGGGCGACCAATCCAGCGCCGTAGGCCAACAGGCGCCGCTCGGTGCGGTCGACATAAGGCTGCAAGGAACTGTTGGGCTTGGCGACGGTGACAACGCCGATGATCCGGCCGTTGTCGCGGATCGGCGCGCCGACGTGCATCACCGAAGACGCCGGATCGTCCGGATCACTGCGGCTCGAGCGGGCGCCGTAGTGGCCGCGCAGGGTCAGGTAGACGTCGTTCCAGCGCGAATAATCCTGCCCTACCGCCACGCCACTGGAGTCGAGCACCACGATGCCGTTGGCATCAGTGACGTAGATGCGATGGCTGACCTGATTCTTCGGCAGGCCCCAGATCGTCGCCGCCGGCTGGCGCTCGCCGTAGGCCTTGAGCAACTGCGGCCAGCGATTCTGGTTGAGGGTGCCGGCCTTGAAATCGTCCCGCAGGATCTCGGCCATCAGGTTGGCGGTGTCCACCAGGGTTTCTTCGGTGGACTGGCGCACGCCGGGGCGGATTTCCTCCATGACCGTGTTGAGCACGAAATAGCCGGTCAGGGCGATAAACAGCACATACACCAGGAAAATCCGGATCCCCAGCGACATCAGCTGTGCCCCGGGCTGTAGCTGTAGCCCAGGCCTCGATGTGTCTGGATCGGCTCGGCCTCGGCCCGGACCAGGCGCAACTTGGCGCGCACGCTCTTGATGTGGCTGTCGATGCTGCGCTCGTAGCCGGCATCGCTGGCAACGCCCAAGGCATCGAGCAATTGCTCGCGGCTGAAGACCCGCTCGGGTTGCTCCAG
Organism: Pseudomonas sp. FW300-N2F2; assembly: GCF_017351655.1. Taxonomy (NCBI): domain Bacteria; kingdom Pseudomonadati; phylum Pseudomonadota; class Gammaproteobacteria; order Pseudomonadales; family Pseudomonadaceae; genus Pseudomonas; species Pseudomonas sp. FW300-N2F2. The sequence goes on along the minus strand of NZ_JACNDQ010000004.1, from coordinate 756,428 downwards.
CAGACAATTGAGCAGGCGGAATTCGTGGCGGGTGAGGTTCAGCGGTTTACCGCGATAGTTGATCTGCACACGGCCGGCATCGACCTGAAACAGCCCCATGCCCGGCTCCACCGCTGGACGCGGCGCCACGCGCTTGAGGATCGCCCGGACCCTGGCCGCCACCTCGCGGGGGCTGAAGGGTTTGACCACGTAATCGTCGGCACCGATTTCCAAGCCTACGATCCGGTCGATCTCCCCATCCCGGGCTGTCAGAAAAATGACCGGGACGTCGCTGAAACGTCTGAGATTTTTACAAGTCTCGAATCCGCTGATATCCGGCAGGCCCACATCGAGAATGATCAGGTCCGCCGGGGTGCTTTTCTGGTACTCGAGGGCGGCGGCGCCAAGGCTCAACCAAGTGGTGTCAAACCCCTCCCCTTGCAGGGCAAACACCAGCGTATCGGCGATGGCGGCTTCGTCTTCGACAATCAGGATATGAGGCATGGCTTGCGAGCCCGGCAGTAAAAGTTGCCGGAACGGTGCCGCAAGGCTTGGGGTGAGTCAATCAGGGAAATCAGCAGTCCGGCTTATCCGCCGTAAACCGCCGCGCCGGGTTCACCGCCGCGCCGAACTCACGCAACGCCTTGGCACCAATCAACAGTGGGTAATTGAAACTGCTGCGGTCGGTCAGGTTGACCTCGACCGTGCGCTTGACGTTACCCAGGCACAACTCCAGATCGACCACCGGGCGCTTGGTGGGAGCGATCTTTTCGTCGTCGTCCTCATCCTCTTCGGAACGGGTCTTGATCTTGCTGATGCGGGCGATCTTGTGTTCGTAGACCTTGTTGCTCGCATCCTTGGTCGCCAGGCGGAACCGCACCCAATCATCGCCGTCCCGGGTAAAGGTCTCGATGTCCTTGGCCGACAGCGAGGCGGTCAGGGCGCCGGTGTCCATCTTGGCCTTGAGCACTTCACCGCCGATTTCCGGCAGCGCGATGTATTCGTAGCGCCCGTACAGGGTCGGCTCGGCGGCCAGCACTGGAAGGGCCACCAGGGAAAGCAGGGCGAGAAGGGATTTCATGGAATAAGGCTTCCTGTATGGGTGGGCTTTTAGACCGTAGCCAATGAATTCGTTCGGTTAAACGCACCTGTGGCCTGGGATGGCGCCCTCACCACAAAAACCGGCCCAGTTTAGCCAAGCCCAGGTGAAACTTTCGTCCAAGCCGATTTGGCCTACCGCCCGAAGCTTGCTTATCATGGCTCGCCCACCCGTTTGCAAGAGTCATCTATGCGCCGCCTGCTCACCGGCTGTTTCGTCACCCTGCTGCTGTTGCTCAACACCCTGGTGCTGTTCGGGCCGCTGATGGTGTTCGCACTGCTCAAACTGGTCCTGCCCGGACGCTTTCGCGACTACGCCTCGTGGGCGGTGATGTGGATCGCCGAGACCTGGGCCGAGATCGACAAGCTGATCTTCGCCCTGTGCATCCCCACCCGCTGGGACATTCGCGGCGGTGCGGACCTGCGCAGCGATACCTCTTACCTGGTGATCAGCAATCACCAGTCCTGGGTGGACATCCCCGCCCTCGTCCAGACCCTCAACCGGCGCACGCCGTTCTTCAAGTTCTTCCTCAAGAAGGAACTGATCTGGGTACCGTTCCTGGGCCTGGCCTGGTGGGCCTTGGATTACCCTTTCATGAAACGCTACACCAAGGCGTTCCTGGCGAAGAACCCGGAGCTGGCCGGCAAGGACCTGGAAATCACCAAGGCCGCCTGCGAGCTGTTCAAGCGTCAACCGGTCACCGTGGTCAACTACCTCGAAGGCACCCGTTTCACCGCCGCCAAAAGCCAACAACAGCAATCGCCCTTCACCCACCTGCTCAAGCCCAAGGCCGGTGGCGTAGCGTTCGTGCTGGCGGCCATGGGTGAACAACTCGATGCGGTACTGGACGTGACCGTGGTCTATCCGCAAGAGCGCATTCCCGGGTTCTGGGACTTGATCAGCGGCGCGGTACCCAGGGTCATCATCGACATCCAGACCCGCGAACTGGACCCGGCGTTGTGGCAGGGCGACTACGAAAACGACCCTGTGTTTCGCCAGCATGTGCAGAACTGGGTCAACCAGCTCTGGACTGAAAAGGATCGGCGTATTACGGCTTTGCGCAACAAGGGTGGCTGATCAGACACCTGTGCCCCAAATACCGCCCAGGTTCTGCAGCAGCGAACCGGCAACCCCCTGCTGGCCGAGGTACTGCAGAATGATCGGGGCAAACTGGCCGATCATGCCGCTGTCCATGCCCAGCGCACTGAAGGCATTGTTCAGGTCGCCGGTGTCCTTGACGTTGCCCAGCAGACCGTCGAGCAAGGCATTTTTGTCCGACCCGCCACCGAGCAGACCGCCCAAGCCATTTAGCCCCCCGATGGCGCTGTTGCCGGCGATCTGATCCAGGCCCGGCACACTTTTGCTCAACTCGGAGAACTGCGGCTCGCTGAGCCGATTCTTCGCCAGCCCCAGCATCGCACCGGCGCCGCCGATGGCCTGTTCCGGCGTGATCTTGAGTTCCGATCCCAGGGTGTTGAGCAGGCCGGCAGCTTTCGGCGCGGCGGCTACGACGCCCTCTTCCTCACCTGAGTTGCCCTGTATCGCCGACACCACATTGGCCGCATCGCTGAGGCTGAACTGCGCGAAGGCCGGGCTGGCGGCCAGTGTCAGCAGCCAGGACAATGCAAAACCTCGTGAAACCTTCATCCGGGACATCCTCTTGAGCATGAAAAAGCCGCCCATAAAGAGCGGCGTAAAGCGTGCTTTGGACTGATGCGGACGCGGATTGTTCCTAACCGTACGAGAGTGGCCGATAGCGAAAGCGCGGATACCCGAACGTGCAGGTTGATGCGCCGTTACCGTACAGTGCGGCTTCCTCCAGCAGAGTTTGCCCATGAACGTAAAAATCGGCGGCGTCACCCTCGCGGTCATCCTGACCGGCATGCTCATCGCCCTGGGCGTCAGCGAATGCCAACGCGGCCCGCAGAACCCGGAACTTGCCGATGGCACCAGCGAAGAACAAAAGACCTGGCTGACCATCGAACACCGCATCAAGCGCTCCGATCCAACCCTGACCGAGGTGAGCCGCGATCAACAGGCGCTGACCGTGCTCTACCGTCCAGGCCCTTGCGCGGATGACTGCGAGCCCTGGGTCCCGCACATGCTGCGCGTGGTCGGCCACGGCCTGGCGGCGCTCAATGGCGCGCCAGGAGGCAAGCAATACGTGCAAGTGACGGTCAAGGCACGAGTGCTCGCCGACGATGACGTGGAACTGGTCTACGACATGCAGGGCTTCGACGCCATCAAGACGCAACAGGGTGGCTACGTCACCTTTGCCAGCATGCCTCGCAACCTGAATTTCAGCGGCGCTGCATTGGCCCAGGCGCAAGACTATTGCCAAGGCCCTAGCGCCCGAGGGTTCTACCCTGAATTCTGCGACCGGGTCGGGGCCGCAACTGCACATCAATAACCCGTGGCGAGGGAGCTTGCTCCCGCTCGAGTGCGAAGCGCTCGCCGCTGGTATCTGAAAGCAAGGGGACTGCTAGGCAGCCCAACGGGGATAAATCCCCTCGCCACAATGGAAGCGCAAGCCATGGCATGACCGCCTCATGACAGACCTCTGAATATCACCTGCAATCGGTTATTTCCTCTCGGTATTGCCTACTGTCAACTCTGACAGTAGGCAACGATTTGCCCCGTCCCTAAGCTCCCGTTGTGTCAACGGAAACAAGGCCATGGGCAACCAGGCCTTTATTCATTCGGCAAGCAGGACAATAAAAATGAACGACCGAATCAAAGGAACCGTTAAATGGTTTAACGATGCAAAGGGCTATGGCTTCATTACCTGCGGCAACGGCGGCGAGGAATTGTTCGTTCATTACTCGGCGATAGCCGGCGAGGGTTATAAAACGTTGAAACAGAAGCAGACCGTTTCATTTGAAATCGAGAAGGGAACTAAAGGCATGCAGGCCACAAGAGTGACGCCGGAATAAGCAATCCGGGACAGGCCGAATAAAAAGGGCGACATCACTGTCGCCCTTTTTCCGTCCTGCCTACTGCTTTACGCCGCACTGAACAACTTGTGCGGATCGATCACAAACTTCTTCGGCACGCCCGCATCGAACTCGCCATAACCCTTCGGCGCATCATCCAGGCTGATGACCTGCACACCCACGATTTCGGCGATGTTGATACGGTCCCACATGATCGCTTGCATCAGCGCGCGGTTGTACTTCATGACCGGGGTCTGGCCGGTGTGGAAGCTGTGGGATTTGGCCCAGCCCAGGCCGAAACGGATGCTCAGGCTGCCCATTTTTGCCGCTGCATCGACTGCGCCCGGATCTTCGGTGACGTAGAGACCGGGAATACCGATCTTGCCGGCGACGCGGACCACACCCATCAACGAGTTGAGCACGGTGGCCGGGGCTTCGTGCTTGACGCCGTCATGGCCATGACCACGGGCTTCGAAGCCTACCGCATCGACAGCACAGTCGACTTCAGGCTCGCCCAGCAGCGCAGCGATCTGTTCGTGCAACGGTGTATCGGTGGACAGGTCGGCAATTTCGAAACCCTGGGCCTTGGCGTGAGCCAGGCGGACCGGGTTGACGTCGCCAATGATCACCACCGCCGCGCCCAACAGGCGAGCGGAAGCGGCAGCCGCCAGGCCAACCGGGCCGGCACCCGCGATGTAGACGGTGCTGCCAGGGCCAACACCCGCAGTGACGGCGCCGTGGTAGCCGGTCGGCAGAATGTCGGACAGGCAGGTCAGGTCACGGATCTTCTCCATGGCCTTGTCGCGGTCCGGCAGTTTCAGCAGGTTGAAGTCGGCGTACGGCACCAGCACGTATTCGGCCTGGCCGCCGGTCCAGTCGCCCATGTCCACATAACCGTAGGCACCGCCGGCCCGGGCCGGGTTGACGGTCAGGCAGACGCCCGTGTGTTGCTCCTTGCAGGAACGGCAGCGCCCGCAAGCCACGTTGAACGGCACCGACACCAGGTCACCGATTTTCAGGTTCTCAACGTCGCTGCCCTTTTCGATCACTTCACCGGTGATCTCGTGACCCAGGACCAGGCCGGTCTGGGCAGTGGTACGACCGCGGACCATGTGTTGGTCGGAGCCGCAGATGTTGGTGGAGACCACGCGCAGGATGACACCGTGCTCAATCTTCCTGCCGCGCGGGTCCTGCATTTTTGGATAGTCGATTTTCTGTACTTCGACCTTGCCGTTGCCGAGATACACGACACCACGATTACCAGACATGCTTTCACCTCGCTGTTGTTTTTGTGGAACTGCGTTGCCCAGGCAGGCAGCGCGTTGATTGCTCGGGTAGTGCTTGTGTCTTGTTTCTTTGTTGTCTTAAAGGCCTCATCGCGAGCGAGCTCGCTCCCACAATTTTGACCGCGTACACCTTGTTCGCGATGCCGGCCTAAAGAACGACAGTGCGATTGGCGTTCAGGAACACCCTTCTTTCAATGTGATACCCCACCGCCCGGGCCAACGTGAGCCCTTCGATGTCCCGGCCCTTGGCGATCAGGTCTTCGGGATAGTGGCTGTGGTCTACCACTTCCACGCCCTGGGCGATGATCGGGCCTTCGTCCAGGTCGTTGTTGATGTAGTGCGCCGTGGCGCCCACCAGCTTCACGCCTTTGTTATAGGCCTGGTGATACGGTTTGGCCCCCTTGAAGCCCGGCAGCAGCGAGTGATGGATGTTGATCGCCTTGCCGTCGAGCTTGCGGCACAACTCCGGCGACAGCACTTGCATGTAACGGGCAAGGATCACCAGTTCGGCACCGGTGTCTTCGATCACCTGCCACACCTGCCGCTCCTGGGCCGGCTTGTCGTTCGGGTCCAGGGGAAAATGGTAGTAGGGAATCTGGTGCCAGTCGGCCAGCGGCTTGAGGTCGGGGTGGTTGGACACCACGGCCACCACGTCCATGGACAACTGGCCGATGCGCTGGCGGTAGAGCAAATCGTTGAGGCAGTGATCGGCCTTGGAGACCATGATCACCACTTTGGGCCGATAGTTGGGCGGCGTCAGTTCGAAGACCATGCCGAAGGCTTGCGCACGCTCGGCCAGGCCGGCGCGAAAGTCCTGCTCGTCAAAACCGTCGGGCTGGCGAAACTCCACGCGAATGAAGAAACGCGCCGAGAGCCGGTCGTCGAAGGAGTGGTGCTCGGTGACATAGCAGCCCTGCTCGAACAGAAAGCGGGTCACCGCGTCCACGGTGCCGAGCACGCTGGGGCAGTCGGCAGTCAAGATCCATGTATCCGGGGCGCGACTCATTGCGGTGACTCCTGTTCAAATTAACTGGGCGACAAAGAACCCTGTGGCGAGGGAGCGTGCTCCCGCTCGACTGCGCAGCAGTCGCCTGATATTGGGGGCTGCTTCGCAACCCAGCGGGAGCAAGCTCCCTCGCCACAAAAGCATTCCAAGGCCATCAATCAGGCCTGCACGCTCAACCCATACTCAGCCGCGGCATCCTGCAACCACAGCCACCAGTAATCGGAGAAGCTGCGGCGGATCACCAACTCCCAGGTGTCTTCGCCCGTGTGGCGGATCACCAGTTGTGACTTGGCGAACACCGTACCCACGGCCTTGCCCACCGGGAAGTTGCTTGGGTGTACATCGTAGCTGGTGGATTTCATCAGCACGTCGCGCACGTTCGGGCCGGACAGCTCGAGCAGCTGCTGGCCGCCGCTGACGTTGACGATCTGGATGTGCAGGTCGCCCAGGGCTTCACGCAGTTTCTGCTCGGCGGCGAACTCTTCGCCAGTGGGCACCACCAGCAGCCATTCATCCGGGCCGAGCCATTGCAGGCTGGTTTCACCCTTGACGATGACGGCCAGGGCGCCTGGCAATTCCAGGCCCAGGGCCTTGTGCACGGCCGCGGCGAACGCCGGGTCGTGGCCATCGCCACGGATGGTCAGGTGGCCCAGGAGTTTTTTCTCGCGCACGGTCACACCGGCGTTCTTGCGACCCTTGCCCACCAGGCTGGCGAGGTCGGCATGGTGCAGCGACGACTCGGCCTTGGCCCCGGTGGTTGGGCGTTGTTGGTACACGTTGACTGCGGTCATATGGAGCACCTGTCTGAATGCTGTTGAGTCAAACCCTTGTGGTGGCTGTCAGGCCGTCATCGCGAGCAAGCTCGCTCCCACAAGGGTTACACGATCAACTGTGGGAGCGAGCTTGCTCGCGATGATGCCGACGCGGTATCGCCGGTCTCCCACAGGACCTCAAGCCACTAGATATTCTGCCGATCCCCCTTCGGATCGAAGAACACCGAAGAAACGATCTCTGCCTCGATCACGCTGCCATCGGCCAATGGCGCGAACACTCGCTCGCCCATCCGCTTGAGGCCGCCCTTGACCACACCCATGGCAAATGAATAACCCAGGGAGTTGTGGGCGTAGCTGGAGGTCACGTGACCCACCATGGTCATCGGGATCGCCTGCTTGGTGTTGAACACCAGTTGCGCACCTTCCGGCAGCCAGACATTCGGGTCGATCGGCTTGAGACCCACCAGTTGCTTGCGGTCTTCACGCACGCAATCTTCGCGATTCATGCCACGCCAGCCGATCCACGAGAACGGTTTGGTCCGGCCTACACACCAGCCCATGTTCAGGTCGTCCGGCGTCATCGAGCTGTCAGTGTCCTGGCCGACGATGATGAAGCCCTTCTCGGCCCGCAGTACGTGCATGGTCTCGGTGCCATACGGGGTCAGGTTGTATTTCTTCCCGGCCTCGACGATCTGCTCGAGCACGCCCATGGCGTAGTCGGCCTGTACGTTGATTTCGTACGACAGTTCACCGGTGAACGAGATCCGGAACACCCGTGCCGGCACGCCACCCACCAGGCCTTCCTTCCAGGTCATGAACGGGAACGCGTCCTTGTCCAGGTCGATGTCGGTGACTTCGCTCAGCAGCTTGCGGCTGTTGGGGCCCGACAGGGTCATCGTCGCCCAGTGGTCGGTGACCGAGGTGAAGTACACCTTCAGGTCCGGCCATTCGGTCTGGTGATAGATCTCCAGCCATTGCAGCACGCGCGCCGCGCCGCCAGTGGTGGTGGTCATCAGGAAGTGGTTGTCCGCCAGACAGGCCGTTACGCCGTCGTCGAAGACCATGCCGTCTTCCTTGCACATCAGGCCGTAGCGGGCCTTGCCCACGTCGAGCTTGGTCCAGGCGTTGGTGTAGACGCGGTTGAGGAACTCGCGGGCATCCGGGCCCTGGATGTCGATCTTGCCCAGGGTGGAAGCGTCCAGCAGGCCGACGCTGTCACGCACCGCCTTGCATTCGCGCTTGACCGCGGCGTGCATGTCTTCGCCGTTCTTCGGGAAGTACCAAGGGCGTTTCCACTGGCCGACGTCTTCGAACTCGGCACCGTTTTTCACATGCCAGGCATGCAGTGCGGTGAAGCGCACCGGTTCGAAGATGTGCCCACAGTGCCGGCCAGCCACCGCGCCGAAAGTCACCGGCGTGTAGTTCGGACGGAACATGGTGGTGCCCATCTGCGGGATGCTCACGTTCAGCGAACGGGCCGCGATGGCCAGGCCGTTGACGTTGCCCAGTTTGCCCTGGTCGGTACCGAAGCCCAGTGCGGTGTAGCGCTTGACGTGTTCCACCGACTCGAAGCCCTCGCGGGTGGCGAGTTCGATGGCGGCGGCAGTGACATCGTTCTGCAGGTCGACGAATTGCTTCGGCGCCCGTGCGGTGGATTTTTCGTGAGGCACCTGGAACAGCGCCAGGGTCGGCTCTTCATGACGGCTCAGGGCTTTGGGCAACACGCCCTCCACCGCTTTGAAGCCGGCTTCGCTGGCCGCGCGCACGCCGCCTTCAAAACCGTCGGCCAAGCTGTCGCCGAGGCTGTAGACACCGTTCACACCGCCGACGCAGACACGTTTTTGCGGTGCTTCGCCCGGTACGAAACCGAGGATGTCTTCACGCCAGATCGGCTTGCCGCCCAGGTGCGAAGCCAGGTGGACCACCGGACTGTAGCCACCGGAGCTGGCCACCAGGTCGCAGTCCAGCCATTCGCCTGGGCTGGTGACTTTATGGGCGCGGACGTCGATCGCGGCAACACGTGCCCCGGTGACGCGCTTGCTGCCACGGGCCTCGACCACGGCGCTGCCGGTGAGGATACGGATGCCCTTGGCGCGGGCTTCTTCCACCAGCGCGCCACGTGGGTTACTGCGCGCATCGGCCACGGCCACCACTTGCAGACCGGCGTCGAACCAGTCCAGTGCTACGCGATAGGCGTGGTCGTTGTTGGTGCTCAGCACCAGTTTCTTGCCCGGTGCCACGCCGTAGCGACGCACGTAGGTCGACACCGCACCGGCCAGCATGTTGCCCGGCACGTCGTTGTTGCCATAGACCAGCGGGCGCTCGCAGGCGCCGGTCGCCAGCACCACGCGCTTGGCGCGAACGCGGTTGATGCGCTGGCGAACCTGGCCGATCGGTGCGCGGTCACCGAGGTGGTCGGTGAGGCGCTCGTGGATGGTCAGGAAGTTATGGTCGTGGTAACCGTTCACCGTGGCACGAGGTAGCAGCACCACGTCGGGCATCGACTTGAGTTCAGCGACAACAGAGGCTACCCATTCGGTCGCCGGCTTGCCGTCCAGGCTCTCGCGGGAGTCGAGCAGGCTGCCGCCGAACTCTTCCTGCTCATCGGCCAGGATGACGCGCGCACCGCTGCGGGCCGCGGCCAGTGCGGCGGCCAGGCCAGCAGGGCCAGCACCAACGATCAACACGTCGCAGTGACGGTTAATGTAGTCGTAGGTGTCCGGATCGTTCTCGGTCGGCGAGCGACCCAGGCCGGCAGCCTTGCGGATGTACTTCTCGTAGGTCATCCAGAACGATTGCGGATACATGAAGGTTTTGTAGTAGAAGCCCGGCGGCATCAGCTTGCCGCCGACCTTGCCGAGAATGCCCATCATGTCGTTGTTCACGTTCGGCCAGCCGTTGGTGCTGGTGGCGACCAAACCTTGGTAGAGCGCCTGTTGCGTGGCGCGCACGTTAGGGATCTGCGTGGCTTCGGTGGCACCGATCTGCAGCACCGCGTTCGGCTCTTCGGCACCGGCGGCGAAGATGCCGCGCGGCCGGGAATACTTGAAGCTGCGACCGATGATGTCGACACCGTTGGCCAGCAGCGCAGCGGCCAGGGAATCGCCCTCGAAACCTTTGTAGGTCTGGCCGTTGAAGGTGAAGCTCAGCACTTTGTTGCGGTCGATCCGTCCGCCGTTGGACAGGCGATTGATCTGGCTCATACCTTCTCTCCCAGAGCCTGTGCAGCCGCTTTCGGACTGTCAGCCTTGTCGGTGAACTGCGGCTTTTGGCCGATCTTGTAGGTTTCGAGAATCTCGTAGGTCACGGTGTCACGGGTCACGTTGAAGTACTGGCGGCAACCGGCGACGTGGTCCCACAGTTCATGGTGCAACCCGCGTGGGTTGTCACGGAAGAACATGTAGTCGCCCCACTCCTCGTCGGTGCAGGCGTTCGGATCCAGCGGGCGCGGGATATGCGCCTGGCCGGATGCATGGAATTCCTCTTCGGAGCGCAGTTCGCCGCAGTGAGGACAGAAGATGTGCAACATAGGGATTTCTCCTGTTAGTGGGCGACGGCAGCAGCGCCGTGTTCGTCGATCAGTGCGCCGTTGTGGAAACGGTCGATGGAAAACGGCGCGGCCAGCGGGTGCATTTCACCCTTGGCCAGGCTTGCAGCGAAGACGTTGCCCGAACCCGGAGTGGCCTTGAAGCCGCCGGTGCCCCAACCGCAGTTGAAGAACATGTTCGGCACCGGGGTCTTGGAGATGATCGGGCAGGCATCTGGCGTGGTGTCGACGATACCGCCCCATTGGCGGTTCATGCGTACGCGGGACAACACCGGGAACATCTCGACGATGGCCTGGACCGTGTGCTCGATCACCGGGTACGAGCCACGCTGACCGTAGCCGTTGTAGCCGTCGATACCGGCACCGATCACCAGGTCGCCCTTGTCGGACTGGCTGATGTAGCCGTGCACGGCGTTGGACATGATCACGCTGTCGATGATCGGCTTGATCGGCTCGGACACCAACGCTTGCAGCGGATGGGATTCGATCGGCAGGCGGAAGCCCGCGAGCTTGGCCATGTGCCCGGAGTTACCGGCGGTCACCACGCCGACGCGCTTGGCGCCGATGAAGCCCTTGTTGGTTTCCACGCCGATGCACACGCCGTTTTCCTTGCGGAAACCGATCACTTCGGTCTGCTGGATCAGGTCCACGCCCAACGCGTCCGCCGCCCGGGCAAAGCCCCAGGCCACGGCATCGTGACGGGCCACGCCGCCGCGACGCTGGACGGTGGCGCCCATCACCGGGTAGCGGGTGTTTTTCGAGCAATCCAGGTACGGGATCTCGTCGGCCACTTGCTTGGCGTTGAGCAGCTCGCCATCCACGCCGTTGAGGCGGTTGGCGCTGACGCGACGCTCGGAATCACGGATGTCCTGCAGGGTGTGGCACAGGTTGTAGACGCCACGCTGGGAGAACATCACGTTGTAGTTCAGGTCCTGGGACAGGCCTTCCCAGAGTTTCATCGCGTGTTCGTACAGGTGGGCCGATTCGTCCCACAAGTAGTTGGAGCGCACGATGGTGGTGTTGCGCGCGGTGTTACCGCCGCCCAACCAGCCCTTCTCGACCACCGCCACGTTGGTGATGCCGTGTTCCTTGGCCAGGTAGTAGGCGGTCGCCAGACCATGCCCGCCACCGCCGACGATGACCACGTCGTAGACCTTTTTCGGGGTCGGCGTGCGCCACATCCGCTGCCAGTTTTCGTGATGGCTGAGTGAGTGTTTGAAGAGGCCGAAGCCCGAATAGCGTTGCATAGTCATTACTCCAAAACCGACTCAGCGATAAACCGGGAAGTCCGCGCACAGGGCCGCCACTTGCTGTGCGACATTGGCCTCGACATCGGCATCGCCGAGGTTGTCGAGAATGTCGCAGATCCAGCCGGCCAGCGTGACGCACTGGGTAACCTTGAAGCCACGGGTGGTCACCGCCGGAGTGCCGATGCGCAGGCCCGACGTCACGAATGGCGATTGCGGGTCGTTCGGCACGGCGTTCTTGTTGACGGTGATGTGGGCGCGGCCCAGGGCAGCATCGGCATCCTTGCCGGTCAGGCCCTGACGGATCAGGCTGACCAGGAACAGGTGGTTATCGGTACCACCGGACACTACATCGTAGCCGCGCTTGATGAACACGCCAGCCATGGCCTGGGCGTTATCGATCACTTGCTGCTGATAAGCCTTGAAGCCAGGCTCCGCCGCCTCCTTGAAGCACACCGCCTTGCCAGCGATCACGTGCATCAGGGGGCCGCCCTGGGCGCCGGGGAATACCGCGGCGTTGAGCTTCTTCTCGATTTCTTCGTTGGCCTTGGCCAGGATCAGGCCACCACGCGGACCGCGCAGGGTCTTGTGGGTGGTGGTGGTGACCACGTCGGCGTACGGCAGCGGGTTCGGGTACAGACCGGCGGCAACCAGACCAGCCACGTGGGCCATGTCGACGAACAGCAGGGCACCGACCTTGTCGGCGATCTGACGGAAACGTGGGAAATCCAGGGTCTTGGAGTAAGCGGAGAAACCGGCCACGATCATTTTCGGCTTGTGCTCGACCGCCAGGCGCTCGACTTCGTCGTAGTCGATCAGGCCGGTGGTGGTGTCGATGCCGTATTGCACCGCGTTGTAGAGTTTGCCCGAGGACGACACCTTGGCACCGTGGGTCAGGTGACCGCCATGGGCCAGACTCATGCCCAGGATGGTGTCGCCGGCCTGCAGCAGGGCCAGGTACACGGCGCTGTTGGCCGAAGACCCGGAGTGCGGCTGGACGTTGGCGTAATCGGCACCGAACAACTGCTTGGCGCGCTCGATGGCCAGGGCTTCGACTTTGTCGACGTGCTCGCAGCCACCATAGTAGCGCTTGCCCGGATAGCCTTCGGCGTACTTGTTGGTCAGGCCGCTGCCCTGGGCCTCCATCACGCGCTTGCTGGTGTAGTTCTCCGACGCGATCAGCTCGATGTGATCTTCCTGACGTTGCTCTTCGGCGTTCATCGCCGCCAGCAGCGCATCATCGTAGCCTTGAATTTGGTCTTGTTTGCTGAACATCGCGTCTCTCCCAGCGGCGGCGGTGCGCCTTTCGTCTCGGTGAGGCACGGACCATTCGGTCGTGCCCTTTGGATGCGATGGTATGGCTGGCGCAGGCATGTCAAATGCCTATGGACGCCACGCAAAGGTGCGTTTACGACATGCACGGCAAAGGAGGCCCGGCGCCAACCTCCGTGGCGAGGGAGCTTGCTCCCGCTCGGCTGCGCAGCAGTCGTAAAACCGGCAAACGCGGTGCACCTGACAAATCGCATTCTCAGGCCTTGGGGCTACTTCGTAGCCCAGCGGGAGCAAGCTCCCTCGCCACAACGGATTAAGCAGCGACCTGGCGAACCGCGAGCAACAGCAGGAAATGCGCCGGATAAAGGCCATAGGCCCAGCGCCGCATCGCCGGTGGATGAAAACGACCGGCGTGTCGCAAAAGCACCCGCCCAAGCCATGGCGCGATCAGGCAAGCCACCAGCCCCCACAACGCCACCCCATCTCCCAACCACGCCGCGCCATACAACACTCGCCATTGGTTGGCCGCCACGCAGACCAGCCCCGGCAACAACGCCATGTACAAGGGACGCTTGAATACCAGCAACATCGCCAGCGGCAGCAGCACACCGAAGAAACCGAACATCAACTGCGACGAAAACAGCGCCGCCAACAGCAACGCCATCACCGCCAGGCATCGCGCCTCCAGGGTGGGCGTCTGCCAGCAGCGCGCCACCAACAATCCCAGCACCAGGGTTGGCATCACATTCAGGGTGGTGGGATCAGGAATGAACAAGCGGTAGGGGATTTCGCTGACGGCACTGAATAGCAGCAGCCAGCCCAGGTACCGCCATGGAGCGGCGCTGGCACCCCTGCGCGCCAGATTCGCCGCCATCGCCAGGCAGAACCACGGGAATGCCAAGCGGCCCGGCACATAGAGCCAATCGACGGAAAAACCGACATATCGCAGATGATCGAGGACCATCGACAAAAGAGCCAACCACTTGAGCAGGTCCAGGGCCCCGTCACGCCGGCTCATGTATAAAGCCGCGCGACGAGATTGATACTTTCCGACAGAAACATCCGGTGTGTTCCCCCACTAATCTTGGGTAAAGTGCGCACCAGTATCGACCACGGCGCTGTGGACCCAAACACGCCGAACCAGGGAACGCCCCACCCGGGCATTCCGCCAGGGATCTCTTTATCCAGGACTCTCTATTCAGGAGCAAGGCCATGACCGACAAGAGTCAACAGTTTGCCAGCGACAACTATTCAGGCATTTGCCCCGAAGCCTGGGCCGCCATGGAAGAAGCCAACCAGGGTCACCAACGTGCCTACGGCGACGATGAGTGGACCCACCGCGCGGCGGACGATTTCCGGGCCTTGTTCGAAACCGACTGCGAAGTGTTCTTCGCGTTCAACGGCACGGCGGCCAACTCCCTGGCCCTGTCCTCGCTGTGCCAGAGTTATCACAGCGTGATCTGCTCGGAAACCGCCCACGTCGAAACCGACGAATGCGGTGCACCGGAGTTCTTCTCCAACGGCTCCAAGCTGCTGCTGGCACGTACTGAAAACGGCAAGCTGACCCCCGAGGCGATCCGCGAGATTGCCCTCAAGCGCCAGGACATCCACTACCCCAAGCCTCGGGTCGTCACCCTGACCCAAGCCACGGAAGTCGGCAGCGTCTACACGCCGGATGAAATCCGCGCCATCAGCGTCACCTGCAAGGAACTGGGGCTGAACCTGCACATGGACGGCGCGCGCTTTTCCAACGCCTGCGCCTTCCTCGGCTGCTCCCCGGCGGACCTGACCTGGAAGGTCGGCGTGGACGTGTTGTGCTTTGGCGGCACCAAGAACGGCATGGCGGTGGGCGAGGCGATCCTGTTTTTCAACCACGACCTGGCCGTGGATTTCGACTACCGCTGCAAACAGGCCGGGCAACTGGCCTCGAAAATGCGCTTCCTGTCCGCGCCCTGGGTCGGCCTGCTACAGAACGACGCCTGGCTCAAACACGCCCGCCACGCCAACCACTGCGCCCAATTGCTGGCAGAACTGGTCAGCGACATTCCCGGCGTGGAACTGATGTTCCCGGTCCAGGCCAACGGCGTTTTCCTGCAACTGTCGGAACCGGCCATCGCCGCGCTGACCGCCAAGGGCTGGCGCTTCTACACCTTCATCGGCAAGGGCGGCGCACGGTTCATGTGCTCGTGGGATACCGAAGAGGCGCGGGTGCGGGAATTGGCGGTGGATATTCGGGAAGTGATGGCGAGCTAAGTAAAGACTCACTCAAGACCGGGCCGGACTACTGTTTGGCCTGGGGACATGGTTAACCTGTGGCGAGGGGATAAATCCCCTCGCCACAAGCGCTCATCGTCAGAGAAAAAACGGGGGCCCCCCTCAAAACGCGACCGGCCAAAAGCATCAAATCCGGGACGCGTCTACTGTCAGACCTTACAGCAGACAAGGCCTATCCCTTCCCCTAGCATCAGCATCTCCTTGACGGTGAGACAGGCAGCCCGCGCTCGACAGTACCGATTGAGGCCAAGAGCAATTCCACTTCGGAACCCGATGGCAAGAGGTAAATCATCATGGCTAAGCCAATGCGCATTGAAATTTCATTTTCCCCCTCGGACTATCCTGATCAGGTCCAGGTCTATATCCCGCCCGATGAGAACTATCGTGACATATTGCTCGGAGCCCAAGTCGGCGACATGATCAATTTCAGGCACGAAGGCAAATACTTTGCTGGAACAGTAGCGCTAAGGGGTTTTGCTTCCAGAACGCCAGTAAACGTGGATGACTCGGATTGGATGCTGCAACTTCACTTACACAAGCCACCAATGCAAGGTAGTTAACTTCGCCGGGGACCATTGACACGGTCACCTATGGCCGAAGGAAGCCCCCACGACTATCAGGCCATTCTGAAAAACACAGGATGACCTGATACTCAACGCCCCCTCAGAAATCGATCCGCACATCCCCCTTCGGCACGCTGCAGCACGACAGGATGTAGCCCTCGGCCTCGTCGTCCTCGGTGATCCCGCCGTTGTGATCCATCTCCACCTCCCCGCCCAGCTTCAGCACCTTGCAGGTGCCGCAGATGCCCATGCCGCAGGCCTTGGGGATCATCATGCCGAGCTTGGCGGCGGCGGCGTGCACGGTTTCGCCCGGGCCCACGCGGATGCTCTTGCCAGAGGAAGTGAATTCCACCAGGTGCAGGTCCGCCGCATCGACTTCCGGCGCGTCGGCCGCCTGTTCGGCCTGTTCCACGGCGTCGGCACGGGCTTCCGGTGGCGTGGCGCCGAAGGACTCCTCGTGGTAACGCTTCATGTCGTAGCCAGCCGCTTCCAGCAGGCGCTTGACCGCGGTCATGTACGGGGTCGGGCCGCAACAGAACACTTCGCGCTCGAGGAAGTCGGGCACCATCAATTCCAGCATCTTGTGGTTCAGGTAACCGCGATACCCGGCCCAAGGCTCGCCCAGGCCATGCTTTTCACAGATCAGGTGCAGGCTGAAGTTGTCGATCCGCGACGCCATGTGTTCCAGCTCGCGGTGGTAGATGATGTCCTTGGGCGACCGGGCGCTGTGGATGAAGGTCATGTCGACATTGGCGTTGGTGTCGTAGAACCAGCGGGCCATGGACATGCACGGCGTGATCCCCACGCCACCGCTCAGGTACAGGACTTTCGGACTCGGGAAATCGATGGCGTTGAACAACCCCACCGGCCCGTGCACCGCCAGCTCCTGGCCTTCATGCAGGGTATCGTGCAACCAGTTGGAGACCTTGCCCCCCGGCACGCGCTTGATGGTGACCGAGAAGCTGTAGGGCACCGACGGCGAACTGGAGATGGTGTAGGAGCGCATGATCGGCTGGCCTTCGATTTCCAGCTCCAGGGTGACGAATTGCCCCGGCTTGAAAAAGAACATGATCGGCTGATCGGCCATGAAGCAGAAGGTGCGCACATCCCAGGTTTCCTGGATGACTTTGACGCAACGTACGATATGTCGGCCATTGGCCCAGGTCTGGGTGGTGACCGGGTTCAGGAAGTTATTGGACATGCTGATCTCCACGGCCGACTGTCGGCCTTCATGATGGCGATTGTGCGCAGGCGCCTGGGTGACCATTTACCTATCTGCGACATTCACATACTTATCGCGACCAGCCCTTAACTACCGGGGCTTGCGCGTCGGGAACAGATTGGGCCATGTCGCCCATGGATAAGGTTCGGCCCCTGCGCGGCCCCACACTCGCCCCAACAGATAAACAAAGTTTTCTGCCTTGCGTAGCACAACCGATTAGTCATTTTCACCGGCTCCGCTTAGAGGGCCACGAGGATAAAACGATGGACACCACTACCCTGAGCCTGGGCGATCCGCTGGAACCCGCACGCAAGGCCACCGCGCAAATGCTGCAAGAGCGCGAGCGCACCTTCTCGCTGCCACAACCGTTCTACAGCGATGAGCGCCTGTTCGATATCGATATGCAGGAAATCTTCCAGAAGGAATGGTTGATCGCCGGCATGACCTGCGAGATCCCGGCCAAGGGCAACTACCTGACCCTGCAAGTCGGCAAGAACCCGATCATCGTGATTCGCGGTGCCGACGGTGTGGTCCACGCTTTCCACAACGTCTGCCGCCACCGCGGTTCGCGGCTGTGCACCAGCGAAAAGGGCAAGGTCGCCAAACTGGTCTGCCACTACCACCAGTGGACCTACGAGCTGGACGGTCGCCTGCTGTTCGCCGGCACCGAGATGGGCGCCGACTTCGACATGAAGCAGTACGGCCTCAAGCCTGTGAACGTGAAGACCGCGGGCGGCTACATCTTCATCAGCCTGGCCGAGAATCCGCCGGCCATCGATGATTTCCTGTCGACGCTGAACCACTACATGGAACCGTACGACATGGAGAACACCAAGGTGGCAGTGCAAACCACCTTGATGGAAAAGGCCAACTGGAAGCTGGTGCTGGAAAACAACCGCGAGTGCTACCACTGCGGCGGTTCGCACCCGGAATTGCTCAAGACCCTGCTGGAATGGGACGACGTCACCGACCCGCGGGCCGACCAGGCTTTCAAGGACCACGTGGCCGCTTCCGCCGCCGCCTGGGACGCCGAGAAGATCCCTTACGCCCACGCCAGTTTCGGCCTGCGTAACCGCATCGTGCGCATGCCGCTGCTCAAGGGCACCGTGTCGATGACCATGGACGGCAAGCAAGGCTGCGCCAAGCTGATGGGCCGCATCAAGAACCCGGACCTGGGCTCGATGCGCATCCTGCACCTGCCGCACTCGTGGAACCACTGCATGGGCGACCACATCATCGTGTTCACCGTGTGGCCGATCAGCGCCCAGGAAACCATGGTCACCACCAAGTGGCTGGTGCACAAGGACGCCGTCGAAGGCGTGGACTACGACGTGGCGCGCATGCGTGAAGTCTGGGACGCCACCAACGACCAGGACCGTCGCCTGGCCGAAGAAAACCAGCGCGGCATCAACTCCACCGCCTACCAGCCTGGCCCGTACTCCAAGACCTATGAGTTCGGCGTGGTGAACTTCGTGGACTGGTACAGCGAGCGCATGCTCAACAACCTCGGGGCCGAGCCAGCGCCTTACCTCAAGGGCGTTCCAGTCCAGGGCTAAGTCAGAAGCATCGCGAGCAAGCTCGCTCCCACAGGGGTTCTGTGTCGTTCACAAAACCTGTGGGAGCGAGCTTGCTCGCGATAGCGGCCTGACACTCACCGACTACTTGGAAGACCACCGCACACTGCCATCCTCCCCATAAAACGTCTCGACAATCTCCTCCCCCACCAACCGCACCTTCACGTACCCATTCAACACTCGCAGCGGATACGCCTCGTCCCCCGCCAATTGAGTCTCCGACCACAGCACCCGGGCATGCCCGTTCAGCTCGCTGGTGGTGCCATAGGGAATCGCCCCGTGCCCGGCGCAGCGCGCGTGCAACCCGCCTTGCGGCGCGTAGCAGATGCCGTTGTGCAAATGCCCCCAATACCAGTAGTCCGGCTCACGCCCCAGGGCATCGCACACCGGTTGGTAGAGGGCGGTCTTGTTGTGCCCGGAAATATCGAAGCCCTGATGATGACTGAGCACCATCAACTTCTTGCGCTTGGGCAGGGTTTTCATCCACTCGATCTGCTGGGTGTTGAGGGTGCCGTCCATGTACAGGTTCATCGCGTCCGAGGCATAGGCACTGTCCAGGCCAACCACCAGCCAGTCGTCGTTGTACAAGGCAAAGTAGCTGGTGCCTTGCTGCACCGGAAAACGCTTGGCCAGTTCCTTGAAGTAACCGTGGGCACCGCTGTACATCTCGTGGTTGGAGTTGAGGGTGAACGAGCCGTGCTTGCCCTGGGGCCAGCCGACCATGTCGACGTCTTCCTGGGAATGGGTGCCGGCGTAATACACATCACCCAGATGGATGGTGAAGTCAGCCTGGGCCAGTTGCATCTGATTGGCCACGGCCACCGCCGGCGCGTGGCTGTCGAACGGCCCCGTGCCCCAGTCGCCGGCGATGGCCAGCACCACGTCGCTGTCCATTTTCACCAGCGCCGGGTTGGTGGCGAACGGCGCGTGATGCCGCAGGTTCTCGATCCACTTGAGCAGCGCCTCGCTCCACAGCAGGTCCAGCAGCTCCCATTTGCGACAACCGAGCAAGGTGCCGTCCTTGAGCACCCGAGTCGGCAGTTCGTCTTCGCTTTGCGGCAACGGCGTGGGGTTACCGATCTTCAGGATCGACAGGCCGTGGGCCAGCTCCCAGGGTACGGCCGGCTCGTCATCCGGGAGGTCGCCATGCTCGATGACGTGCCGCGCCTGGTCGTGCCCGCGCTGCAGCAGTTTGACGATGGCCTGAAACTCCTCGGGTTCCAGGTCGTTGACGAGTTTCTTCCAGGACATCTCCAGCCGCGTGACCAACCCGTGCAGGCGGACCTTGACCTTGTCGAACTCATGTTCCCAATGGTGCAGTAATGACATGTGAACGCTCCTTCGCAATGCCCTGGGCTACAGGGTCTTCATGAACTCGATCAGGGCCCGTTTGTCGACGTCCGACAGTTGCGTGCCATACAGGTGGCCGCCGTTGTGGTTGCCTTCCAGGCGGGTGTCGTATTTGAAATCCGCCGACGCTTTCATCTGTGCACCGCGGGTGACGAAGCCGACCTTCTCCTGGTCGTAAATGTCAGAGCCGGTGTAGAACACCTGCGGACGCTGTTCCGGCGCTTGCAGCAAATCCCACAGGGTTGGCACCGAACCGTTGTGCAGGTACGGCGCCCGCAGCCAGATGCCGTCGGTGGGGGTGTTGCTGTAGCTTTGGGTCTTGCGGTAGGCGCCAAAGTCGAACGGCGGTTTCTTGAAGCCGTGGAACGCCGTCACCAGGCCCGTGGTGAAGGAATTCAGGCGATGGGGATCAGTGCCCAACTGGTCGATGTTGGTGGTGACCTGGCCGGTGTCGCTGCGGCCGAAATCATGGCAGCTCGCGCAGTTTTTCTCCCAGATCGGTTTGCCCTGGGCGACTTTCGCCGAGTCCAGGGCGAACGGCCAGGCCGGTGCCTTGTGGCCCAGCAGCCAGTTGGTCACCCGGTTGAAACTCGGCGGCAGCACCGATTCCGGCGTCGCGCCCACGGCCATGGCCGCTGCGTAGTTGCGCTCGTGGATCTGGTTGTTATTGCCGTCCCAATGCAGGTACATCGACTCCCGGGGTTTCTGGTTCCAGACCTGTGGCAGATCCACGGTGCCGATGGTGGAGTCATCCGGGAAGCCGAACACCACCATTTTGGTCGGGTTGAAGGTATCGGTCCGCCCAGGCCCCTGGGCCGGACGCAGCTTCTGCCAAGCATAGGCCTGCTTCTGCTTGAGCAGCGCACTCTTGGCCATCGGGATGATCAAGTAACGGTTGTACTGTTTTTCGAAAAAACCCAGCTGGAACTTGCCATTGATCGCCGCCATCACCGCCTCGGGGGTGAATTTCGGGTCGCTGGCGCAATCGTAGGCGAACCACTGGAAGGCTTGCAGTTGCAGGGTATTGGCCGGCGCGGCGGCGACCGGCACTGCCACGTCAGTGGCATTGGCCCGGTAGGAGCCGGTGTGGCACAGGGCGCAATTGGGTTCGACCGTGGGGTAACCGAGTTGCCGCTTGGCCATGCCGATGGGCAGGTCTTTGCCGTTTTCATAGAGAAACCCGAACACTTCGTAGCCGCCGGGCTTGGGCAGTTTTTCCGGGCACATTTGCGGCAGCACGGCGAACAGGTAGTAGGGAATCCGCGCCTCGATGCCCAGGCCGATGGCGGCGTATTTGTAATGGTCTTCGTCGGAGGCGAAATCCGGTTGCGGTACCTCCCGGATCATTTGGTACCAGGTCTGGTAGCCAATGAAACCCAGCAACACGACCACCACCAACATGCCGACCTTGAACCCGTGGCTCTGCCAGCGCAGCGCCCAGCCGGCGCGCCATTCCCGCCAACCGGCGCACAGTAGGGCCAGCGGACGATTGGCCACCGGGCTGCCCAGGTACAGCAGCACGCCCAGGATCAGGAACATGCTCAGGTCGCCCATCAACATCGGCACAAACAATTGGCCCTGGTTATTGGTGTTGATCAGATAGATCCAGAACACCACCGCCACCAGCCGCGACAGCACGCACAACCACGAATGCACCACGAAACGCGGCGCGTTGAACCCAGAGGGCATGTAGAACAGGCTGATCCCCACCAGCAACATGCCGGCGTTCTCCAGCCAGGGATCGGACAAGACAGGTGGCAGGCCGATCATGGACGTCAGCAATGCCGGCGCGAACAACGCCGGGATCGCGAAGAACATGTTCATGACAATCCCGACCCAGATAATGCGTTGGAACCAGCGGATGTAAGTGTTCATGGCATCCTTTTCCTTAATTCTTGGCTCACGATATGCGGCGCTCTGACGATCGCCATCGCGAGCAAGCTCGCTCCCACACTGGATGTGTGGCGTGCACAAAATCAGCGGCACATGGCCCCTGTGGGAGCGAGCTTGCTCGCGATGCAGACCACTCGGTCTTGCGTCAACCGAGAGCGGTCTTTTCCAGGTGCCCAAGAATGATCGGATACACATCCACCACCGCATCCTTGCCGAACATGCAGTCGATATGGCCATACCCCGGCACTTCGTGGCGGCTGAACAACTGCGGGCCATGCATCTCGCACAGTCGCTCGTAGGTCTTGAGGGTGCTTTGCGGCAGGTAACACTGGTTGTCGGCGCCGCTGATGAAACAGATCGGCAACTTCAACCGATCGAAATGCGGCATGTAGACGTCGTTGCCCTTGAAGTCCACCAGGTGCCCCTTGCGCACGATCAGCGCCAGGTGCTCGAAGGTCTGGATGTTCGACTCGCCGAACAGCTCATGCAGGTTGTCGTGCAGGGTTTCGTTGAGGGTGTCGTGGCGGTACAGCGAGGCATACATGAACGTGATGCGATGGCAGACCGGGTTGGTGCAATAGCCCTGGGCCTCGATCCGGGCATAGCCGTTGAGGGCCTTGTCGTAGAGTTTGTTGAACCAGCTTTCCTTGGTGTCGGCGTAGGCCGTGAGGGACTTGATGCCGATGGCATCGAGCATTCCCGGCAAGTGCAAACCGGCCTTCAGACCGGTGGCGGTGGCGACCACCGTGTCGGCGGCGATCTGCGAGCAGACCACCGAGCGCACGCCCTGCAGCCCCGCCAGCATCGACATGAAGAACGTCGTCGCGCCGTAGCAATGCACCACGCACTGCACGTCACGGGCCAGGGTCGCTTGCTGGATCTGCTCGATGGCGGCCTGGAAATCGTACTGGGCCACCTGGTCGCCGTTCCATTCATGCTTGCTGGCCGGCAGCAGGATGCTCACCCGTAAATCCAGGAGCCAGACGTCGTATTCGTGCTTGCAGAGGTATTCCAGCAGGTTGGTGTGGATGGTGTCGGTGGAGAAAATGTTCGAGCCCACGCCCAAGCCATGGACCAACATCACCGGGCCTTTGGTGCCGGCCTGATAACGGGTCAGGCGCAGCTCGACGTTGTCTTCGGTCTGGAAGAAATGCACGGCCGGCGCCGGCGCATCCAACGGCCGTTTCAACCGGGGCGGCGCGTCCGGGTTGAAATAGACGTCGCCGGCGAAGACACCGCCGTAGCTCTCCCACAGGATCCCGGCAAAGAACTTGCCGAATCGCGCCAGCGCCTCCACGCGCTCACGCTCGTTGCGCGCGTTGAGCACTTTCATGGTGGTCATCTGCTTGGCGAAGTCGGCCGGCAGGATGTGCATCACGCCGCAGCCAATCACTGCGCCGGTCTTGTCCGGCCCGCGATAGAGCGTGACATAGAGCGTGCTGGTGTCGTGCCAGATATTCAGCACGCCGTTGTCCTCGGGCACGGTCTTGAAGGCGCTGAAGTAATAGTCGCTGCCGTCCTCGGCGGTCAGCTTCATGTCGTAGTTCATGTGCCGTACGCCGACCTGTTCCTGGTACTGCTCGAACAGGTTGAACACCCCGTTGCTGGCCACCAGCGGTTGCGGTGAGAGCAGCGGTGCATCGAGGGTGCCCACCAGGGTGGCGGCGTGTTCCGGCTCCTTGATCAGACGGTTGAGGTCGGCGGCGGTGATGGTCAGGGTGAACTCGATGGGCGAGTTGTCGGCCTTGCCGCGCTTGGCCGCCGCCTCGTACAGGCTCAGATCGGTGCCCTGTGCCTGAGTGAAGGCCGTGGAGAAGTAGCCCTTCATGGTTTCGGTGAACTGCACGCCGAGGGTCGGCGGCGCCACCGTTTTGCGCGGGGCCGAGGGCAGCGTGTAGTCGATGATCCAGCCACGGTCGGCCGCCAGCAACCCCATGTTGCGCTCGCTTACCGCCGAGATGGTCAGCAGTGGGTTGACCGCCAGGGACGTGGGGATCACCGCACCGTCAGTCACGTACAGGCCCGGGTAGACATCGGTGCCGCTGGCGCCACTGAACACCTGGCCCTTATGGTTGACCACCCCTTGCGTGGCGTCCTCGCCCATCACGCAACCGCCCAGGGGGTGGACCGAAACGATGCTGTGCTTGAGCAGCTTGGTCCAGATCGGGTTCTCCACCCAGATCCCGCCCAGGGCCTTGGTGCTCTGGTGCAGCCGCTCGTTGCCAAGGGTAACGTTCTCCTGTTCGCCGACGCCGGGCCAGTCGATGCGCAACTGGTCCTTGTTGTCGAGCAGCATGCGACCCTTGGCGTTGTCATGGCTCATGATCAAGTAGGTCTGCATGTTGTGCAGCGCGCCGTAATACGGCCCGCGCAGGAAGCTCTCGGCCTCCCGGCCCTTGTACTTGAGGCTGGCACCGAAACCGGTGTCGGTGGGCACGCCGATCATTTCGGCAAACGCCGCCATGCTCGGCACCATGGCTCGGCCGAGGGCGCCGGGAATCGAACCCTCCTCGATGACCATGCGGCTGCGCCAGTCACCTTCGGTGCGCATGTCGATGACTGAGGTGATGCATGGCCCCACCGGCTCCAGTTCCTTGGCCGGATGGGCGCCGAAACCGATGCCGTTGATGACCTGGTCGCAGTTGTGGCCGAAGCCGAGGATGTCGCCGTTGCCGCTCATGTGCTCGCCCAGTTGGCCGGACATGGCCAGGCCCTTGTCCCGCGAGCGCAACATGATTTCGGTGGAGCCCAGGGTGCCGGCGGACACCACCACGATATCGGCCCGCACGAACAACGTGGGCGCCGAGAACAGCTCGCGGCCGCTGTCCAGGTATTGGAAGTGCACGATCCAGCCGTCGCCGTCGCGCTCCAGGTGGCGCACCTCGGCCTGGCAGAAAATCTCCGCGCCGTGGTTCCAGGCATCCGGCAGGTAATTCATCAGCGTAGTGTTCTTGGCTTTGTTGTTACAGCCCGAGACGCAATCGCCACAGCCATTGCAGGGCAACTGTTCGACACCGACGTGGTTGAGGTTGTTGGGTAGCTTGTCGAAGGTCACGTTGATCGGCGGCTTGTAGAAATGCGCGCCTTGCTTGAGGTAATCGGCCGACTTCTTGTGAGCGTCGAGCTTGGGCAGGTTCGGTGCTGAAGCCGGGTAAGGGTTGGGCTTGAGCATCTCCCGGGCCCGGGCGTAGCCGTCCTTGAGCAGCGTGTCGCGGTGCTCCCGTACCGCCAGGGGCCAGCGTGGGTCGTCGAACACGCCAGGCTCCGGCTCCAGCGCAACGTTGGCATTGATCAGCGACGTGCCGCCCAGGCCGCAACCGACCACCACGTTCTGCTGGGCGTTGACGTGCAGGTCGAACAGCCCGGTGCGCGAGCCGATATGCCCGTCCGGGTCATGGACCTGCAGTTCCTCGGTGGCCGCGAGCAGGGTGTTGGGGTATTCGCCGGGCTGGATCTCCCGGCCACGCTCCAGCAGGCACACCTTGCGTCCGGCCCGGGACAGGCGCGAGGCAGCAATACCGCCACCGTAGCCGGAACCGATGACGATGACGTCGTAGTGCTCCTGGATATCACTGATGGGGGTTGAGATCCGTGTCATGTTCAAGTCCTCTCAGGCAGAAGGGGCAACTCTGCGGTTGCCTGCAAATCGACAGGCGCACGAACGCCTGGCCACTGTCCCGTGCAGGGTCCAGCGGCAGTCAGCGGTGCTACAGGGGGAAAAAACGGACGCTATAGACGTGCACGCTGATTGGCGGCGCGACGGTGGATGCGTTTATGCAGCGAAGTGGGCGGTGCCGGGACGCAGGTCAGCAGGGGGAGCGGGTGCGAGCGGGGGTGCTTGCTATCCATCATGTGTTCTCCCTGAACCTGATGTGGATAAAGTGCGATGTCCTTGTGCCATGGAAGTGAAGACAGCCGACAGACCTGCGTCAAGGTTGGGCCTTAGAACTGTATGAAATTTGATCTATCGCGATTTGCGCTATGCAGGCCGTGGCCTGCAGCGTTTGGCGAACAAGTTATCCACATGGCCACCCACAGCAAATGGGGACAAGTGTGCGTAAGTCGGGCATTTTCTCCCCGGCAAAGTGAATAAAAACCGTGACTTATGGACAATGCCGGTTTTACTGGCCTATCGGTTGTTTTTTGACCAACTCCCTGTAAGCCCCGATAAGCATGGGCTGTGGCAGTGAGCAAACACCTTATCCACAGAAGCGCCAACAGTGTTTGGGGGTAATTTTGACGATTCTGTGGAAAACCCCTTGGACGGCTTGTAAATCGCGGTTTTCCGGAGGTTTTACCGATAAAAAACACCAATCGATCATTTTATGATCAATCCACTGAGCACCACGTCCCGTATGGCTTGCAGCGTTGAGCGAACATCTTATCCACAGAAGCGCCAACAGAGATTGGGGGCAAGTTTCAGCTGGAAGGGGTCGTTATTCACAAACAAAAACCAATAAAAACCGTAGGTTAGACTGGCTACTTTTTGACCGCAGGCCGGCAGGGCCTGATTTTCATGGGGTACAGCGAGGGGCGAACAGGTTATCCACAGGCGGATACACAAGGATTGTGGGTAAACACATTACCTGTGGGAGCGAGCGTGCTCGCGAATGCAGTGTGTCAGCGACGAAAATGTAGCCTGAAATACCGCTTTCGCGAGCAAGCTCGCTCCCACAGGGTTTCAGGGCCGCCGTGCCGGCTACGGCCGATGCATGAGGTAGGCCGCGCCCGTTACTTGAATCAACGGATGCGGGACGACCTGACAGGTTTTGACGATGCCAAAGCCATGGCGCTCATAAAAACGCCGGGCGCCGGTATTCGCGGCGTAGTCGATCAGGCTCAGGCCCTTGAGTGCCAGTTGATCGGCACGCTGTTGCGCCAGTTCGAGGAAGCGAACGCCGAGCCCCTTGTTACGCCAGCCTTCATGCAGGGCCAAGCTTGAGATATAGAGGGTGTCGGGCACTTCCATGTCGGCGTAGGGCGCCAGGACCGGGTCTGTGACTGGGGCCGCCTGTGGATCATGACGCGTGACATAAGCGTGCATCATGCCGATGACCTGTCCGTTGGCCTGGGCGACAAGGCAGTTCTGGTAGGAAAAATCGACACCTTCCCGGGCATAACGCGCGGCGCCCACGTCAAGCAGATCCTGGTCTGGCTTCGCCAGCTGGCTCCAGATGTAATCCGACGCACCCTCTGAGGAAATCCGGAACAGACGGGCGATCTCCCGTGCATCCGTGGGCAAGGCCGGGCGAATTGCTACTTCCATTGATAGGACTCCATTGGCGATGAAACGACCTTTTTCACCCACAGGCTTGAGTCACGGCAACCCGCCAGGCCAGCGGTTTTATGGCCGGATGTTGCAGTAGGTCAGGTGGGGGGGCTTGAGCGCAGGCCTGGATGGCCTGGTTTACGGCGGGGGGGCCGAGCAGGTTATCCACAGAGGCGCACAGCAAGGGTGGGCAAACACTGCCCTCCTGTGGGAGCGAGCTTGCTCGCGATAGCGGCGTGTCAGCGAAGAAGATGCAACCTGACATACCGCCATCGCGAGCAAGCTCGCTCCCACAAAGGGATTCAGGTATTCCTGGGTTTAGCGAACGACCCCTTCCTCAATCAACAGCTTGAGAATGGCCTCGGCCCCGGCCTCCGGGCTCACGCCCTTGAGCACTTGCCCGCCTCCGCCGCTGGCCTTGGCCGTGGCGGCTTTCATGCGGTCGGCTCCGCTCTTGGCCTTGATCACTTTCAAGCGCTTGGGGCGTGGCTTGGCCGGTTGCAGGGTCGCCACCGCCAGCAAGGTGTCGTCGATCACTTCGACTTCCTCGGCATGCAATGCCCCACGCCGGGCCGGGCCGTAGGCGCTTTGCCGAGGTTTTGGCGCGGCGTTATCCACAGTGGCCAGGAATGGCAGGCGCACTTTGAGACGGCGCCGTTGGCCGCGGGGCAAGGCTTGCAGCACCAGGGCCACGCCACTGTCGATGGACTCGACCTGGGCCAGCCCCACCACCAACGGCCAACCGAGGTTTTCCGCCAGCAAAAAGGGAAGCATGCCCGAGCCTTCACCGGTTTCCGCCTGGCTGCCGGTGAGCACCACTTGGGCGCCAGCGTCACGCAGGTAGTCGGTCAGGGCCGGCAGGGCGTCGGCCCCGTCGGGATTTTCCAGGACGTGGAGTTCATCCAGGCCCATGCCCAAGTAGGCGCGCAGGGCCGGTTCGGCCACGTCACCGGCGTGCAGCACTTGCAGGTCGTTGCCAGCCAGTTGTAGGCCCAGTTCCACGGCCCGGGCGTCCTGTTCGGCGCGCCGGGGCCGACCGGAAGTGGGGTGGGCGCCAATGGACACGAGGCTGATCACTTGGGTACTCATCAACTTATCCTTCTTAAGCCGCATCGCGCTTGGCTTCGTTGCGGTAAGCCTCTACCGCCGCGATCAAGGCCTGGAGAATCGCCGCGCTGTCACCGATCACCGACAGGTCTGCCCGTTTGATCATGTCGCAGCCTGGGTCGAGGTTGATCGCCACCACCTTGTCGCAGGCACCGATGCCTTGCAGGTGCTGGATCGCCCCGGAAATCCCCACCGCCACGTAGACCCGTGCCGTGACCCAGGTACCGGACGCACCGACCTGGCGATCGCGAGCCATGAAGCCGTCGTCCACCGCCACCCGCGAAGCGCCTTCGGTGGCGCCCAGGGCCGCAGCGGTCTGGTGGAACAGCGCCCAGTCCTTGACCCCGTTGCCGCCAGAGAAAATGAATTCGGCCTCGGCCATCGGGATCGCACCCGGGTCCACCGCCACTGCACCGAGATCTTCGATTCGCGACAAGCTGCGGGCCACGCTTGTGGATAACTCCACCGGCAAGGCTTCGTGGCGGGTTTCGCTGACCGGTTCGGCGCATTCGGCCGCTGCCAGGATCAAGCGCGCCAATGGCCGGGCCAAGTCTTGCAGGCCCGCACCGGCGCGGCCAATGCACTCCTCGCCCTTGACCTGCCAGACCCGCGTGGCCGGGCGCTCGCCCAGGGCTGCGGCAAAACGCCGGCCCAGTTCACCGCCACCGGTACGGCTGTCGGGCAGCAGCCAATGGCGTGGGTTGAATTGGTTATCCACAGCCCGCAGACCCTGCACCCGTTGTTCCGGTGCATAACCGCTGAAGGCCTCACCTTCCAGTACCAGCAAGCGGTCGACACCGGCCGTGGCGAAGGCGTTTTCCTTGTGCTCGCCGAAGACCACGGCCAGCACCGCGCCGTCCGTCCCCGCAAGCTGATGGGCCAGGCCCAGCAGATCGCGGTCGTGGCTGCTGAGGCGACCACCGACCATGTCCGGCACCACACTGATGTAGAACGCCGGTTGCGGCACCTGATGCAGCGGCAATTGCACTTCGGTCGCGGCGGTACGCTTGCTCGCGCCACCCTGCTGGGCACCGCTGCGGTCGATGCGCTTGATGCCGTTGGGGCCGATGAAACCGATGCCATGGACGTTCTTGCGAATGACGCCGTTGGGGCCCATCCAGCTGTGTTGTACCGGTTGCATGGCCGCGTGCAGCGGGTGCAGGCGGTTGCGGGCGATCCACTCGGCGCGAGGGTCGCGGCGGATGATGTCGCTCATTAATGCACCTCCGCAGGTTCACGTTTGGCTGGGGCCACGGGCTTGCTCGGGGCTGCGTCTTCAAGCAGTGCGTCAGCCACCAGTTCGGCAATGTCCTTGATCATTGGCCGTGGTTCGACCACGCCTTCGAGCATCGCGGTGCACTGTGGACAACCCACCGCCACCAGCTCAGCGCCGGTTTCGCGAATGTCGTCCATGCGCATGTCAGGAATCCGCTGCTTGCCTGGAATGTCAGTGATCGGCGCACCGCCACCACCGCCGCAGCAACGCGAACGGAAACCGGAACGCTGCATCTCCTTGACCTCGATACCCAGCGCACGCAGCACCTGGCGCGGCGCCTCGTATTCGCCGTTGTAGCGGCCCAGGTAGCACGGGTCGTGATAGGTCACGCTGTCGCCCTTGTGCTGGCCGAGGTTCAGCGCACCGGCGTCGATAATCTCCGCCAGGTAGGTGCTGTGGTGCTGCACCAAATAGTTGCCATCGAAGGCGCCGTATTCGTTTTTCAGCACGTGGAAGCTGTGGGGGTCGCAGGTGACGATGCGGTTGAAGCTGTATTTGGCCAGGGTCTGGATGTTGCGTTTGGCCAACAGCTGGAACGTCGCTTCGTCACCCAGGCGCCGGGCCACGTCGCCACTGTCGCGTTCTTCGAGGCCGAGCACGGCAAAATCGATTTTCGCCGCCTTCAGCACTTTGACGAAGGCGCGCAAGGTGCGCTGGTTGCGCATGTCGAAGGCACCGTCGCCGACCCAGAACAGCACGTCGGTGGATTTCTTCTCGCTGAGCAGGTTCAAGTTCAGGTCCGCCGCCCAGTTCATCCGCCCGCCCGGGGCAAAGCCGCCAGGGTTGTCGGTGGCGATGAGGTTTTCCAGCACCTCGGCGCCCTTGTTCGGCGTGGCGCCTTTTTCCAGGGTCAGGTGGCGGCGCATGTCGACGATGGCATCGACGTGCTCGATCATCATCGGGCATTCCTCGACGCACGCCCGGCAGGTGGTGCAGGACCACAGGGTCTCGGCGTCTACCAGGCCGTTGACGATCGGCTGATGGGGATTACCCGCATGTTCGCCCACAGGTTTACCCGGGTATGGGCTGCCAGCGAATTTCGCATCGGTGCCGCCGGCCAGGCCGACGACCATGTCCTGGATGAGTTTTTTCGGGTTCAACGGCTGGCCGGCCGCGAACGCCGGGCAGGCAGCCTCACACTTGCCGCACTGCACGCAGGCGTCGAAGCCCAGCAGTTGGTTCCAGGTAAAGTCCTTGGGTTTCTCCACGCCCAGTGGCGCGGCGGGATCGTTCAGGTCCAGCGGCTTGAGACCGGTGGAACGGCCGCCGCCAAAGCGCTCGGCGCGGCGGTGCCAAGCCAGGTGCAGGGCACCGGCGAAGGCGTGCTTCATCGGCCCGCCCCAGGTCATGCCGAAGAACAGTTCCGAGACGCCCCACAGCACACCGACACCCAGGACCGCCGCCACCAGCCAACCGCCGAAGTTCTCCGGCAGGATGCCCGCCACCGGCAGGGTCACCAGGAAGAACGACGCCGAAAACGCCAACAGGCTTTTCGGCAGGCGCATCCACGGGCCCTTGGACAAACGGGCCGGCGGATTGCGCCGACGCAGGTAGACAAAGATCGCACCGACGAACATCACGGCCGACATCAACAGCAACGCATAGCCGAGGAAACGGTTATGCAGGCCAAACCCGTGGACCAGAATCGCCAGCACCACCGACGCCACCGCACCACCGGCCGTGGCGACGTGGGTGTTGGCAATGTATTTGTCCCGCGCCACTACGTGGTGCAAATCCACCATGTAGCGCTTGGGCATGGCAAAGAGACCGCCGATCAGGTCGACCTTGGCCGGTCGTCCCCGGCGCCACATGTTCACCCGCCGCAAGGCGCCGAGGACCGCGAGGCCCAGGGCTGCGAACAGCAGGATTGGAAGAAGGGTGTTCAGCATGGTGAAGCTCCCAAAGACCTCAGGTCTTGCAGGCACAGAAACCTGGATGTCTTGCTCGATCCCTGCGGGAGCGAGCTTGCTCGCGAAGACGGACTCAGATCCAACATAAATGTCGCCTGATCCACCGCTATCGCGAGCAAGCTCGCTCCCACAGGGTTATCCACAAGCCGTTAGAAATCCTTGCACAACCGCAGGGCGTCGTAGATGGCCGCGTGGGTATTACGCTGGGCCACGCAGTCACCGATGCGGAACAGCAGGTAGCCATCGCCGCTCTGCTCCAGGCACGGCTGGGGCTTGATCGCGAACAAGGCTTCGACGTCGATCTGGCCTTTGTTGCGCGAACCTTCCTTGAGCGCGTAGTAGATTTCTTCGTCCGGCCGCACGCCGTTTTCCACCACCACCTGGTCCACCACGCGTTCTTCCTTGGCGCCGGTGTATTCGTTCTCCAGCACCGCCACCAGCTTGTCGCCTTCGCGGTAGACCTTCTCCAGCATCATGTCCCCGGTCATGATCACTTCCTTGGGGTACATGCTGCGGTAGTACGTGGGGAACGAAGTCCCGCCAATGGCCACGCCCGGCTTGATGTCGTCGGTGACGATCTCGACCTGGCTGCCCTTGTCGGCGAGGAAGTCGGCCACCGACATGCCGGTGAACTCGCAAATGGTGTCGTAGACCAGCACGTTCTTGCCCGGCGCGACCTTGCCGTCGAGCACGTCCCAACTGCTGACCACCAGCCCTTCGGCGGCGCCCCAGTGTTCGTTCTGCTCCAGGAACGGATGGCCGCCGACGGCGAGCACTACCACATCCGGACGCAGGTCCATGATCGTCGCCGCGTCAGCCGCCACGCCCAGGCGCAGGTCGACTTTCAGCCGCGCCAGTTCCAGTTGGAACCAGCGAGTGATACCGGCGATCTGGTCCCGTTGCGGGGCTTTCGAGGCGGTAGTGATCTGCCCGCCGATGAATTCTTTCTTCTCGAACAGGGTCACGTCGTGCCCACGTTCGGCAGCGACACGCGCCGCTTCCATCCCGGCCGGGCCGGCACCGACGACGACCACTTTGCGCTTGAGCCCGGTGGACTTCTCGATGATGTGCGGCACGCCCATGTATTCACGGGACGTCGCGGCGTTCTGGATGCACAGCACGTCCAGGCCTTGGTACTGACGGTCGATGCAGTAGTTCGCGCCCACGCACTGCTTGATCTGGTCGATCTGGCCCATCTTGATCTTGGCGATCAGGTGCGGGTCGGCGATGTGGGCACGGGTCATGCCGACCATGTCGACGTAACCGCCTTCCAGGATCCGCGTGGCCTGGTTCGGGTCCTTGATGTTCTGCGCGTGCAGCACCGGGACCTTGACCACTTCCTTGATACCGGCGGCCAAGTGCAGGAACGGCTCCGGTGGATAACTCATGTTCGGGATGACGTTGGCCAGGGTGTTGTGGGTGTCGCAACCCGAGCCCACCACGCCGATGAAATCCAGCATGCCGGTGTCGTCGTAGTACTTGGCGATCTGCTTCATGTCCTCGTGGGACAAGCCGTCCGGGTGGAACTCGTCGCCGCACAGGCGCATGCCCACGCAGAAATCGTCGCCCACTTCGGCGCGCACGGCCTTCAGCACTTCCAGGCCGAACTTCATGCGGCCTTCGAAGCTGCCGCCCCATTCGTCGGTACGCTTGTTGACCCGCGGGCTCCAGAACTGGTCGATCATGTGCTGGTGCACGGCGGACAGCTCGACGCCGTCCAGGCCACCGGCCTTGGCACGCCGTGCCGCCTGGGCGTAGTTGCCGATCACCCGCCAGATTTCTTCCGGCTCGATGGTCTTGCAGGTGGCACGGTGCACCGGCTCACGCACGCCGGACGGCGACATCAGGGTCGGCCAGTTGAAACCGTCCCAGCGCGAGCGACGGCCCATGTGGGTAATCTGGATCATGATCTTGGCGCCATGCTTGTGCATGGC
Organism: Pseudomonas sp. FW300-N2F2; assembly: GCF_017351655.1. Taxonomy (NCBI): domain Bacteria; kingdom Pseudomonadati; phylum Pseudomonadota; class Gammaproteobacteria; order Pseudomonadales; family Pseudomonadaceae; genus Pseudomonas; species Pseudomonas sp. FW300-N2F2. The sequence goes on along the minus strand of NZ_JACNDQ010000004.1, from coordinate 722,914 downwards.
GTCGGCCAGGTTCTGGAAGTGCGGGATGATGCGGTCGGTGGACAGGTTCACCGAGCTCCACCATTCCTGCGGGCTGTCGATGGCAACCACCGACGAGCCACCACAGATCGCCAGGCCGATGCCGCCCTTGGCCTTTTCTTCGTAATACTTCACGTACCGGTCGGTGGTCATGCCGCCGTCGGTGGCGTAGACCTCGGCGTGCGCGGTGCTGAGCACGCGGTTGCGGATGGTCAGCTTGCCGATCTGGATCGGCTGGAACATTGCTTCAAAAGCCATGGCGCAATCCTCGACTTACAACGGCTTGACGATGAACAGGCCGTCGTCGTGGCCTTCTTCGGAACCGCCATAGACCTGCTCGGCCACGGTGCGGATCGAACTGCCACGAGCGGCGAGGATCTGGTCCATGGCGCCGGCGAACCAGCCGGTGAACATGTAGTCGACCTTGCGCCCGACCTTGCCGTACACATAGACGAACGCCGAGTGTTCGAGCTTGACGCTGGCGGTGCCTTTATCCAGGTCGATGTCCTGGATCTTGAACAGGCCCCAGCCACGCTGGGACAGGCGCTTCATGTAGTGCTCGAACACCGCGACGCCTTCCAGGTCGTGGCATTCGGCTTCTTTTTCACACCAGTGCCAGGCGGATTTGTAGCCGGCCTTGTAGAGAATCTCGGCGTAGGCGTCGGCGCCCAGCACTTCTTCGATGCCCATGTGGTTGTTGACGAAGAAGTGACGCGGTACGTACAGCATCGGCAGGGCGTCGGACGTCCAGATACCGGTTTCGCTGTCGACTTCGATAGGCAGTTGCGGGGCGATCTTGGCCATGAAAACTTGACTCCGGAAATTCGTGGTATTGCCTGCGGCGCAGAGGGCCGCAGGTAGAGGATTAGCGATGCGGCGGCGGTTATTCGCCCCAGACGTCTTTCAGCACGTTGACCCAGTTTTCACCCATGATCTTGCGCACCACCCGCTCAGGATGGCCGCGCTTGAGCAGCGTCTCGGTGAGGTTCGGGAACTCGCCCACGGTGCGGATGCCCAGGGGGTTGATGATCTTGCCGAAGCTGGTCAGACGACGGGCGTAGCCCTTGTCGTGGGTCAGCATTTCGAAGAAATCCTGACCGTGGCCCTGGGTGAAGTCGGTACCGATGCCGATGGCGTCCTCACCGACGATGTTCATGGTGTATTCGATGGCTTCGGCGTAGTCGTCGATGGTCGAATCGATGCCCTTGGCCAGGAACGGCGCGAACATGGTCACGCCGACGAAACCGCCGTGGTCGGCGATGAACTTCAGCTCTTCATCGGATTTGTTGCGCGGGTGCTCTTTCAGGCCGGACGGCAGGCAGTGGGAGTAGCACACCGGCTTCTTCGATTCGAGGATGACTTCTTCGGAGGTCTTGGAACCGACGTGGGACAGGTCGCACATGATGCCGACACGGTTCATCTCGGCGACGATCTCGCGACCGAAGCCCGACAGGCCGCCGTCACGCTCGTAGCAACCGGTGCCCACCAGGTTCTGGGTGTTGTAGCACATCTGCACCACACCGACGCCCAGTTGCTTGAAGATCTCGACGTAGCCGAGCTGGTCTTCGAAGGCGTGGGCGTTCTGGAAGCCGAAGATGATGCCGGTCTTGCCCTGTTCCTTGGCGCGACGGATGTCGGCGGTGGTTTTCACCGGAATCACCAGGTCGCTGTTCTCGCGGATCAGCTTCTGGCTGGCGACGATGTTGTTGATGGTGGCCTGGAAACCTTCCCACACCGACACGGTGCAGTTGGCTGCGGTCAGGCCGCCCTTGCGCATGTCTTCGAACAGGTCGCGGTTCCACTTGGCAATAATCAGCCCGTCGATAACGATGCTGTCGGCGTGCAATTCGGCTGGGCTCATCAGGCAGTCCCCTTTTGTCAGCGATTCATGCGCCGAATCGTGTGCCGGCGCTTTGGGGCCAGCATATGCCTGAGGGCCGTCGCGACCCGGTGCAAAAACGACAGGGGAATTGCCGAAAGCGTCAATCCACGACAATGGGCTACGACAGGCCCACCCTGCCCGTCTGTTCTTTACCCGACGGTTGCGCCAGAATCCGCCGCATCACTGGTTTTCACTGGACTTGAGCGGCAACGCGATGAAATCAATCTTCCTGGCTTTGGCACTGATCAGCACCCTGGCACACGCAACCGAAGACACCGAGCCCAATCCCTGCGACGAAGTTGAAAACGACGTCCAGACCCTGGCCTGCTCGGCCTACGGCAAGACCGCCGCCGAGCAATTGCTCAACGAAAACCTGCAGAGCCTCAACGAGCGCCTGCAAACCCGCTACGCCAGCGACAAGGCGCAACTCAACGACATCACCGCCAAGGTCAAGGCCGCCCAACAACTGTGGCAAAAACAGCGCGACGCCGACTGCGCCATCGCCGCCTTCCCAGCCAAACCCGGCAGCGAAGCCTACAAAATCGCCGAAAACGACTGCATGGCCCAGGTGAGCGATGATCGGTCGGAGTTTTTGGAGTCGATTGGGCAGGAGTAAAGGGTTATCCACGGAGCAATATCCAGACATCGTTCACGCGTTGGCCCTGGAAGGAATATAAGTCAGGATTCGAAAATCTTATAAAAGACTTATATTTTTTCCATGATGAACGCACCTACTGATATTCAGATCATCAACGATGCAGACGGAAACCCGGCATTTGTGGTCATTCCGTACGCACAATACGTTGCACAAAAACTGGAACCCGATCTGATCCCTCACGAAGTGGTCAGCCGTATCGTCGACGGCGCTACGCCTATCCGCGCCTGGCGCGAACACTTGAATCTGACTCAGGATGAAGTCGCCAGGCGACTGGGTATTTCTCAACCGGCGTTTGCCCAGCAGGAATCGGTCGCAAAGCCTCGCCGGGCTACTCGAGAGAAAATTGCCGCTGCCTTTGGTATCCATGCTGATCAGTTAGAGCTGTAAGCTGTACGTCACCACCGAGCAAAGAGACTCCCATGAAAACCTGCGGTATCGAAATCAAAGGCAGCGAAGCGATCATCGCCGTTGCCTCGCTGGAGCAGCAGGCGTTGACTCACATCGCGCTGAACACCAAGAAAATCGCCTTGGACGACGATGACGAAGCCGCCAACGTCAAGGCGTTTGCCGCCCAGGTACGGGCGTTCGTGGCTGAACATGGCATTGAACGCATCGCCATCAAGAAGCGCAGCAAGAAAGGCGAGTTCGCCGGCGGACCCACCACGTTCAAGATTGAAGGGGTTTTCCAGTTGCTGGAAGGCTGCGAGGTGACACTGCTGTCACCGCAGACCCTCAACGCGCAGCACAAGAAACATGACTTCGCCTTGCCGGCGACGCTGAACAAGTATCAGCACGAGGCGTACAAGGCGGCGTGCTCGGCACTGATGAAGAAATAGCCCTTTTCCAGCCGAACACAATACCTGTGGCGAGGGAGCTTGCTCCCGCTCGGCTCTGTAGGAGCTGGCGAAGCCTGCGATCTTTTGATCTTTCGCTTGGGATTCAAGTGTCTGGGGAAAGATCGCAGCCTCGTTGCACTCGACAGCTCCTACAGGGCGCACCCAGCGGGAGCAAGCTCCCTCGCCACAGAATGTATTCCCAGGTTCAATGTTGCTTGCGATACCCCTTCAACCAATCCGCAAACGCTTTGTCCTCCAAGGCGTAACCACCGCGATTGGACTTCCACACCAGTTCCTTGTCACGCAGCGCGTCGATGCAGGATTGGATGGTCTGGGTGCCAGGCACGACTTCGCTCCCCATGCTCCTGAGCACCTTGCCCACGGCGTCCAGCGTTGAATCGGTGAAGGGCGCAAAGGGTTCGTTGTTTTGCGAGCGCTCGGCCATGACCTGCAGCACTGCTCGTTGCGGCACCGTCAAGGCGTTCCAGGCGCTTTCAAACTCGGTCCAGACGCCAGCACGGAGCATTTGCGCGCTGTTGCGCAGCAATTCGCCCAAGTGGCTCGCCTCGCCCAGTTCCAAGGCAATTTCGCCAATGATGCTGCGCAGCATTTCAGGGCGGCGCCCTACCAACTCGAAGGCCTGGTCCAAGTCATCGGCATTGAACTGATTGGTTTGGGCCAGATGCGCGTTCAAATGGGCAGCGTAGGCTTTGGTGAACTCTTTACCCAGCAATGGGAACGAGGTGATGCTGGATCCGTAGAACGGTTGGTTACGGCTGAGTACCAAGTGCGCGAGTTTGTCGCGATTGGAGCCGGTGAACACCAGGCGCAGGCCGCTGGTATCACCCTCGCGCCCTTGGTTGAGTTGGTCGCGGGCGGCCTTGAGGGCGAACATGGCGTTGACCCCGGCCTCGGTGGTCAACGCATGCTGGGCTTCGTCGATCACCAGCACCACGGTTTTACCGGCCGCACTGTGCAACAACTCCAAAGCCTGGGTCAGCGTCGCCCCTTCGGGCAGTTGCGGCAGGCTGAAATCCCAGGACAACGTGCGCAAGAAGCTGAGTTTGTCGATGCCCATGGATTTGGCCAGCTTGCGGATCCCCTTTTCATAAGGCACCAATGCCCCGGCGATTGCCGAAGCGATCAGGTCGGCAGGGTCTTTCTCCTTGTTGGCCCACAGGTCGACGTAGACCGCGAGCCAGCCGCGGGTTTCGCACTCGGGAATCAAGTCTTCACGCAGGAACGTACTTTTTCCGGTACGTCTCGGCGCGGCCAGGAACAGGCCTGAGGTGTAATCCTGGATCCCGGCGCCGACCAGCCCCTCGACAATATTGCGGGCCAGATCAGGGCGCCGGAATACAAAACCGGGGTGCTTGGACATGGTTTTATACTCAATTATGGCTGCAGGTATAATTTATAGTCGCGAGTATAATTGAGTATAAAAGCCTGTCAAACCACCTCCCGCCCATCCCCCTGCCGCCGCCGATCTTCCCGTGGACAGCGCGCGAACCGTGCTCGGTAACTGCGGGTGAAATACGACGGTGATTCAAAACCGCAGGCAATACTGACCTCCAGTACGCTCATGTCGGTCTGGCGCAGCAGTTGCCGGGCTTTCTCCAGGCGCAGCCGCAGGTAGAAGTTGCTCGGGGTGTCGTTCAGGTGCAGGCGGAACAGGCGTTCGAGCTGGCGGCGGGTGACGTTGATCGACTCGGCCAGGGCCAAGGTGCTCAGGGGCGGTTCGCTGTGGGTTTCCATCTCGCCGATGACGTGCACCAACTTCTTGTTGCGAATGCCATAGCGGTTGGCGATCTCCATGCGCTGGTGATCTTTGCGCGGGCGGATGCGGCCGAGCACGAACTGTTCGCTGACCTGGATCGCCAGCTCCGAACCATGGGCCTGGCCGATCAGGTCGAGCATCAGGTCGATGGACGCGGTGCCACCGGCGCAAGTGATGCGGCGACGGTCGATTTCAAACAGTTCCTGAGTCACGCCAAGCTGCGGATAAGACTCCTTGAACGCCTCGATCGCCTCCCAGTGCAAGGTCACGCGATGCCCTTCCAGCAGCCCCGCCTCGGCCAGAACCACGCTGCCGGTGTCGATGCCGCCCAGGATCACGCCTTCGTTGTCCAACCGATGCAACCAGCGCTCCAGGGCCGGGGTGGCGAACTTCAGTGGTTCGAATCCCGCCACCACCCAAAGGGTCGCGCCCTTCTTCAACGGCTCCAGCGCGGCATCGGCGTTGACCGACATGCCATTGCTCGCCAGCACCGCCCCGCCATCGACGCTCAACACATGCCAGCGATACAGCTCGCCACGAAAGCGATTGGCGACCCGCAACGGCTCGATGGCCGAGATGAAACCGATGGCTGAAAAGCCCGGCATCAACAAGAAGTAGAAATCCTGGGACATGGAGCGCACTCGGTCGACGGGTAGCGTGCGGACCTTGATACGCCAGTTGCAAGCGTCGTTCAAGGGCGCAGGTCGCTGCAGTGCAAGAGCACGTCGCCGCTGTGCGTTTTGCCACGCTTCGGGCTGCGTAACTTGGCATCACCGGCGCACAGACACCGGGCCCCATAACAATAAGCTGCCGAGGAACCCGACATGAAACGACTGATCAGCTCCTGCGTTCTTGCACTCAGCGCTACCACCTTAATGAATGGCACCGCCATGGCCGCTGAACCCGCCGCGTGCCAGAACGTGCGCCTGGGCGTAGTCAACTGGACCGACGTCATCGCCACCAGCGCCCTGACCCAAGTGATGCTCGACGGCCTCGGCTACACGACCAAGCAGACCAGCGCCTCCCAGCAAATCATCTTCGCCGGCATTCGTGACCAGCGCCTGGACCTGTTCCTGGGCTACTGGAACCCGCTGATGACCCAGACCATCACCCCATTCGTCGAAGCCAAGCAGGTCAAGGTCCTGGAACAACCCAGCCTCAAGGACGCCCGCGCCACCCTGGCCGTGCCGACCTACCTGGCCGACAAGGGCCTGAAGACCTTCGCCGATATCGCCAAATTCGAAAAAGAGTTGGGGGGCAAGATCTACGGCATCGAACCCGGCTCCGGCGCCAACACCCAGATCAAGGCGATGATCGCCAAGAACCAGTTCGGCCTGGGCAAATTCCAACTGGTGGAGTCCAGCGAAGCCGGCATGCTCGCCGCCGTGGACCGCGCCGTACGGCGCAAGGAAGCCGTGGTGTTCTTTGGCTGGGCGCCGCATCCGATGAACGTCAACGTGCAAATGACCTACCTCACCGGCAGCGAAGACGCCCTCGGCCCGAACGAAGGCATGGCCACCATCTGGACCGTCACTGCGCCGAACTACGCCGAGCAATGCCCGAACGTCGGTCGCTTGCTGAGCAACCTGACCTTCACCGCCGAAGACGAGAGCCGGATGATGCAGCCGCTGCTCGATCACAAGGATCCGCTCGAATCGGCCCGGCAATGGCTCAAGGATCATCCGCAAGACAAGCAGCGCTGGCTCGACGGTGTGACCACCTTCGACGGCAAGCCGGCCGCCGACAACCTGAAACTCACCAGTAACTGACCAAACGCTCTCCCTCTGCGCAGCACCGAACGGCTGCGCGGTGACTCACCACGCCTGAAGGAATCCGCACCATGAACCACGACGTCATCATCACCTGCGCACTCACCGGTGCTGGCGACACGACCGCCAAGAGCCCCCACGTGCCGGTCACCCCGAAACAGATCGCCGCCGCTGCCGTCGAAGCCGCCAAGGCCGGTGCCACCGTGGTCCACTGCCACGTCCGCGACCCGCAGACTGGCAAGTTCAGCCGCGACGTGGCGCTGTACCGCGAAGTGATGGAGCGCATCCGTGAGGCGGATGTGGACATCATCGTCAACCTCACCGCCGGCATGGGCGGTGACCTGGAAATCGGTGCGGGCGAGCGGCCGATGGAGTTCGGCCCCAACACCGACCTGGTGGGTCCGCTGACCCGCCTGGCCCACGTCGAAGAACTGTTGCCGGAAATCTGTACGCTGGATTGCGGCACCCTGAACTTCGGCGACGGCGACACCATTTACGTCTCCACCCCGGCGCAACTGCGGGCCGGGGCCAAGCGGATCACCGAGCTGGGGGTCAAGGCCGAACTGGAAATCTTCGACACCGGGCACCTGTGGTTCGCCAAGCAACTGATCAAGGAAGGCTTGCTGGACAACCCGCTGTTCCAGCTCTGCCTGGGCATCCCATGGGGCGCGCCGGCCGACACCACCACCATGAAGGCCATGGTCGACAACCTGCCCGCCGACGCGGTGTGGGCCGGCTTCGGCATCGGCCGCATGCAAATGCCGATGGCTGCCCAGGCGGTGCTGCTGGGGGGCAACGTGCGGGTCGGGCTGGAAGACAACCTCTGGCTGGATAAAGGCGTGCTCGCCACCAACGGCCAACTGGTGGAACGCGCTGGCGAAATCCTCAGCCGCCTCGGGGCCCGCGTGCTCACCCCGGCTGAGGGCCGCAAGAAAATGGGCCTGGCCCAGCGCGGCTAACCCGAACGCGCACATTGGATCTGCAGTGACTGCAGATATCAAGACCACCCAAGATCAAGTGTGGGAGCGAGCTTGCTCGCGATAGCGTCGGCGCATCCAGTGCATTTGCTGCGCCTGGAATACCGTCATCGCGAGCAAGCTCGCTCCCACAGGGAATCAGCGAATTACTCAGGATAATCACCATGAGCTTTATCACCGACATCAAGACCTTCGCCGCCCTGGGCAGCGGCGTGATCGGCAGCGGCTGGGTCAGCCGGGCCTTGGCCCATGGCCTCGACGTCGTCGCCTGGGACCCGGCGCCGGGTGCCGAGGCCGCATTGCGCAAACGCGTCGCCAACGCCTGGGGCGCGCTGGAGAAACAGGGTCTGGCCCCTGGCGCCTCGCAGGATCGGCTGCGCTTTGTCGCGACCATCGAAGAATGCGTGCGCGACGCCGACTTCATCCAGGAAAGCGCCCCCGAGCGCCTGGAACTGAAGCTCGAACTGCACGGCCAGATCAGCGCAGCCGCCAAGCCGAATGCATTGATCGGCTCCAGCACTTCGGGGCTGTTGCCCAGCGAGTTTTACGAAGGTTGCACTCACCCCGAACGCTGCGTGGTCGGACACCCGTTCAACCCGGTTTACCTGTTGCCGCTGGTGGAAGTGGTCGGTGGCAAGCACACCGCCCCCGAAGCGGTGCAGGCGGCCATGCAGGTGTATGAATCCCTCGGCATGCGACCGCTGCACGTACGCAAGGAAGTGCCCGGTTTCATCGCCGACCGCCTGCTCGAAGCGCTGTGGCGCGAAGCCCTGCACCTGGTCAACGACGGCGTCGCCACCACCGGGGAAATCGACGATGCCATCCGTTTTGGCGCCGGCCTGCGCTGGTCATTCATGGGCACGTTCCTGACCTACACCCTGGCCGGTGGCGATGCCGGCATGCGGCACTTCATGGCCCAGTTCGGCCCGGCACTGCAACTGCCCTGGACCTACCTGCCAGCGCCGGAGCTGACCGAGAAGCTGATCGACGATGTGGTGGACGGCACGAGCGAGCAATTGGGCAGCCACAGCATCTCGGCCCTGGAGCGCTATCGTGATGATTGTTTGCTGGCGGTGCTGGAGGCGGTGAAGACCACCAAGGCCAAGCATGGAATGGCTTTCGAAGAGTAAACCCTGGTTTTGGGGCCAGCAGGCCTGGCCCCATCGCGAGCAAGCTCGCTCCCACAAGGATTTCGCGGTGTGAACGCTCTTTATTTCCCCCAGAAGATCCCTGTGGGAGCGAGCTTGCTCGCGATAGCGCCAACCCAGTCACCCCAATTGTCGGACCTGAATCATGCCCACCCTCACCACCTATCAGACCCGCATCCTCCCCGAATGGGTCGATTACAACGGCCATCTGCGCGATGCCTTCTACTTGCTGATCTTCAGCTACGCCACCGACGCGCTGATGGACCGGCTCGGCCTGGACAGCCAGAACCGCGAAGCCAGCGGTCACTCGCTGTTCACCCTCGAGCTACACCTCAACTACCTGCACGAAGTGAAGCTCGGGGCCGAGGTGCAAGTGCACACGCAGCTCATCGGCCACGACGCCAAACGCCTGCACCTCTACCACAGCCTGCACCTGGTTGGCGGGGATAAAGAACTGGCCGGCAATGAACAGATGCTGCTGCACGTCGACCTGGCCGGCCCGCGCTCGGCGCCCTTCACGGAGCAGACCCTGGCCCGGCTCGACGCCCTGCTGGACGAGCAATCCGACCTGCCGCCCCCAGCCTACATCGGTCGGGTCATCGCCCTGCCCCCCGCCCGATAAGCCCCGCACAGGAGATCGCATGAACACCGCCGCCGCTTTTGCCGACTTCCGCCGTTATCCCCTGATCTTCGCGTTGACCGCCGCAACCCCCTTGGCCGACCGGGTGCAAGTCATATGGGCCGATGGCCGGACCAGCCCCTTTCATCACCCATGGTTACGGGACAACTGCCCTTGCCCCCAATGCGTCTACAGCGTCACCCGCGAGCAGGTGCTGGAAATCGTCGATGTCGCTGAGGACATGGCCCCCGGCGCGATTCGCCTCGACGACGAAGGCTGCCTATGCGTGGACTGGCAGGACGGCCACCAGAGCCGTTTCGACCCGGGCTGGTTGCGCGCCCACGCCTACGACGATCAATCCCGGGCCGAACGCCTGGCGAACAAGCCCCGGCGCCAGCTGTGGCGGCACGACCTGCCACTGCCGGTGTTCGATTATCCGGCGCTGATGGACGATACCGACGCGCTGCTGCAATGGTTGCTGGCGCTGCGCGACATCGGCCTGACCCAAGTGCGCGGCGTGCCCACCGAACCCGGTTCGCTGAAACGGGTAGCCCAACGCATCGCCTTCATCCGCGAGAGCAACTTCGGCGTGCTGTTCAACGTGCAGTCCAAGGCCGATGCCGACAGCAACGCCTACACCGCTTTCAACCTGCCGCTGCACAGCGACCTGCCGACCCGGGAGTTGCAGCCGGGGCTGCAGTTCTTGCATTGCCTGGTGAATGACGCCGACGGTGGCGAGAGCATTTTTGTCGACGGTTTTGCCATTGCCGAAACCCTGCGCCAGGAAGACCCCGAGGCCTTCGACGCCTTGTGCCGGATTCCGGTTGAATTTCGCAACAAGGACCGTCGCAGCGACTACCGCTGCCTGGCGCCGATCATCGCCCTGGACGCCCTCGGAGAAGTCTCGGAAATCCGCATGGCGAACTTCCTGCGTGGGCCGTTCGACACCTCGGTCGAGCAGATGCCCAAACTCTACCGCGCCTACCGCCGCTTCATCGCCCTGACCCGCGAGCCACGCTTTCGCTTGGTGCAGCGTCTCGAACCGGGCCAGCTCTGGTGCTTCGACAACCGCCGCACGCTTCACGCGCGCAATGCCTTCGACCCGGCTTCCGGCGCGCGGCATTTCCAGGGGTGTTATGTGGATCGGGATGAATTGTTGTCGCGGATTCTGGTGTTGCAGAGGTAGACCGCGTCATCGTTCATCGCGAGCAAGCTCGCTCCCACATTAGGTTTCGTGAACGACACAACCCCCTGTGGGAGCGAGCTTGCTCGCGATAGCGTCCTGACGAACAACCCATCACTCCCTGATTGTCACAGACAAAAAAATCCCCGATCAAGCCGTGACAGGATCGGGGCAGGTTGCGTTACTGGAGGAGCTGTCGCGCGAGGGTGACCAAACCATCGTGATTCAGCTTGGGGCCAGTGTGCCCAGTCCAGGCCTGGGCAAGTTAACCGAAAACGACGCCTCCATAGTCATTCGTGACATTGCGACCATTTGCCCTTGCCGCCGCTTCGGGTGGCTACCAGAATCGAGACACGACCCCAATCCCTGAACAAGGAAAAGCGTCATGATGCACGCCGATTTGATCGACCAGGAAGACCTGCTGGGCCATCTCAAGGCCCTGGGACTGCAGATACCCAGTGGCTCCACCGCCGAGCAGGCCTGCGAGTGCGCTGTGCGGGGTTTGGACCAGGCCCGCGCCAATGAACTGCGGCGGATGGTCAAGGACATGTACACCAGCAGCGCCACCATCCTGCCGGCCGTGCGCCAGGCAATCGACAAGCAGCTGTTGCCGGCGCTGATGAATTACCAGCAAAACCACAGCGCCTGATAAAACCAATCGCGAGCAAGCTCGCTCCCACAGTGATCCCTGGTGTGCACACTTTCTATTGCACCCAGGCGATCGCCCTGTGGGAGCGAGCTTGCTCGCGATGAAGGCGCTAGAGGTCTTAGAGCCTCACACTGGCAAACGTCGATTCATTACGCGCCTGGCTCAGCGCCGACAGCGGCCCGGACAATGGCGACAGCACCAACGCCTGCGGCAGCGGCATCATCGCCACCTGTTGCGTGGTGTTGGAACCGACGCGCTCGTCCCGCGGCGGAATGCCGAAGTATTCGCGGTAGCACTTGGAGAAGTGCGGGGTGGAAACGAAGCCGCACACCGAGGCCACCTCGATGATCGACATCGGCGTCTGCTTGAGCAGTTGCCGCGCACGAATGAGCCGCAGCTTGAGGTAGTAGCGCGACGGTGAGCAGTGCAGGTATTTCTGGAACAACCGCTCCAGCTGACGCCGGGACACGGCGACGTACACCGCCAGCTCGTCCAGGTCGATCGGCTCTTCGAGGTTGGCTTCCATCAACGCCACGATTTCCTGCAACTTCGGCTGGTTGGTGCCAAGCATGTGCTTGAGCGGCACACGCTGGTGATCCTGCTCGTTGCGGATACGCTCGTAGACAAACATTTCAGAGATCGCCGCCGACAGCTCGCGACCGTGATCGCGACTGATCAGGTGCAGCATCATGTCCAGCGGCGCGGTGCCACCGGAGCTGGTGAAGCGGTTGCGGTCGAGGGTGAACAGGCGGGTGCTCATCGATACCCGCGGGAACGCTTCCTGCATCGCCGCCAGGCATTCCCAGTGCACACTGCAATCGAAACCATCCAACAGGCCGGCGCAGGCCAGGGCCCAGCTGCCGGTGCAGACCGCGCCGAGGCGACGGGACTGGCGGGCCTGGCTCTGCAACCACGACACGTGTTCACGGGTCACGGTGCGCTGGATGCCAATGCCCCCACAGACGATGACGGTGTCCAGGGGCGGCGCCTTGTGCATGGAGGCGTCGGGGGTGATCTGCAAACCGTCGCTGGCCCAGACCTGGCCACCATCGACGGTGAGAGTGGTCCAGCGATACAGCTCGCGACCGGATAGCTGGTTGGCCATGCGTAGCGGTTCCACCGCGGACGCCAGGGAAATCAGCGTGAAATTGTCCAGCAGCAAAAAGCCGATGGATTGAGGCGCACGGTTCTGGGGTTGGGCCCCGGAGTTGGACGTCGTCATCGCGGTATCTCCTCACACAAAGCGGGTGATGGCCTCAGGCGGAGGCTCTTGTTATTGCCACGTTCTCTTGCGCGAGACAGGGCTTTATCGGGATAGAGCAATTGCCATGCCTAAAATTGAATGTGTGTTCAATAAATCCTGAAAACGACATCGCGGCCTGTCTATATAAGGCGTGCATCGAGTCCGGGTTTTAGGTGCCGTCAATGGCTGCAGGTACCGATCACAGAAGGCTGTGAGCAGTTCGGTAGCACTTGTGGGAACTGGGCTGCGCGGCTAGCGCAAGGAGTAGCACCACAGGTGCGGGTGACGGACGGTCGAGCACGATTGAGCGGTTGGCCCGACAACGGGCGTCTTGTCTGTTTGCGACGCGCTAAAAGGTGGCGTGTTTCAGGATGGGTGTGCATTTTGTGAGCGATTTTAAGAACAACCCGTGGCGAGGGAGTTTGCTACCGCGAGATCAGGCCTTGGGGTTGCTTCGCAACCCAGCGGGAGCAAGCTCCCTCGCCACAGGGAGCCCCGGCAATGCGTGCTTCAGCACTCCACCGCACTGACCGCCAAGCCGCCGCGCGAGGTCTCTTTATATTTGTCATGCATGTCGGCACCGGTATCACGCATGGTGCGGATCACCCGGTCCAGGGAGATGAAATGCTGGCCATCCCCGCGCAGGGCCATTTGTGCGGCGTTGATGGCCTTGACCGCGGCGATCGCGTTGCGCTCGATGCACGGCACCTGCACCAGGCCGCCCACCGGGTCGCAGGTCAGGCCGAGGTTGTGTTCCAGGCCGATTTCCGCCGCGTTGCACAGTTGCTCCGGCGTGGCCCCGAGGATTTCCGCCAGGCCCGCCGCCGCCATGGCACAAGCCGATCCCACCTCGCCCTGGCAACCGACTTCGGCGCCGGAGATCGATGCGTTCTTTTTGCACAGGATCCCGATGGCCGCCGCAGCGAGGAAATAATCCACGACGTTGGCGTCGGTGACCGCTTCGCTGAACTTCATGAAGTAGTGCAGCACCGCCGGGATGATCCCCGCCGCACCGTTGGTCGGCGCCGTGACCATGCGCCCGCCGGCCGCGTTCTCCTCGTTGACCGCCAGGGCGAACAGGTTGACCCACTCCATGGCGCTGAGAGTCGAGCCGATGACATTGGGCTTGTTCAGCTCTTGCAGGCTGCGGTGCAACTTGGCCGCCCGCCGGCGCACATTCAAACCGCCCGGCAGGATGCCTTCGTGCTTGAGGCCCTGCTCGACGCAATCCTGCATGGCCCGCCACAGTTTCATCAGGCCACTGCGGATCTCTTCTTCGGACCGCCAGACCTTTTCGTTGGCCAGCATCAACTCGGCTACCCGCAAGTTGTGGGTACGGCACAGCTCAAGCAACTCTTCGGCACTGGAGAAATCGTAAGGCAGCTCAGTGCTGTCCAGATCCACCACGCCGCTGGAGGCCTGGGCCTGATCGACGACAAAGCCACCGCCCACCGAGTAATAAGTGTCACGGTGCAGCTCGCCGTCGGCGCCCTCGGCTACCAGCGTCATCGCGTTGGGATGGAACGGCAGGTTCTCGTCGATCAGGCGCATGTCCCGGGACCATACGAACGGCACCGGCAGGCGACCGTCGAGCAGAAGGGTCTGGGTTTCACGCAGCAGCTCGATACGCGGGCCGATCTGCGACGGGTCGATCGCGTCCGGCCACTCCCCCATCAGGCCCATGATCACGGCGTTGTCGCTGCCGTGGCCGATGCCGGTGGCCGACAGCGAACCGAACAATTGCACCTCGACCCGGCGCACATCATTGAGCAGGGCCTTTGCCTTCAGCGCTTCAACGAACAGCGCCGCGGCACGCATGGGGCCCACGGTGTGGGAACTGGACGGGCCGATACCGATTTTGAACAAGTCGAAAACGCTGATTGCCATTGCCGATAACCTCCAGAACAGGCACATCCGGGCGCAGGAGCGTCCGGTGACGGAGCTGCTACGCTCAACGCCGGGATGGCCGCATCATCCGGCTTTTACCTTGGCGCCCGACGTCTGACACCGACGCAATCATGCCCACCAGCGCCGCCTGTCCCTGACCCCGGTTCTGCGGCGTTTTTCTGCGTGTCAGAGGCCCGTCAGGGGCGGAAAAAATCTGTAAACGACGTCACCGACACTGGATGCGACCATCCCTGTACTGGATACGACTCACCCTGTAGGCGTCAGATTTGCACTGGTACATGATCGGTTACGGCTCGTTTGCAAGGCCGCGTGTCAGAGAGTGCCCACGCGCCACCAACCGCAACATCCAATTAAGCGTGGTTGTCCTGACCGGACACCGCCGATAAAACACCAGGAGTCCACCCATGAAAGGTTCCAAGCCGTTGTTGTTGGCCGCCATGCTGAGTCTTCCGATGCTGGCCAACGCTGCAGAACCCGAAAAGTGCAGCACCGTCAACTTCTCCGATGTCGGCTGGACCGACATTACCGTGACCACGGCGACCACCAGCGTGGTGCTGGACGCGCTGGGCTACAAGACCAAGACCACCATGATTTCCGTGCCGGTGACCTACAAGTCCCTGGCCGATGGCAAGAACATGGATGTATTCCTCGGCAACTGGATGCCGACCATGGAAAACGACATCAAGGCCTACCGCGAAGCCGGCACCGTGGAAACCGTGCGCACCAACCTCAAGGGCGCCAAATACACCCTCGCCGTGCCCCAGGCCTTGTACGACAAAGGTCTGCATGACTTCGCCGACATCCCCAAATTCAAGAAAGAGCTGGACGGCAAGATCTACGGCATCGAACCGGGCAACGACGGCAACCGCCTGATCCAGAGCATGATCGAAAAGAACGCCTTCGGCCTGAAGGACGCCGGCTTCAAAGTCGTCGAGTCGAGTGAAGCGGGCATGCTCTCGCAGGTCGACCGCGCCTCCAAGCGTGGCACCGACGTGGTGTTCCTCGGCTGGGCGCCACACCCGATGAACACGCGTTTCAAGATCCAGTACCTGACCGGCGGCGACGACTTCTTCGGCCCCGACTTCGGTGCCGCTACCGTGGCGACCAACACCCGCAAGGGCTACAGCCAGGAATGCAGCAACGTTGGACAACTGTTGAAAAACCTGGAGTTCACCGTCGACATGGAAAGCACGCTGATGGGCAACGTGCTCGACGACAAGATGAAACCTGAGGCTGCCGCCAAGGCCTGGCTGAAGAAAAACCCACAGGTACTCGATACCTGGCTCGCTGGCGTGACCACCATTGACGGTAAACCTGGCCTGGAAGCCGTGAAAGCCAAACTTGCGCAATAACTGCTTATGTTATGCCGGGCGAGTTCGCTCGCCCGGGCTGTTTATTCCCTTGCATGCGGACGTTCACTACCATGCTTATTGATCAGAAAATACCTTTGGGCCAGTACATCGCGGGCTTTGTCGAATGGTTGACGCAAAACGGCGCCAGCACATTCGACGCAATCGCGCTGTTTCTGGAAACGATGATTCACGGCGTGACGTTTGCGCTGACCTGGTTCAACCCCCTGGCCCTGATCGGCCTCATCGCGCTATTGGCGCACTTCATCCAGCGCAAATGGGGCCTGACCGTATTCGTCATCGCGTCCTTCCTGCTGATTCTCAACCTGGGTTACTGGCAAGAGACCATGGAAACCCTGGCCCAGGTGCTGTTCGCGACCCTGGTCTGTGTGCTGATCGGCGTGCCGCTAGGCATTGTTGCTGCGCACAAGCCGATGTTCTACACAATGATGCGTCCGGTACTCGATCTGATGCAGACCGTACCGACCTTCGTCTACCTCATTCCTACCCTGACCCTTTTCGGTCTGGGTGTGGTCCCGGGCCTGATCTCCACGGTGGTGTTCGCGATTGCCGCGCCCATCCGCCTGACCTACCTGGGCATCCGCGACGTTCCGGACGAACTCATGGACGCCGGCAAAGCCTTCGGCTGCTCCCGTCGCCAACTCCTGTCGCGCATTGAACTGCCCCATGCGATGCCAAGCATCGCGGCCGGTATCACCCAGTGCATCATGCTGTCGTTGTCGATGGTAGTGATCGCCGCGCTGGTGGGTGCCGATGGCCTGGGCAAACCCGTGGTCAACGCACTGAACACCGCCGATATCGCCCTGGGCTTCGAAGCCGGCCTGGCGATCGTCCTGCTGGCGATCATGCTCGACCGAATCTGCAAACAACCCGACGCTAAAGTAGGGGGTGACGCATGAGCATCATTCGTTTCGAAGACGTCGATGTTATTTTCTCCAACCGCCCCAAGGCCGCGCTGGACCTGCTGGACAAGGGTTTTTCGCGCCCCGAGATCCTGCAGCAGACCGGCCTGATCGTCGGCGTGGAAAAAGCCAGCCTATCCATCGAGAAGGGTGAGATCTGCGTCTTGATGGGCCTTTCCGGCTCAGGCAAATCCAGCCTGCTGCGCTGCATCAACGGCTTGAACACCGTCAGTCGTGGCAAGTTGTTCGTCGAGCATGAAGGCCGGCAGATCGACATCGCTTCCTGCACCCCCGCCGAACTGAAGATGATGCGCACCAAGCGCATCGCCATGGTGTTCCAGAAGTTCGCCCTGATGCCTTGGCTGACGGTGCGCGAAAACATCAGCTTCGGCCTGGAAATGCAGGGCCGTCCGGAGAAGGAACGGCGCAAGCTGGTGGATGAAAAACTCGAGCTGGTGGGCCTGACCCAGTGGCGCAACAAGAAGCCCGACGAGCTGTCCGGCGGTATGCAGCAACGGGTCGGCCTGGCCCGCGCCCTGGCGATGGACGCCGACATCCTGCTGATGGATGAACCGTTCTCGGCCCTCGACCCGCTGATCCGCCAGGGTTTGCAGGACGAACTGTTGGAACTGCAACGCAAACTGCAAAAGACCATCGTGTTCGTCAGCCATGACCTGGACGAAGCCCTGAAGCTGGGCACGCGGATCGCCATCATGAAAGACGGCAAGATCATCCAGTACAGCAAGCCGGAAGAGATCGTGCTGAACCCGGCGGACGACTATGTGCGCACCTTCGTCGCCCACACCAACCCACTCAACGTGCTCTGCGGTCGCAGCCTGATGCGCACCCTGGACAACTGCAAGCGCATCAACGGTTCGGTCTGCCTGGATCCGGGCGGCGACTCCTGGCTCGACCTGGCCGAAGGCAACACCATCAAGGGCGCCCGGCAGAACGGCGCAGTCCTGGACCTGCAAAACTGGGCACCGGGCCAATCGGTGGAAGAGCTGGGCCGGCGTCCGACCCTGGTGGACTCCAACATCGGCATGCGCGACGCGTTGCAGATCCGCTACCAGACCGGCAACAAACTGGTGCTCCACGATAACCAGAAAGTCGTCGGGATCCTGGGCGACAGCGAGCTGTACCACGCACTGCTCGGCAAGAACCTGGGCTGAGCCCACGCACACAAACGCCGCGAGATGATCGCGGCGTTTTTGTTTGTACAGACATTCAGCCTTGCCACAACCGTTTGCTCGGCAACCGACCGACGAGTGTTATAAAGACATCCCGAAAAAGTCCTCGCCCCTGCGTGGCGGGTTTCCCATGTGCCTTCAAGCGCCCTTTGCACGTGGAAATCCCGACAAGCAGCGACGACTTGTCATAGAACTTTGTTTTTGTTGATTGAACGTTCAATCAAAACAAAATAGACTGGCCCTCGCCATGACGGACTGCACTCGTCCGCCTGCAGGCCTAAGGAGATGTGCTAGATGCCCAAGGTCGGTATGCAACCCATCCGCCGTCAGCAATTGATCGAAGCCACGCTGCAAGCGGTCGATCAGGTCGGGATGGGGGACGCCAGCATTGCGCTGATCGCCCGTTTGGCCGGTGTCTCCAACGGCATCATCAGTCACTACTTTCAGGACAAGAACGGCCTGATCGCGGCCACGGCCCAGTACCTGATGACTGTCCTGAGCGAGAACGTCACCGCGCGCCGTCATGCGCTGGAGGATTCGAGCCCGCGGGCTCACCTCAAGGTGATCATCGAAGGCAACTTCGACGCCAGCCAGGTCAATGGCCCGGCAATGAAAACCTGGCTGGCCTTCTGGGCCACCAGCATGCACCACCCGTCTTTGCACAGGTTGCAGCGGATCAACGATCACCGTCTGTATTCCAACCTGTGCTGCCAGTTCCGCCGCCTGTTGCCCGTTGATCAGGCACGCAGCGCGGCACGGGGCCTGGCCGCGTTGATTGACGGTTTGTGGCTGCGCGGAGCGCTGTCGGGAGACGCGTTCGATACCGCCCAGGCGCACCAGATCGCTTACGAATACATGGACTTCCAACTGGCCAAGGCAGGGGCGCCAGAGCACACAGAACCGCTCGACTCCTGAACCCCCACCGCAGCGCGTAGTCAGCTATAAACGACACGCTCGGTGGCCAGCCAACCACTCATGCACTTGCGAGGACTTTATGGCCCGTTTCGAACTGCAAAAACTCTACATCGATGGCGCGTACAGCGATGCCAGCGGCGACGCCACTTTCGAAGCCATCAACCCGGCCAACGGTGAAGTACTCGCCCTGGTGCAGCGCGCAACGTTCGAGGACGTCGAGCGCGCCGTGGTCAGCGCCGAAAAGGGCCAGAAAGTCTGGGCGGCCATGACCGCCATGCAGCGTTCGCGCATCCTGCGCCGCGCCGTGGACATCCTGCGCGAGCGCAACGATGAACTGGCCGCCCTGGAAACCCTGGACACCGGCAAGGCCTACTCCGAAACCCGCTACGTCGACATCGTCACCGGCGCCGACGTGCTGGAATACTATGCCGGCCTGGTGCCCGCCATCGAAGGCGAGCAGATCCCGTTGCGCGACACGTCTTTCGTCTACACCCGCCGCGAGCCCCTGGGCGTAGTGGCCGGTATCGGCGCGTGGAACTACCCGATCCAGATCGCCCTGTGGAAATCCGCACCGGCCCTGGCGGCTGGCAACGCGATGATCTTCAAGCCGAGCGAAGTCACCTCGCTCACCACCTTGAAACTGGCCGAGATCTACACCGAAGCCGGCGTTCCGCCAGGCGTCTTCAACGTATTGACCGGCAGCGGCCGTGAAGTCGGCACCTGGCTGACCGAGCACCCGCGCATCGAAAAAGTCTCCTTCACCGGCGGCACCGACACTGGCAAGAAAGTCATGGCCAGCGCTTCGAGTTCTTCGCTCAAGGACGTGACCATGGAACTGGGTGGCAAGTCGCCGCTGATCATCTGCGACGATGCCGACCTGGATCGCGCTGCCGACACCGCGATGATGGCCAACTTCTACAGCTCCGGCCAGGTCTGCACCAACGGCACCCGCGTGTTTGTACCGAGCCACCTCAAGACCGCCTTCGAAGCCAAGATCGCCGAGCGCGTGGCGCGCATCCGCGTTGGCAACCCAGAGGATGAAAACACCAATTTCGGCCCGCTGGTGAGCTTCGCCCACATGGAAAGCGTGCTGGGCTACATCGAGAAAGGCAAAGCCGAAGGCGCGCGCCTGCTGTGCGGCGGCGGTCGCCTGACTGAAGGCGAATTCGCCAAGGGCGCGTTCGTCGCCCCGACCGTGTTCACCGACTGCACCGATGAGATGACCATCGTGCGTGAAGAAATCTTCGGCCCGGTGATGAGCATCCTCACCTATGACACCGAAGAAGAAGTGATCCGCCGCGCCAACGACACCGACTTCGGCCTGGCCGCTGGCGTCGTGACCCGCGACCTGAACCGCGCCCACCGCATCATCCACCAGTTGGAAGCCGGTATCTGTTGGATCAACGCCTGGGGCGAGTCCGACGCCAAGATGCCGGTCGGCGGCTACAAGCAATCGGGCGTAGGCCGGGAGAACGGCATCAGTTCGCTGAACAACTTCACGCGAATCAAATCGGTACAGGTCGAACTGGGCGATTACGCGTCAGTGTTCTAAGCCGGCGTTGCCTCTGCGGCCGCCATCGCGAGCAAGCTCGCTCCCACAGGAGCTCCCATTCCAATGTGGGAGCGAGCTTGCTCGCGATTGAGTGCGAAGCACTCGCCAGGCCTGACCTGAACCCAATTCAAAAAGAGGGTGCATTTCATGTCCCAAGAATTCGATTACATCATCATCGGTGCCGGCTCGGCCGGTAACACCCTGGCCACCCGCCTGACCGAAGACGAGGGCGTCACCGTCCTGCTGCTCGAAGCCGGCGGCCCGGACTATCGCCTGGACTTTCGCACGCAAATGCCTGCCGCCCTGGCGTTCCCGCTGCAAGGCCGACGCTACAACTGGGCCTACGAAACCGACCCGGAGCCGCACATGAACGGCCGCCGCATGGAATGCGGTCGCGGCAAGGGCCTGGGCGGCTCTTCGCTGATCAACGGCATGTGCTACATCCGCGGCAACGCCCTGGACTATGACAACTGGGCAAAACTGCCTGGCCTACAAGACTGGACGTACCTGGACTGCCTGCCCTACTTCAGAAAAGCCGAGACCCGGGACATCGGCCCGAACGACTACCACGGCGGCGACGGCCCGGTCAGCGTGACCACCCCCAAGGCCGGCAACAACCCATTGTTCCACGCCATGGTCGAAGCCGGCGTGCAGGCCGGTTACCCGCGTACCGAAGACCTCAACGGCTACCAGCAGGAAGGTTTCGGCCCGATGGACCGTACCGTCACGCCCAACGGCCGTCGGGCCAGCACCGCGCGCGGCTACCTGGACATCGCCAAGAAGCGCTCGACCCTGACCATCGTCACCCACGCCCTGACCGACAAAATCCTGTTCGAAGGCAAGCGTGCGGTCGGCGTGCGTTACCTGGTGGGCGCCGCTGAAGAGCGTGTCGAAGCCCGGGCACGCAAGGAAGTGCTGCTGTGCTCCGGCGCCATCGCCTCGCCACAGATCCTGCAACGCTCCGGCGTCGGCCCGGCCCAATTGCTGGAAAGCCTCGACATCCCGGTGGTCCATGACCTGCCGGGGGTCGGTGAGAACCTGCAGGACCACCTGGAGCTGTACCTGCAATACGCCTGCACCCAACCGGTCTCGCTGTACCCGTCGCTGCTCTGGTACAACCAGCCGGCCATCGGTGCCGAATGGCTGTTCAACGGCACCGGTATCGGCGCCAGCAACCAGTTCGAGGCCGGCGGCTTCATCCGCACCCGTCCGGATTTCGATTGGCCGAACATCCAGTATCACTTCCTGCCGGTGGCGATTAACTACAACGGCAGCAACGGCGTGAAGGAACACGGTTTCCAGGCGCACATGGGCTCCATGCGCTCGCCAAGCCGCGGCCGGATCCAGGCCAAGTCCAAGGACCCGCGCCAGCACCCGAGCATCCTGTTCAACTACATGGCGACCGAACAGGACTGGCAGGAGTTTCGCGACGGCATCCGCCTGACCCGCGAGATCATGCAGCAACCAGCACTCGACCCGTTCCGGGGTCGCGAGATCAGTCCGGGCATCGAGGTGCAGACGGACGCGCAACTGGACCAGTTCATCCGCGAACACGCCGAAACCGCGTTCCACCCGTCCTGCTCGTGCAAGATGGGCACCGACGACATGGCCGTGGTGGACGGCGAAGGCCGCGTGCATGGCATGCAAGGGCTGCGCGTGGTGGATGCCTCGATCATGCCGATCATCACCACCGGCAACCTGAACGCGCCGACGATCATGATCGCCGAGAAAATCGCCGACAAGATCCGCGGCCGCAAGCCCCTGCCACGCAGCACCGCCCCGTACTACGTGGCCGGCGAAGCGCCGGTGCGCGGCAAGCCACTGCGCGAAGTGGGGCCGATGGCTCAGTAAGGCTCAGGACAGCCATCGCGAGCAAGCCCGCTCCCACAAAGGGCACGATGGCCGGCACGGATTCCGTGGTCGCCGAAGATCCAATGTGGGAGCGAGCTTGCTCGCGAAAGCGTCCGCCCTGACAACCTCAGTATTCCCTTCTACCTTGATCCCACCCCCACCCCAGGCCTAATCTAGAGCCGCCGCGTCAAATCACCGCAATGCGCCGCACCCTCGCTCCAGACAAGGAGGTTCCATGTTCGACTTCCACCCCCGGCTCAAGGAGCGTTTCGCTGCCTTGCGCACGGGCGCTGAATTCTTTTCCCTGCGTTACGTGCGCGAATCCGGCCAGCATTTGTCGGTGCGCAAGAACGTCGCCGAACCGCCCAGCCTGAACCGTGATGAAGGTGCGATGCTCACCGCGCGGGTCAACGGTGTCGAGGCGTATGCCGCCACCAACGACCTGTCCCAGGCCGGTCTGCAAGCGGCACTGGAACGTGCCGAACAACATGCTCGCCAGCTCAAGCCCCATGCCTTGCTCGACCTGCGCGAACAAGCCGTGTCCAGTGACCGCGCCGATTACTTCTCGCCGCATTTCGACCAGGCCTTCCCACCCCTGAGCGACTGCTACCAGTTGCTCGGCGACGAATCGGCTGCGGTGCCCCAGGACGAGCGCCTGGTGAACTGGCAGGCCAGCATCGGCCTGACCCAGGTCGAGCAGATCTACCTCAACAGTGCCGGCGCTGAACTGCGCCAGGCCCAACGCTTCATCTACCCGGCCCTGGAAGTCACCGCCTTCGACGGCCACGACAGCCAGACCCGCACCCTGGGCCGGGAAAACTTCGGCCAGCAGGGCGGCTTCGATGTGATCAGCCGCTGCGGCCTGATCGGGGCCGGGCCGAAAATCGCCGACCAGGCCCTGCAGTTGCTGATGGCGCCGAACACGCCGCAAGGCCCCCGCGACCTGCTGCTGATGCCCGACCAGATGATGTTGCAGATCCACGAGTCCATCGGCCATCCGCTGGAACTGGACCGCATCCTGGGGGACGAGCGCAATTACGCCGGCACCAGCTTCGTCAAGGCCAGCGATTTCGGCCACCTGCAATACGGCTCCCGCCTGCTGAACGTGACCTTCGACCCGAACATTCCCGAAGAACTGGCCAGCTACAGCCACGACGACGACGGCAGCGCCGCCAGCAAACAGTTCCTGATTCGCGAAGGCCTGTTGCTGCGGCCACTGGGTGGCGCGCTGTCGCAGTTCCGCGCCGGCCTCGACGGTGTCGCCAACAGCCGCGCCTGCGGCTGGAATCGGCCACCCATCGACCGCATGGCGAACCTGAACATCGAACCCGGCGACCAGTCCCTGGCGCAATTGATCCAGGGCACCGAACGGGGTGTGCTGATGCGCACCAACCGCTCCTGGTCCATCGACGACGCCCGCAACAAATTCCAGTTCGGCTGCGAGTGGGGCCAGTTGATCGAGGACGGCGAGCTCAAGGGCGTGGTGAAGAACCCCAACTACCGGGGCATTTCCGCGCAGTTCTGGAAGAGCCTGCGCGCGGTGGGCGATGCCAGCACCTTCCAGGTCCTGGGCACGCCGAACTGTGGCAAGGGCGAACCGAACCAGGTCATCCGCGTCGGCCATGCGTCGCCAGCCTGCGTGTTCAGCAACGTCGATGTGTTTGGGGGGGATGCCTGATGAGCACTTTCAACAATCAGGCCGAGGCATTCAAGGCGTTGGTCGACTGGCTGCGCGATACGTTGCATGAATCCGAACAGTTCACCCTCGGCTACGCCGCCGAGTCTTCGGCCTTCGTCCGTTTCAACCATGGCAAGGTCCGCCAGGCCGGCCAGGTGCAGCAAGCCAATGTCAGTTTCAAACTGATCGACGACGGGCGCCACGCCGATTTGCAGATCACCTTGTCCGGCGAAGCCGAGACGGATTTGCAGCGTTTGGCCGAAGGCCTGCGACAACTGCGCGAAACCTTGCCGTTGCTGCCCCGCGATCCGTACCTGCTGCTCAACCCCGACCACTGGCAGAGCAACAATGTGCAGGCCCATCCATTGCCCGAGACGGAACAGGCCGTTACCGAAATCACCCGCGCCGCCGAAGGCCTGGACCTGGTGGGGTTCTACGCCGCCGGGCCCATCAGCCGTGGTTTCGCCAGCTCTTCGGGGGCGTTCGGCTGGCATCAGGCCAACAGCTTCAACTTCGATTTCAGCCTGTTCCATGACAATGGCCAGGCGGTGAAAGCCAGCTACGCCGGACATGAATGGAGCAGCGACGGATTTGCCCGGCGCTTCGAACAGGCCCGCGAGCAACTGGAATTCCTCGGCCGCCCGCTGCGCACGTTGCCGCCCGGCGAATATCGCGCCTACCTGGCGCCGGCCGCTCTGGAAGAGATCATGGGCATGCTCAGTTGGGGCGGGTTCTCGGCCCGTGCAATCGCCAGCAAGCAAAGCCCGCTGCAGAAGTTCTACGCTGGCGAAGCCCACTTCAGCCCCAACGTGTGGCTGGCGGAGCAGGTCAGCGGCTCCTTGAGCCCGGCATTTTCCGACGAAGGTTATCCCCGCGATGACTTGGGGCTGATCGCCAAGGGCACGGCCAATGCGCGACTGGTCAACTCCCGCAGCGCCGCCGAATATGGCCTCGCGGCCAACGGCGCCAGCAGCTACGAATACCCTACGGCGCTGGACATGCGGGGCGGACAACTGGAGCAAAAACACATCCTCGAAGAACTCGGCACCGGGCTGTACATCAGCAACCTCTGGTACCTGAACTACTCGGACCAACCGGCGGCGCGCCTGACCGGCATGACCCGCTTCGCCACGTTCTGGGTCGAGAACGGCCAGATCGTCGCGCCGGTCAGCACCATGCGTTTCGACGACAGTGTCTACAGCCTGCTCGGCTCACAACTGGAAAGCCTGACCCAAGAGCGGGAACTTCTGCTCTCGGCCAGCACCTACAGCCAGCGAGCCACGGCCTCGATGTTGTTGCCGGGGGCACTGGTGAAGCGGTTGACCTTAACGCTGTAATAACCGTGGCGAGGGAGCTTGCTCCCGCTCGACTGCACAGCAGTCGCAAAACCCTGCTGACCCAACGCATCTGAAACACCGCGGTGCCTGGTTTCAGGGTTGCTTCGCAACCCAGCGGGAGCAAGCTCCCTCGCCACAACAGCGACACCTGTTCCTGATCAACACGCCATACAAGAGGTCCCATGCCCAACCGCGCACCGCTCGACGCCGTCACCGCCCGCTGGCTTCCGTGGGTGGTGGCGATCGCCTTCTTCATGCAGTCCCTGGACGGGACCATCCTCAACACCGCCCTGCCCGCCATGGCCAGCGACCTGGCGGAAAACCCGCTGCGCATGCAGGGCGTGATCATTGCCTACATGCTCACCGTGGCGTTGCTGATCCCGGCCTCGGGCTGGATCGCCGACCGCTTCGGCACCAAGAAGATCTTCTTCGGGGCGATCCTGCTGTTCAGCTTCGGCTCGCTGCTGTGCGCCCTGTCCAATTCGTTGAGCATGCTGATCGGCGCCCGGGTCATCCAGGGCCTGGGCGGTGCGCTGATGCTGCCGGTGGGCAGGCTGGTGGTGCTGCGGGCTTATCCGCGCTCGGAACTGGTGCGGATCATGGGCTTCATCACCATCCCCGGCCTGCTCGGCCCACTGATCGGGCCGACCATGGGCGGCTGGATGGTCGAGTACCTGACCTGGCACTGGATCTTCATCATCAACCTGCCGGTGGGCGTGATCGGCTGTTACGCGGTGTGGAAATTCATCCCCGACCTGCGCGGCAGCGAGCGCACCCGGTTCGATGGCCTGGGGTTCCTGCTGTTCGGCGCGGCGATGGTGCTGATCACCGTCGCCATGGAGGGCCTGGGCGAACTGCACCTGCCGCACCTGCGGGTGATGCTGTTGCTGTTCGGCGGCATGGCCTGCCTGGCGGCCTATTGGCTGCGGGCAGGCCATGTCGAGAACGCGCTGTTCCCGCCGTCGCTGTTCAAGACCCGCACCTTCGCGGTGGGCATCCTCGGCAACCTGTTCGCGCGCCTGGGCAGCGGCGCATTGCCGTTCCTGGTGCCGTTGCTGCTGCAAGTCGCCCTCGGCTATTCACCGTCCCAGGCCGGCATGAGCATGCTGCCCCTGGCGGCAGCGGCCATGGTCGCCAAGTCCGTGGCCCGACCGCTGATCGAACGCCTGGGCTATCGCATCGTCCTGACCGGCAATACCGTGGCCCTGGGTGTGATGCTGGCGAGCATGGGCCTGGTCAGCGAACAGACGCCGTACTGGCTGCTGCTGGCGCAACTGGCGGTGCTGGGGGCGATCAACTCGCTGCAATTCACCGCGATGAACACCGTGACCCTGATCGACCTGGACGACGCCAGCGCCAGCAGCGGCAACAGCCTGTTGTCGGTGGTGGCGCAACTGTCCCTGAGCCTCGGCGTGGCCTGCGCCGGCGCCCTGCTCGGCGGCTTTACCGCCCAGGTGGGCAACGACGGGGTGGAGACGGTGCTGGGCGCGTTCCAGCTGACCTTCGTGACGGTGGGGATCATGGCGATGCTGGCGGCGACGATTTTTTCCCAGTTGTCCAAGCAGGATGGCCGGCGGCAGAAGCGTCCCGATGAGCATATCGAGCATTAACCCAGGCGCTTGGAACGCTGTCTGAACCGGGGGAGATGTTGGCTCTTGTGGCGAGGGAGCTTGCTCCCGCTGGGGTGCGAAGCGCCCCCAAAATCGGTCAACACGGTGTACCTGAATATCGCGTCGCCTGGATTACGACTGCTGCGCAGCCGAGCGGGAGCAAGCTCCCTCGCCACAGGGGCCACGCCACGCTCGTCCAGAACTTTCGAAGAAAGTGGCACGAGGCTGCTACACTGCGCGACATTTTGTTTTGCAGGCCAGTCCCGTGACCACCATTGCCACCGCTTTTAATACTTTGCCGCTGTCCGCCGCCATGCTGGCTAACCTCGAATCACTCGGTTATGCCCAGATGACGCCGATCCAGGCGCAAAGCTTGCCGGTGATCCTCAAGGGCATGGACCTGATCGCCCAGGCCAAGACCGGCAGCGGCAAGACCGCCGCCTTCGGCATCGGCCTGCTGAACCCGATCAACCCACGCTTCTTCGGCTGCCAGGCACTGGTGATGTGCCCCACCCGCGAGCTGGCTGACCAGGTCGCCAAGGAAATCCGTCGCCTGGCCCGCGCCGAAGACAACATCAAGGTCCTGACCCTGTGCGGCGGCGTGTCCTTCGGCCCGCAGATCGCTTCCCTCGAACACGGCGCCCACATCATCGTCGGCACGCCAGGGCGTATCCAGCAACACCTGCGCAAGGGTTCGCTGGTGCTCGATGGTCTCAATACGCTGATCCTCGACGAAGCCGACCGCATGCTCGACATGGGCTTCTACGACGCCATCGAAGACATCATCCAGCAGACCCCGGAACGCCGCCAGACGCTGCTGTTCTCCGCCACCTACCCGGTGGGCATCAAGCAACTGTCGTCCAAGTTCATGCGCAATCCGCAGCAAGTGAAGGCCGAGGCGTTTCACTCCGACGCGCAGATCGAGCAACGCTTCTATGAGATTTCCCCCGAGGAGCGCATGGACGCGGTGGTCAAGGTGCTGGCGCATTTCCGCCCGGCCTCCTGCGTGGCGTTCTGCTTCACCAAGCAGCAAGTCCAGGAAACCGTCGACCACCTGAGCGCCAAGGGCATTTCTGCCGTTGGCCTGCACGGCGACCTGGAACAGCGCGACCGCGACCAGGTGCTGGCGATGTTCGCCAACCGCAGTACCTCGGTGCTGGTGGCTACTGACGTGGCGGCCCGCGGCCTGGACATCGATGCCCTGGACATGGTGATCAACGTCGAACTGGCCCGGGACTCGGAAATTCACATCCACCGCGTCGGCCGCACCGGTCGCGCCGGTGAGAAAGGCATCGCCATCAGCCTGGTGGCGCCGTCCGAAGCCCATCGCGCCCAGGCCATCGAGCAACTGCAGAAATCGCCCCTGAGCTGGGACCAACTGGACAACCTCAAGCCCCAGGGCGGCGGCCCGCTGTTGCCGGCCATGAGCACCCTGTGCATCGGCGCCGGGCGTAAAGACAAGGTCCGCCCCGGCGACATCCTCGGCGCCCTGACCGGCGAGGCCGGCATCCCCGGCGCCCAGGTCGGCAAGATCGCGATCTTCGATTTCCAGGCCTACGTGGCCGTGGAACGCGGCATCGCCAAACAGGCCCTGCAACGCCTGAACGATGGCAAGATCAAGGGCCGCTCGTTGCGGGTGCGGATCCTCTGACCGCTGTTGATTCACCCTGTGGCGAGGGAGCTTGCTCCCGCTCGAGCGCCAAGCGGTCGCAAAACCAACGAACGCGAACTGTCTGAAGCATCGCGTTCATCGCTTTCAGGGCTGCTGCGCAGCCCAGCGGGAGCAAGCTCCCTCGCCACAAGAGCAAACTCCTGCCAGACCCCAGACATTCAGAGGACACCGTTTTGCGCTCTACCGAAGTCGTGATCATTGGCGCTGGCGCCGCAGGGTTGATGTGTGCGCTGACCGCGGCCGCGCGCGGGCGGCAGGTGATGCTGCTGGATCACGCCAACAAGGCCGGCAAGAAAATCCTCATGTCGGGCGGTGGGCGCTGCAATTTCACCAACATGTACACCGAGCCGGGCAACTTCCTGTCGCAGAACCCGCACTTCTGCAAATCGGCCCTGGCCCGCTACACCCAGTGGGACTTCATCGCGCTGGTGGCCAAGCACGGCGTGCCCTATCACGAGAAAAAGCTCGGCCAGTTGTTCTGCGATAACAAGTCCAGCGACATCCTCGGCCTGCTGCTGGATGAATGCGACCAGGCCGGCGTCAGCCTGCACCTCGACACGTCGATCACCCAGATCGAAAAAACCGACGGCGGCTACCTGCTGCAAACCACCCTTGGCGCCCTCGCCTGCCAATCCCTGGTGATCGCCACGGGTGGGCTGTCGATCCCGACCCTCGGGGCGACCGGCTTCGGTTATCAGGTGGCGAAACAGTTTGGCCATGCGCTGCTGCCGACCCGCGCCGGGCTGGTGCCGTTCACCATCACCGATCAGCTCAAGACGCTGTGCACCGAGCTGTCGGGCACCTCGGTGGATTGCCTGGTGAGCTGCAACGACCAGAGTTTTCGCGAGAACATCCTGTTCACCCATCGCGGCCTGAGCGGGCCGGCGATCCTGCAGATTTCCTCGTTCTGGGAACCGGGGGACACGGTGCAGATCAACCTGCTGCCCGACCACGACGTGCCGCAATGGCTGCAACAGCAACAGGCCGAACGCCCCAACAGCGAACTCAAGACCCTGCTGGGCGAGCTGTTCACCAAGAAGATGGCCAACCTGCTGGCCGACACCTGGTTCGTCTCCAAACCCATGAAGCAGTACACCCACGGGGAGCTGGCGGACATCGCCGAGAAACTGGCGAGCTGGAACGTCGTCCCCGCCGGTACCGAAGGCTACCGCACCGCCGAAGTCACCCTCGGCGGCGTCGACACCCGGGAAGTCTCGTCCAAGACCATGGAATCGTTGAAAAGCCCTGGCCTGTACTTCATCGGCGAAGTGCTGGACGTCACCGGGCACCTGGGCGGGTTCAATTTCCAGTGGGCGTGGGCATCGGGGTATGCGGCGGCGCAGTACGTCTGATCCCAACCTGGGTTGAACCTGCTTTTGTGGCGAGGGAGCTTGCTCCCGCTGGGCTGCGAAACAGCCCCTTCCTTTGATGCGCAGAGTTTATTCAGGCAGCGTGCGGTGCCTGTTTTGCGACTGCTGCGCAGTCGAGCGGGAGCAAGCTCCCTCGCCACAGGTAAAGGGGCCTCAGGCGGCTCCCGGAACACTTTTTGCTGTCAGATGTGATCGCCGCCATTGCGTCGGCGTCATTACTGCCTCAATTTAGCGTCATTGCCCGTCAGGCCCGTGCACTTCATGTCATCGAACTCGTTTAGCCAGTCTTTGCGTCGCCTTTGGGCGTTGGATAAGTTCAGTTATAGCGTGCGGGTCTTCATCGCCCTGACCGGTAGCATGGGGCTGTGCTGGTACCTGGACGAAATGGCCCTGCTGATTCCCCTGTTCCTGGGCATCATCGCCAGTGCCCTGGCCGAGACCGATGACAGTTGGCAGGGCCGTCTCAATGCGCTGGCCGTGACCCTGGTGTGTTTCACCGTCGCGGCGCTGTCGGTGGAGTTGCTGTTCCCCTACCCCGTCCTGTTCATCATCGCCCTGGCCCTGGCGAGCTTCGGCCTGACCATGCTCGGCGCCCTGGGCGAACGTTATGGCGCGATTGCCTCGGCCACCCTGATCCTTTCGGTCTACACCATGATCGGCGTGGACCAACGCGGCGGTGCGGTCACCGATTTCTGGCATGAGCCGCTGCTGCTAGTGGCCGGCGCCACGTGGTACGGCCTGCTTTCGGTGCTGTGGCAGGCGCTGTTTTCCAACCAACCGGTGCAGCAAAGCCTGGCGCGGCTGTTTCGCGAGTTGGGACGCTACCTCAAACTCAAATCGTCGCTCCTCGAGCCGATCCGCCAACTCGACGTCGAGGCCCGCCGCCTGGAACTGGCCCAGCAGAATGGCCGGGTGGTCGCCGCACTCAACAGCGCGAAGGAAATCATCCTGCACCGCGTGGGCAACGGCCGGCCGGGCTCGAAGGTCAGTCGCTACCTGAAGCTGTACTTCCTGGCCCAGGACATCCACGAACGCGCCAGTTCCTCCCACTATCCCTACAACGCCCTGGCCGAGGCCTTCTTCCACAGTGACGTGCTGTTCCGCTGCCAGCGCCTGCTGCGCCAGCAAGGCAAGGCCTGCCAGGCGCTGGCCGAGTCGATACAACTGCGCCAGCCGTTCGTCTACGACGACACCTTCGCCGACGCCCTCAACGACCTCCACGCGTCCCTTGAGCACCTGCGCATCCAGAGCAACCCGGCCTGGCGCGGCTTGCTGCGTTCGTTGCGAGCCCTGTCGGTGAACCTGGGCACCATGGACCGCCTGCTCAGCGACGCGAGCAACCCCGACGCCCTGGCCGACGCCACCGACAGCAGCCTGCTGGACCGCTCGCCGCGCAACCTCAAGGATGTCTGGCTGCGCTTGCGCACCCAGCTCACGCCCACCTCGCTGCTGTTCCGGCATGCCCTGCGCTTGCCCCTGGCTTTGAGCGTGGGTTACGCCGTGGTGCACATGATCCACCCGTCCCAGGGCTATTGGATCATCCTCACCACGCTGTTCGTGTGCCAACCCAACTACGGCGCCACCCGCCGCAAGCTCGGCCAGCGGATCATCGGCACCGCCATCGGCCTGACGGTGGCCTGGGCGCTGTTCGATCTGTTCCCCAACCCGCTGGTGCAATCGTGCTTCGCCATTGCCGCCGGGGTGGTGTTCTTTACCAACCGCACCACCCGCTACACCCTGGCGACGGCGGGGATCACCATCATGGTGCTGTTCTGCTTCAACCAGGTGGGCGACGGCTATGGTCTGCTGCTGCCGCGGCTGTTCGATACCTTGCTCGGCAGCCTGATCGCCGGGCTGGCGGTATTCCTGTTCCTGCCCGACTGGCAAGGTCGGCGGCTGAACAAAGTGCTGGCCAACACGCTGACCTGCAACAGCATTTACCTGCGCCAGATCATGCAGCAATACGCAGCAGGCAAAAGTGACGACCTGGCCTACCGCCTGGCCCGACGCAACGCCCACAACGCCGATGCCGCGCTGTCCACCACGCTGGCCAACATGCTGATGGAGCCTGGGCATTTCCGCAAGGAAGCCGATGTGGGGTTCCGCTTCCTGGTGCTGTCCCACACCCTGCTCAGTTACTTGTCCGGCCTGGGCGCCCACCGGGGCACCGAACTGCCGACGGAAGTGCGCGAACAGTTGATCGACGGTGCCGGGGTGAGACTGGCAGCGAGCATCGACGAAATCGCCCAGGGCCTGGCGAGCAAACAACCGATTGCGATCCAGAGCGACGAAGAGGAAGCCCTGGCCAGCGAGCTTGAGCAGATGCCCGATGAAATCGACGAAGGCCAGCGCCTGGTGCAGACGCAACTGGGGTTGATCTGTCGACAGTTGGGGCCATTGCGCACGCTGGCGGCGCATTTGATCAAGGACACTGGCGAGGCTTGAGGGGTGTGGTGTCCAAGCGGACCTCATCGCGAGCAAGCTCGCTCCCACATTGAATCTGCTGTAACACAAAGTCTGTGCACACCAGCGATCCACTGTGGGAGCGAGCTCGCTCGCGATGAGGCCAGCCCAGACACCTTACATCCCATGCGCCTTCAACAGCCGCGCATAACTCCCATCCGCCTTCATCGCCGCGATCTCCCGATCGAACCCGGCCACGATCTGCTCATGCTCCGGGTTCTTCAGGCTGACCAGGATGTGCAGGCTGTTTTCGCTCAAGGGCTTGGGCAGGAACTCCACGGCGCTGCGCACCTTGGGCGATTCGCGGGCCAGGTAATAGCGGGCGACGAACTCGTCTTCCAGGGTCAACTTCACGCGGTCGGCAGCCAGCATGCGCACCGCCATGGCGAAGTTATGCACCGGGACTTTCTGCATTTGCGGGTCTTCATCGAAGTCCTTGGAATAGGCATAACCGCGCACGACAGCGATGGGATAGGCACGCAGCTGTTGCAGGCTGTCGAACTGGATCGCCTCGTCCTTGCGCTTGATGAAGCGCACGCGGTTGATCAGGTATTCGGCCGAGAACCGGCCGATATGGGTGCGCTCCTCGCTGTACCAGGCGTTGATCAGCACGTCATAGCGGCCCTCGCCGATGCCCAGCATCGCCCGGGCCCAGGGCACCTGTTCGAAGTCCGTGGCATAGCCGGCCCGCGCCAGGGCGGTGCTGACGATATCGGTCGCCAGGCCGCCATTGATCAAGGTGGAATCGGTAAAGGGCGGCCAGGCATCGGCGACCAGGCGCAACTTCTGCGCGCAAGCCTCGTAGCTCAGCAACAGCAACCCGATCAATGCAAGAGTTCGATGCAATCGCGGCATGCCAAGCGTCCTTGACGGGTTCAAAGCCCGGTTTGTTTTTAGCCGAAACTCAACAGGCATCCTCAGACACCCGGTCCTAACATTAGCTCATTGGAACCGCTGCGCAGGGCTGTCACGAAGATTACACAAAGACGACAGCACCGCGACAAAGGAATGATGGCATTTTGGTCTTTGTCACAGATTTTCCGGTCGCGCGAGCAAGAGACTTCCGAGCCAACCACGCTTAATATCGGCAGCAGGTTCTTCAGGAAATTCAAAAATGGATATCGAGTGGGTCTGCAAACATCACAGTGACCTGAGCAAGGAACAGCTGTATGCCATCCTCAAATTGCGCTCCGACGTGTTCGTCGTCGAGCAGAACTGCGCCTACCCGGACGTCGACGGGCTGGACCTGGAGGGCGACACCTGCCACCTGATGGCCTGGCACGACAACCACTTGGTGGCCTACCTGCGCTTGCTCGACCCGCACTCGCAGAACAGCGACGTAGTGATCGGGCGCGTGATCATCGCCCCCCAGGCGCGCGGCCAGGGGTTAGGCCACACGCTGATGGAGCAAGCGCTCAAGCAGGCCGAGAAACATTGGCCCGGCACATCGATCTCATTGTCGGCCCAGGCGCATTTGCAGGGGTACTACGGGCGGTACGGGTTTGAAGTGGTGGGGGTGGAATACCTGGAGGATGGGATTCCACACATTGGCATGCATCGACCTTGATGACGGCATCGCGAGCAAGCTCGCTCCCACAGTGGATCCATGTCGTACATCAATCGCCTGTTCACCGAAGATCGATGTGGGAGCGAGCTTGCTCGCGATAGGGCCAGCCCAAACACCACCCTACAATCAGGGATACTCGAGCACCGCCTTGATCCGCGGCAGATTCGCCTCGATCCACCCCCGGTCAATCGCACCCCAGTCGCGAATCCGATAACGCCCGGCGTGGTTGCGAGCGCCCTCCTCTTGTTCGAACTCACACACAATATCCAGGTCCGCCAGCGCCGCGACCGTGTCCTGGGCAGTGCGTCGCGGCATGCCGGTGACTTCAGTGAGCGCCGGGACGTTGCTCGCCAGGCCGCTGTCGATCAGGTAAGCCACGTACAGGCGACGGTAGAAACTGGTCTTGGTCTTGCTCACGTCCATTCGGTCAGTCCTTGTGAGGTTGCAGGTCACGCCAGGTCAGGTACACCCGCAGGTCGAATTCCAGTTGGTGATAGCCCGGCAGCATGTGTTCACAGAGTTGGTAGAAGGCCTTGTTGTGGTCCGACTCCTTGAAGTGGGCCAACTCGTGCACCACGATCATCTTCAGGAACTCGGGCGCCGCGTCCTTGAACAGCGCCGCGATGCGGATTTCTTTCTTGGCCTTGAGCTTGCCGCCCTGCACCCGCGACACCGCGGTGTGCAGGCCGAGGGCGCGGTGGGTCAGGTCCAGGCGATTGTCGAACAACACCTTGTCGATGGCCGGCGCGTTACGCAGGTATTGCTGCTTGAGGTCCAGCGCATAACCGTACAAGGCCTTGTCACTCTGGATCGGATGCCGACCCGGGTAGCGCTGTTGCAGGTAATCGCCCAGGCGATCCTGGGCGATCAATTGCTGCACTTGGGCTTGCAAGGCGGCGGGGTAGGCCTGGAGGTATTTGAGCGCGGTCATCGGCAGGCAACACTGTCACAAGAGGCCGCCAGTGTAGCGAATTCAGGCCTGCACCGCGCTCCAGTCGAAGGGCGTGGCGAAGACATCGGTGTCTTCGGCCATCAACGGACGCGCCACCAGGAACCCCTGCACGAACTCACAGCCGTGGGCATGTAGCCACAGATACTGCTCGCGGGTTTCCACCCCTTCGGCGATGACCCGCAAGCCCAACTGCGTACAGAGGTCGATGACCGAGGCAGCCAACGCGGCATCCCGGGGCGACCCTGGCAGACGGGCGATCAAGTGCCGATCCAGCTTGAGGGTATCGAGTTCAAGGTCACGCAGATGCGTCAGCGAACACGGGCCCGACCCGAAGTCATCCAACGCCACCCGCACCCCGAGCTGGCGCAGCAACCGCAACTGCTTTTGGGTTTCATCGGGATTGCGCATCAGCGCATCCTCGGTCACCTCGACCTCCAACTGCCGAGGCTTCAAGGCGTGGCGCTCCAGGACCTGGCGCAACTCGGTCACCAGATTCGGCATGCCGAACTGAGTGCTGCTCAGGCTTACCCCCAACACCAGGTCGTCAGCGAACAAACGCTCCCAGACTTTGCGCTGGGCCGCGCTGCGATGATAAATCCAACTGCCCAGCCGACTGATCAATCGCGCCTCTTCCAGCAACGGCAGGAACAGGCCCGGCGGCACATCGCCGACACTCGGATGCTGCCAGCGCAACAGCGCCTCGAACCCACGGATCCGCCCGTCGACGATGCTCACCTGCGGCTGGTAGACCATATTGAAATCGCGGTTCTCGATGGCCGAGCGCACGCTCTCTTCCAGCATCAGCCGTGAACGGGCTCGACCGTTCATTTCATGGTCGTAGAAACGGTATTGCTGGCGACCGGCACGCTTGGCTTCGTACATCGCGATATCGGAGGCCCGTAGCAAGCCATCGAGGTTGGCGCCACAGTCCGGGTACGTCGCGATGCCGATGCTGGCGCCGAGCGCCACGTCCATGCCTTCGATCTGCTGGCAGATCGCGACGCGTTCGATGAGTTTCTCCGCGATCTTCGCCGCCTGCTCGGGAAACTCCAGGTCCAGCAGGGCCGTGAACTCGTCACCGCCCAGCCGCGCAAGGATATCGAAGGGACGCAGGCACGCCTTCAGCTGCTCCGACACCCAGCGCAAGACCCGGTCCCCAGCGTCGTGCCCCAGCGAGTCATTGACCCGCTTGAAACCATCGAGGTCCAGGTACAGCAGCACCCAGTTGCTTTCCAGCCGCTCGCTGCGCATCAACAGGTTTTCCGCGGTCTGGTAGAAGCCCCGGCGGTTGAGCAAGCCGGTCAGCGGGTCCGTGACGGCCTGGTATTCGAGCTGCTGGTGCAAGTGGCGAACCACGGACATGTCCTGGAGCGTTACCACCATCGCCTTCTGCTCCGAGGGCAGCGGCGCACAGGACAAGGCCACCGACACCTGCTGGCCGGGTGCCGTGCGCAGCACCGCGTCATGCAGTCGCCAGGTTTCACCACGCCGATAGGCGTTATGGATATCGGAACCGACCCACTCGGGAATATGGGGTTTCTGCAGGAAATCCAGGAACGGCATCCCCTGCAACTGGTCGGCGGTGGCATTGAGCAAACGGCAGGTCGACGGGTTGGCGAAGCGGATACACCCATTCTCATCCACCACCAGGATGCCTTCGGCGGCGTTGTCCAGCACCGAGGCGTTGAAGGCCCTGGCCGCTTCGAGATCCTGGCTCAGGCGCTGCAAGGCCCGGCGATTGCGCTGGTGCTCGAGCAATGCCTGGACCTTGGGCTTGAGGATTTGCGGATCGAAGGGCTTGAACAGGTAGTCCACGGCGCCACTGGCGTAGCCCTTGATGACCGCGTCCTGGGATTGCTCGTTGGCGGTCAGGAAAATGATCGGCGTGAGCCGCGTGCGCTGGCTCCCGCGCATCAAGCGCGCCACTTCGAAACCGTCCATGTCGGGCATCTGCACATCCAGCAGCACCAGGTCGACGTCGTGTTCGAGCAGCAGGTTAAGCGCCTCGACCCCCGAGGACGCGGTCATCACCCGCCAATCCTGCCGCTGCAACAAGGCCCTCATGCTGAGCAGGTTTTCAGGGTAATCATCAACAATCAAAAGGACAGAGCTGTCTTCGCCGAGCGTTGGTTGCGCGCATTCCATGCTGCTTCTCTTATCGGGCGCCACGTCCGTTTTTACGTAGCAAAGCGGACAAATACTGTCCCCTCACTCTAGACCGGGATTTTGAAAAGCAGTAGGTGTCATCGCGCCATCATCCAGGCAAAGCCCGAAATAGCCGACTAACGGTCACCCACCTCGGGCACAAAAACTGCAAAGACACCTACGAC
This sequence comes from Pseudomonas sp. FW300-N2F2, assembly GCF_017351655.1. Classification (NCBI taxonomy): domain Bacteria; kingdom Pseudomonadati; phylum Pseudomonadota; class Gammaproteobacteria; order Pseudomonadales; family Pseudomonadaceae; genus Pseudomonas; species Pseudomonas sp. FW300-N2F2. The sequence goes on along the minus strand of NZ_JACNDQ010000004.1, from coordinate 685,488 downwards.
GCACAATTGACGTCAATCATCCGCCGGACGGTTGTCGAAAAACACCCATCTTGCGTGATCAACACGCCCACAAAGCGCGAGTTAGAGCCCGCGCCAGGGCTTCAACTTTTTTCGCTTCGTTACGTAGGATCCGGACATGATCGATCTCGCCACCTGGAACTTGAGCATCCCCGAGGGCAGCCCACCGGCAACCATTTCAACCCCATTGCTGGTACAGGGGTTCAAGGACCAATACTTCAACTCCGAAACCGGGACCCTGTTCTTCTGGGCACCGGTGACCGGCGCCAAGACGGAAAATGCGATCTACCCGCGCAGCGAACTGCGGGAGACCTACAGCAACGGTACGTTGCGCAACTGGCTGTACTCGGCGGCGGACAACAAACTGGCCGCGACCCTGACCGTCAGCCAGGTGCCCAGCAGCGGCAAGATCGTGATCGGCCAGATCCACGCCAAGGACAGCACCAGCCCCATGGTGAAGCTGGAGTACCAGTACAAGACCTATAGCTCCACCGGCAACATCGTCGCCAAGGTCCGCATGCGCCCCGATGACGAATCGGGCCAGGTCATCACCATCGCCACGGGCATCAAGCTGAACCAGTCGTTCTCCTACCTGATTCACCTCAGCCCCGCCGGCGTCCTGACCATCAACGGCGCCGGCTATCAGTGGAATACCAACATCAGCAACACCTGGAGCGACAAGCCGCTGTACTTCAAGGCAGGCGTGTATGTGCAAGACAACACCGGCTACGTCACCGAAGGCGGGAAAGTGACCTTCAGCATGCTGGATATCGATCACAACCTCTGATTGCGCCCTCTCGTAGCGCCATAGCAGCAGGGACGCTGCTTGCCTCGTGCGACAAAAACCTCCGTATCCGCTGCTTGACGCCCTACAACAGGGCGCCATAGACAGATGCCATATCGCCATGTTCCCGAAAAATTCCTACTAGCCGACTAACGGTCGTCTATCTCGGGCACCAAACCGGTAAACGCAACTCTGACGGACTGTTGACGCCAACCCTCCGCCGTACGAACGTGCCAAATACACGTTCGCGCCCCCTTTTTGGCCTCAGCAAAAGCGCGTCTTAGAGCCCTCCGGCTGTGGCGTAAATCATTTCTTCTTCTCAGAAAGGATCCGAACATGGTCGATCTTGCAACCTGGAACCTGAGCATCCCCGAGGGCAGCCCACCGAAAACCATCGAAACGCCTCGACTGGTGGATGGGTTCAAGGATAAGTACTTCAACTCAGAAGGCAGCACGGTGTACTTCTGGTCGCCTGTCACCGGCACCAAGACCGAAAACGCGATCTACCCGCGCAGTGAATTACGGGAAACCTATAAAGACGGCACCTTGCGCAACTGGGTCTACCCTGACGCCGACAATAAATTGAGCGCGACCCTGGTGGTCAACCAGGTGCCCAGCAGCGGCAAGATCGTGATCGGGCAGATTCATGCCAAGGACAGCAGCAAACCCATGGTGAAACTGGAGTACCAGTACAAGGATGGCAGCAAGACTGGCGACATCGTTGCCAAGGTCCGCATGCGTCCCGATGACGATGAGGGCCGGGTGATCACCGTCGCGACCGGCGTGAAGCTGGCTCAGTCCTTCAGTTATCGGCTCCACCTCGACCGTACGGGCGACCTGGGCATTACTGCGGCGGGTCGTAGCTGGTACACCACCATCAGTTCCAAATGGAAGGTCAAGCCGTTGTACTTCAAGGCTGGCGTGTACGTGCAGGACAACAGTGGCTATACCAGCGAAGGGGGGAAGGTGACGTTCAGCAAGTTGGATATCGATCACAACACTTGACCGGGTGCTTTCGATAGAGAGATATCGTGTGTATATCCGTTGCTGCGGTAACGGCGGCTTACGGTTCCGCCCTTACGGCGGGTCACTTTTGAGAAGCCTGCGCGGCCCGGCGAAAAGTAACCAAAACGCTTTATGCCCCACCACTCGGCACCTCGCCTAGGCTCGGTGTGCCCTTACTCCGGCATTGCTCCGTGGGCCCGCCGCGAAGGGCCATCCATGGCCCAGCGCGGCTATCCCGGCATCCATGCCGGGATGCCCACTCCACAATGCCTGCGTTCGGCCAGCGTGGTTAACGGGGCGCCGAGATCAACGTCCACCGCGAGGCGGCCTGCCAGCCGGCCTGGCTCTCACGGTCGTACTCCGATCCAATTGTGGGAGCGAGCTTGCTCGCGATGGCGGCCTGACAGCCGACTAGGATTTGTGGGGTGGTCGGAGATTTTGATCGTTCCCCCGGCCTTCTGAAAATCTCGTAGGAACTCCCCCTTTGTGGCGAGGGGATTTATCCCCGCTGGGCTGCGAAGCAGCCCCCTCTTTTCGTCAGACCGGTCCCATGACCAGGATTTACGGCGGCTGCGCCACCGAGCGGGAGCAAGCTCCCTCGCCACGGGGGTTGTGGGCGTCCTACAGGTCGGTTGTTGCGTCAAAAATCCCCTTCTATAGTTTGGTTCACCTACTGGCTTTGGTCGGTGGGAGGGTTTCGCAGCCCTGGTGAGTTAGAATCACAACCGTCAAAAAAATCGGCATAGGCATACGCACCTACGTTCGGCTTTTCATGGCGGCTGTGTGTGGGAGATCTTCGGGTCTGCCGAGTCCTAACTCCTCGGTCTGCGAACCCGCACATGGCTGCCACCCAATTGTTTCGCAGCAAAACGGTGGCAAATTTTCTCTTGAGTTAGGGATTTACTATGTCTACCGAACAATCGTTCCGCCGCTTCACCCCGCTAACCCCAATCGCCACCACCCACCCCGTCCTGTTCATCGATAAAACCGCCCCACTGCCCGAACTCCACGCCTGCGCCAGCGAACGCCTGCACGCCACCCTCGACTACCTGACGCTGATGGCCTGCACCACACTGCGCGATTCGGCCGAGACCGACATCAACACCATCACCAACATCGCCCGGATCATGGTCCAGGATGTGGCGGATGTTTTTGGAGTGATTGAACAGCGCGGGCTCGAAGGGCAGTAAAGCTTCCCGTAGGAAGAAGCCTGCAAACTCAATATCTTCATCGACAGTAACAGTGCCTTCGCGAGCAAGCTCGCTCCCACAGGAGAAACGCGATCACATCAAGAATCAGGTCGGCTATAAGGCCGCCTCGGCGGGCTTTTGATCTGGGGGCCCCATTAACCACGCTGGCCGAACGCCGGTATTGCGTAGTGGGCATCCCGGCATGGATGCCGGGATAGCCGCGCTGGGCCATGGATGGCCCTTCGCGGCGGCCCACGGAGCAATGCCGGAGTGAGGGCACACCGAGCCTAGGCGAGGTGCCGAGTGGTGGGGCAAAGACCTTTTGGTTACTTTTGGGGCGTTTGCCAAAAGTAACCCGCCGTAAGGGCGGAACCATAAGCCGCCGTTACCCAAGAAACGGATATACACACAAACCCCACCCATAAAAAAACCCGCATCACTGCGGGTTTTCTCACACCACTGAAGCCTCAGTTGACCTTAGCGTTCAACTCACCCTTCAAATACCGCTGATACATCGCTTCCAGCGAGATCGGCTTGATCTTCGAAGCATTACCCGCCGTACCAAACGCCTCATACCGCGCAATGCACACATCACGCATGGCCGTCACAGTAGCGCCGAAGAACTTGCGCGGATCAAACTCACTCGGGTTGGTCGCCATCAAACGACGCATGGCACCGGTAGAAGCCAGGCGCAGGTCGGTGTCGATGTTGACCTTGCGCACGCCGTACTTGATGCCTTCGACGATTTCTTCAACCGGCACGCCGTAGGTTTCCTTGATGTCGCCGCCGTACTGGTTGATGATCGCCAGCCACTCTTGCGGTACCGAGGACGAACCGTGCATCACCAGGTGGGTGTTGGGGATGCGCTTGTGGATTTCCTTGATGCGGTCGATAGCCAGCACGTCGCCGGTAGGTGGCTTGGTGAACTTGTAGGCGCCGTGGCTGGTGCCGATGGCGATGGCCAGGGCGTCTACCTGGGTTTTCTTGACGAAGTCCGCCGCTTCTTCCGGGTCGGTCAGCATCTGGCTGTGGTCCAGCACGCCTTCGGCACCGATGCCGTCTTCTTCACCGGCCATGCCGGTTTCCAGCGAACCCAGGCAACCCAGCTCACCTTCCACCGAAACGCCGCAGGCGTGGGCCATGGCAACGGTCTGCTGGGTAACGCGTACGTTGTATTCGTAGTCGGTCGGGGTCTTGCCGTCTTCGCCCAGGGAACCGTCCATCATCACCGAGCTGAAGCCCAGTTGGATGGAGCGCTGGCAGACGTCCGGGCTGGTGCCGTGGTCCTGGTGCATGCACACCGGGATGTGCGGGAATTCTTCGATCGCCGCCAGGATCAGGTGACGCAGGAACGGCGCGCCGGCGTATTTGCGGGCACCGGCCGAAGCCTGGACGATCACCGGAGAGTCAGTCTTGTCAGCGGCTTCCATGATGGCGCGCATCTGCTCAAGGTTGTTGACGTTAAAGGCTGGAACGCCGTAGCCGAACTCGGCTGCGTGGTCCAGCATCTGACGCATGCTGATAAGTGCCATTGTGTCTCTCTCCCGGTCGAGGGTCGTTAATCGTGCCAGCCTGCCGGAGCGGCGGCGGCTATTCAAGTCATTGCGGATCGGGGGTTGGCCCGAGCTGCGTGTTCGGTATCGCTAAACCCAAATACTGACGCGATCCTTGTGGGAGCGAGCTTGCTCGCGATGAGGGCGGTACATTCAACATCACTGTTGCCTGGTACACCGCTATCGCGAGCAAGCTCGCTCCCACACTGGATCTGCTCCCACATTTGGATCTGTGTGGATCAGTTCAATCGTATTACTGCGCCTTGCAACCACGCCCAATCAAGTCATTGGTGGCAACCCAGTACACCAGGCCTTCTTCACCCTTGACGTGAAATGCCAGCATGTCATCGCTGTACAGCGAACCTTCAGCACCCGGCTCAAGCTTGAGGCGATAAACCTTATCGGCGCCGCCCAGGCGTACATCGACTTCCTTGCGGGCGGCATCGGTGTAGCGCCAGAGCACTTTGGCCTCGCTGTCACAGGTCCAACTCGTCCAGCCCTCTGCAACGGGCTCGGACGACTGCAAAAAACCCAGTTGCGAACAACCGGCCAGCAATGCCAACGCCACAACGGCGATCAAGCCTTTCATCCGTGTTCCTCGACGGACGGCACACGCCGCCCGCCATGAGTTAAGAGTCAGACCCGTCAAGGACAACCATGTTCCTTGGCCGGGGTTTGCGTCTCGTATTTGTCCAGGCCGTCCGGTCCGGAACGCTTGTTCAGCACCGGATTCGTCTCGGCCTGCCAGTCGGCCTGGTAACAGCCTTCTTCGGGCGTCGGCGTGTCGGTTTGCGGGGCCGGAGCCTCCGGGCTGCTCGAGCAAGCCACCAGCATCGTTGTCGCCAGCAGCAACGTGAACGTCTTGACCATCAGAACACTCCTTTGCCTGGTCAACGCAGCCTCAGGCCTTGGCCCGGCTTTCCAGGACTTCCACGGCCGGCAACACTTTGCCTTCGACGAACTCGAGAAATGCGCCGCCACCGGTGGAAATGTAGGAGATCTGCGCAGCTACGCCATATTTGTCGATGGCCGCCAGGGTGTCGCCGCCGCCAGCGATAGAGAACGCGGAGCTTTCGGCGATGGCCTGGGCCAACACCTTGGTGCCGTTGCCGAACTGGTCGAACTCGAACACGCCGACCGGGCCGTTCCACAGGATCGTCTGGGAGGATTTCAGCAATTGGGCGAAGTTGGCTGCGGTTTGCGGGCCGATGTCGAGGATCATGTCGTCGTCGGCCACGTCGGCCACCAGCTTGACGGTGGCCGTCGCGCTTTCAGCGAATTCCTTGGCCACGACCACGTCCACCGGCAACGGTACGCTGACCTTGGCGGCGATTTCCCGGGCGGTGTCCAGCAGGTCCGGCTCGTACAGGGATTTTCCGACCGGATGACCGGCGGCGGCGAGGAACGTGTTGGCGATGCCGCCACCGACGATCAACTGGTTGCACACCTGGCTCAGGCTGTTGAGCACGTCCAGCTTGGTGGAGACTTTGGAGCCGGCCACAATGGCGGCCATCGGCTGGGCCGGCGAGCCCAGGGCCTTGCCCAGTGCGTCCAGCTCGGCCGCCAGCAACGGGCCTGCGGCGGCGACTTTGGCGAATTTCGCCACGCCATGGGTCGAACCCTCGGCGCGGTGAGCGGTGCCAAAGGCGTCCATCACGAATACGTCGCACAGGGCGGCGTATTGCTGGGCCAATTCGTCGGCGTTCTTTTTCTCGCCCTTGTTGAAGCGCACGTTTTCGAACAGCACGACATCACCGGCCTTCACATCGACGCCGCCCAGGTAGTCAGCGACCAACGGCACGTCGCGGCCCAGGGCACGGCTCAAGTAATCGGCTACCGGCTTGAGGCTGTTTTCCGCCGAGAACTCGCCTTCGGTCGGGCGGCCCAGGTGGGAGCAGATCATCACGGCCGCGCCTTTTTCCAGGGCCAGCTTGATGGTCGGCAGCGAAGCCAGGATACGCGCATCGCTGGTGACAACACCGTCCTTGATGGGGACGTTGAGGTCTTCGCGGATCAGTACGCGCTTACCTTGCAGATCGAGGTCGGACATCTTCAACACGGTCATGGGTCGCAATTCCTGGGTAACTGTTTAGAGAGCAGGTTTTTTCGAAGCGGTTTGCAGGTAATGCTCGGCAACGTCCAGCATTCGGTTGGCAAACCCCCATTCGTTGTCGAACCAGGCCAGGATGTTCACAAGCCGCGGCCCGGAAACACGGGTCTGGCTGGCATCGACAATGGCCGAATGGGGGTCATGGTTAAAATCACAACTGGCGTGAGGCAACTCGGTGTAAGCCAGGAGGCCTTTGAGCGGGCCGCTGGTGGCGGCTTCGCGCAGGATCCGGTTGACCTCGGTGGCGTCGGTATCGCTCACGGTCTGCATCGTGATGTCGAGGCAGGACACGTTGACCGTCGGCACCCGCACGGCTTTGGCCTGAATTCGCCCGGCAAGTTCCGGCAGCAGCCGTTCAATACCGCGCGCCAGACCAGTGGACACCGGAATCACCGATTGGAACGCCGAACGGGTGCGGCGCAAGTCCTCATGATGGTAGGCGTCGATCACTGGCTGGTCGTTCATTGCCGAGTGGATCGTAGTGATCGACACGTATTCCAGACCAATGGCCTGGTCCAGCAGGCGCAACAGCGGCACGCCGCAGTTGGTGGTGCAGGACGCGTTGGACACCAGCAGCTCTTCGCCGGTCAGGCAATCCTGGTTCACGCCGTAGACGATGGTGGCATCGACATCCGCTTCGCTGGCCATCGGCTGGGAGAACAGCACCCGTGGCGCGCCGGCCGCGAGAAAACGCTGGCCGTCTTCGCGGGTGTGGTAGGCACCGGAACACTCGAGCACCAGATCGACACCCAGGGACGCCCAATCGATGCCTTCGGGGGTGGCACTGCGCAGCACTTTCACGCAGTCGCCATTGATATGCAGACAATCACCCTCGACCCGCACTTCGCCGGGAAACCGGCCGTGGGTGGAGTCAAAGCGTGTCAGGTATTCGATGCTGGCCATGTCGGCCAGGTCATTGATCGCCACGATCTCGAAATCGGCCTTGGCCCCTCGCTCGAACAACGCACGCAAGACGCAACGACCTATCCGGCCGTAGCCGTTGAGTGCAACTTTGTAGGGACGCGGTTGGGGCATGGGGTTCTCGGTTACCGTGGTGAATCCTTCAGTCCAGTAATGCCTGAGCCTGCGCTATCGCGAGCAAGCTCGCTCCCACAGGGTCGGTGAAAATCCTTGTGGGAGCGAGCTTGCTCGCGATGGCGTCAGAACAGACAACCTGTTTGCGGATCAGTCTTCCAGCAGCTCTTCAGCCTGACCCAGGATATTTTCCAGGGTGAAACCGAACTCCTCGAACAGCGCCGGCGCAGGTGCCGATTCGCCGTAGGTGGTCATGCCGATCACGCGGCCTTCCAGGCCCACGTACTTGTACCAGTAATCGGCATGGGCAGCCTCGATGGCGATCCGCGCGCTGACTTGCAGCGGCAGCACTGCCTGCTTGTAGCCAGCATCCTGGGCATCGAACACGCTGGTGCACGGCATGGACACCACGCGTACGTTGCGGCCCTGCTCGGTCAGCTTGTCGTAGGCCTGGACGGCCAGGCCGACTTCGGAGCCGGTGGCGATCAGGATCAGTTCAGGCTCGCCGATGCAGTCCTTGAGCACGTAGCCGCCGCGCGTGATGTCGCCGATCTGGTCGGCATCGCGGTTCTGGTGCTGCAGGTTCTGACGGGAGAAGATCAGCGCCGATGGGCCGTCGTTACGCTCGAGGGCGTATTTCCAGGCCACTGCCGATTCCACGGCGTCGCAGGGACGCCAGGTGTCCAGGTTAGGCGTGCAACGCAGGCTCGCCAGTTGCTCGATCGGCTGGTGCGTCGGGCCGTCTTCGCCCAGGCCGATGGAGTCGTGGGTGAACACATACAGGATGCGTTTTTTCATCAGCGCCGACATGCGCACGGCGTTGCGGGCGTATTCCATGAACATCAGGAAAGTGGCGCCGTAAGGTACCAGGCCGCCGTGCAGCGCAACGCCGTTCATGATTGCGCTCATGCCGAACTCGCGAACGCCGTAGTACATGTAGTTGCCACTGGCATCTTCGGCGCTGACACCTTTGCAGCCTTTCCACAGGGTCAGGTTGGAACCGGCCAGGTCGGCCGAACCGCCCAGCAGTTCCGGCAGCAATGGGCCGAAGGCGTTCAGGGTGTTCTGGCTGGCCTTGCGGCTGGCGATGGTTTCGCCCTTGGCGGCGACTTCAGCGATGTACGCCGAGGCTTTTTCGGCGAAGTCGGCCGGCAGCTCGCCGCTGAGGCGACGCACCAGCTCGTTTGCCAGCTCGGGGAATTCGGCGGAATAGGCAGCGAAACGCTGGTCCCACTCGGCTTCGAGCGCACGGCCCTTTTCCTTGGCATCCCATTCGGCGTAGATGTCGGCCGGGATTTCGAACGGGCCATGGTTCCACTTCAGCGCGGCACGGGTCAGGGCGATTTCCTCGGCCCCCAACGGTGCGCCGTGGCAGTCTTCCTTGCCTTGCTTGTTCGGCGAGCCGAAACCGATGGTGGTCTTGCAGCAGATCAGGGTCGGCTGGGCGCTTTTGCGAGCAGTCTCGATGGCGGTCTTGATTTCTTCCGGATCGTGGCCGTCGACGTTGCGAATCACCAGCCAGTTGTAGGCTTCGAAGCGCTTGGGGGTGTCATCGGTGAACCAGCCTTCGACTTCGCCATCGATGGAGATGCCGTTGTCGTCGTAGAACGCGATCAGCTTGTCCAGGCCCAGGGTGCCGGCCAGGGAGGCGACCTCATGGGAAATGCCTTCCATCATGCAGCCATCACCCAGGAATACGTAGGTGTGGTGGTCGACGACGTTATGACCTGGGCGGTTGAACTGCGCCGCCAGGACTTTTTCCGCCAGGGCAAAACCCACGGCGTTGGCGAGGCCCTGGCCCAGCGGGCCGGTGGTGGTTTCCACGCCTGGGGTGTAGCCGTATTCCGGGTGGCCCGGGGTGCGGCTGTGCAACTGGCGGAAGTTCTTCAGGTCATCGATCGACAGGTCATAGCCGGTCAGGTGCAGCAGCGAGTAGATCAACATCGAACCATGGCCGTTGGACAGCACAAAGCGGTCACGGTCGGCGAACGAAGGATTGCTCGGGCTGTGCTTGAGGTAGTCGCGCCAAAGCACCTCGGCGATATCCGCCATACCCATGGGGGCACCGGGATGGCCGCTGTTGGCTTTCTGCACGGCATCCATGCTGAGGGCACGAATGGCATTGGCACGCTCACGACGGCTGGGCATCGCTGTTCTCCTGCGGGTATTGAATCGAGAATGAATAAAACGAAACTGAAAAAGGCGAGCATTTTCCCTCACCCACCCGCCCCGGGGCAATGACAGATAGTCATCCTTGAGCGTTTTTCCGGTGGATAAAGTCGCATTCGCCGGGTGAAACCTTTCCGCTGATGGCCTGTAGAGTCAAGCACGGAGTGGGAAGTGCCATTTATCAACCAATATCAAAACTTTTTGATATTGAACTTGCGATGATCCAAACCCCTCACTAGACTGCCTCACTGAAACGGACCGCCCCACTCATGAAACAGACGGCCCCACTATGAACCTGCCCGCGCCCTCCATTCGCCACGACGACTGCGATGAGCTGGCGGCCCTTTGCAAGGCCGGCGGCGATCCGTTGCGGCTCAATGTATTGCGCGCCCTGGCCAACGATTCGTTCGGCGTGCTGGAACTGGCGCAGATCTTCGGTATCGGCCAGTCCGGCATGAGTCACCACCTCAAGGTCCTGGCCCAGGCCGACCTGGTGGCGACCCGCCGGGAAGGCAACGCCATTTTCTATCGCCGCGCCCTGCCCCACACCGACCTGCTGGGCGGCAAGCTGCACGCGGCGCTGCTGGACGAAGTGGACGCACTGAGCCTGCCGACCGACGTACAGGCTCGCATCACCCAGGTTCACGGACAACGGGCCGCCGCCAGCCAGGACTTCTTCGCACGGGTCGCCGAGAAGTTTCGCGCCCAGCAAGACCTGATCGCCGGCTTGCCGCAGTACCGTGAAAGCGTGGTGGCGCTGCTCGACAAATTGAGCTTCGAGCCTGCGGCCACGGCGATCGAAGTCGGCCCCGGCGATGGCGCCTTTCTGCCGGAGCTGGCGCGACGCTTCAGCCAGGTGACGGCGCTGGACAACAGCCCGGCCATGCTCGAACTGGCGCGCCAGGTGTGTGAGCGCGAGGCCCTGGCTAACGTGCGCCTGCAACTGGCCGATGCACTGGATGGCATGAGCCTGCAGGCCGACTGCGTGGTATTGAACATGGTGCTGCATCATTTCGCCGCGCCGGCCGATGCACTCAAGCACATGGCCCGCCTGCTGCAACCGGGCGGCAGCCTGCTGGTGACCGAGTTATGCAGTCACAACCAGAGCTGGGCCAGGGAAGCCTGCGGCGACCTCTGGCTCGGCTTTGAACAGGACGACCTGGCCCGCTGGGCCACCGCAGCGGGCCTCGTGCCCGGGGAAAGCCTCTATGTAGGCTTACGTAATGGTTTCCAGATCCAGGTTCGCCACTTTCAGCGACCCACTGGCAACACTCACCAACGGTAACTTGTAGGAAAACATCGAGATGAGCGAATACTCCCTTTTCACCTCCGAGTCCGTGTCTGAAGGGCATCCGGACAAAATCGCCGACCAGATTTCTGATGCGGTGCTGGACGCCATCATTGCTGAAGACAAGTTCGCCCGCGTGGCGTGCGAGACTCTGGTGAAAACGGGCGTGGCGATCATCGCTGGCGAAGTCACCACGTCGGCCTGGGTCGACCTGGAACAGATCGTTCGCGACGTCATCCTGGGCATCGGCTACAACAGCTCCGACGTCGGCTTCGACGGCGCGACCTGCGGCGTGATGAACATCATCGGCAAGCAATCCCCGGACATCAACCAGGGCGTTGACCGGGCCAAGCCTGAAGACCAGGGCGCAGGCGACCAGGGTCTGATGTTCGGCTACGCCAGCAACGAGACCGATGTGCTGATGCCGGCCCCGATCACCTTCTCGCACCAGTTGGTTAAACGCCAGGCCGAGGCCCGTAAATCCGGCCTGCTGCCGTGGCTGCGCCCGGACGCCAAGTCCCAGGTGACCTGCCGTTACGAAGGCGGCAAGGTGGTCGGTATCGACGCCGTCGTCCTGTCAACCCAGCACAACCCTGAGGTGTCCTACAAAGACCTGCGCGAAGGCGTGATGGAATTGATCGTCAAGCACGTGCTGCCTGCCGAGTTGCTGTCCAAGGACACCCAGTTCCACATCAACCCGACCGGCCAGTTCATCATCGGCGGCCCGGTGGGCGACTGCGGCCTGACCGGTCGCAAGATCATCGTCGACAGCTATGGCGGCATGGCCCGTCACGGCGGTGGCGCGTTCTCCGGCAAGGACCCTTCCAAGGTTGACCGCTCGGCCGCCTACGCCGGTCGTTATGTCGCCAAGAACATCGTGGCCGCCGGCCTGGCCGAACGCTGCGAGATCCAGGTGTCCTACGCCATTGGCGTCGCCCAGCCTACGTCGATCTCGCTGAACACCTTCGGCACCGGCAAGATCGGCGATGACAAGATCATCAACCTGGTCCGCGAAGTGTTCGACCTGCGTCCATACGCCATCACCACCATGCTCGACCTGCTGCACCCGATGTACCAGGAAACCGCCGCCTATGGTCACTTCGGCCGTACGCCAGAGACCAGGACCGTGGATGGCGATACCTTCACCACGTTCACCTGGGAAAAGACCGACCGCGCGGACGCCCTGCGCGCCGCTGCCGGCCTGTAACACCCGCGTGTAAGGAAAAGCCCCTGGCGACTGGGTCGTCAGGGGCTTTTTCATGCCAGGTGCTTGACTACTCAGAGTGCAAAGTCATGCCTGGTTCTTGTGGCGGGAGAATTTATCTGTGGGAGCAAGGCTTGCCCGCGATGAGGACAACGCGGTCCCTGCGGTAACGAGGCGCCTGTATCGCGGGCAAGCCTTGCTCCCACAAAATCCCCTCGTCATGGCGCTCAAGAGCGCCGTGCCACCAGCAAAAACGAAGCCGCACTGGCGAGCAGCCCCGCACACATCCGATTGAACAGGCGTTTGCCACTGGGCCGGGCAAACAGCCGCCGCGCGTAAATGCCCATGTAGCAATACAACCCGATGGCGATGCACTCCAGCGCGAGGAACAAGCCGCCCAGCACGGCGAATTGTTGGGTGACGGTACCTGTACGGTCGACGAATTGCGGCAGGAACGCAGTGAACAACAAAATTGCCTTCGGATTACCAATCGCCACCAGGAACTCCTGGCGCGCCAGGCCGGCCCGGGTCATCGATGCGAGCCCGGCTTCGCTGTCGGCCTCGGGCCGGGCCCGCCACAACTGCACGGCCAGATAGAACAGGTAACCGGCACCGACGAGCTTGATCCCCAGGAACAGCAGCTCCGATGTGTGCAACACGGCGGTGAGCCCCACCGCAGCCAGGGCGATCATGATCGCAAACGCCAGCAACCGACCGATGCCACCGCTGCACGCCCGGACGAAGCCATAACGCGAGGCGTTGCTGATGGAGAGCAGATTGTTCGGCCCCGGCGCCATGTTCAGCGCAAAGCAGGCCGGAATGAAAACAGCGAGTGTCGGCAGGTCCATTCGGGCGTTCCAGGCAGAGGTGGATCGAAGGCTCATTCTGCACCGGTCATCGAGGGGTTCAAGGGACAGTTGCGTGGCGAAATCCCGCAGGACTGTACCGCCGCGACTTTGCCACCAGGCGCCGCAAAATCCGGTAACGCTCCGCCCCTCACAACAACCGGGACGCTGACTAGCCTTCAGATACTCAACCGAGCAAGGATGCTTCGATGCCACCGTTCCTCTATGCCCTCGCCTGTCTCGCATTCATGGCCCTCCCCGCGCTAGCCGCACCCTGCCCCGACTGGCCCGCTGAACGGGCCCGGGCGGAGATCGCCGCACTGCAACAACAAATCGACACCTGGGACGACCGTTACCACCGCCTCGGCCAGTCGCTGGTGGCCGATGAGCTTTATGATCAGTCCCGCACACAGCTGGGCCAATGGCGCCGCTGCTTCGATCTCGCGGCGCCCGACAATCCCCTGCGCTCAGCGGGCGGAAAGGTGCGGCACCCCATCGTCCATACCGGCCTGGAAAAACTGAAGGACGCCGACGCCGTGGAGGCCTGGCTGCTCGGTCGAGAGGACGTCTGGGCGCAACCGAAAGTCGATGGCGTGGCGGTCTCCCTGGTTTACCGCACGGGTCGCCTGCATCAGGCGATCAGCCGCGGCGATGGCGTCCTGGGGCATGACTGGACCGCGAGTGCGCACCAGATCGGCGCCATCGCGCAGCAACTGCGCCAGCCCGTGGACCTGGTCGTCCAGGGCGAGTTGTACTGGCGCCTGGACGCCCATGTCCAAGCCAGCCACGGCAGCCTGAATGCCCGCGCAACCGTGGCGGGCTTGATGGCGCGCAACAATTTGACGGCGCAGGAGGCATCCTCCATCGGCCTGTTTGTCTGGGACTGGCCTGAAGGGCCAGGCACCCTGCCAGAGCGGATGGCCGCGCTGAACGCGCTGGGTTTCGCTGACACCCACGACTACAACCAACCTGTCCGGACACTGAGGGATGCCCAGCGGTGGCGCGACCACTGGTATCGCACGCCGCAGGCCTTCGCCAGTGACGGGATCGTCCTGCGCCAGAGCCGCCGTCCACCCGCCGACCGCTGGCAGGCCAGGACGCCGTTCTGGAGCGTGGCCTGGAAATACCCGTATGCCCAGGCCCTGGCCGAAGTGCGCAAGGTGCGCTTCAAGGTCGGGCGTACCGGGCGCATCACCCCTGTGTTGGAACTCGAACCGACCCTGCTCGACGACCGGCGGATTCGCCGGGTCAGCGTCAGTTCCCTCAAGCGCTGGGAGGAGATGGACATCCGTCCCGGCGATCGGGTTGCCATCAGCCTGGCCGGACTGACCATTCCACGCCTCGACGAGGTGGTGCTGCGCAGCCTCGAGCGCCAGGACGTCAATGCCCCCATGGCAAGCGATCACCACTTCTTGAGTTGCTGGCAAGCGACGCCCGGCTGTGAAAGCCAATTCCTCGCCCGCCTGAACTGGCTCAGCGGCAAGCACGGGCTCGCCCTGGCCCATGTCGGCCCCGGCACCTGGGAAAAACTCCTGGCTGCCGGTCGACTCCATGGATTGTTGGATTGGTTGACCCTCGATGCCGCCGAGCTTGCTAACATTGACGGCTTCGGCGAACGCACTAGCGCGCGCCTGCTCGCCAGCCTCGACAGCGCCCGGCAACGCCCTTTCGGGCAATGGCTCAAGGCCTTGGGCCTGCCACCCATCGGTGAGGCCCGGCTGGAAGGGCCGTGGCAGGCGCTGGCCGAGCGCAGCACCGAACAATGGCAAGCCGAAGTCGGCATCGGAGCGGGACGCGCCGCGCAATTGAGCGCCTTTTTTCGCGACCCGCAGGTGCTGGCCTTGAGTGACGTATTACGCTCCGCCGGGGTCGACGGTTTTTAATCCGGCCCCCCGTGCGGTTGAACCCAAGGGGCGAACATGCGTTCCAACAGCGCATCTGTACCGACCGCTCGCGATTTTTTACGGAGTTGCTATGAATTTCCTGTCCCCCGTTGCCCTGCTGGTCTTATGCAGCGCCATGGCCGCCCCTTTGCTGGCGGACGAACAAACCCCGGAACTCACCGGCTGCGCGGCCAAGCGCCAGGGCATCATCAACCAGATCGAACTGGCCAAGTCCCGTGGCAACCAGGACCAGCAGGCAGGCCTGGAAACCGCATTGAGTGACGTCACCACCCATTGCACCGATGCGTCCTTGCGCAAGGAGCGTGAAAACAAGGTACTCGATGCCAAGCACGAGGTCAGCCGGCGTCAGGCCGACCTGGAAAAGGCCATGAAGAAAGGCGACGCCGAGCGGATCAACAAACGCAAGGACAAGCTGGCAACCTCCCGCAAGGAGTTGCAGGAAGCGGTGGATGAGTTGGATAAGTGAACACCCGATCTGTAGGCGCTGGCGAAGCCTGCGATCCTTCAAGGCATGTCAATAATCCCGAAACTCTTTATGACAGGCACTGCACGCATCTTCGACCTTCTGCACCGCCGGCCCCAGGTAACTGGCCCTGTAAGGCTGGACTTTGCTGGCGGTCACCAACTCACCGGTGGCCGCTTCAAGGTTGCGGGCCAGTTCCTGAAAGCGTGCCTGTTTTTGCCAGACGTCATCCCGGGCGCTGGTGTGGTCTTGCTCGCGCACTTGCGGGAAGTGCTTCCACGGCTCATGGGACAATTGGTCCAGTTGCGCCGCGCCCTCGGCGAAACGTGCGCCATCGAACGGAACTCGGCCGCGCAACATGCCGCCCAGCTCTTCGTTGGTCTTGAGCATCTGCTTGAAGATGGTCTTGCGCTGGCCCAGGGGAGAATTGGGATCGACGCCGCCACAGGCGGACAACATCAGGCAGGCCAGCACGGCCATGGAAAATCGTTTTACAAACATCTTGGCCTCGGGGCAGGAAACGGCGGTTAGTATCCTCGGGTCATCGGTAAAGACCAATGGCCCTATCAACAATACGGGTTGTTCGAGCGCCTGACAGCGCCCGAATGGCTGCAAAGGAAATCTTCATGAACAGCCGCATCAAGCCCTGGCACAAAGGCCTGGCATTGACCCTACCGCTGATCGCACTGTTGGCCGGTTGTAACCGCGGCGAAAAGGTCGAAGAACCTCAGACCCATGCCCTCGCCACCTATGTCAGCGCCCCCTGGGAGGCGCTGCCGGCGGTGTCCGATGCAGACCTGCTGGCCGGTTTCGGTTCCTGGCGCAGCGCGTGCACCCGGCTCAAGGCCGATGCGACCTGGGGTCCGACCTGTGCGGCAGCGGCCAACGTGCCGCAAACCCCACAGGATGTACGCAACTTCCTGAAACAGAACCTGGACGTCTATGGCCTGCGCTCGGGGGACAACAGCCCCAACGGCCTGATTACCGGCTATTACGAGCCGGTCTACCCCGGCAGCCTCACCCAGACCACTACGGCGAATATCCCGGTCTACGGTGTACCGGAGGACATGATCATCGTGTCGCTGGACAGCATCTACCCTGAGCTCAAGGGCAAACGCCTGCGCGGCCGCCTCGAAGGCCGGGTGCTCAAGCCGTACGACGACGCGGCCACCATCGAGACCAATGGCGTGAAGGCGCCGGTCATTGCCTGGCTGACCGACCCCATGAACCTGCAATTCCTGCAGATCCAGGGTTCGGGACGCATTCAACTGGCCGATGGTCGCCAACTGCGCATCGGCTATGCCGACCAGAACGGCCATCCCTACCGCCCCATCGGACGCTGGCTGGTCGAACAAGGCGAACTCAAGAAAGAAGACGTGACCATGGGCACCATCAGTGCCTGGGCCAAGGCCAACCCGAACCGCATTCCCGAATTGCTCGCCAGCAACCCCAGCTACGTGTTCTTCAACCGCAACCCCGACAGCAACGAAGGCCCACGAGGTTCGCTGAATGTACCTCTGACCGCTGGCTACAGCGTGGCGGTGGACCGCAAGGTGATTCCGCTGGGCAGCCTGCTGTGGTTATCCACCACTCGCCCCGACGGCAGCGCCTTGAACCGCCCCGTCGCCGCCCAGGACACTGGTGGTGCGATTACCGGCGAAGTGCGGGCGGACCTGTTCTGGGGCACGGGTGAAGCGGCAGGCCAACTGGCCGGGGACATGAAACAGCAGGGGCAGATCTGGATGCTCTGGCCCAAGGGCATGGTGTTGCCGCAAGTACCTCAGGTGGCGAATGCGGTGACCGCCAACCCTTGAGAAATGGATTGAGGGTACAGGCCCCATCGCGAGCAAGCTCGCTCCCACAGTCGATCGCCAGTGAACACATATCTTGTGTGCGGCTAAGATCCAAGTGGGAGCGAGCTTGCTCGCGATAAGGCCAGTACAGACGCCGACGATTCAGCCGCCAGGCTCAAATCGAAACGAAGAAGAAACTCGCCACCAACCCTACCCCCACGAACCACACCAGCGAACGCAGAATCGCCCAGTCCGCCAGATAGCAAATGATGTAGAGCAGGCGGCTGGTGATGAACAGCACCGCCAGCACGTTGATGGTGACCAGTTCGGCGTTGCCGGCCAGGTGCGCGACGATCACGGCGGCGGCGAAAAACGGGCTGATTTCAAAGCTGTTCAGTTGCGCCGCGTAGGCACGCCGGGGAGCGCCTTCGAGCGAGTCCAGAAAATCCCGGGGGTCGTGATTATCCTGCAACCGGTATTTCCCACCGGCCTTGGCGATCCCGATACACAGGTAAGGCAGGAGAAAAGCAATCAACACACACCACAGGGCAACCGTCATACCGCACTTCCTTTTTGAGTTTTATAGAGAGTCGAGCGTCAGGCTTTCATCACCAGCATGCCAATCAGCACCAGCCCGCAGGCTAAGAGCCGCGGCAAGCCAAAAGGTTCTTTCAGGTAGCGCATGCCGAACAGCACCACCAGGATCACGCTGATTTCCCGCAACGCCGCCGCTTCGGCGATCGAGCCCAGTTGCATGGCCCACAGCACCAGAGCGTAGCTGAACAATACGCAGAATCCGACCGCCAACCCCAGCCGCCACTGTTCGTGCCAGAACCGCATGAACGCCGGCCGTTTGCTCACCAACGCCAGCACGGGGAAGGGCCAGGCGCTGAGCAGCGTGACCCAGACCAGGTAATCCAGCGGATGGGACCAACGCCGCAGGGCATGGCCGTCGATAAAGGTGTAGCAACCGATGCACAGGCCGATCAACGCCACCACCGGCAACATCGACCACGGCAGCCGATCGCCGCCACCGCCCTGCCACAACAGACAAAGCATGCCGAACGGGATCAGCAAGATACCGATGACCTGCTGGGTCGTCAGCGCTTCACCGGCGAAAATAAACGTCAGGGCCAGCACCACCAGCGGCGACAGGCCACGCATCAGTGGATAGACCAATCCCAGGTCTCCAACCCGATAAGCCTGGATCAGCAAATAACGGTACAACAGCTCGAACGCCGCCGAGGCCAGGATCCACGGCCAGATATCCAACGGCGGCAATGCCACGAAACCCAGGGTCAACGCGACGAACAGCAGGGCGACGCTGTCCATGCACGCCACCACCAGCAAACGCTCGCCACTGAATTTGATCAGCGTATTCCACGCCGCATGCAACAGCGCCGCTACCAACACCAAGGCCGTCGCAAGCACGGCACGCTCCTTGTCTTGTCCCCGCTCCTACGATCAGCGGGCTCATGAATTGATTCGCGATCGTTTATACTTCAAGCCGACCACGCCGCACTCAGTTGCGCATACCCCTAATTCCAATAAGCTCGCGGTTGTCCCGTTCACTCGAATAGGGGCGCCGGCATGCGTATGCCTGATCAGAGCGTCAAGACTACAGACAGAGACCCTGCGCATGCCACTCGCCTTGCTTGCTTTGGCCGTTGCCGCTTTTGGCATCGGCACGACTGAATTCGTCATCATGGGCCTATTGCCCGATGTCGCCCGGGACCTGGCCGTGAGCATTCCCCAGGCCGGGCTGCTGATCACCGGCTACGCCCTGGGCGTGGTGTTCGGCGCGCCGATCCTGGCGATCGGCACCGCCAACATGCCGCGCAAGGCCACGCTGTTGGGCATGACCCTGATGTTCATTCTCGGCAATGTGCTCTGCGCCCTGGCGCCGAACTACACCACGCTGATGGCTGCCCGGGTGATCACGGCGCTGTGCCACGGGGCGTTCTTCGGCATCGGCTCGGTGGTGGCCGCCGGGCTGGTGGCGCCGAATAAACGGGCCCAGGCGATTGCCATGATGTTCACCGGCCTGACCCTGGCCAACGTGCTGGGCGTCCCGTTGGGCACGGCCCTGGGTCAATACGCCGGCTGGCGCTCGACTTTCTGGGCGGTCTCGATCATCGGCGTGATCGCGGCCATTGCCCAATGGGTCTGGCTGCCCAAGGAAATCCCCATGGACAAAGCCAACCTGGCCAGTGAGTTCAAGGTCCTGGGCAAGGCCAACGTGTTGCTCGCCCTGGGCATGAGCGTACTGGCCTCTACCAGTCTGTTCAGCGTATTCACCTACATCGCGCCGATCCTGCAGGACATCACCGGTGTCAGCCCCCACGGCATCACCATCATGCTGCTGTTGTTCGGCGTCGGCCTGACGGCCGGCAGCTTCCTCGGTGGACGCCTGGCGGACCGGCGCCTGCTGCCTTCGCTCGTCGGCATGGCCCTGGCCGTGGTGCTGGTGTTGGCCGCATTCAGCCAGACCAGCCGGTCGGTGATCCCGGCGGCAATCACCTTGGTGCTATGGGGCATCTTCGCCTTCGCCCTGTGCCCGATCCTGCAATTGCTGATCATCGACCAGGCCCACGAAGCACCGAACCTCGGCTCCACACTCAACCAGAGCGCATTCAACCTGGGCAACGCCGCCGGGGCCTGGATGGGTGGGTTGGTGGTGGCCAGCGGTGCCGACCTGGCGGATCTACCCTGGACCGGAGCAGCGGTCGGCGGCCTCACGGTATTGACCGCCTTGTTCTTTATCCATCGACAACGACGCTTGGCGGTAGTCGCTGTTTGAGGGACTGAGAAATATGCCCTGCCGGTGAGCGAATGGGCGACGCGCTCAGTAAGACTTTGCCCCCCATCCCTGCGAGCTGTTTTACCAACCTTCCAGAAGCCTTGTTCCAGAGGGCTTTTATTGAGATCCGCCGACTGCCGTTCGCAGTCGGCGGATATTTGTCCAATTGAGTCACAACGCAATTCGCCTTCAGATCTTGCTTACAGTTCGGCCCCCTCCCTCCCGGGCACACGGAACGAACCAGAATGCTAGCAATCTCGCAACACATCCCCTCCCCTCACACGTTTGAAAACGCAGGCCAGCTCGCAACGCAAGCCATCCCTGAACGCCCCCAACAATTGGCATGCGGCGCGACAGACCGGTCGATCACCCTCGTTCGAAATGAAGACGGTAGCGCTCAAGTCAGTATCAATCGGCCTCCCATCACAGAATTGGTGCTCAGTGGCGGTGGCGCCAAGGGGGTGGCGTATTCCGGCTTCGTCGATACGCTCGAAACCAACGGCATCATGGACAATATCAGAACGATTTCAGGCTCCTCTGCGGGGGCCATATCGGCAGCATTGCTCGCCAGCGGTATGAATCATGCCGGCTTCGATAGGATTTCTGACGATATCCCTCTCATTTCCTTGCTCGACAGCACCAACGCTACTGTTCAAAAAATCCAGAACGGATTGTCGAAGCTGGGCGAGAAACTGGAAAAACTCCCGCTGGCGCAACTGTTGTGTGATTTGCTGCCACGCCTGGGTTCCAAAGGGATGCCACTGGAGAAACTGATCAGGGAGGAGGCTTGCACGTCGCTGTTGCAGCGTTGCAAAGAACACCCGGAGCCTCTTTCCGAAGACGCGCAACAAGCCGTTGCCAATGTGGAAAGGAACCAATACGTCACTTTTGCCGACCTGGCCGTCCTGAGCAAAGAGGTCCCGCAAATCAAATCCGTGGAAATCACCGGCACCGCCATGTTCGAGGAAGGCACGCAATTGGTGGTCTTCAGCGCGGACCTGACCCCCGATATGGACATTGCCGTGGCCGCGCATATCTCCGCATCGCTGCCGGTGGTGTTCAGCCAGCCGCCCCTGCAAGGACAGCCGTTCCAAGCAGTGGGCACCACCACGGCATTTGCCGATGGCGGCATCCTGAACAACACACCGGTACCTGCCATCTACAACCCGGCCACCTCCATGAGCCCGATCCCGGACGGCGAGCCTTTGATTCTGGTATTCGAAGCGCAAGAGTCGGCCCAGGAAAGCCCGCGAGGCACGGGCATCTCGGCCCTGATCGATCGGGTTCTCAAGGCTCCCCATACAGCCAGCTCCGCATGGAATGCCGAACAACTGAAGCGCTTTGCCGACAAGACCGTCGTCGTGCCGCTGATAACCGATAAAGGCAATTACTCTGGTCTGGTGAGTGGAACGATCAACTTCAGCATGTCCAAGGAGACCAAGAACCATCTCCAGGAAGAACTGCGCAAGGCTGTTCAAACCCATGTGGACGAGCGCAACGCCACGCAGCAGACCTTTTCGTTTGCCTCGGTCGAGGACGCCCTGCTGGCGTTGAGCGACAAGGACTTCGAGCCGCTGAGCATAGAACTGGAAGGCGACGAAGCCTGCGCCGAGGTAATCGCCTTCAGGCGCCACGCACTACTGGCGTTGACGCAATTGAAGGAAGCGATCCAGGCGGCCAACGAAACGTCCTCCAAGCTTGAACCCACTTCACAAATGCAGAGCGCCATCTGGGCCCTCGACCAGCTTGCGGACCAGCCCGGCAAGCTGGATTGGTTGGCAAAACGCCTCAACCACGGCAATGACCCGGACTTCATGCAGTTCCTGCAGGCTGCCGCCGAGTGGGACAGCGGCGCGACCAGCGCCATTTCCGAGGTGACCCGTCACGCCGTCGAGCAAATGCACCTGCACGACATTGCCACGCGCATCCATAACGTCGTGCAAAACGTGCTGAATCCCGCGCGCTTTATCGGCGGCCAGCCCGATGCGAACATCAAGCTGATAAAAGGGGCCATCCGGGACCTGCAGGAAGTGCAAGATCCAAAGGCCTCCAAGAACTCACGGGAGCAGAAGATCGCGTTCAACAATTCACTCGAACGGGTCATCGCCAACTACAGGTCGCGCTACACGGGGATGCTCGATCCGGAGTCGACAACCCGCAAGACACTGCGCAACATGCAATTCAAATAACCGCCGCTCACGCCGGGAGCCTGGGATCAGGTTCCCGCCTACTCCGAATCGCTGCGCCGCGCAGGCTTATCTGGGCGTTTATCTTTGGGCAGGCCGACTTCGCTGCGGATCTGTGCATGGCTGATCAAAGCGAAGATGAAGCTGCCGCCGACTATGTTGCCGGCCAGCGTCGGCCCGGCGAAGACCATCCAGAAGTCCTCCCAGGACAACTGGCCGGCGAACACCAGGTAGGACACTTCGGCCGAGCCGACGACGATGTGGGTGAAATCCCCCAGCGCCATGAGGTAGGTGATCAGAATGATGATCCACATCTTGGCACTTTCCATGGACGGGATCATCCAGACCATGGTGGCGATCATCCAGCCGGAAATGATGCCCTTGGCGAACATCTGGCCGGTGTCGTTCTCCATGACCTTGCGGCCGATTTCCAGGAAAGCCTGGTCGGTGCGCGGATCGAAAATCGGCAGATGCAGCATCACGTAGGCCACCAGCAAGGTGCCGCACAGGTTGCCCACCAGTACCACCCCCCACAGCCGCAACAACCGACCGAAGTTGCCCAGCGTGGGTTTGCTCATGATCGGCAGCACAGCGGTCAGGGTGTTTTCGGTGAACAGTTGCTGGCGGGCCAGGATCACCGCGAGAAAGCCGGCGCAGTAACCGAAACTGGCGATGACCTTGAAGCCCTCGTGATCCGGCAGCCGGGAGCTGAGCAAGCCCATCGCCATCAGCGACAGCCCCATGGTCAGCCCCGCCGCCAGGGCCGACCACCAGAGCGCGGCGATACTGCGTTCCAACTCCAGATTGCCCTGGGTGCGGATGATTTCATGCAACACGGCCGCCCGCGGCGGCTGGTTGCGGTCGACTTCGTGCTGCTCCTGAGCCGAAAGGTCAGGGGTCTTGCCGTCTTTGTGGGTGTCCATACAGCTCCTGAACCGGTGGCGTGATGTACCTACGACACGCGGCGTTCAGAGCTGTTCAGTGGCACCCCAAACACAAATGTGGGAGCGAGCTTGCTCGCGATAGCGGTGGGTCGGTTTGCATCGGTGTTGAATGTGCAATCGTCATCGCGAGCAAGCTCGCTCCCACAGGGGAGTCCTCACCGCAGACCCCTTGTGGGAGCGAGCTTGCTCGCGATGACAGCGCCGCCGATCTCACCCGACGACATCCTCCTTGAACTGATCCTTGACGTACGTGATCTCGGTCCGGCCATGGGGCGCGGGCAAGCCGTCTTCGCCGAGATTGACGAAGACCATTTTCTCCACGGTCAGGATGCTCTTGCGGGTGATTTTGTTGCGCACCTCGCAGGTCAGGGTGATGGAGGTGCGGCCAAACTCGGTGGCGGTGATGCCCAGCTCGATGATGTCGCCCTGGCGCGAAGCACTGACGAAATTGATTTCCGAAATGTACTTGGTGACCACGCGCTGGTTGCCCAGCTGGACAATGGCGTAGATCGCCGCCTCCTCGTCGATCCAGCGCAACAGGCTGCCGCCGAACAGCGTGCCGTTGGGGTTGAGGTCTTCGGGCTTGACCCATTTGCGGGTGTGGAAATTCATGATCACTCCTGAGCGTCTGGCCGTTGAATAGCCGCATCATGGCAGACCGGGCGGTCAGGCTCTAGGTCGCGGCCCCTATGACGGTCATCGGCAATTTCGATTTGCCGACAGAAACCCTTTTGGAAGATCCGATTAGCCCGTTATAATCGCCCCCGCTTTACCCGGTCCACCCGTTGGACCGTTCCCGCCACCTGTCCGAGGGGCGCTGCAGCAGGCTCGACCTGTCAGGCTCGGATGGGGCGTTGTTTGTACGGGCCTGCCCGCACGGACACTAAACGCACAACGGCGCCCATTCGCATACATTACGAATGGAGGCTCTTCATGAGCGCTGTTATCACGCCTGCAGCTTTTACCGATTACAAAGTCGCCGACATGTCCCTGGCTGCCTGGGGCCGTCGCGAAATCATCATCGCCGAATCCGAAATGCCAGCCCTGATGGGTCTGCGTCGCAAGTACTCTGGCGAACAGCCATTGAAAGGCGCAAAAATCCTCGGCTGCATCCACATGACCATCCAGACTGCCGTGCTGATCGAAACCCTGGTTGCCCTGGGTGCCGAAGTGCGCTGGTCGTCCTGCAACATCTTCTCGACCCAGGACCAGGCCGCTGCCGCCATCGCCGCCGCCGGTATCCCGGTATTCGCCTGGAAAGGCGAGACCGAGCAGGAGTACGAGTGGTGCCTGGAACAGACCATCCTCAAGGATGGCCAGCCATGGGACACCAACATGATCCTCGACGACGGCGGCGACCTGACCGAGCTGCTGCACAAGAAATACGCATCCGTGCTGGAAAACGTCCACGGCGTGACCGAGGAAACCACCACCGGCGTACACCGCCTGCTGGACATGCTGGCCAAGGGCGAACTGAAGATCCCGGCCATCAACGTCAACGACTCGGTGACCAAGAGCAAGAACGACAACAAGTACGGCTGCCGTCACAGCCTCAACGACGCCATCAAGCGCGGTACCGACCACCTGCTGTCGGGCAAGCAGGCGCTGGTGATCGGCTACGGTGACGTGGGCAAGGGTTCTTCCCAGTCCCTGCGTCAGGAAGGCATGATCGTCAAGGTGTCCGAAGTCGACCCGATCTGCGCCATGCAGGCTTGCATGGACGGTTTCGAGCTGGTTTCGCCGTTCATCGACGGGATCAACGACGGCACCGAAGCCAGCATCGACAAGGCGCTGCTGGGCAAGATCGACCTGATCGTGACCACCACCGGCAACGTCAATGTCTGCGATGCCAACATGCTCAAGGCCCTGAAGAAACGCGCCGTGGTCTGCAACATCGGTCACTTCGACAACGAAATCGACACCGCTTTCATGCGCAAGAACTGGGCATGGGAAGAAGTGAAGCCACAGGTCCACAAGGTGCACCGCACCGGTACCGGTAGCTTCGACCCACAGAACGACGACTACCTGATCCTGCTGGCCGAAGGCCGCCTGGTTAACCTGGGCAACGCCACCGGTCACCCAAGCCGCATCATGGACGGTTCGTTCGCCAACCAGGTCCTGGCCCAGATCTTCCTGTTCGGCCAGAAATACGCCGACCTGTCGCCGGCCCAGAAAGCCGAGCGCCTGACCGTGGAAGTACTGCCCAAGAAACTCGACGAAGAAGTGGCCCTGGAAATGGTCCGCGGTTTCGGCGGCGTGGTCACCAAGCTGACCAAGCAACAGGCTGACTACATCGGCGTCACCGTCGAAGGCCCGTTCAAGCCGCACGCTTACCGCTACTGATCGGCGCTGCTCCCCCACGGGAGCAGGCTTTTTTGTGGGAGCGAGCTTGCTCGCGATGCAGACACCTCGGCCCAACTGCCGTACCGAGGCGATGGCAATCGCGAGCAAGCTCGCTCCCACATAAGCCCGCCCCCAACCAGGGATATGCAAGCCTCACCGGCCTACGAGTTTCCAAGGATATGACCATGTCCCAAGACCGTCGCTACAGCTTCGAGTTCTTCCCGACGAAGACCGATGCTGGGCATGAAAAACTGATCGCCACTGCCCGCCAGTTGGCCAGCTACAACCCCGATTTCTTCTCCTGCACCTATGGCGCCGGCGGTTCGACCCGTGATCGCACCCTGAACACCGTGTTGCAGCTCGAAAGCGAAGTCAAAGTTCCCGCAGCCCCTCACCTGTCCTGCGTCGGCGACAGCAAGGACGACCTGCGCAGCCTGTTGACCCAGTACAAGGCCGCTGGCATCAAGCGCATCGTTGCCCTGCGTGGCGACCTGCCGTCGGGCATGGGCATGGCCAGCGGTGAGCTGCGCCACGCCAACGAACTGGTGAGCTTCATTCGCGAGGAAACCGGCGAACACTTCCACGTCGAAGTGGCTGCTTATCCGGAAATGCACCCGCAAGCGCGCAACTTCGAAGACGATCTGCGCAACTTCGTGCGCAAGGCCAATGCTGGCGCCAACAGTGCCATCACCCAGTATTTCTTCAACGCCGACAGTTATTTCTACTTCGTCGAACGTATCCGCAAGCTGGGCGTCGACATTCCTGTCGTGCCGGGAATCATGCCGATCACCAACTACAGCAAGCTGGCGCGCTTCTCCGACGCATGCGGTGCAGAAATCCCACGCTGGATTCGCAAACAACTGGAAGCCTATGGCGATGACTCCTCAAGCATCCAAAGCTTCGGCGAGGAAGTCATCACACAAATGTGTGAGCGTTTGTTGCAGGGCGGTGCACCGGGGCTGCATTTCTATACCCTTAACCAGGCCGAGCCCAGCCTCGCGGTATGGAACAACCTCAAGCTGCCGCGCTGAATTGACTTAATGCGGTGGTACAAAGAGGCCTTGGCGAAAACCAAGGCCTTTTTTTTAAGCACAGACATCTGGAGGATCGCAGTAGATGCCCAATGGTCACAGGCTAACGACCCCACAACTCATTTATCTGGTCTACGGGGCCGAAACCTATCACCAGGAAGCGTTGTTCAGCATCGCCAGCGCGTTGGCCGGTCTGCGCAAGACGCCGGACGAAGCCTTGGATATCCAGGTGTTCACCGACAATCCTGCACCGTACGCAGGGCTGCCGGTGCGTTTGCGCCCGCTGGACAATGAAACGCGCCAGGCCTGGATCGAACCCCACGGGTATCACTTCCGTGCCAAGCACGTGGTGATGCAGAAGGTGCTCGAAGAAGCCGAGGTGGCGCTGCTGATCGACACCGACACTTTTTTCCATTGTTCCCCCCTCGAACTGTTTCGCCGCGTCCAGCCTGGCACGTTGCTGTGCAATGCCTTCGGCCTGACGTATGGCGCCAACAAGGACGCCGGGCTTTACCTGACACTGGCCGACACACTGCGCCAGCGGCAACTGGCGGACGACGACATGCCCTTGTTGAACTCCGGGGTCATTGGTCTCAACTGCGTCGATGCGTCAGTCCTGGATCGCTCGATCGCCCTGATGGATGAGCTGTATCCATTGGCGAAGGGTGCCTACACGCTGGAAGAATTCTGCCTTTCGGTCGCGGCCTATCGCTCGGTGCAGGTGCGCGAGTGCCCGGACCTGATCCACCACTATTGGAGCCGCAAGCAGCTGTTCCGCGCCAAGACCAAAGCCTGGCTCGACAAACACGGTGCCGCACCGACTTGCCACCAGGCCCTGGATGAAACCGGCCAAGTCACCGCCACCCTGCCTCGGCCGCCGACCTTCCAACGCCTGGCCTACAAATTCATCACCCTGGGGCTGCCCAGCCATAAACGCCAGTTCATGCGCGAGATTCTCTATGGCTGCTATCGCCATACCAACGAGTTCGATCAGGCCTGCGCCCCGGTCTGGTGGGAAAAAGCCCTGGAGAACGTCGAACATCGCCTGGAAAAATCGCTGCAGGACCATGAACTCAAACGTTGGCTCGATCATCCGCTGATTCGTCTCGTGCTGGGTGAGCGCCGCGAAGCCATCTATGCGCACCTGATGCAGGCAAAAGGCAAGTAGTGGCCTGTGTGGTGAGTTCGTCAGTTCAAATTCGCAGAAGTTGACTCACTAGCCAAACAGGCCACCAGGGCACAGGCCAGAGCGCTCTAGCTATTTGATGAGCTCTCGTCGTAACCTCAGGCCCATGCCCGTCATTGCCCAGCTGCTGACCACCCTTCTTCTCTTGTGCCTGAGCGTGACCGCCCAGGCCGAAAAGTTGCGCATTGTCACCGAACCCTGGGCGCCTTATGTCTACGAAGAGAACGGCAAGAAGCTCGGCCTGGATTACGAAACCACGGCCATTGTGTTCAAGCGCCTGGGCATTGATGTGGAATGGCAGTTCCTGCCCTGGAAGCGGTGCCTGGCGATGCTGGAACAAGGGTTGGCGGACGGGGCGCTGGACATTTTCCACAGCGATGAGCGCGATGCCCTGTTGCTTTACCCCAGCGAACCGCTGTCGGACGTGGAATTCGTGATGTTCTACGCCAACGCCCGCCCCCATCCGTTTCGCACGCTCGACGACCTGGGCGGCCTGACCGTTGGCACCTCGCCCGGTTACCTGTACAGCCAGGCCTTCAGTGAGTCGACCCTGTTCAAACGTGAAGCGGCGCCCACCCACGAAGCCAACTTCGGCAAGTTGCAACTGGGTCGGATCGACCTGCTCATCACCGACCGCAGGGTCGGCCGACATGTGCTCGAACAAATGCAGTTGGGCGACCAGATCACCGAAAACCCAGTGGTGGTGAGCCGTCAAAGCCAATACCTGGCGGTGCGGCGCAATGCCGGGATGGATTTGCTGGTGCAACGCTTCAGTGCCGAACTCAAGCGTTTCAAGCGCGAACCAGCCTATGCCGAACTGAGCGCCCGCTACGGCGCAGGCGATATGACCAAGGCCACTTCGCCCGGCCGGGCCAGCACTGAAATAAACCGTTGAGCACCAGGAAAGCGGCGCGAGGCGTTTGCTCTGTTATACTCCGGCCTTCCCGCCAGGCTCACGCCCGGACGCCCGGTCTTGCAAAAGGCATCCCGACACCGCTACAGCGCCGCCTACAGCCCGCGCGAGCCTTGTCCGGACCCGCCTTCGAGGCCCGGCAGGACCGGACGGGATGACGTCTTTTGGTTGAACGTCATTCGCGCCCGGCAAGACTATCCCATTGGGCCAGGCCCTCACTAAAACAGGATTACTCATGTCCTTTGCTTCCCTCGGTCTCTCCGAGGCTTTAGTCGGCGCCATCGAAGCCGCCGGCTATACCCAGCCTACCCCGGTGCAACAGCGGGCCATTCCCGCCGTGTTGCAAGGTCGCGACCTGATGGTCGCGGCGCAGACAGGTACTGGTAAAACCGGTGGTTTCGCCCTTCCGATCCTGGAGCGGTTGTTTCCCAACGGTCACCCAGACAAATCCCAGCGTCATGGCCCGCGCCAACCGCGCGTGCTGGTCCTGACCCCCACCCGCGAACTGGCGGCCCAGGTACATGAGAGCTTCAAGGTCTACGCTCGCGACCTGAAGTTCGTCAGCGCCTGCATTTTTGGCGGCGTCGGCATGAACCCCCAGGTCCAGGCCATGTCCCGTGGCGTCGATGTACTGGTGGCCTGCCCCGGTCGCCTGCTGGACCTGGCCGGCCAGGGCAGCGTCGATTTGTCCCACGTTGAAATCCTCGTGCTGGACGAAGCCGACCGCATGCTCGACATGGGCTTCGTCCATGACGTGAAGAAAGTCCTCGCCCGCCTGCCCGCCAAGCGCCAGAACCTGCTGTTTTCGGCGACGTTCTCCAAGGACATCACCGACCTGGCCGGCAAGCTGCTGCACAACCCGGAGCGCATCGAAGTCACGCCGCCGAACACCACGGTCGAGCGTATCGAGCAGCGTGTGTTCCGCCTGGCGGCCAGCCACAAACGTGCCCTGCTGGCGCACCTGATTACCGCCGGCGCCTGGGAACAGGTCCTGGTCTTCACGCGTACCAAGCACGGCGCCAACCGCCTGGCCGAGTACCTGGACAAGCACGGCCTGCCAGCCGTGGCGATCCACGGCAACAAGAGCCAGAACGCCCGCACCAAGGCCCTGGCCGACTTCAAGGCCGGCGAAGTGCGCATCCTCGTGGCCACCGACATCGCGGCCCGTGGCCTGGACATCGACCAGTTGCCCCACGTGGTCAACTTCGAGCTGCCGAACGTCGATGAAGATTACGTTCACCGTATCGGCCGTACCGGCCGGGCCGGTCGTTCGGGCGAAGCGATCTCGTTGGTCGCGCCGGACGAAGAAAAGCTGCTCAAAAGCATCGAGCGCATGACCAAGCAGAAAATTGCCGACGGCGACCTGATGGGCTTCGATGCCAGCACTATCGAAGCCGAGAAGCCTGAAGTACGCGAACGTCCGGATGTGCGTAATCCGCGCAATGCCCGTGGCCCGCGGGGCGACGGTCCGAACGGCGGCGGTGGTGGTGGCGGTCGCAAAGACAAAGGCAAGGACAAGGGCAAGGAAAAATCGGCCAGCAACAGCAATGGCCGCGGCGAACGCCCTGCCCGCGAGCAGAAGCCCCGCGAAGGCACCCCGGCCCGTGAGCAGCAGCGCCCGGCTCCGCGCGCCGCAGCCGATCGCGCCCCGGACGAATTCCTGGATGACGATGTCGATAACTTCGGTAACCGCGTCGACTACGTGCCACAACAGAAACCGGCCCAGGGCCGCGGTCGCCGTCCGGGCGCCCCGGCACAAGGCGCAGGTGCAGGTGCAGGCGCACCGCGCAGTGGCCAGCCACAGGGTCGCCAGAACGGTCCGCGCAACAGCAACGGCTCGTCTACCGGCACACCACCGGCCAAGCGCAGCGGCCCACGCAACGGCGCCCCGCGTGACGGCCAGGCCCGCCGCGACGACACCCGCCCGCGCCGCCCGGCCCGTGACGACCAGCCTCGCCAGGAACCTGCCGTGCAGAACCCACGCAGCAACCAGCCGAAGATCATGCACAAGGAATCGAAAGCCGATCGCTTCCCGACACCTGAACAGCTGGATCAACTGCCAAGCCGTCCACGGGGCGAAAAACCGGCATTGCTGACACGCAATCGCTGAGTTTTTTCAAGCCGTGAAAAAGCCCCGGGTCTCGCGACCCGGGGCTTTTTTTGGCCCGACACATTCCAAATGTGGGAGCGAGCTTGCTCGCGATAGCGGTGCATCAGCCAACATCAATGTGACAGAACTGCCGTCATCGCGAGCAAGCTCGCTCCCACAGGGTTCTCTGTGTTGCCCGAATCCGCGCAATAAAAAACGCTCCTGGTCCCAAGACCAGTTTTTTTTTGGCCCAACACATTCCAAATGTGGGAGCGAGCTTGAACTGGTCAACTAATTTTGGACACCAGTTACGGTTTCATGCTGCCAGTTTCTCCATAGCTACCGGCGACCGGTAGTCGTTGTAGCTATGGAGTCTGACGTTGTTGTAACGCATCACATAACGCTGCACATCCACGCGGGCTTCATGCTCCGAGCTGTAGCCATCTTCTGGCACCCACTCCGACTTCAGGCTCCCAAAGAAACGCTCCATCGGGGCGTTGTCCCAGCACTCACCTTTGCGACTCATGCTTTGCAGGAGTCCATGCTTGCGCATTTCATTCCTGAATTTGTGGCTGGTGTATTGGCAGCCTTGATCGGAATGAAACAGCACCTCTTTTGGGCAACCTCGCAATTGCACCGCCATTCGCAACGCTTCGCAGGTCAGCGAGGCATCGGAAATCATTGAAAACGACCAGCCCACGATCCGGCGAGCAAACAGATCCAGCACCGCCGCGAAATACATCCAGCGCTTGCCGACCTTGATGTACGTCACATCGCCACACCACACCTGGTTGATCGCCGTGACATCAAACTTGCGCTTGAGCACGTGCGGCGCCACCAACGCTTCCACGCCGGAAGATTTGTACTTGTGCCGCCGGCGCTGACGACTGGCAACACCGGCTTCGCGCATCAAGCTGCGAGCCATATGCCGCCCGACACGATGTCCCTTTGCTTGCAGCTCCTTGGAAAGGGTGCGAGACCCCGCGGATGCTCTGGACTCCTTGTGATGCTCGACCAGCACGGCTTTAAGTTTCTCCCGCTCGGGCTTCACTTTGCCTTGGCGCTGACGCCAGGCGTAAAAGCTGCTGCGGTTGACTCCAAACGCCCGACAGCAATTGTTAATGCCGTACTGCTCGTCCAGCTCATTGATCAACGAGAATGATCTTTGGAGTCCAAAAGCAGGAGAGCACTGGCCTTTTTTAGGATTTCAATGTCCAGGTCTTTTTGCCTGAGCAACGCTTTGAGCTGCTGAATTTCACGCTGATCAGCGGTAATCGCCTTGGCGCCCACCGGGGTCGAACCCAAGCGTTCCTTGCGAACCTGATCGACCCAGCGGCGAAGCGCCGTGGGCCCAATATCCAGGCTGGCGCAGACTTCGGGAACCGACTGTCCCTCGTCCAGCACCATGCTGGCCGCTTTGAGTTTGAACTCACTGGAGTAAGATTTACGCATAACCAAAACACCTCAGATTTGGGCGCCATCATAGCGCCCGATTGAAGTGTCCAAAATCATTAGGCCAGTTCAAGCTCGCTCCCGCAGGGTTCTCTGTGTTGCCCGAATCCGCGCAATAAAAAACGCCCCTGGTCCCAAGACCGGGGCTTTTTTTGGTTCGACACATTCCAGATGTGGGAGCGAGCTTGCTCGCGATAGCGGTGTATCAGCCAACATCAATGTGACAGAACTGCCGTCATCGCGAGCAAGCTCGCTCCCACAGGGTTCTCTGTGTTGCCCGAATCCGCGCAATAAAAAACGCCCCTGGTCCCAAGACCAGGGGCGTTTTTTTGTCAGGCGCGAAGGTTACTTCGCTTTGACACCTTCAAACGAGACGTACAGTTCGACCGCGTCGGAGGTTGGACCCAGGTCTTTCTGCTTGCCAAAGTCCGAACGCTTGATGCTGGTGGTGCCTTCGAAGCCAGCACGGTAGCCGCCCCACGGGTCCTTGCCTTCACCCAGGAAGGTAGCCTTGACCACAACCGGCTTGGTCACGCCCAGCAGGGTCAGGTCACCGGTCACATCGGCGGTTTCCTTGCCATCAGCGTTCTTGCCAGTGGACTTGACGCTGGTGGAAACGAAGGTCGCCTTGCCGAATTTGCTGGCGTTCAGGAAGTCAGCGCTGGCGATGTGCTTGTCGCGCTCGGCGTGGTTGGTGAATACACTGGCGGTATTCACGTTGAACTCGATCTTGCTGGCTTCAGGCTTGGCGGCGTCGAAGCTGAACTTGCCGTCGATGTCCTTGAAGGTACCCGTGATGTAGCTATAGCCCAGGTGGCTGATCTTGAAGTCGACGAAGGCGTGCTGGCCTTCCTTGTCGACGACGTAGTCGGCAGCCATGGCCTGGCCGGCAGACAGCAGGGCAGAACCGATTGCCAGGGCGGCGAGCGTCTTTTTCAACATGCTTTCTATTCCTTTGGAGTCGAGGTTGAACATCAGGCTTGGCGCCCCAGCATTCGCTTGAGGGTCGCGTCACGGTCAATAAAGTGGTGTTTCAATGCTGCCAACGCATGAAGGCCGGAAAAAATGACCAGCGCCCATGCCAGGTAGAAGTGAATCTCACCGGCGACGTCTGCCTGATCGGGCAGTCCGGACACCAGCGCGGGTACTTCAAACAGGCCAAACACCGGGATCCCGACACCGTCTGCGGTGGAAATCAGGTAACCGGCAATCATCACGGCGAACAACCCGAGATACAGTGCGCTATGGCCAAGCTTGGCGCCGACGCGGGTCAGGCGGCCATAGGTTGGCAAGGTCGGTGGCGGCGGGCTGACAAACCGCCAGACCACCCGCAGCAACATGACCGCCAGCAGCACCAGGCCAATGCTCTTGTGCAGGTCCGGCGCGTCTTTGCGCCAGGTGCTGTAGTAATCCAGGCCGACCATCCACAGGCCCAGGGCGAACAGCCCGTACACCACCAGCGCAACGCCCCAGTGCACAGCGATACTGACCCAGCCATAGCGAGAAGAAGAGTTGCGAAGCTGCATTGCTCATATCCTGTAAAAACTGCGATCAAGACTAGCGAGTTATCTATCGATTTAAAGCGGAAATTTTCGCTTTGAAATATCGAGAAATACGATCATCAGTCTGGAGGGGGTGGGTTAAGGAAAGATTAAAGGGGAAACGGTGGGTGATGGCGACCGGTGCAAACAGCGATCGCGTGATTGAAAGGGCCCTATCGCAGCCTGCTCACGGCGCTTTTTTGCCATGAAGCATGTGTGCTGAGCCCTCCCCAGCTCTAATATCCTAGGATAGCCTGACAGTTGATGTACTAATTCACCGAGCACTCGGGCTTGTATGGATCCATCGTGCACTTGTATGCCAACTGCAGATCTCTTTTTGGGATCATCGGAATTCTCAAAGGATCCCGGCATTCGCCATAGACACACCCAGAAAGTACTACCAACGCAACCATCGCTATTAGGACTTTCATAAGCGCTCCAGTTTTTAGGAGCCTAGAGCCTATGACTGGTGCGCTCTATCACTTCCATCCTGTTAATGGGTGGGAAGTTTCCGATATATCGCCGCAGCGTGTAAAAAGTTAGCGCTCGTTGCACAACGCCGGGCTCTGGGTGACAGCGTCAGTACACGCCTAATGCAGGATAAAAAAAGAGCAGCCCTTGGGCCTTATGCTGCTTACTTAAGAAAAGCGATGAGCCCGTGGCGAGGGAGCTTGCTCCCGCTTGAGTGCGAAGCGCTCACAAAAAGGGGCTGCTGCGCAGCCCAGCGGGAGCAAGCTCCCTCGCCACAATGATTCAGACAAGCCTTGAGCGAACAGTGCTAGACCCTTGAGCCGCGCTTTTCGCCAGGACGACTACTGAACCTTGGTTTCAGTGGTCGTCGCCGGCTTCGCCGCTGGCTTCTTCGCTGATTCAGTCTTTTTCACCGGGGCCTTGGCCGGGGCTTTTTTTGCCGGGGTCTTGGCTGCCGGTTTCTTCGCCGGTGCTTTCTTGGCAGGCTCGGCTTTTACCGGGGCCGCGGCCTTAGGCGCTTCTACCGGCGCAGGTGCCGGGGTTGGCGCAGGCGTCGGTGCTGGCGGCGCTACCGGCTCGGGCGCCTTGACCGGCTCCGGCTTCTTGTCGTCATCCGAACCGCCGAACAGGTTGCTGAAGAAGTTGCCCTTCTTCGCCGCCACCGCACCGGCAGCGGCGGCTGTCGCGGCGGGAGCGACCTTGGCCGGTTCGAACGACTTGCCGGCCGCCAGGTCTTCAACCTGGCTGGCAGCCCGCTGGCCGCTGCGCAACGCGCCTTCCAGGGTGCCCGGATACAGGGTATCGGTGTGTTCGCCGGCAAAGGCTACACGCTGCAACGGTTTTTCCCACAGACGCCAGTACTTGCTGATCTGGCCCGGGCCAAAGGCCAGGTACGCGCCGCCCGTGGACGGGTCGGTGCTGTAGCGGCGGATTTCATAGCCGGTGAACGCGCCACGGGCCTGTGGATAAAACGCGTGCAGGCGGATCAGCACCTGATCGACCATCTGCTTGTCGCCGAAGGCCTGCATCACCCGGGCGTTGTCGCCGGACAGGTTGATGACCACGTTGGCGCCGCCCTTCATGGCCGGCTCGATCCACATCATGCCCAGGCCGGCGTTGCTGTAGATTTCGCCCGACATGCGTGCCTTGCTGTCCCAGACGGGGGTCTTGAACTTGAGCATGATCTGGTCGCGCCAACCGTAGTTGGTGCCCTTGATCGCGCCTTGATGCTGGGCGTCCAGGGCCGGGGTCAACTGGATCTTGTTCAGCGCCCGCAACGGCACCGCCAGCACCACGTAGTCAGCCTGGTAACCCACGCTGCCGACCTTGACGGTCACGCCGTCCTTGTCCTGGGAA
The DNA here is from genome assembly GCF_017351655.1 of Pseudomonas sp. FW300-N2F2. Lineage (NCBI taxonomy): Bacteria > Pseudomonadati > Pseudomonadota > Gammaproteobacteria > Pseudomonadales > Pseudomonadaceae > Pseudomonas > Pseudomonas sp. FW300-N2F2. The sequence goes on along the minus strand of NZ_JACNDQ010000004.1, from coordinate 649,815 downwards.
ATGGCCGACACCGGCGAGTTGGTCTTGATGGTTTTCAGTTGCTTGACGAACGCCTGGGCCAGGGTCGGACTGCCCCCCAGCAGACGCGAGGCGCGCAGGTCGCGGTCGGACACGCCGCGATAGACTCGACTCTGCTGTGCGAAATACAGCAGCGACAAGCGCGAAGGCTCGTCATAACGGGTACGAATTTCCTGGTTGACCAGTTGCCGCGCGGTGGCTGGCAGTTGCAGGCGGTCGAGCCAGTTGGACACGGTGATCTGGTCCAGGGCATGCAGGGTATTGTTGGCTGCCGGGTTCTGCGGGTCTTCGATGGAACGCGCCAGGTCGTCCAGGGTGGTTTCGTAGCGCTTGAGGGCTTCGGCGGTGGCCGGCTGCTTGGTCGCCAGGTCGGCAGCGGTGAAGTAGGTGCCGTCGATCAGGTAGCTGGGGGTACGCACGAATTCCGGGGCCGGCGTGGTGCTCAACTTGAAGGTCGAGACGTACTTGTTCAGCACCGGCTGCGTCTTCTCATTGCCGATCCACTCGCTGGTGGCCATGCCCGAGCGACCGCCCAGGTCCGGCTTGGCTTCCAGCAGCGTCACGGCCCAGCCTTTGTTCTGCAACTCATAGGCCGCGGTGAGCCCCGCCAGGCCACCACCGATGACGATGGCCGTCGGTTGTTTGTCCTTGGCCAGCGCAGAAACGCTGAACAGCCCTATCATCACCAGCGCACAGGCGCGCAGCCAACCAGCAGACATTCAACGAACTCCGGATTAAACGTAGGAAATTTCAGCTTTCGAGCCAGTCGGCTCAGGGAACGGCGAAGAATACGACAGCCATCAAAGCGCCGCCAGCGGCGTCTATCGCCTCGCTCAAAGTAGCGTCAACGACACAATGGGTTGTCCCCAGGGCCGCCATTGCATAGGCTTGCGCGATTGTTTTGCCCGCGCCCGCCGCGAGCCGCCTCGAGGAGACTGTAAATGGGCCTGAATAACCAGTGGATGCAACGCGACCTCGCGGTGCTGTGGCATCCCTGCACCCAGATGAAAGACCACGAACAGCTGCCGCTGATCCCCATCAAGCGCGGTGAAGGCGTGTGGCTGGAAGATTTCGAAGGCAAGCGCTACCTCGATGCCGTCAGCTCCTGGTGGGTCAACGTGTTCGGCCATGCCAACCCGCGCATCAACCAGCGCATCAAGGACCAGGTCGATCAGTTGGAGCATGTGATCCTGGCCGGCTTCAGCCATCAGCCCGTGATCGAACTGTCCGAGCGCCTGGTGCAGATGACGCCCGAGGGCCTGACCCGGTGCTTCTATGCCGATAACGGCTCGTCCTGCATCGAAGTGGCGATGAAGATGAGTTTCCACTACTGGATCAATCGCGGCCGGCCGGACAAGAAGCGCTTCGTCACCCTGAGCAACAGCTACCACGGCGAAACCATTGCGGCGATGTCAGTGGGCGATGTGCCGTTGTTCACTGAAACCTACAAAGCGTTGCTGCTGGACACGATCAAGGTGCCGAGCCCCGACTGCTACCACCGCCCCGAAGGCATGGGCTGGGAAGAACATTCGCGCAACCTGTTCGCCGCCATGGAGCAGACCCTGGCCGAGCACCACGACACGGTGGCGGCGGTGATCGTCGAACCGCTGATCCAGGGTGCCGGCGGCATGCGCATGTACCACCCGGTGTACCTGAAGTTACTGCGCGAGGCGTGCGACCGCTATGGCGTGCACCTGATCCATGACGAAATCGCCGTCGGCTTTGGCCGCACCGGGACGATGTTCGCTTGTGAGCAGGCCGGTATCACACCGGATTTTCTCTGTCTGTCCAAGGCCCTGACCGGCGGCTACCTGCCGCTGGCGGCGTGCGTAACCACCGACGAGGTCTACAGCGCGTTCTACGACGACTACCCGACCCTGCGCGCCTTCCTGCACTCCCACAGCTACACCGGCAACCCGCTGGCCTGCGCGGCGGCCCTGGCGACGCTGGACATCTTCGAAGAAGACAACGTCATCGAAAACAACCAGGCCCTGGCCCAGCGCATGGCCAGCGCCACTGCGCACCTGGCCGATCACCCGAACGTCGCCGAAGTGCGCCAGACCGGCATGGTGCTGGCCATCGAGATGGTCAAGGACAAGGCCAGCAAAACCGCGTATCCGTGGCAGGAACGGCGTGGCCTGGCGGTGTTCCAGCATGCCCTGGAGCGTGGTGCATTGTTGCGGCCGTTGGGTAGCGTGGTGTATTTCCTGCCGCCGTATGTCATCACCCCCGAGCAGATCGACTTCCTTGCCGAGGTGGCCAGTGAAGGCATCGACATCGCCACCCGGGACAAAGTCAGCGTGGCGGTGCCGAAGGACTTTCACCCAGGCTATCGCGATCCGGGTTGACGACAAGTTTCTCTGTGGCGAGGGAGCTTGCTCCCGCTGGGCTGCGAAGCGGCCCTAAAAGAAGAGCGGGCGCTGCGCACCCGAGCGGGAGCAAGCTCCCTCGCCACAAAAGCTCCCCTGCAGCAATGTCGAATTCAGATTCAATAGAGAACAAAACATGAGACTGTCCCGCTTCTTCATCGACGCCCCCCTGAGCCTCGGCGACCACGAACTGCCCGAAGCCCAGGCCCACTACATCGGTCGGGTGCTGCGCATGGCCGAGGGCGATGCGGTGCAGGTGTTCGATGGCTCCGGCCAGGAGTTTCGCGGCACGTTGGCCGAAGTCGGCAAAAAGCGCGTGCGGGTGCAGTTGGACGAGCAGTTCGCCGGACAACTTGAATCGCCGTTGCGCATCCACCTCGGCCAGGGCCTGTCCCGAGGCGAGCGCATGGATTGGGCGATCCAGAAAGCCACGGAGCTGGGGGTCAGCGAGATCACGCCGATTTTCAGCGAACGTTGCGAAGTGCGCCTCAAGGACGAACGCGCCGACAAGCGCCTGCTGCATTGGCGCCAGGTGGCGATCAGCGCTTGCGAGCAGTGCGGGCGCTCGACCGTGCCGGTGATCCACCCGCCGCTGCTGCTGGCTGACTGGTTGAAGCAGGCCGAGGCCGAACTGAAGCTGGTGCTGCACCCGGTGGCCGAGCCTCTGGTCAGTCATGAAAAACCGTCGACCCTGGCCTTCCTGATCGGTCCCGAAGGCGGGTTGTCGGATGCCGAGGTCGAGCAGGCCAAGACCGCCGGCTACCAGGCCGCCCGCCTCGGCCCCCGCGTGCTGCGCACCGAAACCGCGCCGGTGGTGGCCCTGGCCGTGGCGCAGCAGTTGTGGGGGGATTTCTGAAGTCTGATACCCCCTGTGGGAGCGAGCTTGCTCGCGATGGCGGTGGGCCAGTCAACATCGATGCTGACTGATCCGACGCTATCGCGAGCAAGCTCGCTCCCACATTGAATCCAGGTTGCTCAGGGGTTAGAGCACATAAAACAGAATCGCCACGAAGTGCAGCAGGCTGCCGGCGATCACGAACAGGTGCCAGATGCCGTGGGCGTGGCGCAGACGATGGTCAAGGGCGAAAAAGATGATGCCCACGGTGTACAACACGCCGCCCGAGGCCAGCCAGGCGAACCCGGTGCTGCCCAGAGCCGCCAACAACGGTTTGACCGCCACCAGCACGATCCAGCCCATCACGGCGTAGATCACAATCGACAGGATCCGCGCTTCGGAACGCGGCTTGATTTCCTGCAAGATCCCGATCACCGCCAGCCCCCAGACGATCCCGAACAACGTCCAGCCCCACGGCCCGCGCAGGGTCACCAGGCAAAACGGCGTATAACTGCCGGCGATCAGCAGGTAGATCGAAAAGTGATCGACCTTCTGCATGATTTCCTTTTTGCGCCCGCGCACGCTGTGATAAACCGTCGAAGCGCTGTACAGCACCAACAAGGTGAACCCGTAGATGGCCACGCTGACGATCTTCCACGGATCGCCCGCCATCCCGGCGATCACCAGCAACCACACCGCGCCGATAAACGCCGCCACCGCCCCCACCAGGTGCGTCCAGGCGTTGAGTCGTTCCCCGTGATACATCCAATACCACCTCACATTTAGAAACAGGTGCCAAGGCTCAGGCTTGGCGCAGCAAAGTGCAATGCTTTGCTGCTACCCCTCTGAGCCCACCACTGATTAACTCCTCCAAAAAGAGTCGATTGGGGCACAATCAAACCATACGAATAAGAGTCCGCCCCATGCTGATCGACGAAGAATTGACCCTGAAGAAACTGGAGGTGTTCCTGGCCTTCATGCGCACCGGCAACCTGGCACGGGCGGCGGCCGAGTTGCAGACCAGCAACGTCAGTGTGCACCGGGCCATTCACTCGCTGGAAAGCGCCCTGCGCTGCCCATTGTTCAAGCACGAAGGTCGCAACCTCACACCGCTGGAAAGCGCTTACGTGCTGGAAGAACGGGCGCAGAAGCTGATCCAGGACGTGGTCGACAGCGTGCGCCTGACCCGTGAGGCCGCCGGTTTCTCCGCCGAGCGCTTCAAGCTCGGCTCGCTGTATTCGCTGACGGTCAAGACCGTGCCGCAGTTGATCATGGGCCTGAAGATCCGCCGCAGCGAACTCAATATCGACCTGATCATGGGCTCCAACATCGACTTGCTGTACAAGCTCAAGAACATGGAGGTCGATGCGATCCTGGTGTCCCTGGACGACAGCGTCAACGACCCGGACTGCGAGCAGATTGCGCTGTTTTCCGATGACATCTTCCTCGCCACGCCAGCCGACTCGCCCTTTGCCCAACGCAGCGAAGTCGACCTGGCCGAGGTCCGCGACGAGACATTCATCACCCTGACCCAGGGTTTCGCCACGCACCAGGACGGCGTCCGGGTGTTCAAGCAGGCGGGGTTCGAGCCGAAGGTGGCGATGCAGGTCAACGACATCTTCACCCTGCTGAGCATGGTCAGTTCCGGGGTGGGTTATGCCTTGCTGCCGGGCCGGATTGCGGCGGTGTATGAAAACCGGGTGAAACTGATCCCGTTGCAGGAAAAGTACCGTTTGCAGCAGCACATCGGCGTGGTGTTCCTGAAGGCCAAGGAGCGTGATCCGAACCTGCTGGCGCTGTTGGCCGAGTGCCGGATGTATGCCAATCGCCAGGCATAGGACTTTGTGGCGAGGGAGCTTGCTCCCGCTGGGCTGCGCAGCAGCCCCAAAAGAGCGGGTGCTGCGCCCCCGAGCGGGAGCAAGCTCCCTCGCCACAAAAGCAGTCGCCGATTAACCAACAATCCCGCGAACAATGAAGTACAACAACGAAGGCCCCAGCAAGCACCCCAGCCCGGTGTGGAAGGTCGCCGTCAACGCGCCGTACGGCACCAACCGCCGGTCCGTCGCCGCCAGGCCGGCCGTCACGCCACTCACCGTCCCGGCCAAGCCACCGAATACCATGGCCGAACGCGGGTTATCCAGGCCCATCCAGCGGGCCGCCATGGGCGTGCCGACCATCACGATGATCGCCTTGATCAAGCCGGTGGCAATCGACAACGCCATCACATCGGACGTGGCGCCAATCGCGGCCCCGGTCACGGGCCCGACGATATAGGTCACCGCACCCGCGCCGATGGTGGTCATGCTCACCGCGTCGCGATAACCGAACAGCCAGGCAATGCTCGCGCCGACGATGAACGGCAGGATCGTGCCCAGCAGCAACGCGATGACGCCAATCATCCCGGCCTTCTTCGCCTCGGTGGCCTGCACTTCGAAGGCCGTGGCAACGATGGCGAAGTCACGCAACATGGCCCCGCCCATCAAACCGATACCGGAAAACAGAGACAAGTCCGCCAGACCTTTTTGCCCGCCAGTCATGGTCCCGCCCACCCAGGCCAGCACCAGGCCGATGACAATAGCGATCGCCGAGCCGTGGATCCGTCCATAGGTCAGGCGCTTGGACAACACCACCGATACCCACATGATCACGCCCACGAACGCGAACGCCGTGATCAGACCGTTATGTTCCAGGCCTTTCTCGATGAGATCCCACATATCAGCGGCCTCCTGCTGGCGTGCCCAGCGGGGTCAGTTCCGCCGGCTCATCAGGCAATGGCTCGCCTTTGTGGGTCCGGCTGATCAGCGCAATGGTGCAACCACAGAGCACCACCGAACCGATGGCCGCCAACACCGCCACCGGGCCACCGTGCAGGGCCGTAACCACGTTCTGCTGCGCGGCCATCGCCACCACCACCGGAATGTACATGGCGCCCCAGAAGGCCACGCCCATCTCACAGTCCTTGGTCATGCCGCCGCGTTTTTGCATCCACAACCGCGCGCAGATCAGCAGGATCATCGCAATGCCGACCCCGCCCACGTTGGATTTGACGCCCAGCAACACGCCGAGCATGTCGCCCAGGATCACCCCTGTCAGCGTACAGATCGCCAACAGCGCCACACCGTAAATAATCATTGTCGTAGTCCTCAAAGTGCATCGTCGAAGTTGTTGTTTTTGTGCTTCGTCAGCTTGAGTCGGTGTCTAGGGTTGGCGGCTTCCCTCCTCACGCAACAGCGCCTGCAAGGTATCGAGCCGGGCACCGTCGAAGGCAATGACGGTGCCCTGCTCGAACACCCGGCGCGCCAGCCCGGTGAGTACCGCGCCGGGTGGCAGTTCGATCTGTAGCCGCACGCCACGCTCGTAGGCGCTTTGCACGGTGCCGCGCCAATCGACGACGCGGCACATGTTGAAGGCCAGGTCGTCGCGCAGGGCCTCAGTGCTGATCACCGGCCGGGCGCGGCTGCCGCTGAGATAGCCCAGTGTGGGGGCTTTCAACGGCACCTCGGCAAACGCCTGGGCCAATGTCCGCGCCGGAGCCTCCAGCAACGGGCAATGGGACGGCACGCTCACCGCCAGCCGAAAGGCTTTGCCAGCCCCTTGGCGCCGAGCCTTTTCGGCGACCAGGCCCATGGCTTCGTCGCTGCCGGCAATGACCACTTGGTTATCGGCGTTGATATTGGCCAGGTAGACCGGCGTTTTTTCACCGTGCACCTGCTCGAGCAAGGCTTCCACTGCCGCCAGATCCAGGCCAATGATCGCGCTCATGCCGTAGCCGTGCGGATACGCCTGCTGCATCAGTTCACCGCGCAGGCTGACCAGCCGTAGCGCATCCTCGAAGCCCAGCGCCCCGGCAACGACCGCCGCCGGATACGCACCGATGGACAGCCCTGCCACATAATCCGGCGCGGGGGCTTGTTCCAGCAATCGACGGGCCGCCGCCACGCCGGCGATCAGCAGGCACAGCTGCACGGCGCGGGTCGATTGCAACGCCTCGGCGCTGTCCAGTCGCAAGACGTCTTCACCGAGCACATCCCCCGCCTCGTCCAGGATCAGCGGCGCCAGCCCATGGAGCATGCCCACGCGCTGCGCACCCTGGCCGGGAAAGACGAAGAGGCTGCTCACGCGACCTGCTCCACGCAAGGCTGCCAAGGATCGCTCACCAGCCGGGCCTGAACATCGTCCTTGAGCAAGACCCGAGGCGACGAACCCGCCCATTCCCGCAGAGCCACCGCGCCGCAAGGCGTTTGCAACTGCATGTCCACGGCGCATACCGAAGCATCCAGTAGCGCCAGCAAATCCCTGGCCTGGAGACGATCCAGACAGTGCGGTGTGCGCAGAATCAAATCCAGGTCACTGCGCTCATGCAGGGCCTCGACACCGCTGGCGAGTTCGAACCCGGCGCTGCCGCTGACGCCCCAGGTCCAGCCACTGCCATCGAGCAGCGGACGCAGCCGGGCCAGGGCGTGCAGGGCCGGCAGGTCGCGCGGCGACTCGACCTGGCACAGGTCCTCCGGGCGCACCCGGCGCTGGATCGCAGCCATCGGCATCGACGTGGCGTAACGCTGCGCCCTGGAGCGACCGCGCACGCCCACCGCGACATCCCCGGGCAAGGTCAGCGCCCGGCGCACCACCACCGGTTGACCGAGGCCGAGGCTCTCGACGGCCCAGCCTGGTGCATCCGCAGGCAAGTGCTCCGGCGTCATTCCCCAGAGCAGGTCATGGGCCAGGAACTCGTTCACCACTGCGCGCTCAACAATTGGCGAACGGTGCTGGAGGCTGCCCGATGGGGCGCGCCGAGGCGGCTGCGCAAGTCGCGAGGTGCCGTGGCGACATCGTTGATCGCTTGTTGCAGGCAATCGGTGACCCGGGCGAGATCGCTCGCGCAGGGCTGCTCGATCTGCTCCACCGACAAGGTTTCCCACAGCAGGCCCAGGCTGGCAAAACTGTCGATGTCGTAGGCCATCGGCGGCACGCTGGCGGCCAAGGCTTCAAGCTCTTCAACACTGCGCAAGGTCACCCGCGCCGCCGAGGCCTTGCCCATGGCGTGGACCATCACGCCCGGGTCGCGCAAGGCAATCAGCCGGTTGGCCTGGTAGCCGTGGGCCAGGAACGCCCCCGACATCGCCTTGCCCACCAGCAAGCCAATCACCGGATGCCCGGCCAGCCGCGCACGGGCATAGCTGTCCGCCGCACCGGCCAAGGCCTGATGAATGCCTAGGGCTTCTTCACGCCGGCCATAGGCCTGGCTCGGTACATCGACAATCGCGATCAACGCACGCTTGTGGGTGGCATCGCGGTCGGCATCGATGGCGTCATCCACCGCCTTGGCCAGGCCCCAGCCTTCCAGCAAGCCGACTTCGCCGTTGCGCGCCCGGGGGAAACGGTTGTCGGGATCGGCCACCACCGCCAGCAGGCGTACGGTTTGCTCGCCCAGGCGGACATCGGCGACTTTCAACGAAGCAGGCAAACCTTGTACCGCGCTGGCATCGCCACTCAAGGCTTCGAACCAGCGCAAGCCTCTCAATGAATACGCACTCATGGGCGTTCTCCCTGATACAACTGACGAACCGCTGCCGGTTCGATTTGCACGTCAGTGTCCAAGCGCGCCAAGCGCTGCAGGAACAGTTCGGCCTGGCCGCTACGGTGTTGCACGGGCACGCCCAGGTGCAGCAATTGGCTGATCTGTTGGCGGATCTGCGTCACATCGTCGGCCGCATAACGATCCACCAGCCCCGTGGCGAAACGCTGCTCGCCGCCCGTCAGGCTCCAGATGAACGGCCGGTCACGGGAGTCGTATTCGTCGAGGCCGGCTTCCTGTTCGATCACTTGTGGACCGTTCAGGCCCAACCGCGCTTCCCGGGTCACCAGCAGATAACTGCACAGCCCGGCGGCGATGGACATGCCGCCAAAACAACCGACGCTGCCGGCCACCACGCCCACCACCGGCTGGTACTGACGCAAATCGACAATCGCCGAATGAATCTCGGCAATCGCTGCAAGCCCGAGGTTGGCCTCCTGCAATCGCACGCCACCGGTTTCCAGCAGCAGCACGGCGCAGGTCGGAATGCCTTTGCGGTTGTCTTCGGCCGCCAGCTCCAACGCACCGGCAATCTTCGCCCCGCCGACTTCGCCGAGGCTGCCACCCTGGAACGCACCTTCAATGGCGACGATCACCACGGGCAGGCCATCGAGCGAGCCTTTGGCGATCACCACGCCGTCGTCGCTTTGCGGCACCACGCCCTGACGCAACAACCACGGCGACATGACCCGCTGGAACGGGTCGAGCAGTTCACGGAAAGTGCCGTCATCGAGCAAGGCCTTGGCCCGCTGCCGTGCGCCGAGTTCGACGAAGCTGTGCTTGTTGAGCAACGCTGCGCTGTCAGTCATGGCCGATCTCCTCGAAGCCTTGCTCCAGGCGCAAACGCACCACGCCGGGGGTGGCGCCGAAATCATGGATGTCGATGGACAGGGCCGGTGGCGTCTGGCCGTCGAACATGCGGGCGAACAGATGTTGCCAGCGTTGCTCGCTGCCATTGACCGAGGTCTGCACCTGGATGGTCAGCTTGCCCGCCAGGCCAGGCTCGATCAGCACTTCCAGGTCGCCCGAGCCGACGCAGCCCACCAGCGCCCGGCCCCGTGGCGGCTGCCCGGCGGGGAATTCAAAGGATAAGGTTTCCATCAGCACACTCCAGGGAAGAGGCCATCGCCGCGCTCGATACGATCGAGGAACAGGCAGGCGGCGAGCAGGTCGGCAGCGCCGCCGGGCGAGGCGTTCAAGGCAATCAGTTGTTGGTCCAGCGCGTGCAATTGGCGCCGACCGCCCAGGCACGCACTGCCACCGGCATCGAGCACCGCTCTGGCGCCTTGTTGCATGGCCTGCAAACCCGGCTCGCCAGCGCGGTAGAGCACGCAGGTGTCGGCCAGGGTGGTCATGATCGCCAGCAAGGCATCGAGCCGGGCGTTCTGCTCGCCCGCCCCTGCCGCGCGGCTGCGCTTGAGTTGCGGCAGGCCCAGGCCCGTCACCGCCGGGAACGCCAATTGCGCTTCTTCCCGGGCACCGCGCACGCCGTAGCGCTGGGCGACCTGGGCGCCATGGCTCAAGGGTTGGGGCGCATGACGGTCGTTGAGCAAGGCCAGGCGGGCAGCGCGCAAAGTAACGGCGCTGGCGACACTGGATTCAGGTTCCAGCGCCGCTGCAGCGACCAACAGGCCCAAGGCCCAGATCGCGCCACGATGGGTGTTTACCCCGCCCGTGGTGGCAAGCATCGCCGCTTCCCCCTCACGGCCGATCCGCCCAAGGGCTTCGCGCAACGGCAGGCCGATTTCGCCGCATTCAAGGGCGGCCTCGGCCATTTCCTTGAACGCCGGCCACAGCGACAGCGCCGAAGCATGCATCAGGCCCAGGTGCAGGTCGGTGTGGGCGCCATTGCCGCGACGGTCCACCAAGGCCGGTTTAGGTGACAGGTCGGCTTCGTCGATCAGCGCATCCACCGCCATGTCCGCCAGACGTTCGGCCAAGGACAGTTTTTTCGGTTGCAGGTTGAAGGCGTGCATTTACCAGCTCCTGAACTTGGCGGGTGGGTTGTAGAGGCCACCGGACCATTCCACCAGATCGGCCACGCTCTTGGCCGCGAGCAACTCGCGGGTGGCGTCGGTGCGACGGATGCCGAGGTCTTCGGGCAAGGCGATCAGCCCTTCGCGGCGCATGCGCGCGGTGTCTTTCGGATCATGGCGCAAACCGATGGCGGTGACCCCGGCCACGGCGGCGATCATCGCCTGGCGTTCTTCCAGGGAACGAGCCTTGTACAGGTAGGCGATGCCCTCTTCGGTCAGCAGGTGGGTGACGTCGTCGCCGTAGATCATGATCGGCGCCAGGGGCATGCCGGCTTTCTTCGCCACGTCCACCGCATCGAGGGTCTCGACGAAGGTCGGTTTGCCGCCCTCCTGGAACGTCTCGACCATCTGCACCACCAGCTTCTTGCCGCGTTCGAGCAACGGCGCCTCGCCATCGCCATGGCGCATGTCGAGCCAGGCCGGCGTGCCATGACGGCGACCGCGGGGGTCGTGGCCCATGTTCGGCGCACCACCGAAGCCGGCCAAGCGGCCGCGGGTCACGGTGGAGGAATGGCCGTCGCCGTCCACTTGCAGGGTGGCGCCGATGAACAGGTCCACCGCGTATTGCCCGGCCAGTTGGCAGACCATGCGGTTGGAACGCAGGGAGCCGTCGTGGCCGGTGAAGAACACGTCGGGGCGAGCGGCGATGTAGTTTTCCATGCCCAACTCGGTGCCGAAGCAATGCACGCTTTCGACCCAGCCGCTTTCGATGGCCGGGATCAGGGTTGGGTGGGGATTGAGGGTCCAGTTGCGGCAGATCTTGCCCTTCAGGCCGAGGGATTCGCCGTAGGTCGGCAGGATCAATTCGATGGCGGCAGTGTTGAAACCGATGCCGTGATTGAGGGACTGGACGTTGTGTTTTTCGTAGATCCCACGGATCGCCATCATCGCCATCAACACATGCACAGGCTTGATGTGGCGCGGGTCGCGGGTGAACAGCGGCTCGATGTAGAACGGCTTGTCGGCCACCACCACGAAGTCCACCCAGGACGCCGGAATGTCCACTCGCGGCAGGTCGCTGACGTCATCCACCAACTGGTTGACCTGGACAATGACAATCCCGTCGCTGAAAGCCGCCGGCTCGATCAGCGCCGGCGTGTCTTCGGTGCTGGGGCCGGTATAGATATTGCCGGCGCGGTCGGCCATGAAACCGGCCGAGAGCACCACGTTGGGAATCAGGTCCACCACCAGCCGGGCATAGAGTTCGATGTAGGTGTGGATCGCACCGATTTCCAGCAGGCCATCTTCCAGCAACTGGCTGATGCGCAGGCTCTGGGTGCCGGCGAAGGAAAAATCGAGCTTGCGGGCGATGCCGCGTTCGAACAGATCCAGGTGCTCGGAACGACCGACGCTGGGCATGATCATGTGCAAATCATGCAGCTTGCTCGGGTCGGCCTTGGCCAGGGAGCGCGAGAGAAAATCCGCCTGCTTCTGGTTGTTGCCCTCCAGCACCACACGGTCGCCGGGCAGGATCAACGCCTCCAGCGCCGCGACGATCTTGTCGGTGGGCAGCACCACACCGTCGGCAAGCCCCTTCACCAGTTCGAGGCGCCGCTGCTTTTCGCTGCGCCGCCGCGTCCAGCGCGAGTCGGGGGATATTGTTGTTGTCATGACCACTCCACGGGTTCGCTGTCGTGGGGGTTACCTTAGGAGTGTTGTGGCGAGGGCATCAATCAAGCTCAGCGGCGGATCGTTACGGTTGGAGTAATGGTGAGGAAAAAGACCCAGTCCCCTGTGGGAGCCGAGCTTGCTCGCGATGACGGTGGATCAGTCAACACTGAGCCGGCAGACAGTCCGCTATCGCGAGCAAGCAAGCTAGCCCCCACAAGGATTGCGTTTGGCTTTGGATTTTGTAGCGGCCAGCAGGGATCAACTCATACTCATCAATTGCCGAACCCGTTCGAGCAGTTCTACCGCACTCTCAATCAGTTGGATAAGAAGCGCGTCATCTTCATCCATGTAGCCCTCGTACTCGGCAAGGTTGCGCCGCTCATGGCATAGGGCGAATAGCCGGACCTGCACTTTGGTGACATCCGCCGTATGAACCAGGCATTGAAAGACCAGATAACGCTTGTCCGAACGATAGCCGCTCAAACGTAACGCCGTAAGGGCGGCGGCATGGGCGGCGTTGTACGCCAGGTCGAATCGACTGGCAAACGAAAGGGACACTGTTTGCGCATCTGTCAGGCGGTCCATTGCAGAACGCACCAAGCCCTCACATTCCTGGCGATCCGGCGGTTCTGCTTTGAGGCTGCCGCTACGTAATAGATTTTCCAGGCTTTCCTGCTTGCCCATCCTTGGACTCCAAAGGGTCTTCACCCAGTAAGTTGATCTTGTCCTGCTGCGCTACCCGAACCACGAAGCTGTTACCCGCCGCAAATTTTGCGGCCCAGTCCTGGGGCGTGTAGAGCGTAGGATTAAGAGGACGGCCCAGTTTCTCTTCCAGAGGCATAAGCCGCTCCATCACTTCACTGTAGTGCAGGCCTTCGCCGATCAGCATGAGATCTATGTCACTGGATGCGTTCGCCTGGCCTTTGGCGACGGAACCGTAGACGAATGCCCAACTCAACTGCCTGGAAAACGGCTGCAAGGCTTGGCGCAACGGTTCCGCTATACCCATGGTTTTTTGAACGATGCCCAACAGTTCCGCGTAAATCGGGCAGTTCACATTGGCTTGGTAATGGGTTTGATTGCCCTGACGAGTCATCATCAAGATCCCTGAGTTTTGCAAACGCTCCAACTCCCGCATGAGACTGCCCTTGCCGACTTGAGCCCAGCGAGCAATTTCATTGGCATAGAAACTTTGATCCGGTTTACCGAACAACAGACCCAGGACCCGTTGCTGAGTGGCCGTGAACAAGGCATCGCTTAGAGAGAGATGATTCATGGAAAAGGCCACAGGTCCCAAAAAGGGAACGATAGGTCCCTTTTTGGGACTTATCAAGTTGGAAGTGGCATTAAACGTAAGCGCCTGGACTTCTGTGAAGCGAGCTTGCTCGCGATGACGGTGGATCAGTCAACACTGAGCCGGCTGACACTCCGCTATCGCGAGCAAGCTCGCTCCCACATGGGCCCTGCATAGGCTTCAGGATTTGTGCTGCTGAACCAACCCGGCCGCCACCACCAACTCCTCCAACGCCAACAAGTCCGGCACTTTCGCCACATGTTCCCCCACTTGCACCGCCGCCTGCTCCAGCCCGCACAGCGGCACGTCGACATAGCTCAACTGACTGTCGAGCTTGCAGGAGCGGGGAATGCCTTGCACCAGCAGGGCGATGAAACGCAGCTCCGGCCGGCCGCCCAGGGCGTTGAGGATGACGATGCGTGCTCGCTCGCCGATCACGGTTTTCTGGCCGCAGGCCGATTCGAAGCTCAGCAGCGGGATTTGCCGTTCGCGCCAGCTCACCCACCCCAGGAACCACGGCGGGGTGTCCATATCGAAGGCGCTGCTCTGGTAGTCGATCAGTTCGGCCACCGCCACGTTGGGCAGGATCAGGTGGCGGTCGGCCAGTGGCAGCAGCAGGCCGGTGAGGTGGCTGGCGCGTGAGTGATGCAGGTCATGCATGGGTTCTGCTCCAGTAGGCGATGCTGTCGAGCAGCACCGATTCCTGGTACGGCTTGCCCAGGTAGTCGTTGACACCGATGGCCATGGCGCGGTCGCGGTGTTTCTGGCCCGTGCGGGAGGTGATCATGATAATCGGCAGGTGCGCCAGGCGTGGGTCGTTGCGCACTTGCGTGGCCACTTCGAAGCCGTCCATGCGCGGCATCTCGATGTCCAGCAGCATCAGGTCAGGCGCGTGCTCGGACAGCAGCGCCATGGCGTCCACGCCGTCCTTGGCGGTCAGGACGTGCATGCCATGGCGCTCCAGCAGGCGGCTGGTGACCTTGCGCACCGTCACCGAGTCGTCCACCACCAGCACCAGCAGTGGCCGTTGCGGTTCGCCCTCGCCTTCCGCCGGCACCTGGCGGCGCGGGACCTGGTGGGGCAAGGCGCGGATCGGCGCCAGCAGGTCGAGAATCAACACCACCCGGCCATCCCCCAGGATCGTCGCCCCGGACAGGCCCTGCACCGCCGAGAACTGCGGGCCAAGGCTCTTGACCACGATCTCCCGGGTCCCGGCGATAGCGTCCACCTGCACGGCCACGTGCCGCTCGTTGCACTGCACCAGCAGCACCGGCAACGGCTGGCTCTGGCCCAGCAGCTTCGGCCGGGCGCCGGTTTTCAGCAGCTCGCCCAGGTAGCACAGTTCATAGCGTTGCCCGGCGTAGGTATAGGTCGGCGGGTCGAGTTGGTAATGGCCGTCCAGTTCGGCCGGCAACACCCGGACAATGCTTTCGATGGCGTTCAGCGGGATCGCGTACTGGTCTTCGTGACAATGCACCATCAACGCCCGGTTCACCGCCACGGTAAACGGCAGGCGAATGCGGAAATGCACGCCCTGCCCCGGCGTGGAATCGATGGTCATGCTGCCGCCCAACTGCCGCACCTCTTCGTGGACCACGTCCATGCCCACGCCACGCCCGGAGATCTGGGTGATTTTTTCCGCCGTGGAAAACCCCGGTTGCAGGATGAACTGCAGCACGTCGCGGTCGCTGATATCGCTGTCCGGCGTCAGCAGGCCCCGCTTGATCGCCTTGGTCCGCACCGCCTCCAGCGGCACGCCGGCACCGTCGTCGCGGATGTCGAAAATGATGTCGCCGCCTTCCCGCGACAGGTCGAGGCTGATGCGCCCTCGCGCCGGCTTGCCAGCGGCGAGGCGCACGTCGGCCGGTTCCAGGCCGTGGTCGACGGCGTTGCGCAGCATGTGTTCCAGGGGCGCGGCCATACGCTCCAGGACGTTACGGTCCATCTCGCCGTCGGCATTGCCCACCACGAACTCCACGTCCTTGCCCAGTTCCTGCGCCACTTGCCGGACGATGCGCTTGAGCCGCGGCAGCATGCGCTCGAACGGCACCATGCGCGTGCGCATCAGGCCTTCCTGGAGCTCGGTGTTGATCCGCCCCTGCTGTTGCAGCAGAAGCTCGGCATCATGATTACTGCGATCCAGGGTTTCCTTGAGTTCGAGCAAGTCCGAGGCAGACTCGAACAGCGCCCGGGACAGCTGCTGCAACTGGGAATGCCGATCCATCTCCAGCGGGTCGAACTCTTCGTAGCCCAGGCGCTCGGCCTCCACCTGTTGACGACTGAGAATCCGCCCCTGGGTTTCGGTATCCAGGCGCCGCAATTGGTCGCGCATGCGCTCGATGGTGGTTTCCATTTCGCCCAGGGCCACGCGTGCGTCGTTGACCTGCTGTTCGATGCGCCCACGGAAAATCGAGGTTTCCCCCGCCAGGTTCACCAGGTCGTCGAGCAGCTCGGCGGAGACCTTGACCATGTCCGCACCGTCGCCCGCTGCACTGGGGTCTTGTCTGGCGGGCGCTGCGGGCGGACTTGCGATGGGGGGCGTGATCGGCTCCGGCGCCGGGGCAGCCTGGGCCACCGCACTTGCCTGGGGATGATTCACCGCCTGGATCTGCGCGATCAGCCGATCGGCCAGCGGGCACGGATGGCCGGCGCGCACCGCATCGAGCATCTGCGCCAGTCGGTCATGACTGCTTTGCAGCAAGGCGAACAGCGCCGGGGTCGGCTGGAGCAGGCCCGCCGACAGGCCTTCGTAGAGGTTTTCCAGCTCGTGGGCCAGGTCGCCGATAGGGACGATTTCCACCATCCGCGCACCGCCCTTGAGGGTGTGCAAATCCCGCAGCAGGGTTTCCACGGCCTGGCGATTCGACGGTTCTTCCTGCCAGCGCAGCAGCGCCGCGCCTGAGCTGTCGAGGATGTCGAAGCCTTCTTCAAGGAAGATTTCCAGCAACTCGGGATCATGGCCGGCACCGTCGGCCTGGGCCGCTGCGCTCGTCTCGATGGCGTTCGGCTTGTCCTGGCGGAACCTTCGGATAGAGTCGATCAGCGCAACGGGATCGCCCAACGGTTGGCCCTGTTGCAACTGTCCGAGCAACAGGTCGAGGCGTTCGTGGCTGCTGACGAGCAGTTGCGCCAGTTCCTCGCTGTAGCTGTAGCGCCGGTCCACCAGCCCTTCGTAAAGGTTTTCGAGCTCCTGGGCCAGGTCGCTCACCGGCCGGATGTCGGCCATCCGCGCGCCGCCCTTGAGGGTGTGCAAGTCACGTTGCAGCGAGGACAGCGGCGCACCGTTATCCGGATCGGCCAACCAGCGTTGCAAGGCCTGGGCGGCACTTTCGAGGATGTCCTGGGCCTCTTCGAGGAAAATCGACGCGAGGTCATCTTCCACCGAGGTCTCGGCGGGCGCGTCGCGTTCCATTTCCGCCGTCGCGTGGCCCAGTTCGCGGATACTCAGCGTGCGGCTGCCGTCGCTGCGGATCAGGCCAGTGGCCGACGGGTCGAGGCTCTCCTGAAGCAGGCGACGCAGGGCCGCTACTCGCTCCGGCTGCGCACGCACATGCTGCCCGGCCGCCAGCTGATCGAGCATGTCGATCAGCGCTTCATGGGCGAGCTGCGCCTGCCGGAAAAATTCATCGCTGACCGCCAGGCTGCTTTCTTCCACCGCGCCGTAGAGGTCCAGCAAGGCTTCGCAAAGTTCGTCCACTGGGTGCAGATCGGCCAGGTGCGCGCCTTCGCCGAGGGTTGTCAGCTCATCCAGCAGCGCACTCAGTTCCTGGCCTTCACCGGGGTGCTGCTGCCAGCGCTGCAAGAGGCTTTCGGCGTCCAGCAGGATGTCCATGCCCTGGGCGAGGAAGTTGTTGATCAGTTGTGGATCGCGCTTGGTCCGTAGTGCTTTGTCCGGCGCACTGTTGGCGGCGTGCAGACGCTCGGCCAGCAGGGCCTGGGCACGCTGGATCAGGTCCTCGGCGTCGGGGATCGGCGCCAGCGGCTCGCTGTGCAACTGGCGCAGGCCGCGGCGCAACAACCCTTCGGCCTCCAGCAGCAATTCCACCTCATCCAGGTCGAGGGCAATCAGGTGCGCCCGGTACTCCCGGGCCAGCTCATCCATCGCACCGGCCAACTCGGCGATGGGCAGGACGCCGGCCATCGAAGCGCTGCCCTTGAGGGTGTGCAAGGCCCGCTGCAATTCATCGCTGGCCTGCAACGGCAGGTGGTCGGCCGCCTGGTCGAGAAAACGATTGAGGCTGGCGAGGTGGCCCTGGGCTTCGTTGTCGAAGATCTTCAACAACAGCGGATCGAGAGCGGCCACGTCCTGCTCGTCGTCTTCGTCGTCTTCATCGCCGCCCTTGGCCAGGGCATGGGCGCGGGCGGCCAGACGGTCGACGTCATCGCGCTGGCGTTGCCGATTGGCCGCGAAATCGGCCACCAGGTCCGGCAACAACTGCACCGTGTCTTCGATCAACTGGCGGACCGACACCTGCGGTTCGACGCTGCGCTCCAGCACCCGGTTGAGCAGGTTTTCCACAGCCCAGGCCAGTTCACCCAGCACCAGCGCCCGCACCATCCGACCACTGCCCTTGAGGGTGTGGAAGGCCCGGCGCAGTTCGCTCAAGGCGCCGTGGTCGTCGGGATGCGCACTCCAGCGCGGCAAGTATTCACGCAGAACGTCGAGCACCTCGGCGGTTTCCTCGAGGAAGACCTCACGCAACTCGTCGTCCACCGGGCTCTCGTCCAGTGGTGGAGGCAACAGGCTGCCTGGGGTGCTCCTGGCCGGCGGATTGACCGCCGACACCGGGCTGGCCAGCACCTGTGCCAAGGACTGCACCGTCTGCGGGTCATCCAGTTCCTGCAAGTCCTGCATGACCTGGGCTTCGTTGGGACTCAACACATCGTCAAGCACCGGCACCCGCGCTTCATCAGGGTAATAACCGAGCGCGGCCAGGCTCCGTTCGACCCCATCGAGCAAGGGCTCGCCAGGGGTTTCCGGGTCCTCGCTCAAGCGCTCCAGGTAGTATTCGAGACCGGTGATGACGTCGGCCAAATGGTCGAGTTCTTCCCAGCCCGGCTGGGCCTGCTCCAGCAACAGATGGTCGCGGATGAACGCATTGCAGGACTCCACCAGGCTGGCGGCACGGCTCAGGGGGATCATCGCCAGCGCACCGCGCACCTGGGTCAGCAGCGCTGGCAACGGTTGCAGCTGCTCGCTGTTCCAGTCCGCGTCGATGTAGTCGACGATCATATCCTTGGCCTGTTGCAGGCAGGTGTGGGTTTCCTTGATGACGATCTGGTGGATCTGGGTCAGGTCGGTGGTGGGCAGGTGCGTGTCTTCGCGGCTCTCGGGCTCGACGGTGCCGACCATGCCGGCCAGGGTCGCCTCGACATAGAGCAAGGCCCCGGCAACGTCCATGAGGGTCGCGTCATCCGGCTCGCGTTGGCCCTGGGCGAGGCTCAGCACCACCGCCAACTGATCGATGATGACCTTGCGCGGCTGGCCGAAACCCAGCACCGCCAAGGTGTCGGCGATCTGCCGCAACGGCGCCAGCAGGCTGTCCAGTTCCGAGGCGTGCTGGCGATCGCTGCGCACGAACAGGTCCAGGCGCTCCTTGACCCGTACCAACTCCTCGCACAGCGCGGCGAGCACCGAGCGCATGGCATCGCGGTCGGGCCCGGCCAGGCGCGCGCGCTCTTCGTCGACCATGGCGCTGTCGGGCAGCGCGTCGTCCAGTGAGTAGCGTTCTTTCATGATCTGCATCTGCCCGCTGGGATGTTCGGCCTTGGCAATATAGAACAACAAGCTCTTGAGCAGGTGGGGCGGTGCCGGCTGATTGATGCCGGGCATGCCTTGGTCCAGCAGCCGCTTGAGCTCCTTGTCGGCTTCCTTGAACAGGCTGCGCAGCGCCGGGCTGTTGGCGATGCACCCGTCACGCATGCCTTCGACCAGCGCTGAGGCCACTTGCCATAAGGCATTGAGCGGCGCCCCGGCACACAACGTTTCCAGGCGCTGGAAAACCTTGGCCAGGTAACCGAGGTGGGTCGCGTCATCCTGCTCGCGCAGCAGGCCCACCAGGGCCATTTGCAGGGTCTGGCGCCATTTGCGCAAGGTGTTCGGCAGGTCAGCGGGTTCGAGGCGCTGCAAGGCCTCGTCGCTGAGCGGCGCAATATCGGGCAGTTCGGGACTGAACAGGCTGGTTTCCGACAACAGGCTCTCGCCCCGGGCACTGCGCAGGTCGTTGATCAAGGGCAACACCACCAGTGGCAGATCGCGGCGGGCGCCTTGTATGCGGTCCAGGTAGATCGGCAACTGCCCCAGGGCCTGGCTCAACAGACTGATGGCTTCATCGCGATGGGTGACGCGGTTGTCCTGCAGGGCGGCGCACAGCTGCTCCATCTCCTCGGCCAGCAACGCCGCACCGTAGAACTCGACCATCTGCAGGCCGCCGTGGACCTGATGAATGCAGGCCAGGCATTGCCCGAGGGCATCCGACGCCTGGGGATCGTCCACCAGGCGGTTGAGGGCCAGATGAGCCTGCTTCAGCGTTTCGGCAATCTCGCCCTTGACCCATTCCAGGGCCACGTAGTCGTGCCGATCACCCATAACCACTCCAAATCAACAGTCGTATACCTGTGGTACGGCCCAGAACCCCGTGGCGAGGGAGCTTGCTCCCGCTTGAGTGCGCAGCGCTCACAAAATATTTGGGGCGGCTGCGCCACCCAGCGGGAGCAAGCTCCCTCGCCACAAAAGCGCCCTTGCCACAGGTACATCCCCTCCCAGCAGGTCAGTCACCCTTTTTCCTCATCGCCAGCCGCTGCCGCCGCCGGCAAGGTAAACCCCGACACCGAACGGCGCAGCTGGCTGGCCATTTTCGCCAGGTTGCCGATGCTTTCGGCGGTGGCGGTGGAGCCCGACGAAGTCTGCGTGGTGATCTGCTGGATCACGTTCATGGTCAAGGAAATCTGCCCCGCCGAGGTGGTCTGTTGCTGCGCCGCGTTGGAGATGCTCTGGATCAGCGCCGCCAGGGTCTTGGACACACCTTCGATCTCTTCCAGGGCGACGCCGGCGTCCTGGGCCAGTCGCGCACCGCGCACCACTTCGGTGGTGGTCTGCTCCATGGAAATCACCGCTTCGTTGGTGTCGGCCTGGATCGCCCGCACCAGGGTTTCGATTTGCCGGGTCGCCGCCGAAGAACGCTCGGCCAGGCGTTGCACTTCATCGGCCACCACCGCGAACCCGCGCCCGGCATCACCGGCCATGGACGCCTGGATGGCGGCGTTGAGGGCCAGAATGTTGGTCTGGTCGGCGATGTCGTCGATCAGGCTGACAATGTCGCCAATTTCCTGGGATGACTCGCCCAGGCGCTTGATGCGCTTGGCGGTGTCCTGGATCTGCTCGCGAATGTTGTCCATGCCATGAATGGTGTTGTGCACCACCTCGTTACCCTTGTTGGCAATCTCCACCGAACGTTCGGCCACCGCCGACGATTCGGCGGCATTGGCCGACACCTGGTCGATGGACTGGGCCATTTCATTAATTGAAGTCGAAGCTTCGGAAATTTGCTGGGCCTGGTGCTCGGACGCCTGGGCCAGGTGCATCGCCGTGGCCTGGGTTTCCTGCACGGCGGCGGCGACCTGGCCGGCGGTGAGGTTGATGGTCGCCACCAGATCGCGCAGTTGGTCCACCGAGTAGTTGATGGAATCGGCGATGGTGCCGGTGAAATCCTCGGTGACCGAGGCCGTGACGGTCAGGTCGCCGTCGGCCAGGTCCTCGATTTCATCCAGCAGCCGCATGATCGCGTTCTGGTTGCGCTCGTTCTTTTCCGCGGTTTCGTGCAACTGGCGGTTGGTCTCGCGGACCATCACCAGCCCGATCAGGATGATCGACATCAGCGCCAGCAGGCCCAGCACATAACCGCCGATGGTATTGACGGAACGCCCGCCGGCCAGGTTCTCGAAGGCCGTGGCCAGGTGCGAAGCCTCGTCGAGCAAGGTCTGCGACAGGTTGAAGATATTGCCGGCCGATTCGCGGACCTTGAACAGCTCCGGCGAGGTCTCGAGGATTTCATCCACCGAGCCGGAGACGAACTCGAACAGCTCGCTGATTTCGCTCAGCCGCGCCCGGGCATCGCGGTCCTGGACCTGGGAGATTTTCAGGGCCGGGTCACCTTGCAACATGCCATTGAGCACCTGGCCAAAACGCGCCGCGTCGCGACCGAAGGTATCGGCGGCCTGGCTGGCGTTTTCGTCCCCTGCCAGCACGGTATTCACCGCGCCGAGAATCCGCTCGGCCAGCAGGGACTGGCGCTGGGCCATGGCCACCTGGGTGGCGGGGGCGCCGCGTTGCAGCAGGATTTCGACGACTTTTTCGTACTCGACCTGCAACTGCGGCACGGTTTCGGCCAGGGTGGCCGCCACCTGGTGCAGCGACAACACGGTCTGTTCGCTGGAGAGGATGGCATCGGTGTTCTTGAGCAGGCGCTCCCAATCCAGCTGTACGGCGCGCATCTGCGGGCGCAGGGTGGCGGGCGCAGGCGGCAGGCCGGTCACCGGGTCGCCCTGTTTCAGGTAGCCCCAGCGCTGGGCGAAGTCATTGCGCGCATCGCTCAGCAGCTTGAACGCCGCAGGCTTGCCGGCGGCGGCCTCGGTGGCGTTCTTGGCGATGCGCTGGGACAGCACCCGCAGCTCACCGGCATGGCCGATGTACTGTTTGTCGTAGGTGGACTGGGTGTTGAGGTAAGCGAAGTTGGCGAACAGCAGCACGATGAAGACGATCAGCGCGACGAACAGCACGATGATCTGCGAACGACTGCGCGACGCTTCCAGTGGCTTGCCTGTTTTTGCTTTGATCATCGGTTCTCGCCTGTGCTACCCAGTCCAACTCACTCACCGTGGTCCCCATGTGGGAGCGAGCTTGCTCGCGATAGCCTTGGATCAGTCAGCATTGCTCTGGCTGACCCACCGCAATCGCGAGCAAGCTCGCTCCCACAAGGGGCCTGCGCTGCTTCTCGTCAAATCGCCACATCCATGAACCCCGGCGACCGCGCCAGGGCAAACGGGCTGAACACCTGCCACTCGCGCTCGCCGCCGAACCGGCCCTTGACGAAGGCCGCTTCCGGGCCGTCGTGGTCGTCCACCAGCATCGGTTCCAGACTGTCCTGGGCAAAGTGCTGCAGCCCGAGGACCTCGTCCACCAGCAACCCGGCGAACACCTCGTCGTGGTCCACCACCAGCACTCGCCGCTGCTTGCGCACGGTGGACAACTCATGGCCGAAGAACCCGCACAAATCCATCAACGGCAACAAGCGCCCGCGCAGGTTAGCCACGCCACGCACCCACGGCTTGACCCCGGGCAAATGCGTGTGACGAGGCTCGTGCAGCACTTCGCTGACTTCGCCCATCGGCGCCACGTACCAGTGCTCGCCCAGACGAAAGCCGATGCCGCTCCAGCCGGCACGATGGGTCGGCTGGGAGGGCAGGTCCGCCCCCAGCAGCCGGCAACGCCGGTCGATCTGCAGCAGCAGTTCGAAGGCCGTCAGGGATTGGCTCATGGCCGCGCCGTCAACCCGCCAGCACTTTGTTCAGGGTCGCGATCAGGGTTTCTTCGTCCACCGGCTTGGTCAGGTAGTCCTTCGCCCCCTGGCGCGTACCCCAGACCTTGTCGGTGTCCTGATCCTTGGTGGTGATGATGATCACCGGGATATGGCCGGTGTCCGGGTCCTTGGTCAACTGGCGCGTGGCCTGGAAACCATTGAGGCCGGGCATGACGATGTCCATCAGCACCGCATCGGGTTTTTCCTGGCGGGCCAGCGCCACGCCATCGGCGCCATTCTCGGCCTTCAGGACCTGATGGCCGTGCTTTTCCAGCATGCCGGTCAGTTTGTACATTTCAGTCGGCGAATCATCGACGATCAGAACTCGTGCCATGGTGTTCCCCATTTTCTTGTTGACCCCAGGCCCGTTGGCCGAGTGTCATTAATGTGCCTGGTGCGGCTGGACAGCGGCAAAGCCCGGGACATGGGCCTGTATCGCCCCCAGCAGTTCTTCCTTGCTGAACGGCTTGGTCAAAAACTGATCGGAACCGACGATGCGCCCCTTGGCCTTGTCGAACAACCCATCCCGGGACGACAGCATGATCACCGGCGTGGCCTTGAACGCGCTGTTGTTCTTGATCAGGGCACAGGTCTGGTAGCCATCGAGGCGCGGCATCATGATGTCGACGAAGATGATGCCCGGATGATGGTCGGCGATCTTGGCCAGGGCATCGAAACCGTCGATCGCCGTGATCACCTCGCAGCCCACGTTGCGCAGCAAGGTTTCGGCGGTGCGGCGGATGGTCTTCGAGTCGTCGATGACCATGACCTTCAAGGCGCTGGGTTGCTGTTGCGTAGAGTGCTCTGCCATTGCCGCTGCGGACCGGTTTTTAACGCCTGAGAGTGAACGACAGCGCAAACCCTTGATGTTCAAGGCCCGCACGTCACATGGCAGCCTTTTTAGCACAGTCTCCATCGCCGATCTATCGGCCGCTGGGCGCGGTGGTTTTTCCTTGACCGCCAATCTTCCGGGCGCCACTCTGACGCCACTTTTTCACGCCATTATGTGCCCATCATATTTCGAGGAACCAAGCCATGAGCGTACGCGTCGGCATTGTCATGGACCCTATCGCCAGCATTTCCTATAAAAAGGATAGCTCGCTGGCCATGCTGCTGGCCGCTCAGAAGCGCGGCTGGGAGCTGTTCTACATGGAGCAGCGCGACCTCTACCAGGCCGAAGGCCAGGCACGGGCGCGGATGAAGCCGCTGAACGTCTTCGCCAACCCTGAAAAATGGTTCGAGCTGGGCGACGAGCGCGATGCGCTGCTCAGCGACCTGGACGTGATCCTGATGCGCAAGGATCCGCCGTTCGACATGGAGTTCGTGTACTCCACCTACCTGCTGGAACAAGCGGAAAACGCCGGCGTGCTGGTGGTCAACAAGCCCCAGAGCCTGCGCGACTGCAACGAAAAGCTGTTCGCCACGCTGTTCCCGCAGTGCACGCCGCCGACCATCGTCAGCCGTCGCCCGGACGTATTGCGCGAATTTGCCGACCATCACGGCGACGTGATCCTCAAGCCCCTGGACGGCATGGGCGGTTCCTCGATCTTCCGGCACACTGCCGGCCACCCCAACCTGTCGGTGATCCTGGAAACCCTGACGCTGCACGGCAAGCAGCAGATCATGATCCAGGGTTACTTGCCGGCCATCGTCGACGGCGACAAGCGCATCCTGATGATCGACGGCGAACCGGTGGATTATTGCCTGGCGCGTATCCCGGCCGCCGGTGAAACCCGTGGCAACCTGGCGGCCGGCGGTCGTGGCGAAGCCCGTCCGTTGACCGAGAAGGACCGCTGGATCGCTGCCCAGGTCGGCCCGACCCTGCGGGAAAAAGGCCTGTTGTTCGTGGGCCTGGACGTGATCGGCGAGCACCTGACGGAAATCAACGTCACCAGCCCGACCTGCATCCGCGAGATCGATAACGCCTTCGGCACCGACATCGGCGGCATGCTGATGGATGCCATCGATCAGAAGCTCAAGGCTCGTTGATCCAGATCTGCTGAAGGAAACCCACATTGCGTTATCATGCCCGGCCTGAAAAAAACGCGATGTTGGTTTCCTTGTCATGACACTCCCGTCCGATCTGCCCCTAGAGCTCGCCCATCGTGGCGTGCGCCCGGCCGATCGCCTCGGTTTTACCCTGTTCCTGGCGGCGTTGATCCACCTGGCCTTGCTGCTGGGCGTCGGGTTTGCCACGGTCGAGCCGAAACAGATCAGCCAGACCCTGGAAATCACCCTGGCCACCTTCAAGAGCGAGACCAAGCCCAAGAAGGCCGACTTCCTCGCCCAGGAAAACCAGCAAGGCAGCGGCACCCTGGAAAAAAAGGCGATCCCCAAGACTACCGAGATCGCGCCCTTCCAGGACAACACGGTGCAGAAAGTCACCCCGCCGCCAGCGGCCAAGCCCGAAGTGCAGGAGACAGCGCCCAAGGCGGCCGTGACCACCGTGGCGCCGAAGCCGAAGAAAGCCCCGGTCAAGGAAGAGGTCAAGCCTGATCCCAAGCCCCAGGCCCCCGTGCCCACCTTCGACAGCTCCCAGCTGTCCAGCGACATCGCCAGCCTGGAAGCCGAACTGGCCCAGGAGCAACAGCTCTACGCAAAGCGCCCGCGCATCCACCGCCTGAGCGCCGCTTCGACCATGCGCGACAAGGGTGCCTGGTACAAGGACGAGTGGCGCAAGAAGGTCGAGCGCATCGGCAACCTCAACTACCCTGACGAAGCACGGCGCAAGCAGATCTACGGCAACCTGCGGCTAATGGTCTCGATCAATCGGGACGGTTCGTTGTATGAAGTGCTGGTGCTCGAATCCTCCGGCCAGCCGCTGCTGGACCAGGCCGCCCAGCGGATCGTCCGTCTGGCCGCACCGTTCGCGCCGTTTACCGGGGACCTGTCGGACATCGACCGGCTGGAAATCATCCGCACCTGGAAATTCGCCCGCGGCGACCGGCTGTCCAGTAACTGATAACCACCCAATCCCCTTGTGGGAGCGAGCTTGCTCGCGATAGCAGATGGTCAGTCGACCTCTGTGTTGAATGATCAATTGCTATCGCGAGCAAGCTCGCTCCCACAGGGGATTGGTGACAGTCTCAGGCATTTCCCGGCTTGTCAGTTCGGCCCTGCGCCGCCACACTAGCGCCTATGAAAAACGTCAGCCCCACCTACCTCAAGCATCACTTCCTGATTGCCATGCCGCACATGGCCGATCCGAACTTTGCCCATACCTTGACCTACATCGTCGAGCACACGGCCAATGGGGCCATGGGGCTGGTGATCAATCGCCCGCAGGAGCTGAACCTGGCGGACATTCTTGAGCAACTGCGGCCCGAGATCGAACCGCCACTTTTGTGCCAGCACGTGCCGATTTTCATCGGTGGCCCGGTGCAGACCGACCGCGGTTTCGTGCTCCATCCGTCGGGCCCCAAATACCAGGCCACGGTGGACCTGGACGGCTTGTCGCTGTCCACCTCCCAGGACGTATTGTTCGCCATCGCCGATGGCGTCGGCCCGCAGAAAAGCCTGATCGCCCTCGGCTATGCCGGCTGGGAACCCGGGCAACTGGAAGCCGAGCTGGCCGACAACGCCTGGCTGACCTGCCCGTTCGACGCCGACATCCTGTTCAATACCAGCAGCGAACTGCGCCTGGAAGCGGCGGCCAGCCGGTTGGGGGTCAACCTCAGCCTGCTCACCAGCCAGGCAGGACACGCCTGATGGCCCTGCGCTTGCTGCTGGGCTTCGATTACGGCACCAAACAGATCGGCGTAGCGGTCGGCCAGGTCATTACCGGCCAGGCCCGCGAGTTGTGCACCTTGAAGGCGCAGAACGGTGTTCCGGACTGGAACCAGGTCGAAGCGCTGATCAAGGAATGGAAACCCGATGCCGTGGTGGTCGGCCTGCCGCTGAACATGGACGGCACGCCCAGCGACATGTGCCTGCGCGCCGAAAAGTTCGCCCGCCGGCTCAATGGCCGCTACAACCTGCCCTTCTATACCCATGACGAGCGCCTGACCACCTTCGAGGCCAAGGGCGAGCGCCTGGTGCGCGGCGGGCAGAAAGGCAGCTACCGCGACAACCCGGTGGACGCCATCGCTGCCGCCCTGCTGCTGCAAGGCTGGCTCGACGCCAACGCCGCCCTGTTCGAAACCTGATTTTTTACAAAGCGCCGCCAAGGCGCTTTCTTTTAGCGATAAGCCGCGCCACTCACCACCGGCCCGGGAACCTGAAGGAGCCAGCATGAGCCTGCCCAATCCTGCCGAACTGATCAGCCAGATGGCGATTCGTCTCACGGCACACCTGGAACACCGCGGCATCAGCGAACCGCGCTACATCGGCATTCGCACCGGTGGCGTCTGGGTCGCCCAGGCCTTGCTCGAAGCACTGGGCAGCCAATCGCCGCTGGGCACCCTGGATGTGTCCTTCTACCGCGACGACTTCAGCCAGAACGGCCTGCACCCGCAAGTGCGCCCCTCGGCGCTGCCGTTCGAGATCGAAGGCCAGCACCTGGTGCTGATCGACGACGTGCTGATGAGCGGCCGGACCATCCGCGCTGCCATGAACGAACTGTTCGACTACGGTCGCCCGGCCAGCGTGACGCTGGTGTGCCTGCTGGACCTGGACGCCGCCGAGCTGCCGATCCGGCCGAACGTGGTCGGCGCGACGCTGACGCTGGCCGCCCATGAGCGGGTCAAGCTCTCCGGGCCGTCGCCGCTGCAACTCGAACTGCAAGACCTTGCCCTTTAACTGCCCTTGTAAGAGTCCATCGCGATGACGCCTCTCGAAACCAAGCGCCCGCTGCAGCTCAACGATCAGGGCCAGCTGCGGCACTTCCTGTCCCTCGACGGCCTGCGCCGCGAGTTGTTGACGGAAATCCTCGACACTGCCGACTCCTTCCTCGAGGTCGGTGCCCGGGCAGTGAAGAAAGTCCCGTTGCTGCGCGGCAAGACCGTGTGCAACGTGTTCTTCGAAAACTCCACCCGCACCCGCACCACCTTCGAACTGGCGGCCCAGCGCCTGTCGGCGGACGTGATTACCTTGAACGTGTCCACGTCCTCGGCGAGCAAGGGCGAAACCCTGCTCGACACCTTGCGCAACCTCGAAGCCATGGCCGCCGACATGTTCGTCGTGCGCCACGGCGACTCCGGCGCAGCGCATTTCATTGCCGAACACGTGTGCCCGCAAGTGGCGATCATCAACGGCGGCGACGGCCGTCACGCCCACCCGACCCAGGGCATGCTCGACATGCTGACCATCCGTCGGCACAAGGGCAGCTTCGAGAACCTGTCGGTGGCCATCGTCGGCGACATCCTGCACTCGCGGGTCGCCCGCTCGAACATGCTGGCCCTCAAGACCCTCGGCTGCCCGGACATCCGCGTGATCGCGCCGAAAACCCTGCTGCCCATCGGCGTCGAGCAATACGGCGTGAAGGTCTACACCGACATGACCGAAGGCCTCAAGGATGTGGACGTGGTGATCATGCTGCGCCTGCAACGCGAGCGCATGACCGGCGGCCTGCTGCCCAGCGAAGGCGAGTTCTACCGCCTGTTCGGCCTGACCACCGCCCGCCTGGCCGGGGCCAAGCCGGATGCCATCGTCATGCACCCGGGGCCGATCAACCGCGGCGTGGAGATCGAGTCGGCGGTGGCCGACGGCCCGCACTCGGTGATCCTCAACCAGGTGACCTACGGCATCGCCATCCGCATGGCCGTGCTGTCCATGGCCATGAGCGGGCAAACGGCCCAGCGCCAATTCGACCAGGAGAACGCCCAGTGAAGCTCAGCATTCTCGGCGCACGCGTGATCGATCCGGCCAGTGGCCTGGATCAAGTGACTGACATTCATATCGATGCCTGCAAGATCGTCGCCCTGGGCGCCGCGCCCACCGGTTTCGTGGCGGCTGAAATCCTCGACGCCCAGGGCCTGGTGGCCGCGCCGGGCCTGGTGGACCTGAACGTCGCCCTGCGCGAACCGGGCTACAGCCGCAAAGGCAGCATCGTCAGCGAAACCCGGGCCGCCGCTGCCGGTGGCGTGACCAGCTTGTGCTGCCCACCGCAGACAAAACCGGTGCTGGACACCTCGGCCGTGGCCGAACTGATCCTCGACCGCGCCCGAGAAGCCGGCAACACCAAGGTCTTCCCGATCGGCGCACTGAGCAAAGGCCTCGACGGCGAGCAACTGGCCGAACTCATCGCCCTGCGGGACGCCGGTTGCGTGGCGTTCGGCAACGGCCTGAACAGTTTCCGCAACACCCGTACCCTGTGCCGCGCCCTGGAATACGCGGCGACCTTCGGCCTGACGGTGATCTTCAATTCCCAGGATCACGACCTGGCCGAAGGTGGCCTGGCCCACGAAGGCCCGACCGCCAGCTTCCTCGGCCTGCCGGGCATCCCGGAAACCGCCGAGACCGTGGCCCTGGCCCGGGACCTGCTGTTGGTGGAGCAAAGCGGCGTGCGCGCCCACTTCAGCCAGCTGACCAGCGCCCGCGGCGCGGCGTTGATTGCCCAGGCCCAGGCCCGCGGCTTGCCGGTGACCGCCGATGTGGCGCTGTACCAGTTGATCCTGACCGACGAGGCGCTGATCGACTTCAACAGCGTCTACCACGTCCAGCCGCCGCTGCGCACCCGCGCCGACCGCGATGGCCTGCGCGAGGCGGTGAAGTCCGGGGTGATCTCGGCCATCTCCAGCCATCACCAACCCCACGAGCGCGATGCCAAGCTGGCCCCGTTCGGCGCCACCGAGCCAGGCATCAGCAGCGTCGAACTGCTGCTGCCGCTGGCCCTGACGCTGGTGGAAGACGGCTTGCTGGACCTGCCGACCTTGCTGGCCCGCCTGAGCGCCGGCCCGGCCCAGGCGCTGCAATTGCCAGCGGGGAAACTGGCGGTGGGCGCCCCGGCGGACCTGGTGCTGTTCGACCCTGCCGCGTCCACTGTGGCCGGTGAAGCCTGGCGCTCCAAGGGCGACAACTGCCCGTTCCTCGGTCACAGCCTGCCGGGGGTGGTGCGCTATACCCTGATGGATGGGCGGATCACCCACCAGGCCTGATACCGCGCCGTTCCTATCGCGAGCAAGCTCGCTCCCACAGGGGGATCCTCGGTGAACACATGACGTGTGAACACCTCGATCCAATGTGGGAGCGAGCTTGCTCGCGATACAGGCGACTCGGTCTTACTGAAAAGCCCCACGCTTCTGCGCATTACGAATCGACACCTGATCGTTCAGCGTCCAGAAGTCATACAGCACCCCGAGAAAAAACACCCCGCCGGTCAGCAGGTAAATAATCCCGCTGATCCACTTGCCCTGATACATCCGGTGTACGCCCAGCACCCCGAGAAACGTCAGCAGAATCCACGCCACGCTGTACTCGATCGGCCCTGGGGTGAAACGCAGGTCCGCCTCGCGGTCCATGGCCGGGATCAGGAACAGGTCGATCAGCCAACCGATGCCCAGCAGGCCGAAGGTGAAGAACCAGATCGTGCCCGTGACCGGCTTGCCGTAATAGAAACGGTGGGCGCCGGTAAAACCGAAAATCCACAGCAGATACCCAATGACTTTGCTGTGGGTATCGCGGATTGCGTCCTGCTGATAGCTGTTCATGAATGGCCTCTTTTGCCTCGATAGAAAAATTTGTTCGGACTTTTTGTGACTTTTTTGTGTCTCGCCGACAAGCGGTCCTGGGCAACACGAACCGGGGAAACCCCCGTGTCACGGGGGTTCTGTCGGACAATCAAGCCAAATTGTCGCCATTGTGCAGGGTTTACGCTGGGTTTCGAATCGACAAACGGCCTCGGAATGGCAAAAAAAGCTGTTATAAAGTTGCGCGCTAACCTTTAAGAGCCTTGCCTAATGCGTCCATTTTTCAAGACATGGCTAACCATCTGCCTATTATTGCCACTGGCCGCCCACGCCACCAATCGTGAGCAACGTCTTCCCAACGTCAACGGCTACACCCCGAAATCCCATGTTTCTGCTCCTTCGAGCAAGAACAAGCCAAGCGTCCAGCGCGTGGGCACGGCCAACAGCAAGCTGGTTCCGCCCATGGCGACCAAAGCGAGCAGCAACGTGCTGAGCCGCGCCGTGAATGTACTCGGCACACCCTATCGTTGGGGCGGCAGCAGCCCAAGTAAAGGCTTCGATTGCAGCGGGTTGGTG
Organism: Pseudomonas sp. FW300-N2F2; assembly: GCF_017351655.1. Taxonomy (NCBI): domain Bacteria; kingdom Pseudomonadati; phylum Pseudomonadota; class Gammaproteobacteria; order Pseudomonadales; family Pseudomonadaceae; genus Pseudomonas; species Pseudomonas sp. FW300-N2F2. Next base: position 618,358 of record NZ_JACNDQ010000004.1, on the reverse strand, counting down.
AAATACGCTTTCAACGACGCCACGTTCGACCTGCCACGCACGTCCAACGCCATGGCCGCCGGTCATGGCGAGAAAGTCGAGCGCAAGGATCTCAAGCCCGGCGACCTGATCTTCTTCAAGCTCAAGAGCCGCCGGGTCAACCACGTGGCCATCTACCTGGGCAACGACCGCTTCATCCACGCCCCACGCCGTGGCAAGTCGGTGACCATCGACACCTTGAACAAGCCGTACTGGGACACCCACTACGTAGTGGCCAAGCGGGTATTGCCGAAAGAACCAGGTGCGCTGCGCGTGGTTCAGCGCTGAGCTGAAGAACTCACCGGCCCCCCTGTGGCGAGGGAGCTTGCTCCCGCTGGGTGGCGCAGCCGCCCCAAAACAGACCAATGATCTCTGGGGGCCCAATTATTTTGGGTCCGCTTCGCGGCCCAGCGGGAGCAAGCTCCCTCGCCACAGGGACCGTATCAGGCCTTACGGACCGCTTCCCCGCCTCAGAAATTATCCGGCGTACGCGCCCGCTCCCGGGCATGTTCGCGGCTGATCAGCCCCTTGTTCACCAAGTCCTTCAAACACATGTCCAGGGTTTGCATCCCCAGCGAGCCGCCGGTCTGGATGGACGAGTACATCTGCGCCACCTTGTCTTCACGGATCAGGTTCCGGATGGCCGAGGTCCCCAGCATGATTTCATGCGCCGCGATACGGCCGCCGCCGATCTTCTTGATCAGCGCCTGGGAAATCACCGCCTGCAACGACTCCGACAACATCGAGCGAACCATGGACTTTTCATCGCCCGGGAACACGTCCACCACCCGGTCGATGGTCTTGGCCGCCGAGGTGGTGTGCAAGGTGCCGAACACCAGATGCCCGGTTTCGGCGGCGGTCAGCGCCAGGCGAATGGTTTCCAGGTCGCGCATCTCGCCCACCAGGATCACGTCCGGATCCTCCCGCAGGGCTGAACGCAGGGCCGTGGAGAAACTTTGGGTGTCGCGGTGCACCTCGCGCTGGTTGATCAGGCATTTGCGCGGCTCGTGAACGAATTCGATAGGGTCTTCGATGGTGAGGATGTGATGGTGCTTATGACTGTTGAGGTAGTCGATCATGGCCGCCAGGGTGGTGGACTTGCCCGAACCGGTCGGCCCGGTCACCAGCACCAGCCCGCGCGGCGATTCGGTCACCTTGCGAAACACCTCGCCCATCCCCAGGTCTTCCATGGTCAGGACTTTCGACGGAATGGTCCGGAACACCGCCCCCGCGCCGCGATTCTGATTGAAGGCGTTGACCCGGAATCGCGCGACGCCCGGCACGTCGAAGGAAAAGTCAGTCTCCAGAAACTTTTCGTAATCCACCCGTTGCCGGTCGTTCATGATGTCGTAGATCAGTTCATGGACCTGCTTGTGGTCCAGCGCCGGCAGGTTGATCCGCCGCACATCGCCATCCACGCGGATCATCGGCGGCAGCCCGGCGGACAGGTGCAGGTCCGACGCCCCCTGTTTGGCGCTGAACGCCAGCAGTTCAGTGATATCCATAGCGCTCCTCAATTCCAGTAGAATGCCGCGAACCTCACCGCTGGCGCTTCCTTTATGTCCACGATAGCAGACAACATTGCTCAGGTTAGTTCGCGCATCCGCACGGCGGAGCAGACCGCCCAACGTGCCGAAGGCAGTGTCCAACTGCTGGCCGTGAGCAAGACCAAGCCTGCCCAGGCCCTGCGTGAAGCCTATGCCGCCGGCCTGCGGGACTTTGGCGAGAACTACCTGCAAGAGGCCCTGGGCAAACAGGTCGAATTGAACGACCTGCCCTTGATCTGGCACTTCATCGGCCCCATTCAATCGAACAAGACGCGCGCTATCGCCGAACACTTCGACTGGGTGCATTCCGTGGATCGTTTGAAAATCGCACAGCGCCTGTCCGAGCAGCGCCCGGCCGAGTTGCCGCCGCTGAACATCTGTATCCAGGTCAACGTCAGCGGTGAAGCCAGCAAATCCGGCTGCGCCCCGGCGGACCTGCCCGCCCTGGCCAGCGCCATCAGCGCTCTGCCGCGCCTGAAGCTGCGCGGGCTGATGGCGATTCCCGAACCCACCGAAGAACGTGTCGCCCAGGATGCAGCCTTCGCCGCCGTTCAACGCCTGCAAGCCAGCCTGGCACTGCCGCTGGACACGCTTTCCATGGGCATGAGCCACGACCTCGAGTCGGCCATTGCCCAAGGCGCCACCTGGGTGCGCATCGGTACTGCCCTGTTTGGTGCCCGCGACTACGGTCAATCCTGAACCATGGCCGACTCATCTCTTTATAAGGACCTGTCATGAGCAACACGCGTATTGCCTTCATCGGCGCCGGCAACATGGCCGCCAGCCTGATCGGCGGCCTGCGGGCCAAGGGCCTGGACGCCTCGCTGATCCGCGCCAGCGATCCGGGTGAAGAGACCCGCGCCCGAGTGAGTGCCGAGCACGGCATCGAAACCTTCGCCGACAATGCCCAGGCCATCGACGGTGCCGACGTCATCGTGCTGGCGGTCAAGCCGCAAGCGATGAAAATCGTCTGCGAAGCCCTTCGCCCCAGCCTCAAGCCCCATCAACTGGTGGTATCGATTGCCGCCGGCATCACCTGCGCCAGCATGAACAACTGGCTCGGCGAGCAGCCGATCGTCCGCTGCATGCCCAACACTCCGGCGCTGCTGCGCCAGGGCGTCAGCGGCCTGTTCGCCACGCCACGCGTGAGCGCCGAGCAACGCCAGCAGGCCGAAACGCTGCTGTCGGCCGTCGGCCTGGCCCTGTGGCTGGACACCGAACAGCAACTGGACGCGGTCACCGCCGTCTCCGGCTCCGGCCCGGCGTACTTCTTCCTGCTGATCGAAGCCATGACCGCCGCTGGCGAAAAACTTGGCCTGACCCGGGAAACCGCCGCCCAGTTGACCTTGCAGACGGCCCTCGGTGCCGCGCACATGGCGGTGTCGAGCGACGTCGATGCGGCCGAGCTGCGTCGTCGCGTAACCTCGCCGGCCGGCACCACCGAAGCGGCCATCAAATCGTTCCAGACCGGGGGCTTCGAAGCCCTGGTGGAAAAAGCACTCGGCGCCGCCGCGCACCGCTCGGCCGAAATGGCCGAACAACTGGGCCAATAAGGAGCCATTCATGATTGGATTGAACACTGCAGCGGTCTACGTGCTGCAAACCCTCGGCAGCCTGTACTTGCTGATCGTGCTACTGCGTTTCGTGCTGCAACTGGTGCGCGCCAACTTCTACAACCCGCTGTGCCAGTTCATCGTCAAGGCCACCCAGCCGCTGCTCAAGCCGCTGCGCCGGATCATCCCGAGCCTGTTCGGCCTGGACATGTCGTCGCTGGTCCTGGCGATCCTCGTGCAACTGGCGCTGATGGCCCTGACCCTGCTGCTGACCTACGGCACCACCGGCAACCCGCTGCAATTGCTGATCTGGTCGCTCATTGGCGTCACCGCGCTGTTCCTGAAGATTTTCTTCTTCGCCATGATCATCAGCGTGATCCTGTCGTGGGTCGCGCCGGGCAGCCATAACCCGGGGGCCGAACTGGTGAACCAGATCTGCGAGCCGGCCCTGGCGCCGTTCCGCCGCCTCCTGCCGAACCTGGGTGGCCTGGATATCTCGCCGATCCTGGCGTTCATGGTGCTCAAGCTGATCGACATGCTGGTGATCAACAACCTGGCGGCGATGACCATGATGCCGGAAATCCTGCGGCTGCTGATCTGACCCCTGTGGCGAGGGAGCTTGCTCCCGCTGGGCTGCGAAGCAGCCCCAAACCGGGCAACGCGTCATGACTGAGTATAGGGAATATCAGCCTGAGGGGCCGCTTCGCGCCCCAGCGGGAGCAAGCTCCCTCGCCACAAAAAACTCATCCGGCACAGGGTTTTCACTCAAGGAACAATCAGCGCCGCCCTTTGCTTGCCGCCCGCCCCAGCGGTCTTTAGACTTACGCCTCATTTCAACGCGAGCAGGGTCGATGCCAGCTGCCTTTCCCCCCGATTCCGTTGGTCTGGTGACGCCGCAAACGGCGCATTTCAGCGAGCCCCTGGCCCTGGCCTGCGGCCGTTCGTTGCCAGCCTATGACCTGATCTACGAAACCTACGGCACCCTCAATGCCACGGCGAGCAATGCCGTGCTGATTTGCCACGCCTTGTCGGGGCATCACCATGCCGCCGGCTACCACAGCATCGACGACCGCAAGCCCGGCTGGTGGGACAGCTGCATCGGCCCGGGCAAGCCCATCGACACCAGCAAGTTCTTCGTGGTCAGCCTGAACAACCTGGGCGGCTGCAACGGTTCCACCGGCCCCAGCAGCCTCAACCCGGACACCGGCAAGCCCTTCGGCGCCGATTTCCCGGTGCTGACCGTGGAAGACTGGGTCCACAGCCAGGCCCGCCTTGCCGACCGCCTCGGTATCGGCCAGTGGGCCGCCGTGATCGGCGGCAGCCTGGGGGGCATGCAGGCCTTGCAATGGACCATCACCTACCCGGACCGCGTGCGCCACTGCCTGGCAATCGCCTCGGCCCCCAAGCTGTCGGCGCAAAACATCGCCTTCAACGAAGTGGCGCGCCAGGCGATCCTCACCGACCCCGAATTCCACGGCGGTTCGTTCCAGGAACACGGCGTGATCCCCAAGCGCGGGCTGATGCTGGCGCGGATGGTCGGGCACATCACCTACCTGTCCGACGACTCCATGGGCGAGAAATTCGGCCGTGGCCTCAAGAGCGAAAAGCTCAACTACGACTTCCACAGCGTCGAGTTCCAGGTCGAAAGCTACCTGCGCTATCAGGGTGAAGAATTCTCCGGGCGTTTCGACGCCAACACGTACCTGTTGATGACCAAGGCCCTGGACTACTTCGATCCGGCGGCGAACTTCGACGATAACCTGGCGAAAACTTTCGCCAATGCCACCGCCAAGTTCTGCGTGATGTCGTTCACCACCGACTGGCGCTTCTCCCCGGCGCGCTCGCGGGAGCTGGTGGACGCGCTGATGGCCGCGCGCAAGGACGTCTGCTACCTGGAAATCGACGCGCCCCAGGGCCACGACGCCTTTTTGATCCCGATCCCGCGCTACCTGCAGGCGTTCGGCAACTACATGAACCGTATAACGCTGTGAGGACGCCATGAGAGCCGATCTGGACATCATCCAGGAATGGATCCCCGCCGGCAGCCGCGTGCTCGACCTGGGCTGCGGCAACGGCGAACTGCTGACCTGGCTGCGGGACAACAAACAGGTCACCGGCTACGGCCTGGAAAACGACCCGGACAACATTGCCGAATGCGTCGCCAAGGGCATCAACGTCATCGAGCAGGACCTGGACAAGGGCCTGGGCAACTTCGCCAGCAACAGCTTCGACATCGTGGTCATGACCCAAGCCCTGCAAGCGGTGCACTACCCGGACAAGATCCTCGACGAAATGCTGCGGGTCGGGCGCCAGTGCATCATCACCTTCCCCAACTTCGGTCACTGGCGCTGCCGCTGGTACCTGGCGAGCAAGGGGCGCATGCCGGTTTCGGATTTCCTGCCCTACACCTGGTACAACACGCCGAACATCCACTTCTGCACCTTCAAGGATTTCGAAGCGCTGTGCCGCGAACGCGAAGCCAAGGTCATCGATCGCCTGGCCGTGGACCAGCAGCACCGCCACGGGTGGGCCAGCAAGCTATGGCCTAATCTGTTAGGTGAAATAGGCATCTATCGGGTCAGCAGCCCAGGCCTTGCCGATTACCAGGTCGCGGTGTAAGCCCCGGCCTCACCAGGAGCACGACATGAAACGTCTAGCGTTGTTTCTCATCACCGCTTGCCTGAGCGTGGGCGCCATGGCCGCCGACGTCATCAAGGGCGAGCGCAAGGAAGTGTTCGGTGATATCACCGTGCACTACAACACGTTCAACTCCACCTTCCTGACGCCGGAGATCGCCAAGGCTGCCGAGCTGATTCGCAGCAAGAACCAAGGTGTGATCAATGTCTCGGTGATCAAAAGCGGCAAGCCATTGATCGCCGACGTCAGCGGCACGGTGAAGGACCTGACCAGCAAGACAGTCCCCCTCTCCTTCCGCCAGATCACCGAACAAGGCGCGATCTATTACATCGCCCAGTATCCAGTGGACCAACAGGAAACCCGCACCTTCGAGATCAAGGTGCAAACCGGCGACAAGATCAACACCATCAACTTCAACCAGGAACTGTTCCCCGGCGAATGATGAACCTCACCCAACTCGTACTGGCCAGCCATAACGCCGGCAAACTCAAGGAACTGCAGGCCATGCTCGGCGGGTCGGTGCAGTTGCGCTCGATTGGCGAATTCAGCCAGGTGGAACCGGAAGAGACCGGCCTGTCGTTCGTCGAGAACGCCATCCTCAAGGCCCGCAATGCCGCACGCATCTCGGGCCTGCCGGCGCTCGCCGACGATTCCGGGCTGGCCGTGGACTTCCTCGGCGGCGCACCGGGCATTTACTCGGCCCGTTACGCTGACGGCAAGGGTGATGCGGCGAACAACGCCAAGCTGCTCGATGCCCTCAAGGACGTGCCCGAAGCCGAGCGCGGCGCGCAGTTTGTCTGTGTGCTGGCCCTGGTCCGCCACGCCGACGATCCGCTGCCGATCCTCTGTGAAGGCCTGTGGCACGGGCGCATTCTCACCCAAGCCAGCGGCGAGCACGGTTTTGGCTACGACCCGTTGTTCTGGGTGCCGGAGCGCAATTGCTCCAGCGCCGAGCTGGGGCCGGTGGAAAAAAACCAACTGAGCCACCGCGCCCGCGCCATGGCCCTGCTGCGTCAACGCCTGGGCCTGCAATGATCGATGACGCTCCCGCACCGCTGATCCATGGCGGTGCACAAACGCCCCGGGCGCCACTGCCGGTGTTGCCGCCCCTGGCGTTGTACATCCACATCCCGTGGTGTGTACGCAAATGCCCCTATTGCGACTTCAACTCCCACACCGCCAGTCCACAGCTGCCGGAGGAGGAATACGTCGACGCTTTGCTGGCCGATCTCGATCAGGATCTGCACGGGGTTCATGGTCGCGAACTGAGCTCGATCTTCTTCGGTGGCGGTACGCCAAGCCTGTTCAGCGCCCAGGCCCTGGGCCGATTGCTCAAGGGTGTCGAGGCGCGGATACCCTTCGCCCATGACATCGAAATCACCCTGGAAGCCAACCCCGGCACGTTCGAGCAAGAAAAATTCGTCGCTTACCGGGCCTTGGGCATCAACCGCCTGTCCATCGGCATCCAGAGCTTCCAGCAGGCCAAGCTCGAAGCCCTGGGGCGGATCCATAACGGTGACGAGGCGGTACGCGCCGCCGGCATGGCCCGCCAGGCCGGGTTCGACAACTTCAACCTGGACCTGATGCATGGGCTGCCCAACCAGTCCCTCGACGACGCCTTGAGCGACCTGCGCCAGGCCATTGCCTTGAAGCCAACTCACCTGTCCTGGTACCAGCTGACGCTGGAGCCGAACACGGTGTTCTGGAATCAGCCGCCGACCTTGCCCGAAGACGACACGCTGTGGGATATCCAGGAAGCCGGGCAGGCCTTGCTGGCCGAACACGGCTACGCCCAATACGAAGTCTCGGCCTACGCCCAGCCCGGCCGGGCGGCGCGGCATAACCTCAACTACTGGAGCTTCGGCGACTTCATCGGCATCGGCGCCGGCGCCCACGGCAAGCTCAGCCATCCGGACGGGCGCATCGTGCGCACCTGGAAGACCCGACTGCCCAAGGACTATCTCAATCCGGCCAAAAGCTTCCAGGCTGGCGAGAAAACCCTGGCCAATGAAGAACTGCCGTTCGAGTTCCTGATGAACGCCCTGCGCCTGACCGCAGGCGTGGACGCGCGGCTGTACCCGGAACGCACCGGGTTGCCCCTGCAAAGCCTGGCCGAAGGCCGGCGCGAGGCCGAACAAAGCGGGTTGTTGCAGGTCGAACCGACACGTCTGGCGGCCACCGAGCGCGGACAGCTGTTTCTCAATGACTTGCTGCAGACATTTCTGAGCTGATCAACACAAGGAAATCGAATGGATCTGGTACTCGACCTGCTGGCCACCGTGTCCCGCTGGAGCCGCAGCAACCTGTCGGAAATCTCCCTGGCATTGGTAGGCTGCCTGCTGGTGCTGTTTGGTGCCGACATCAAGGGCTGGGTCGACCAACGCCTGGGCAGCATCGCCGGCGCCTTGCGCGTCCCCTTGATCGCCCTGCTGTGCATGATCGGCAGCGGTGCCGCGCTGATCTATGCCACGCCATGGATCGTCAGGGGCTTGAGCCAGTTCAACAACTACAGCCTGGCGCCGGTGTTGTTGGTGGTGCTGGTGTTGATTGGCGTGGTGGCGGATCGGCGCTGATCCAAAGGCACCTAAAACCAATGTGGGAGCGAGCTTGCTCGCGATGGCGGCCTGACAGCAACATTGATGCTGAATGTCATGGCCTCATCGCGAGCAAGCTCGCTCCCACAGTTTTTATCGCGTGATACTTATGCCACCTTCTCGAACTTCAAATCCCAAACCCCATGCCCCAGCCGTTCGCCACGGCGCTCGAACTTGGTGATCGGCCGTTCGGCCGGGCGTGGCACGCACTTGCCGTCTTCGGCCAGGTTGCGATAGCCCGGGGCGACGCTCATCACTTCCAGCATGTACTCGGCGTAGGGTTCCCAGTCGGTGGCCATGTGCAGCACACCGCCGACCTTCAACTTGCTGCGCACCAGTTCAGCGAACGACGCCTGGACGATACGGCGCTTGTGGTGCCGGCTTTTGTGCCAAGGATCCGGGAAGAACAGCATCAGCCGGTCGAGACTGTTGTCGGCCACGCAGCGGTTGAGCACTTCGATGGCGTCGCAATCGTAGACCCGCAGGTTGGTCAGCCCTTGGGTCAGCACGCCGTTGAGCAGCGCACCGACGCCGGGGCGGTGAACTTCCACCCCGATGAAATCCTGCTCCGGCGAAGCGGCGGCCATTTCCAGCAACGAGTGGCCCATGCCGAAGCCGATTTCCAGCGAGCGCGGGGCCGAACGGCCGAACACCTGGTCAAAATCCACCGGTGCATCGGCCAGGGGCAGGACAAACAGCGGCGCGCCCTGCTCCAGGCCGCGCTGCTGGCCTTCAGTCATGCGCCCGGCGCGCATCACGAAACTCTTGATGCGGCGGTGCTGGCGCTCTTCGCCTTCTTCCGGCAGGACCGGCGTGTCATTCGATTCAGTCATCAATGGCTCTTACTTGATCAGACCATCCAGCGGCGAGGAGGCGCTGGCGTAAAGTTTTTTCGGCATGCGGCCGGCCAGGTACGCCAGGCGACCGGCGACGATGGCGTGCTTCATGGCTTCGGCCATCAGGACCGGCTGCTGGGCGTGGGCGATGGCCGAGTTCATCAGCACCGCTTCGCAGCCCAGCTCCATGGCGATAGTGGCGTCGGAGGCGGTGCCGACACCGGCATCCACCAACACCGGGATCTTGGCTTCTTCCAGGATGATCTGCAGGTTGTACGGGTTGCAGATCCCCAGGCCAGTGCCGATCAGGCCGGCCAGCGGCATGACCGCGATGCAGCCGATTTCCGCCAGCTGACGGGCAATGATCGGGTCATCGCTGGTGTAGACCATCACGTCGAAACCTTCCTTGACCAGGGTTTCGGCGGCCTTGAGGGTCTCGATCACGTTGGGGAACAGGGTTTTCTGGTCCGCCAGCACTTCCAGCTTCACCAGGTTGTGGCCATCGAGCAGTTCACGAGCCAGGCGGCAGGTGCGCACGGCCTCGATGGCGTCGAAGCAACCGGCGGTGTTCGGCAGGATGGTGTAGCGATCCGGCGGCAGGATATCCAGCAGGTTCGGTTCGCCCGGGTTCTGGCCGATGTTGGTCCGGCGCACGGCGACGGTCACGATCTCGGCGCCCGAGGCCTCGATGGCCAGGCGGGTTTCTTCCATGTCGCGGTATTTGCCGGTGCCTACCAGCAAGCGCGACTGGTAGGTACGACCGGCCAGGACGAAGGGCTTGTCGCTACGAACGATGCTCATGGGAAATCCTCTGTTGGGGTGAGGTTCTTGCGAAATGCTGCGAAACCGAGGCGACTAGCCGCCACCGATGGCGTGGACCACTTCGACCGAATCGCCGTCGTTCAACGTGGTTTCGGCGTGCTGGCTGCGCGGGACGATATCCAGATTGAGCTCCACCGCGACGCGACGTCCAGCCAGTTCCAGACGGGTCAGCAGGGCCGCAACGGTTTCACCGTCGGGCAGTTCAAGGGGTTCGCCGTTCAACTGAATGCGCATGCCGGATGCCGCCATCATTTTTAGGGGCTGGCATTCTAGCCCGATCAGTCTGGGCGACCCAAGCCATTCGTCATGAAATGGACCGGCAGGTCAGCCCAGCCGCCAGGCGGCAAGCCCCAGGCACAACCAGCCGATCAGGAACGCCACGCCACCCAACGGGGTGATGATGCCCAGCTTGCTGATGCCGGTCAGGGTCAACAGGTACAGGCTGCCGGAGAACAACAGGATGCCGATGACAAACGAAATCCCGGCCCAAGTGACGACGCGTCCGGGAATGTGCGTGGCCAGCAACGCAACGCCCAGCAACGCCAGGGTGTGCACCAGTTGGTAGGTGACGCCGGTGTGGAAAATCGCCAGGTAATCGGCGCTCAGGCGATTTTTCAGGCCATGGGCGGCAAATGCCCCCAGCGCCACGCCCGTGAAACCGAAAAAAGCCGCCAGCATCAGAAAGCTACGCAACATGGGAACTCCAGTCAGACTCGGTGGGCAGGGTCTGTATAATGGCCCGCTCGACGGGTTCGGCCAAGCCATCTCTATGCTGCGTTTATTGTTTCGACGATTCCTTAAAGCCCTGCTCTGGTTCGCCGTCGGCAGCGTCGTGCTGGTGCTGCTGTTTCGCGTGGTGCCGCCGCCGTTCACCGCGCTGATGATCGAGCGCAAGGTTGAATCCTGGTTCGGCGGTGAGCCGATCGACCTGCAACGCACCTGGCAGCCTTGGGACCGGATTTCCGACAGCCTCAAGGTGGCGGTGATCGCTGGTGAAGATCAGAAATTCCCCGAGCACTGGGGCTTCGACATTGGCGCGATCCAGGCCGCCTTCGCTCACAATGGGCGTGGCGGTTCGATTCGCGGCGCCAGCACCCTCAGCCAGCAAGTGTCCAAGAACCTGTTCCTGTGGTCGGGCCGCAGTTGGCTGCGCAAAGGCCTGGAGGCCTGGTTCACCGCGCTGATCGAGGTGCTCTGGCCCAAGCAGCGGATCCTTGAGGTGTACCTCAACAGCGTCGAGTGGGATGACGGTGTGTTCGGGGCGGAAGCCGCAGCACGCCATCACTTCCGCACCAGCGCCGACGCCTTGTCCCGGCAACAGGCCAGCCTGCTAGCGGCGGTATTGCCCAACCCGCGGAAGTGGAGCGCCAGCCGGCCGAGCCCCTATGTGCTACGGCGGGCGGGCTGGATTCGCCAGCAGATGAGCCAGCTGGGGGGCGACAGCTACCTGCTGGAGCTCAATCGTTCGCGGCGAGCGCCTTGGGCGCAGTAGCCCAGACACTGAAAACCCTTGTGGGAGCGAGCTTGCTCGCGATGACGGTTCGATAGTCAACATTGATGTTGAATGTAATGGCCTCATCGCGAGCAAGCTCGCTCCCACAGGGTCAGCGGTGAATTCAAATCATCGGCACAAACAAAAACGCCCCGATCATCACTGATCGGGGCGTTTTTCATGGCTGCTATCGCAGGTCAAGCCGCAATCGACACCTTGAGCTTGTTCATCGCGCTCTTCTCGAGCTGGCGAATCCGCTCGGCCGACACGTTGTACTTCTGCGCCAGGTCGTGCAGCGTGGCTTTTTCCTCGGCCAGCCAGCGCTGGTAGAGGATGTCGCGGCTGCGTTCGTCCAGCACTTCCAGGGCTTCGTGCAGGTTGGTGTTGGAGTTGTCGCTCCAGTCGGCGTCTTCCAGTTGACGCGCCGGGTCATACCGGTGGTCTTCCAGGTAGTTGGCCGGCGATTGGAAAGCGCTGTCGTCGTCCGCTTCGGCGGCCGGGTCGAAGGCCATGTCATGGCCGGTCAGGCGGCTTTCCATCTCGCGCACTTCCCGGGGTTCTACGCCCAGGCTTTCAGCCACGCGGTGGACTTCTTCGTTGTTCAGCCAGGCCAGACGCTTCTTCTGGCTGCGCAGGTTGAAGAACAGCTTGCGCTGGGCCTTGGTGGTCGCGACTTTCACGATGCGCCAGTTGCGCAGGATGAACTCGTGGATTTCCGCCTTGATCCAGTGCACGGCGAACGACACCAGGCGCACACCCATTTCCGGGTTGAAACGCTTGACCGCCTTCATCAGGCCGACGTTGCCTTCCTGGATCAGGTCGGCCTGGGCCAGCCCGTAGCCGGAATAGCTGCGGGCGATATGTACGACAAAACGCAGGTGGGCGAGCACCATCTGCCGAGCCGCCTCAAGATCCTGCTCATAATAGAGACTCTCGGCCAGTTCACGCTCCTGCTCGGGCGTCAGCAAGGGAATGCTGTTCACCGTGTGCACATAGGCCTCCAGGTTCGCACCCGGGACCAGAGCATAAGCAGGTTGCAAAGAAGTGGTCATACGAAAAAACCTCCGACTCACATAACTCGTGCAGTTCAGCACTGCGAAAATTGACCGGGAACCCAAAGACAAGTTCCCACAAAAACCGAAAGGTCAATACGCGCAAAAAACACTATTTTGGCGCAAGCTCACGCAAGTGGCGTGCGACCGCAATCCATGCACCGATATAACCCAACAGCACCGCGCCAAGCAAGAGCGACAGACCGTCGGCGACTGGCACTCCGGCCAGCGCGAAATCACTGCCGTACAAACCGGCCAGCCCCACTACCGCATCGTTCAGCCAGTCCAGGCCAAACGCCAATACGCCCCAAGACAGAATCCCCGCACCGAAGCCATACAGCGCCCCCATATAAAGGAAGGGCCTGCGTACATAACTGTCCGTACCGCCGACGAGTTTAATCACTTCTATCTCGGTGCGGCGGTTTTCAATATGAAGACGAATAGTATTGCCTATCACCAAAAGTAATGCAGAAACCAGCAGCACCGTCAGACCGAAGACAAACCGGTCGCCGAGCTTGAGGATCGCCGCAAGACGCTCGACCCAGACTAGATCAAGTTGCGCCTGTTGTACCTTCGGCAACTCGGAAAGTCTTTGTCTTAATGCTTCAAGGGCGGGCTTGTCGACCTCGTTCGGGGTCACCAGCACCACACCTGGCAGCGGGTTCTCCGGCAGTTCCTTGAGCGCGTCGCCCAGGCCGGACTGTTGCTGGAACTCTTCCAGCGCCTGCTCGCGGCCGATGTACTCGGCTTCGGCCACACCTGGCATCGCCTTGATCTGCTCACCCAATGCCTGGCCTTCGGCGGGACTGGCGTCCATCTGCAGGTAGAGGGAAATCTGCGCCGCGCGCTGCCAGGAGCCGCCCAGGCGCTCCACATTACTCAGCAATAATGACAGGCCCATGGGCAGGCTCAAGGCAACCGCCATCACCATGCAGGTAAAGAAGCTGCCGATGGGCTGCTTGCCCAGACGCCGCAGGCTGTCCAGCAGGCTGGCGCGATGGCTTTCGATCCAGGCGCGCAACAGCGTGGCGAAGTCCGGGCCGTCGTCATCGTCGCGCTTTTTCTTTTGCGGCTGCGGATCGGAGGCCTTCGGGGCCACGCGTTCGGCCACTTTCGGGCTGCGAGTAGCACTCATGCGCCAGCCTCCCCATCACCGATCAATCGACCGCGTTGCAAGGTGAGCATGCGGTGACGCATGCGGGCGATCAGGGCCAGGTCGTGACTGGCGATCAGCACACTGGTGCCCAAGCGGTTGATGTCTTCGAACACGCCCATGATTTCCGCCGCCAGGCGCGGGTCGAGGTTACCGGTGGGCTCGTCCGCCAGCAGCAAGGCCGGGCGATGGACGATGGCACGGGCGATGCCGACGCGTTGTTGCTGGCCGGTAGACAGGTCGCCCGGGTACAGGTCTGTCTTGTCCGACAGGGCTACGCGCTCCAGGGCCGAGTCCACACGCTTGATGATCTCGGCCTTGGACAGGCCAAGTATCTGCAACGGCAACGCCACGTTGTTGAACACCGTGCGGTCGAACAGCAACTGGTGATTCTGGAACACCACACCGATCTGCCGCCGCAGGTAGGGGATCTGGGCATTGCTGATGGTGCTCAGGTCCTGGCCGGCCAGCAGCAGTTTGCCGGTGGAAGGCCGCTCCATCGCCAGCAACAGGCGCAGCAAGGTGCTTTTACCGGCGCCGGAATGGCCGGTGACGAACAGAAACTCGCCCCGACGGACCCGAAAGCTCAGCTCATGCAAGCCGACGTGACCGTTCGGATAGCGTTTACCGACCTGTTCGAAACGAATCATGAATGCTCCCGTTCGGCAAACAGTGCCTGGACAAAGGGCTCGGCCTCAAAGGTGCGCAAGTCGTCGATGCCTTCGCCCACGCCGATGTAGCGAATAGGCAGGCCGAACTGCTTGGCCAGGGCGAAAATCACCCCGCCCTTGGCGGTGCCGTCGAGCTTGGTCAGGGCCAGCCCGGTCAGTTCGACGGTCTGGTTGAATTGCTTGGCCTGGTTGATGGCGTTCTGGCCGGTACCGGCGTCCAGCACCAGCAGCACTTCGTGGGGCGCGTCGGCGTCGAGCTTGCCGATCACCCGGCGCACCTTCTTCAATTCTTCCATCAGGTTGTCTTTGGTGTGCAGGCGACCGGCCGTGTCGGCGATCAGTACATCGATGCCACGGGCCTTGGCCGCCTGCACGGCGTCGAAGATCACCGAAGCGGAGTCGGCGCCGGTGTGCTGGGCGATCACTGGGATCTTGTTGCGCTCGCCCCACACTTGCAGTTGTTCGACCGCGGCGGCGCGGAAGGTGTCGCCGGCGGCGAGCATGACTTTCTTGCCTTCGAGTTGCAGCTTCTTGGCCAGCTTGCCGATGGTGGTGGTCTTGCCGGCACCATTGACGCCAACGACCAGGATCACGAACGGCTTGTTCTGCGAGGCGATCACCAGCGGCTTTTCCACCGGCTTGAGCAGGCTGGTCAGCTCGCCCTGCAGGGATTTGTACAGGGCGTCGGCGTCGGTCAGCTGCTTGCGTGCGACCTTCTGGGTCAGGCTCTGGATGATCACCGAGGTGGCCTCGACGCCGACATCGGCGGTCAGCAGGCGGGTTTCGATGTCCTCGAGCAATTCGTCGTCGATGACTTTCTTGCCCAGGAACAGGCTGGCCATGCCTTCGCCGATGCTGGCGCTGGTCTTGGACAAGCCCTGCTTGAGGCGGGCGAAGAAGCCGACCTTGTTTTCCTCAGCGCTACGGACGGGCTCGACGGGGGCCATGGTTTCCAGCACGGCAGGTGCCGGCTCGGGTGCGGCAGGCGCAACCACGGGGGCAACGACGGCGGCTGGCGGTTCAATGACAGCTTCGACGACTGGCGCCTCGACAACCTGTGTCGGCGCTGGAATCGGCGGGGTGATATGAGGCGCCGTTTCCTCGACCAGCGCGACGGGCTCTTCCGCCACCGGCAAGGTCAGCCAGGGCGTTTGTTCGGCGGGCGGGGTCAGCGGCTGCTCGGCCATCGGCTCGGCAACGGGCTCAGGCTCGACCGGTTGCAGCACCGGCTCGGCGATCGGCAGGACAATGGGCGCGGCCTCTTCGGCCACTGCCTCGGCGGCGGGCTCAGGCAGCGCTTGCGGCTGTTCGACGACGGTATCCTGCGGCTTCTTGCGCAGCCATCCGAACAGGCCTTTTTTCTCGCCAGCCGCGGCTGGGGTCTTCTTGTCGTCGTTGGAACCAAACATGGAGGACGGCTATCTCACGGTAGCGACGCGCCACGAGGGCGCCTCGGTGATAAATATTCAATGCTGAACAGACTGCGTTTCATCCAGCTTGTTCACGCGCAACATTTTGTCGAAGCGTCCCAGGACGCCTCAAAGTCGATTTTTTCGAAGGACTGGTACGGCATCATCGGCGAAAACGCCGGGATCAACGAGCAAACCCGGGGTTTCTCCGCAGAACCCAGACAACCCCGGGCCGATAAAAGGCCCGATAGGCGTGGCCGCCAGTAAAACGGATCAGTATCCTAGCACCTCCTCGCCTGCCGAGGCTAAGACCTAGCAGGCAACCCAACAGGTTTAAACACGAATGAATGCTCTTGCCCGCCGCGCCGCAGGCCTGCTGCTCAGCACAGTTTGTCTGCCTCTTTCAGCCCTGGCTGCCGACCCACAACCCACCCATGAATTCACCCTCGACAACGGCCTGAAGGTCGTCGTGCGCGAAGACCATCGTGCGCCGGTGGTGGTGTCCCAGGTCTGGTACAAGGTGGGTTCCAGCTACGAAACGCCAGGCCAGACCGGTTTGTCCCACGCCCTTGAGCACATGATGTTCAAGGGCAGTGAAAAAGTCGGCCCCGGCGAAGCGTCGCTGATCCTGCGCGACCTCGGTGCCGAAGAGAACGCCTTCACCAGCGACGACTTCACCGCCTACTACCAGGTGCTGGCCCGCGACCGCCTGGGCGTGGCCTTCGAACTGGAAGCCGACCGCATGGCCAGCCTGCGCCTGCCGCCGGAGGAATTCAGCCGCGAGATCGAGGTGATCAAGGAAGAGCGCCGCATGCGCACCGACGACAAGCCCATGTCCAAGGCCTACGAGCGTTTCCAGGCCATGGCTTACCCGGCCAGCGGCTACCACACGCCGACCATCGGCTGGATGGCCGACCTGGACCGGATGACCGTCGAGGAACTGCGTCACTGGTACGAGTCCTGGTACACCCCGAACAACGCGACCCTGGTGGTGGTTGGCGACGTGACGCCGGAGGAGGTCAAGTCCCTGGCCCAGCGTTATTTCGGCCCGATTGCCCGGCGCGCGGTGCCGGTCGCGAAAATCCCCTTGGAACTGGCCGAACCCGGCGAGCGCCTGATCACCCTGCATGTGCAGACCCAACTGCCCAGCGTGATGCTGGCCTTCAACGTGCCGAGCATCGCCACCGCGACGGACAAGGCATCGGTCAACGCGTTGCGGCTGATCTCGGCCCTGCTGGACGGCGGCTACAGCGGCCGGATCCCGACCCAACTGGAGCGCGGCGAAGAATTAGTGTCCGGCGGCTCGTCGAGCTACGACGCCTTCACCCGCGGCGACTCGTTGTTCACCTTGTCGGCGACGCCCAACACGCAGAAAAACAAAACCCTCGCCCAGGCAGAAGCAGGTTTGTGGCGCTTGCTTGAGCAGTTGAAAACCACCGCCCCGACCGCCGACGAACTGGAACGCGTGCGCGCCCAGGTCATCGCCGGCCTGGTGTATGAGCGCGACTCGATCACCAGCCAGGCCACCGCCATCGGCCAGCTGGAAACCGTCGGCTTGTCCTGGAAGCTGATGGACACCGAACTCGCCGAACTGCAAAGCGTGACCCCGCAAGACATCCAGAAGGCAGCCCAGCTGTATTTCACCCGCTCGCGCCTGAGCGTTGCGCACGTCCTGCCCGAGGAGAAAGCTCATGAGTGAGCGCAAATCATCGCGCCTGGTGCCGATCGGCCTGGTACTGATCGCCCTGGCCGGCGCCCTGGCCTTTTACTTGTCGCCGTCCAGCAACTCCAACGCCAGCCAGGCATTGGACAAGGCCAAGTCCGGCAACAAGCTGCAATCCTTGGCCGAACTGAACGACAAGGCCCCCAGTCGGCGCCAGCTCGACGTGCAAACCTGGACAACCGCTGACGGCGCCAAGGTGCTGTTCGTCGAAGCCCGGGAATTGCCGATGTTCGACCTGCGCCTGACCTTCGCCGCCGGCAGCAGCCAGGACGGCGACGCCCCCGGCCTCGCTCTGCTGACCAACGCCATGCTCAACGAAGGCGTGGCCGGCAAGGACGTCAGCGCCATCGCCCAAGGCTTCGAAAGCCTCGGCGCGGACTTCGGCAACGGCGCCTATCGGGACATGGCCGTGGCGTCCCTGCGCAGTCTCAGCGCAGCCGACAAGCGTGAGCCGGCATTGAAGCTGTTCGCCGAAGTCGTCGGCAAACCGACCTTCCCCGCCGACTCCTTCGCCCGGATCAAGAACCAGATGCTCGCCGGCTTCGAGTACCAGAAGCAGAACCCCGGCAAACTGGCGGGCCTGGAACTGATGAAGCGCCTCTACGGCGAGCATCCTTATGCCCATTCCAGCGACGGCACCGCCGACAGCATCCCACCGATCACCCTGGCCCAGGCCCGGGCTTTCCACGCCAAGGCCTATGCCGCCGGCAACGCAGTGATTGCACTGGTGGGGGACTTGTCCCGCGCCGAAGCCGAAGCGATTGCCAGCCAGGTCGCCGCCGCGCTGCCCAAAGGCCCGGCCCTGGCGAAAACCCCGGCACCGGTGGAACCGAAGGCGAGCATCGGCCACATCGAGTTCCCGTCCAAGCAGACCAACCTGATGCTCGCGCAATTGGGCATCGACCGCGACGATCCGGACTATGCCGCGGTGTCCCTGGGCAACCAGATCCTCGGCGGCGGTGGCTTCGGCACGCGGCTGATGACTGAAGTCCGCGAAAAACGCGGCCTGACCTACGGCGTGTACTCCGGCTTCACGGCGATGCAGGCCCGCGGCCCGTTCATGATCAACCTGCAGACCCGTGCCGAGATGAGCGAGGGCACCTTGAAACTGGTGCAGGACGTGTTCGCCGACTACCTCAAGAACGGTCCGACCCAGAAAGAACTCGATGACGCCAAGCGTGAGTTGGCGGGCAGCTTCCCACTGTCCACCGCCAGCAATGCCGACATCGTCGGCCAGCTCGGCGCCATGGGGTTCTATGACTTGCCGCTCAGCTACCTGGAAGATTTCATGCGCCAGTCCCAGGAACTGACGGTCGAGCAGGTCAAGGCCGCGCTGAACAAACACCTGAGCACTGACAAAATGGTCATCGTCACCGCCGGCCCGAGCGTGCCGCAAAAGCCGTTGCCGCCCCCTACTGACAAACCTGCCGAGCAGCCGCTCGGGGTTCCGGAGCACTAATGGCCCGCCCATCGAATTCCAGCAAGAAACCTGTGCACAACGGTGTGAACCAGTTGCGCATCATCGGCGGCGAATGGCGCAGCCGGCGCCTGAGTTTCCCGGATGCCCCGGGGTTGCGCCCCACCCCGGACCGCGTGCGGGAAACCCTGTTCAACTGGCTCGCGCCCTACGTGGCAGGCGCCCGGGTGCTCGATCCGTTCGCCGGCAGCGGCGCACTGTTTCTCGAGGCCCTGTCCCGTGGCGCCGCCATGGGCCAGGCGCTGGATGCCAGCAACCTGGCGGTCTCCAGCCTCAAGGAACACCTGGGCACCCTGCGTTGCACCGTCGGTCAGGTGCAGACCGCCGACGCGCTGCGCTACCTGGACAGCCAACCGGCAACGCCTTTCGACCTGGTGTTCCTGGACCCTCCTTTCAACCAGAACCTGTTGCCGACGGTCTGCGCCTTGCTCGAGGAGCGTCACTGGCTGGCCGAGGATGCCTGGGTCTACACTGAAAGCGAGACTGCCCCGTCCACCCTGGGCTTGCCGGGCAACTGGCGCTTGCACCGCGAGCAGAAATCCGGACGGGTGTACTACGCGTTGTGGCAGCGTTTGCCAAAGGACATTGGCTGAACGGCTGACCAGTGCATCGAGAATAATAATGATGTCCGCCGCATCTGAACGTTTCGTCCCTGCCCCGGGCCTTGGCAACCCGCACCTGCAAACCTTGTGGGGCCCTTTGTGGCGCCAGACCACCCACATCGAGCGTCAACGCGAGCGCCTGTGGCTGGAAGACGGTGATTTCCTCGACCTCGACTGGCACGGCCCCCACAGCGCCGAGGTGCCACTGGTGCTGGTGCTGCACGGGCTGACCGGCTCTTCCAACTCGCCTTACGTGGCCGGGTTGCAGCAGGCGCTCGGCCGCCAGGGCTGGGCCAGCGCGGCCTTGAACTGGCGCGGCTGCTCGGGCGAGCCGAACCTGTTGCCCCGCAGCTACCACTCGGGCGTCAGCGAAGACCTGGCCGCCGCCATCACTCACTTGCGCGCCAGGCGGCCCTTGGCGCCACTGTTTGCGGTGGGTTATTCACTGGGCGGCAATGTGTTGCTCAAGCACTTGGGAGAAGCCGGCCGCGACAGCCAGTTGCAAGGGGCGGTGGCGGTCTCGGTACCGTTTCGCCTCGACCAGTGCGCCGATCGCATCGGCCAGGGATTTTCCAAGTTCTACCAGGCGCACTTCATGCGACAGATGGTGGCCTATGTGCGCAACAAGCAACGCCAGTTCCAACACGACGGACGCCACGAAGGCCTGGCGACCCTGGCGGCCCTTGGCCCGCTGGAGAACATGCGCACCTTCTGGGACTTTGACGGCCGAGTGACGGCACCGCTGCACGGGTTCTCCGATGCGGCGGACTACTACCGCCGCGCCTCCAGCCGCTATTTCATGGCGAGCATCAGCACGCCGACCCTGGTCATCCAGGCCGCCGACGATCCTTTTGTGTTTCCCCACAGCCTGCCCGAACCCGGCGAGTTATCCACCTCGACCCGACTTGAACTGCACGCCCGGGGCGGGCATGTCGGGTTTGTCGACGGAACCCTGCGGCGCCCGGGGTATTACCTGGAGCGGCGGATTCCCGATTGGCTGGCCGGCCTGAGGCGCGGCTGACCATTTGCAGACAACACAAATCCCCTGTGGGAGGTGTTCACCGGTTCAGCGTTCACCAAGAATCCCCTGTGGGAGCGAGCTTGCTCGCGATAGCGGCGGGACAGCGACATTGAAATTGCCTGGCACACCGTCATCGCGAGCAAGCTCGCTCCCACATTTTTTTGGGGTATTCACCGGTTCTGCGTTCGCCAGGCATCCCCTGTGGGAGCGAGCTTGCTCGCGATAGCGGCGGGACAGCGACATTGAAGTTGCCTGGCACACCGTCATCGCGAGCAAGCTCGCTCCCACATTTTTTTGGGGTGTTCACCGGTTCAGCGTTCACCAGGAACTCCCTGTGGGAGCGAGCTTGAACTGGCCTAATGATTTTGGACACTTCAATCGGGCGCTATGATGGCGCCCAAATCTGAGGTGTTTTGGTTATGCGTAAATCTTACTCCAGTGAGTTCAAACTCAAAGCGGCCAGCATGGTGCTGGACGAGGGACAGTCGGTTCCCGAAGTCTGCGCCAGCCTGGATATTGGGCCCACGGCGCTTCGCCGCTGGGTCGATCAGGTTCGCAAGGAACGCTTGGGTTCGACCCCGGTGGGCGCCAAGGCGATTACCGCTGATCAGCGTGAAATTCAGCAGCTCAAAGCGTTGCTCAGGCAAAAAGACCTGGACATTGAAATCCTAAAAAAGGCCAGTGCTCTCCTGCTTTTGGACTCCAAAGATCATTCTCGTTGATCAATGAGCTGGACGAGCAGTACGGCATTAACAATTGCTGTCGGGCGTTTGGAGTCAACCGCAGCAGCTTTTACGCCTGGCGTCAGCGCCAAGGCAAAGTGAAGCCCGAGCGGGAGAAACTTAAAGCCGTGCTGGTCGAGCATCACAAGGAGTCCAGAGCATCCGCGGGGTCTCGCACCCTTTCCAAGGAGCTGCAAGCAAAGGGACATCGTGTCGGGCGGCATATGGCTCGCAGCTTGATGCGCGAAGCCGGTGTTGCCAGTCGTCAGCGCCGGCGGCACAAGTACAAATCTTCCGGCGTGGAAGCGTTGGTGGCGCCGCACGTGCTCAAGCGCAAGTTTGATGTCACGGCGATCAACCAGGTGTGGTGTGGCGATGTGACGTACATCAAGGTCGGCAAGCGCTGGATGTATTTCGCGGCGGTGCTGGATCTGTTTGCTCGCCGGATCGTGGGCTGGTCGTTTTCAATGATTTCCGATGCCTCGCTGACCTGCGAAGCGTTGCGAATGGCGGTGCAATTGCGAGGTTGCCCAAAAGAGGTGCTGTTTCATTCCGATCAAGGCTGCCAATACACCAGCCACAAATTCAGGAATGAAATGCGCAAGCATGGACTCCTGCAAAGCATGAGTCGCAAAGGTGAGTGCTGGGACAACGCCCCGATGGAGCGTTTCTTTGGGAGCCTGAAGTCGGAGTGGGTGCCAGAAGATGGCTACAGCTCGGAGCATGAAGCCCGCGTGGATGTGCAGCGTTATGTGATGCGTTACAACAACGTCAGACTCCATAGCTACAACGACTACCGGTCGCCGGTAGCTATGGAGAAACTGGCAGCATGAAACCGTAACTGGTGTCCAAAATTAGTTGACCAGTTCAGCTTGCTCGCGATAGCGGTGGGGCAGCGACATTGAAGTTGCCTGGCACACCGCTATCGCGAGCAAGCTCGCTCCCACATTGGTTAGGGGCTGGGCTATTCGCCCTTCGCCACGCCCCGCTGGGGATCATTGATCCATTCACTCCACGAGCCGGCGTACAGCCGCCCCAAGGGATACCCTGCCAGGCACAAGGCGAACAGGTTATGGCACGCCGTCACGCCGGAGCCGCAGTACGCCACCAGTTCGGTGGGCGAGCGCTCGCCCAGTTTTTCGGCGAAGCGTTGCTTGAGCTGGGCGGCCGGCAAGAAGCGTCCATCGGCGCCCAGGTTGTCGGTGAACGCTGCGCACTGGGCGCCCGGGATATGCCCGGCCACCGGGTCGATCGGCTCGACTTCGCCCTTGAAGCGCGGCAACGCCCGGGCATCCAGCAGGGTCATGGCCGATTCGCCGAGGCGTTGTTGCAGCGCTTGCGCATTGATCAACAAGCTCGCATCCGGCGCCCCCGTGAAAGTCCCACGACTGTGCTGCGGCGGATCCAGGCTCAACGGCAAGCCAGCGGCATGCCAGGCCTTGAGCCCACCGTCGAGGATGGACACGCCATCGCGCTTGCCCAGCCAGGCCAGCAACCACCAGGCCCGCGCGGCATAAGCGCCGGGGCCGTCGTCGTACAGCACGACGTCGCTGTCGTTATCGAGCCCCCAAGCCCTGAGGCGCTCGACCAAGGCTTCGGGCTCGGGCAGCGGATGGCGCCCGGTCACGCCTTTGGTCACCGGCCCGCTCAGGTCGCGCTCAAGGTCCGCGAACGACGCCCCGGCAATGTGGCCCTCGGCATAACTGCGTTGGCCGTAATCCGGGTCTTCCAGGGCAAAACGACAGTCGAGGATGACCAGCCCGGGCCGTGATCGCCGCTGTTCGAGGGCTTGGGGGCTGATGAGTTGCGCGATGGGCATGGTGAGCTCCTGTGGCTAAGTCGGGGATCGATCCTACTGCCCTTCCTCCAGGGTCTGGGCCAGGGGGACGTAATATTCCTTGAACAGTGCATCCACCGCTTCGCGGGCCTGATCGGTCACGAAACCGGCTTCCAGCACCAGCACCTGATAGACGCCGCGCTTGATGGCCTGCTCACTCAGGTGGCTGAAATTTTCCCGCGTGGTGCACAGGAACCGCACCCAGGACGTGAGGATGATCCAGGCGTTGAGGGTCAGAGACTCGATCTGCACCCGGTCCATCTTCAGGATGCCAGCGGCAACGAAACCTTCGTAGATCGCGGTGCCGTGGATCAGGCAGCGCTGGGAAAACCGACGATAGCGGGCCGCAAGGTCCGGATCGCTGTCGAGCAGATGCTCCAGGTCCCGGTGCAGGAAGCGGTAGCGCCACATGGCCGCCAGCAGCTCCTGCAGGTAGAAGCGCTTGTCATCCACCGTGGCCGCCCGGCCCTGGGGCGGACGCAGGAAGCTGTCTACCAGGTTCTCGTATTCACTGAACAGCACGGCGATGATCGCCTGCTTGTTGGGGAAGTGGTAATAGAGGTTGCCCGGGGACATGTCCATGTGGGCGGCGATGTGATTGGTGCTGACGCTGCGCTCACCCTGTTGGTTGAACAGCTCGAGGCTGTTTTGCACGATGCGCTCGCTGGTTTTCATTCGTGGGGCCATGGTTTGGGCTTTAATTCGACGAAGGAATTGATCGGCATCTTACGACCTATCGGTCACAGGAAAAACCCACAGCCGTTGCGGATGCCATTGACTTTCTAGAGTATAAGCTCTAGAAAACACCCACTCTAATAATATCCGGTGCCTGACGATGCCTGCCGACGTGGCCTACCTGCACGAGTCTCAACAACAACTGGACGAGCTGCGGTCGCTCTTCGATGCCCAGCGCCAGGCCTACGCCGCCCATCCGATGCCACCGGCCGAACAGCGCCGACAATGGCTCAAGGCACTGCGCGAGGTATTGAGCAACGAACGGCAAGCCTTGATCGATGCCATCAGCCAGGATTTCAGCCACCGTAGCGCCGACGAGACACTGTTGGCCGAGCTGATGCCGAGCCTGCACGGCATCCATTACGCCAGCCGGCACCTCCAGGGCTGGATGAAACCCTCCCGACGCAAGGTGGGCATGGCCTTTCAACCGGCCTCAGCCAAAGTGATCTATCAGCCGTTGGGCGTGGTCGGGGTCATCGTGCCGTGGAACTACCCGCTGTTCCTGGCCATCGGGCCGTTGGTCGGGGCGTTGGCGGCGGGCAACCGGGTGATGCTCAAGCTCAGCGAATCGACACCGGCGACCGGCTTGCTGCTCAAGCAATTGCTCGCCCGGGTCTTCCCCCAGGACCTGGTGTGCGTGGTGCTCGGCGAGGCGGAGGTCGGCATGGCGTTTTCCAAGTTGCCCTTCGATCACCTGTTGTTCACCGGCGCCACCAGCATCGGCAAGCATGTCATGCGGGCCGCTGCCGAAAACCTGACCCCGGTCACCCTGGAGCTGGGTGGGAAATCGCCGGCCATCGTGTCGGTCGATGTACCCATCAAGGACGCCGCCGAACGCATTGCCTTCGGCAAAACCCTGAATGCCGGGCAAACCTGTGTCGCCCCGGACTATGTGCTGGTGCCGCAGAACCGCGTCGGTGAATTCGTCGAAGCGTATCGCGAGGCGGTTCGCGGGTTTTATCCGACCCTGGCGGACAACCCGGACTACACCGCCATCATCAACGAACGGCAACTGGCGCGGCTCAATGGCTACATCAGCGACGCCACCGGCAAGGGCGCGTTGCTGATCGAGCTGTTCGAGCTGTTCGAGCAAGGCCAGGGTCGCCGCATGGCCCACAGCCTGCTGCTCAACGTCAACGATGAGATGACCGTCATGCAAGACGAGATCTTCGGTCCACTGCTGCCCATCGTGCCCTATGACCATCTGGACCAGGCGTTTGCCTACATCAATCAGCGACCCCGCCCGCTGGCGCTCTACTACTTCGGCTACAACAAGGCCGAACAGCATCGCGTGCTCCACGAAACCCATTCCGGCGGCGTCTGCCTGAACGACACGCTGTTGCATGTCGCCCAGGATGACATGCCGTTCGGCGGCATCGGGCCCTCGGGAATGGGGCATTACCACGGGCATGAAGGCTTCCTGACCTTCAGCAAAGCCAAGGGCGTACTGACCAAACAGCGATTCAACGCGGCGAAGCTGATTTATCCGCCCTACGGCAAACCCTTGCAGAAACTGATTCAGAAGCTGTTTGTCCGCTGACGCGTGTCTGCCCGGGTAATCACAATCATGAACGCCAGCCTCACCGATACCCCCGCGCTGTCACGGCGCGGCCTGCTGAAATTCAGCCTCGGCGCCAGCGCCTTCCTGGCCACCGTCGGGATGGGCGCCAGCCTGAGCGGTTGTTCGCCAAGCCAGCCGGCCGCCGGCCTGACGGCCCTGCGCGACAGCGACCTGGCGTTTTTACGCGCCGTCATCCCCGTGATGCTGGACGGCGCAGTGGCCGTCGGGCAGAACCCTGCCGCCATTGACGCGACCCTGGGCAGCCTGGACAAAAGCCTGGCCCACCTGTCCCCCGCCATGCTCAAGCTCACGCACCAGTTGTTCGATGTGCTCACGCTGGGCGTTACCCGCGGGCCACTGACCGGGGTCTGGGGGGCGTGGGAAAACGCCAGCGCCGATGACATCCGCCAGTTCCTCGCGCGGTGGGAAAACAGTTCGCTGGATCTGCTACAGCAAGGTCACTGCTCGTTGCTGCAATTGGTGATGATGGCCTGGTACACCCAATCCGAAGCCTGGGCGCATTGCGGGTATCCGGGGCCGCCAACGGTTTGAAAACCAGAACCAACCCCTGTGGGAGCGGGCTTGCTCGCGATAGCGTCACATCAGCCACCTATCGATTGACTGATACACCGCTATCGCGAGCAAGCTCGCTCCCACAAGGGGTCTATCGCTACCTCAAAACAATAAGAGAGCCCAGAACATGCCCGTACCCGATCCCTTCCGCGAAGGCCTGGCCCGTGGCTGGACCACCTACAACGGCGCGCAGTTGACCGAGGACCTGACTCTGGAAGCCGACGTGGCAATCATCGGCAGCGGTGCCGGTGGCGGCACCACGGCGGAAATCCTCAGTGCTGCCGGCTACCGGGTGTTGCTGATCGAGGAAGGGCCGCTCAAGACCAGCCATGACTTCAAGCTGCTCGAAGACCAGGCCTACAGCAGCCTTTACCAGGAAGGCCTCGGGCGCATGAGCAAGGACGGCGCCATCACCATTCTCCAGGGCCGGGCCGTCGGTGGCACGACGCTGATCAATTGGACCTCCAGCTTCCGCACGCCCGACCAGACCCTCGATCACTGGGCCGCCGAGCACAACGTCAAGGGCCACGGCCGCGTTGAAATGGCGCCCTGGTTTGCGCAGATGGAACAACGCCTGGGCGTGGCGCCGTGGCTGGTTCCGCCCAACGCCAACAACGACGTGATCCGCAAAGGCTGTGAACAATTGGGCTACGCCTGGCACGTCATCCCGCGCAACGTGCGCGGCTGCTGGAACCTGGGCTATTGCGGCATGGGCTGCCCGACCAACGCCAAGCAGTCGATGCTGGTCACCACCATCCCGGCCACACTGGACAAGGGTGGCGCGCTGCTTTACCTGGCGCGGGCCGAACGCCTGACGATCAAGAACGATGCCGTTGCCGGCCTCGAGTGCCAGGCCATGGACGAGCGTTGCGTGGCGCCCACCGGTCGGCGCATCACCGTCAAGGCACGGCACTACGTGCTGGCGGGCGGCGGCCTCAACAGCCCCGGCCTGCTGTTGCGCTCCGCTGCGCCGGACCCGCACGAACGTGTGGGCAAACGCACCTTCCTGCACTTGGTGAACATGTCCGCCGGGCAATTCGACGAGGTCATCAACCCGTTCTACGGTGCGCCGCAATCGATTTATTCGGATCACTTCCAATGGCAGGACGGAACCACCGGCAAGATGTCCTACAAGCTCGAAGTCCCGCCCTTGCACCCGGCGCTCGCCGCCACGCTGTTGGGCGGGTTCGGCCCCGAGAACGCCTTGCACATGTCCCGGCTGCCTCACACCCACGCCATGCTGGCACTGCTGCGCGACGGTTTTCACCCGGACAGCCCCGGCGGCCGCGTCGAGTTGCGCAGCGACGGCACGCCCGTACTCGACTACCCCGTTTCGCCGTATACCTGGAACGGCTTGCGCCGGGCCTTCCACAGCATGGCCGAAATACAATTCGCCGGCGGCGCCAAGGCGGTGATGCCCCTGCACAACGACGCCCGCTACGTGAAGACCCTGGCCGAGGCCCGCACGCTGATCGACGGGCTCGACCTGGCCTTGTACCGCACGCGCCTGGGCAGTGCCCACGTGATGGGTGGCTGCGCCATGGGGGAAGACCCGAAAACCGCCGTCACCGACAGCCTGGGCCGCCATCATCAACTGGGCAACCTGTCGATCCATGACGGCTCGCTGTTCCCCACCAGCATCGGCGCCAACCCGCAATTATCGGTGTACGGGCTGACCGCACAATTGGCGACAGCCCTGGCCGAACGCCTGAAAAACCCATGAATATCCGGATTATTCGCAGCGTCTATAGTGCTTTCTTATCCAACAGCCGACTTGGCCGACCGAGAAGGCTGCGATACCATCCGACTCCCCAACGGACTCCCGCCAGGACGACGCGATGAACCGAGTGTTGTACCCAGGTACCTTCGACCCTATTACCAAGGGCCATGGCGATCTGGTCGAACGCGCCGCGCGCCTGTTCGACCACGTGATCATTGCCGTCGCCGCCAGCCCGAAGAAGAACCCGCTGTTCCCGCTGGAGCAACGTGTGGAACTGGCCCGCGAGGTCACCAAGCACCTGCCCAACGTGGAAGTGGTCGGCTTCTCGACGCTGTTGGCCCACTTTGCCAAGGAAAAGAACGCCAATGTGTTCCTGCGCGGCCTGCGTGCGGTCTCGGACTTCGAGTACGAGTTCCAACTGGCCAACATGAACCGCCAACTGGCACCGGACGTCGAGAGCCTGTTCCTGACGCCGTCGGAGCGCTACTCCTTCATTTCCTCGACCCTGGTACGGGAAATTGCGGCGTTGGGCGGTGATATCACCAAGTTTGTCCACCCGGCCGTGGCCGATGCGCTGACCCTGCGCTTCAAGAAATGACCGGCAGGCGCTGCGAGCCACCTCGCAGCGCAACGCAGTCCATCGCGCCCGCGTGCACTGCGCTCGCCAATGCGGCACAATTGCGCCCATACGTTTTCAGATGCCCGGACCCAACGCCCCGGCAGGAGCCTGCATGTCCCTGATCATCACCGACGACTGCATCAATTGCGACGTCTGCGAACCCGAATGCCCGAACGAGGCCATTTCCCAAGGCGAGGAGATCTACGTCATCGACCCGAACCTGTGCACCCAGTGCGTCGGTCACTACGACGAACCCCAGTGCCAGCAGGTTTGCCCGGTGGATTGCATCCCGCTGGACGAGGCTCATCCGGAGACTGAAGAGCAGTTGATGGCGAAATATCGCAAGATTACTGGCAAGGATTGAGCTTTTAGGCGGCCCCACAGGCCCCATCGCGAGCAAGCTCGCTCCCACAGGAGCTTTGCTTCAGGCACGAATGGTGTAACCGCAGCAGATCCCTGTGGGAGCGAGCTTGCTCGCGATGAGGCCAGCAGCAACACCCAAGATCCAGCTGCCCGCCTCACTCCTGCCGCTCAAACCCTTCCCCCACACACCCCAGGCACCGCACGAACGTGGCCCTGGCCGGGTCCACCACCAACGCCTTCCCCGCATCGCCGACCCCGCCGCCCAGCGCGGTAAAGGGCAACGACACCACGAATGCCCCAGCCCCGATCACCGTAGCGGCGAGCAGCAGCGGGCGGGCGATCAGCAGGTCACCGAGCATGGCGAAGGCCGGCGGATTCTGGATGGTGTAGCGTGGGTCGCCGCTGCCGCTGTTTGCCAGGGCAGGCAAACCGACACTCAGCAGCAGCGCTAGAACGACAGGTCGAAGCGGTTTCATCGGGCGATCCTTCGGCTAAATCAATATGACTACTGACTATAGACCGTCGGACGAATCAGCTCTGGCAGCGTGGGCACCAGACACTGGCGCGCTGGCCCAGGCGGATCTCCCGCAGCCCCGTGCCACAGACCTTGCACAATTCCCCGCCCCGGCCGTAGACGAACAGCTCCTGCTGAAAATAGCCGGGCTGGCCGTCCCCACCGATGAAATCCCGCAACGTGGTGCCGCCGCGCTCGATGGCATGGGCGAGGATGCGCTTGATCTCGATCGCCAGCTTCAGGTAACGCCCCCGGGAAATGCCTCCGGCGGCCCGACGCGGGTCGATCCCGGCGGCGAACAGCGCCTCGGTCGCGTAGATATTGCCCACGCCCACCACCACCGCGTTGTCCATGATGAACGGCTTGACCGCCATGGAACGCCCCCGCGACAGCTGGAACAGCCGTTCGCCATCGAACAGGTCGGTCAGTGGCTCGGGGCCGAGGCGAATCAACAGCTCGTGATTGAGCGGGTCGAGGCTCCAGAGCATCGCGCCGAAGCGCCGAGGGTCGGTGTAACGCAAGGCCAGGCCGGACTCCAGCTCGATGTCCACGTGCTCATGCTTGAGGGCCGGCATGCCGACCTCCACCAGCCGCAGGTTGCCGGACATGCCCAGATGGCTGATCAACGTGCCGACCTCGGCATTGATCAGCAGGTACTTGGCCCGCCGCTCCACCTGCACGATGCGCTGGCCCGAGAGCCGCACGTCGAGATCTTCCGGGATCGGCCAGCGCAGGCGGCGGTCACGGACCACCACGCGACTGACCCGCTGGCCTTCAAGATGGGGCGCGATGCCGCGACGGGTGGTTTCGACTTCCGGCAGTTCTGGCATGAGGTTCTCGCGTCAGGCGACGCCACGCACTCAACGAGAGGCGAGGTCGCGAATTTCCTGTTTCTGGGTCTGGAAGTCGTATTCCGACAAACCGATGTAGTCGAGCACCAGGCTCCCGACGCTATCCCACTCGTGGTCTTCGGCCTGGTTGCCGAGCACCCGGTGGGACGCACAGATGTTCTCGGACATCTTCAGGATCGCCAGCAGGTTTTTCAACTGGCTGTTGTTGCGTGAAGAGTCGTCGCTGAAGACCGCCAGGGCATTGTGGTGGTTGGCGATCGCCTGGCTGACGTGATCCGGCAGGCGCCAGGATTTGGAGGTGTAGTAACCGACCACCGCATGGTTGGTGTTGAACACGCGGTTCTCGGTGTCCACCACCCGGCACTCGGCGCTGGCACTGGCGTAGGCCTCCTCCAGCACGCTCATGTAGTTGGGGAACTGCTTGAGCATCAACGGCACGCCGCAGTCGTGGAACAACCCCAAGGCATAGGCTTCGTCACCGTTCTCCAAGCCGACGCGCTTGGCCAGGGTCAGGCAGGTCATCGCCACGTCCTGGGCCGTATCCCAGAAACGGTTCAGGGTCACGATGGCGTCGTCGTGCAGCTCGCCCTTGATCGACTGCGCATTGATCAGGTTGATGATCGAACGGCTGCCCAGCAGGTTCACCGCGCGCTGGATCGAGGTGATCTTGTTGCGCAGGCCGTAATAGGGCGAGTTGACGATCTTGAGCAAGGCTCCCGAGAGACCCGGGTCCTGGGAGATCAACTTGGCGATAGTCTCCAGGTCCGGGTCGGGCATGTACTGCTCCATCTGCAGATCCACCATGATCTGCGGCTGGGGCGGCACACTGATCCCTTGCAGGGACTGTTGGATCTGTTCGGCGGAAAGTTCTTTGGACATGAGTACACACTCCGGGTCAGGCGGGGATTCTAACCCTTAAAGATGGATCCGATACACCGCCGGGCCACCGATCGTCCTTCAAGCCCGTCAACCCTTGCAACACGGTATACTCCCGCTCTTTTTTCCGGAGCGACGTCATGTCCCTGCCTAGCCTGCGCCTCAAAGCCAACGCCGACCGTCGCCTGCGCGCCGGCCACCTGTGGGTCTACAGCAACGAAATCGATGTGGCCGCCACGCCCCTGCACGGCTTCAAGGCCGGCGACCAGGCCGTCCTCGAAGCCGCCGGCGGCAAGCCGTTGGGCATCGTTGCGATGAGCCCCAACAACCTGATCTGCGCCCGGCTGCTGTCCCGTGACGTGAAGCTGCCGCTGGACAAATCCCTGCTGGTGCATCGCCTCAACGTGGCGTTGTCCCTGCGCGAGCGGCTGTTCGACAAGCCGTTCTATCGCCTGGTCTACGGTGACTCCGACCTGTTGCCAGGCCTGGTGGTCGACCGTTTCGGCGACATCCTGGTGGTGCAGATCGCCTCGGCCACCATGGAAGCCCACAAGGACGACGTGATCGCCGCCCTGACCCAGGTGCTCAAGCCCAGCGGCATCCTGTTCAAGAACGACTCCGCGGCCCGTGACGCCGAGGGCCTGAACCGCTACGTCGAGACCGTGTTCGGCCTGGTGCCGGAATGGGTGGCCCTGGAAGAGAACGGTGTGAAATTCGAAGCGCCGGTCATGGAAGGCCAGAAAACCGGCTGGTTCTACGACCACCGCATGAACCGCGCACGCCTGGCCCCGTACGCCAAGGGCAAGCGCGTGCTGGACCTGTTCAGCTACATCGGCGGCTGGGGCGTGCAAGCCGCGGCGTTCGGCGCCAGTGAAGTATTCTGCGTCGATGCCTCGGCCTTCGCCCTCGACGGTGTCGAGCGCAACGCCGCGTTGAACGGCTTCGCCGAGAAGCTGACCTGCATCGAAGGCGACGTGTTCGAGGCCCTGAAAGAGCTCAAGGCCAGCGAAGAACGCTTCGACGTGATCGTGGCCGACCCACCGGCCTTCATCAAGCGCAAGAAGGACCTGAAGAACGGCGAAGGCGCCTATCGCCGTCTCAACGAGCAAGCCATGCGCCTGCTCAGCAAGGACGGCATCCTGGTCAGCGCGTCGTGCTCGATGCACCTGCCCGAAGACGACCTGCAAAACATCCTGCTGACCAGTGCCCGTCATCTGGACCGCAACATCCAACTGCTCGAACGCGGCGGCCAGGGGCCAGACCACCCGGTACACCCGGCCATCGCCGAGACCCGCTACATCAAGAGCATCACCTGCCGGTTGTTGCCCAACAGCTGACACCGGGCGGGGCCAGTGCCGCAGCGCTGCGCCCCGCGCACTCGAATCGCATTCTGATCGCGGCCTCGGCTGCGATTTTTTTTGCACGTCTGAATAAGTCCGCAGGAGAACTCCCACGCAATTACCAGAGCCTTCCTACTCAATCTCCCCGCGCCTGGCGGGCATGACGCATTAGGATTGAAAGCGCCCCTCAGGTACGCCTTGGACCTCGTCAATGACTGATCCGCAAAATCGCCTGGCTGCCCGCAAACCAGCCACCGTCGGCTTGTTGCTGACGCTGACACTGCTCGGCGTCTTTCCCATCGATGTCGTGCTGCCCTCGTTCCCCGCCCTGTCCGAGCATTTCGAACGCTCATCCGCGGACATTGCCCTGTCTGTCAGCCTGTTCGCGGTGGGGATTGCCCTTTCCCAACTGCTGGTCGGCCCGCTCTCCGACGTCATGGGACGAAAAAACCTGCTGTTGATCGGAATCACCGTTTCCGCCGTTGGAGCCGCCGGTTGCGTGCTCGCCGACGGTTACGGGGCCTTTCTGTTCTTGCGTGTCGTCCAGGCCTTGGGATGCGGTTGCTTCGTACTGTCCCAAGCGCTGATCCAAGACCTGTTCACCGGTCGGGAACAGCAGCGCCTGCGGATCTTTCTGGTCACCTGCGGGGGGATTTTCATTTCCGTTTCGCCCCTGGCCGGCACCGGGCTGCAAAGCTGGATGGGCTGGCGAGGCAGCTTCCTGGTGTTCATTGCCCTGGCAATCGGTGCATTCATCAGCGCCAGTCGTTTACTTCAACGCCCTGTGGCAGACAGCCAACCCAGGCGCCTGGATTTCATCGCCTCCTATCGAAAGGTCTGCGGCGACTTCAGCTTCATGGCCTATTGGTTAACCTCGGCGCTGGCTTTTTCCTGCCACTTTTCGTTCATCGTCATTTCGCCGCTGGTCCTGATCGACCAGTTGCGCCTCTCCCCCGAGGCTTTTTCCCTGGCGCTGCTGGGCTATGGGCTGGCCTACATCGGCGGGGGCGCGGTAGCGTCCGTGCTGAGCAATCGAATCGATCCACAGACGCAAATCATCACGGGGCTGGTCCTGATCCTCGCCGCAGGCCTCCTGATGCTGGGGCTTGCCAATCACCTGGGTTTGTCAGTCACCACCCTGTTACTGCCCATGATCGTGTGCACCACCGGAACGACCATTGCCCGCGCAGCCGCCCACACCCAAGCCATGAACAGATTTCCTGGGCGGGCCGGCACGTCCGCCTCCGCCGGCAGTGTGCTGATCTTCATCGTCGGCGGGCTGACCAGTGCCGCGATCAGCCTCACCCCGCTGGACTTGCAGCTCACCCTGGCCCTGTGCCTGGTCCTGCTCAGCCTGCTGGGGCTGGCGCTCAATGCCCTGGTCCGACAGCGTGACAGGGGGTTGTTGACCGGCTGAACCCTGCCAGTCGTCATCCCGTGCACGACATTGGCGCCCGATCAGCGCTTTGCGTCATTTCATCCTGGCGCCAGCGGTGTAGAATCGTGGCATTCATCGCCATTCATCCCCGGCGGGTTTATGAGCTCATGCCGAGGCGCGCAGCGATCCTGCAAAGTCATCGGCCACTTCCGGACACACGGCCAAACCCGGGTGCTCCAGACGTCGACAGAAGCTCACTTCCCCATTGATACCTGATAAGTACCTGATTAGCCGCCCGGAGTGCTCCATGCCTGATTACCGCTCGAAAACATCCACCCATGGCCGCAACATGGCCGGCGCCCGTGCCTTGTGGCGCGCCACGGGGATGAAGGATGACGACTTCAAGAAGCCGATCATCGCCATTGCCAACTCCTTCACCCAGTTCGTACCCGGCCACGTCCACCTCAAGGACCTCGGCCAACTGGTTGCCCGGGAAATCGAACGCGTCGGCGGCGTTGCCAAGGAATTCAACACCATCGCCGTGGACGACGGCATCGCCATGGGCCACGACGGCATGCTGTATTCGCTGCCGAGCCGCGAGATCATCGCCGACTCCGTCGAGTACATGGTCAACGCCCACTGCGCCGACGCCATCGTGTGCATTTCCAACTGCGACAAGATCACCCCGGGTATGCTCATGGCCGCCCTGCGCCTGAACATCCCGGTGATCTTCGTTTCCGGCGGCCCGATGGAAGCCGGCAAGACCAAGCTCGCCAGCCACGGCCTCGACCTGGTCGATGCCATGGTGATCGCCGCCGACTCCAGCGCCTCTGACGAGAAGGTTGCCGAATACGAGCGCAGCGCCTGCCCGACCTGCGGTTCGTGCTCCGGCATGTTCACCGCCAACTCGATGAACTGCCTGACTGAAGCCCTGGGCCTGGCCCTGCCGGGCAACGGTTCGACCCTCGCCACCCACAGCGATCGCGAGCAGTTGTTCCTGCAGGCCGGCCGGACCATCGTCGAGCTGTGCAAGCGCTACTACGGCGAAAACGACGAGTCGGTGTTGCCGCGCAACATCGCCAACTTCAAGGCGTTCGAAAACGCCATGACCCTGGACATCGCCATGGGCGGTTCCACCAACACCATCCTGCACTTGCTGGCCGCGGCCCAGGAAGCCGAGATCGATTTCGACCTGCGCGACATCGACCGCCTGTCCCGCCACGTGCCGCAACTGTGCAAGGTCGCGCCGAACATCCAGAAGTACCACATGGAAGATGTGCACCGTGCCGGCGGGATCTTCAGCATCCTCGGCTCCCTGGCCCGTGGCGGCCTGTTGCACACCGACCTGCCGACCGTGCACAGCAAGAGCATGGCCGAGGCCATCGCCAGGTGGGACATCACCCAGACCAGCGACGAGGCCGTGCATCACTTCTTCAAGGCCGGCCCGGCGGGCATCCCGACGCAAACCGCGTTCAGCCAGTCGACCCGCTGGGAAACCCTGGACGACGACCGTGAAAATGGCTGCATCCGTAGCGTCGAGCACGCGTACTCCCAGGAGGGCGGCCTGGCCGTGCTCTACGGCAACATCGCCCTGGATGGCTGCGTGGTGAAGACCGCCGGCGTCGACGAGTCGATCCATGTGTTCGAAGGCAACGCGAAGATTTTCGAAAGCCAGGACAGCGCCGTGCGCGGCATCCTCGCCGACGAAGTGAAGGCCGGCGACATCGTGATCATTCGCTACGAAGGTCCGAAAGGCGGCCCGGGCATGCAGGAAATGCTCTACCCGACGTCCTACCTGAAGTCCAAAGGCCTGGGCAAAGCCTGCGCCTTGCTGACCGATGGCCGGTTCTCCGGCGGCACCTCGGGCCTGTCCATCGGCCACGCTTCGCCGGAAGCGGCGGCTGGCGGTGCCATCGGCCTGGTGCGCGATGGCGACAAGGTCCTGATCGACATTCCGAACCGCTCGATCAACCTGTTGATCAGCGACGAAGAACTGGCCGGGCGCCGCATCGAACAGGACAACAAGGGCTGGAAGCCGGTGGAAGTGCGTCCGCGCAAAGTCACCACGGCCCTCAAGGCCTACGCCCTGCTCGCCACCAGCGCCGACAAGGGTGCGGTACGTAACAAGGCGATGCTTGACGGTCTGTAAGCGTCGTTAGTCGCAATAAAAAAAGCCCCGCCAAGTGCGGGGCATTTTTTTAGCGCCTGTTCGAACTCTGGAACCACATGATTCCCCGTGGCGAGGGAGCTTGCTCCCGCTCGGCTGCGAAGCAGTCGTAAACCGGCGGGTGCGGTGTGCCTGATGCTCCGCACTTGGAGGTTTTGGGGCCGCTTCGCGGCCCAGCGGGAGCAAGCTCCCTCGCCACAAAGGCAATACCTTGCCTCTTTGATGCCGTGTTACTGGATATCTTCCGGCTTGACGATCACCCAGTTCTTGTCCGCCGTCACCGGCAGTCCTTCCTTGGCCTGGGCCGCGGCGTGCTTGGCCATCATGCCGTTGATCTGGGTCATGTATTTGTCCTTGCGGTTGACCCACAGGTGAATCCCGCCCTTGGCCACGTCCACATCGTGGAACAGCATGTAGCCGTCACTGCTCGGCGTGTCGCCGGCCACCAGCACCGGTTTTTTCCATTCATCGATGTACGTCAGGATCGCCGCGTGCTTGCCGGCCATCCAGGTCGCCGGGGTCCACAGGTAAGGCGTGTATTCCAGGCCGAGGTTGGCCTTCTCGTCATATTTACCCGCGGTGATCTGCTTGCGGGCGGTGGTCAGTTCGCCGGTCTTGCGGTCCTTGAGCAACGTGGTCACGCCAATCACGTTCTGCGGCTTGAGGTTGTAGCCGTATTTCGGGTCCGCGGCGACCATGCGTACCAGTTCTTCGGAAGCGGCGGTCATGACATAGACCTCGATGCCGTTTTCCATCAGCTTGTTGTACAGCTCGGCCTGGCCGGTGAAGACTTTCGGCGGGTTGACGTTGTACTGGACCACCTTGTCGCCATCGTAATAGGTGGTCGGCACCGGCTTGCCGGACGCCATCAGCTCATCGACATAGCCCTTGAGCTCCTTGAGCGTAAAGCCCGAGAACACTTGGGCCACCCACGGATAGCAGACCATGTCATCCACTTCGCACAGGCGGTAGTAATAACTGAACAGGCTTTCCTTGTGGTCGGCCGTGTCCTTGAACGGCATCAGCTTCAAGGACGGGTCCAGGCTTTCGCGGGTGATGAGGCCCTTGTTCTCCATGAACGGCAACAACGACTCCTCAAGGTCGTAGCGGTAACTGGTGTTGTCCATGTCGAACACCGCGTAGTTACCCTTGTTGGCATTGGCCGCGATCATCGCGTCCAGGGCCTTGGCCTGTTCCGCCGGCCAGTGCTTGAGTTCGGTGGCGAGCACCTGGCCAGCGAGGCCAAGACTCAAGGCGACAGCGAGAAAACGAGGTGCGAGTTTCATCGGCATTTCTCCCGGGTTCAAAGAATCCGACGCTAACAAATGCTTGTGACAGTCCTCGCCTGTGGGCGACCGCTTACATCGTGATCACGCCAGCCGCGTATCCGTAAACGTCATTGCCTTATTCCATAAACGACAATCTACATGCTTTTTTAGTATTAATTCATTAGTTATCAGGCTGTTAGGCTCCCCGGTTCGCAGTCGCGGCTTCAGGCGACTGGCACAAGTCTGATGGAGCTCTTTTGATGAATCTGCCGCTGATCCTCAATCTGCTGGTATTCCTCGCCTTGCTGTTCGGCCTGGCGCAAACCCGTCATAGCACCTGGAGCCTGGCCAGGAAGGTGCTGCTGGCACTGGTGCTGGGCGTGGTGTTCGGCATCGCCCTGCACACGATTTATGGCGCCGGCAATCCGGTCCTCAAGGCCTCGATCGGCTGGTTCGACCTGGTGGGCAACGGCTACGTGCAATTGCTGCAAATGATCGTGATCCCGCTGGTCTTCGCTTCGATCCTCAGCGCCGTGGCCCGCCTGCATAACGCCTCGTCCCTGGGCAAGATCAGCTTCCTGACCATTGGCACGCTGCTGTTCACCACCGCCATCGCCGCGCTGATCGGCATCGGCCTGACCAACCTGTTCGGCCTCACCGCCGAAGGCCTGGTGGCCGGTACCCAGGAACTGGCGCGCCTGCAAGTGATCCAGAGCGACTACGCCGGTAAGGTCGCCGACCTGAACATCCCGCAACTGCTGCTTTCGTTCATTCCGCAAAACCCCTTTGCCGACCTGGCGCGGGCCAAGCCGACATCGATCATCAGCGTGGTGATCTTCGCCGCGTTCCTCGGTGTCGCGGCGTTGCAGTTGCTCAAGGATGACGTGGAGAAAGGCCAGAAAGTGATCAACGCCATCGACACCCTGCAAAGCTGGGTGACGCGCCTGGTGCGCCTGGTGATGAAGCTGACGCCGTACGGTGTGCTGGCGCTGATGACCAAGGTGGTGGCCGGCTCCAACCTGCAAGACATCATCAAGCTCGGCAGTTTTGTCGTGGTGTCGTACCTCGGCCTGGGCCTGATGTTCGTGGTCCATGGCCTGTTGGTGTCCGCTGCCGGGATCAACCCGTTGCGCTTCTTCCGCAAGA
The DNA here is from genome assembly GCF_017351655.1 of Pseudomonas sp. FW300-N2F2. Taxonomy (NCBI): domain Bacteria; kingdom Pseudomonadati; phylum Pseudomonadota; class Gammaproteobacteria; order Pseudomonadales; family Pseudomonadaceae; genus Pseudomonas; species Pseudomonas sp. FW300-N2F2. Next base: position 580,081 of record NZ_JACNDQ010000004.1, on the reverse strand, counting down.
TCTGGCCGGTGCTGACCTTCGCCTTCACCAGCCGCTCCAGCGCCGCCACCATCCCGTTGAGCATCGAAGCCCAGACCAGCCGCCTCGGCATCCCACGGGCGATTGCCAGCTTCAGCGCCTCGTTCGGCGCCACCATCGGCCAGAACGGTTGCGCCGGCCTTTATCCGGCCATGCTCGCGGTGATGGTCGCGCCGACCGTGGGCATCAACCCGCTGGATCCGGTCTGGATCGCGACGCTGGTGGCGATCGTGACGTTGAGTTCAGCCGGGGTGGCCGGGGTCGGTGGCGGCGCGACGTTCGCCGCGCTGATCGTGCTGCCGGCCATGGGCTTGCCGGTCGCGCTGGTCGCCTTGCTGATTTCCGTCGAGCCATTGATCGACATGGGCCGTACGGCGTTGAACGTCAGTGGCTCGATCACTGCCGGGGCGATTACCAGCCAGGTGATGCAGCAGACTGACAAGGCCTTGCTCGATGCCGAGGAGCATGGGGAGTTGGTGCACGCTTGATGGCCTGACACTTGTGGGAGCAAAGCTTGCTCGCGATCCGGGCGCCTCGGTCCATGGAAGACCGCGTCGCTTTCATCGCGGGCAAGCCATGCTTCCACAGACATGTTCCCACAGGGCTTACAGCTTCTCCCACACCTCAAAGCTGTAGGCCGGCTTGTCCCCTTCCGCCGGGTTCGGCTGGTTCGAGACCAATTCCCACTGGCTCGAATCAAATTCCGGAAACCAGGCATCCCCCTCCGGGCTCAGCGCCACGCGGGTCAGGTACAGTCGATCCGCCTGCGCCAGGGCCTGGGCGTACAGCTGGGCGCCGCCGATCAACATCAGCTCATCGACGCCCTGCTCAAGCGCCCAGGCCTCGGCCCGCGCCACTGCGGCCTCCAGGGTGGAAAACACTTCCGCGCCTTCCAGCACCAGGTCCGGCTGGCGACTGACCACGATGTTCAAGCGCCCCGGCAGCGGTCGGCCGAGGGAATCCCAGGTCTTGCGTCCCATGATGATCGGCTTGCCCAAGGTGGTGGCCTTGAAGTATTTGAAATCCCCCGGCAGGTGCCAGGGCATGCTGTTGTCGACGCCGATCACGCGGTTTTCACCGAGGGCTGCGATCAGGCTTAAGGGGAGAGTTTTGTTCATGGCCGCGAGGATACCAGAGGCCCGGCGTACCCCGACAGGCATCACAGCGGTTATGCTCAACCCTCATTCGAGCAACGGAAGCCCCCGTGACAGCACTGCAGAACCTCTGGTTGACCGAGACGATCCGCCTGCGTGAAGAGCACGCCGGCCCCCTCGAGGACCAGGAAGCCAATCGCCTGGCCCGCGCGGCAGGCGGCGATCTTTCCACCCGCATCCGCCACCGCGCCCGCTGGCTGGCCGAGCGCGATGGCCTCACCCAAGCCCTGCGCCATTGGCTGCAAGGGGCACGCCTGGCGCTGATCGTGCTGGCGGTGCTCGCCATCATCAGCGGCGCCGGCCTCGGGTTCGCCGCCCTCGGCGACGGCCAGGCACCGGTCAATGTGTTCTGGGCACTGGGCAGTCTTTTGGGGCTGAACCTGATCCTGCTCGTCGGTTGGGTCCTGGGCCTGATCTTCGCGGGCGAGCAAGGTGCAGCGCTGGGGCGCCTGTGGCTGTGGCTCAGCGAAAAACTCGCCCGTGATGCCAAGGCCGCCCAACTGGCGCCGGCCCTGCTGCTGTTGCTGCAACGGCACAAGCTCAATCGCTGGGCCCTCGGTGCGCTGGTCAACGGCGTGTGGTTGCTGGCGATGCTCAGCGCGCTGGTCATCCTACTGATGCTGATGGCGACCCGGCGTTATGGCTTTGTCTGGGAAACCACCCTCCTCGGCAGCGAGACCTTCGTCGCCATGACCCGAGGCCTCGGCGCGCTGCCTGCCCTGTTGGGCTTCAGTGTGCCGACGGTGGAGATGATCCGCGCCAGCGGCGACGGCGCCCTGGCCATCGAGAGCGCCCGCCAGGCCTGGGCCGCCTGGCTGGTCGGCGTGCTGCTGGTCTATGGCGTGCTGCCGCGCCTGGGCCTGGCGTTGCTGTGCCTGTGGCGCTGGCGACGCGGTCGCGCCACATTGCACCTGGATTTGAACCTGCCGGGCTACGCCCAATTGCGTGAACGGCTGATGCCCAGCAGCGAGCGCCTGGGCGTCAACGACGCCGCGCCCGCGCAGTTGCACCCCATCGAAAGTGCCGTCGGCGCGATGGACAGCGACGGCGCGCTGCTGGTGGCGATCGAACTGGACGATCGGCCCTGGCCGCCCAAACTGCCCGAAACCGTGAAAAGCGCCGGCATTCTCGACAGCCGCGAGTCGCGCCACAAACTCCTGGAACAACTGTCGCGCTTTCCGCCCGCACGCCTGGCCATTGCCTGTGACCCACGCCGCTCACCAGACCGGGGCAGCCTGGCGCTGATCGCCGAGCTGGCCCGCAGCGCCAGCGCCACCCGCGTCTGGCTGTTGCAGGCGCCGCCCGGCGAAGCCCTGGACGCTGAACGCCTGGGCGACTGGCACAACGCGCTTCAGCAGTTGCAGCTACCCTTCGCCGACTGCATGCCCTTGAACTGGCTGGAGACCGGCCATGACTGAACCCATGAAGCCATTGAAGCTGGCCGTGGTCGGCCATACCAACGTCGGCAAGACCTCCCTGCTACGAACCCTGACTCGGGACGTCGGCTTCGGCGAGGTATCCCACCGTCCGAGCACCACCCGGCACGTCGAGGGCGCACGTTTGTCGGTGGACGGCGAAGCGCTGCTGGAGCTGTACGACACGCCGGGCCTGGAAGACGCCATCGCCCTGCTCGATTACCTCGAGCGCTTGGAGCGCCCTGGCGAACGCCTGGACGGCCCGGCGCGCCTGGCTCGCTTCCTCGAGGGCAGCGAGGCGCGGCAACGCTTCGAACAGGAAGCCAAGGTGCTACGACAACTGCTCGCCAGCGACGCCGGGCTGTATGTGATCGATGCCCGCGAGCCGGTGTTGGCCAAGTACCGCGATGAATTGGAAGTCCTCGCCAGTTGTGGCAAACCGCTGCTGCCGGTGTTGAATTTCGTCAGCAGCGCCCACCATCGCGAGCCCGACTGGCGCGAAGCCCTGGCGCGATTGGGGCTGCACGCCCTGGTGCGCTTTGACAGCGTCGCCCCGCCCGAGGACGGCGAGCGGCGCCTGTATGAAAGCCTCGCGTTGTTGCTGGAAAGCGCCCGTGGGCAACTGGAGCGACTGGTCGCCGACCAACAGGCCCAACGCCTGGCCCGCCAGCAGAGCGCGGCGCGCTTGATCGCCGAATTGCTGATCGACTGCGCTGCCTGCCGACGCAGCGTGGCCAGTGATGCCGAGCTGGAACGCGAGGCCATCAGTGAGCTGCGCAACGCGGTGCGTCAGCGCGAACAGCGTTGCGTCGAAGCCTTGCTCAAGCTCTACGCGTTCCGCCCCCAGGACGCTGCCGCCAGCGACCTGCCGCTGCTCGACGGACGCTGGGGCGATGATTTGTTCAACCCTGAAACCCTCAAGCAACTGGGTGTACGCGTCGGCGGCGGAATCGCGGCAGGGGCGGCGGCCGGTGCCGGCGTGGACTTGCTGGTGGGCGGCCTGACCCTCGGTGCCGCCGCCCTGGCCGGAGCCATTGTCGGCGGCACCCTGCAAACCGCCCGCAGCTACGGCAACCGGCTGATGGGCAAGCTCAAGGGGCAACGGGAACTGACGGTGGACGATGGCGTGCTGCGACTGCTGGCCCTGCGTCAACGACAATTGCTGCAAGCCCTCAACCTGCGCGGCCACGCGGCGATGGACAGCATCCGCATCGCCACGCCCCAGGACAAGACCTGGCGCGAAGGCAAGCTGCCCGACGCCCTGAACAAGGCCCGGGCGCATCCACAATGGTCATCCCTCAATCCCCAGGCGCGGTTGAGCCAGGCAGAACGCCAGGAGCAGATCGAGCAGTTGGCCGAGCAGCTCTAAGCGACACAAAACCTTGTGCCAAGTACACAGCCCTGTGGCGAGGGAGCTTGCTCCCGCTGGGTTGCGAAGCAACCCCAAAACCTGACACCTTGGTGTGTCAGGCCTACCGCGCTTCAGCATTTCGGGGCCACTTCGTGGCCCAGCGGGAGCAAGCTCCCTCGCCACAAAAGCAATCCATCAATCGTTGTTCAAGGCCTTGAGCGCCAAAGCCGCTTCAGCCAACTCCAGCTCACTGAACACTTGCACCCCATGGCGCTTGAGCAACGCCGCCGTCACGCCTTCGCCACTGACCTTCACACCGCTGAACGTCCCGTCATAGGTCAGCAGATTGCCGCACGACGGGCTGTTGGCCTTGAGCACAGCGATACGGATGCCGTGTTCACGCACCTGTTCCAGCGCTTGATACGCGCCTGACAAAAACTGCGCACTGACATCTTCACCGTCGGTAGTGATCACTGCTGCGTGGCCGTCGAGCACTTGCCCGCCCTGCCCGCCAGGAATCTCCGCCGCCGCCCGAGGCGTGGGCAGGCCGCCGGCGACTTCCGGGCACAGCGCCACGATCCGGCCTTCGTCGAGCCAGTGCTGAAGCTGATCGAACGGCCCGCTGGCACCGCCGTCGTAGCGCACGCGATGGCCGAGCAGGCAGCGACTGACCAGGATCTTTTCCATCGTCAGAACAACTCGTTGCCGCGGCGCCGGAACCACCCCGTCAAGGACAGGCGATCCCGGGTGGCTGGCAGTACTTCGTGGGGGATGTCCCCCGACAGGAACACCACCAGGCAACCGCCGATGGGCACCACGTCACGCTCCACGCCATCCTCCAGATACATGCGCAACTGGCCGCCGTGCTCCGGCAGCCAATCGTCATTGAGGTAGAGCACCGCAGACACCGCGCGTCGGTCATCATCGCGGAAGCGGTCGACGTGCTTGAGGTAGAACGCACCGGGCGGGTACAGGGCGAAATGGCTTTCGAAATCCTCCAGCCCCAGGAACAACCCGCGATTCATCGCCTCGCGCAGGCTGTCCATCAACCCCAGGTAACGGTCGCAGGCTGGCGCCTGGCCGGGTTCGATCCACTGGATGCGATCACCCCGAATGCCTTCGCGAATCTCCGAGAACGGCCCCCGCCCGACCGCTGCCGGAGCCAGCTCGCCCTCGGCGGCACGCTGGCGGCATTCGGCCGCCAGGGCACGGGTCAGCGCGTCCGGCAGGAAGAGGTTCTGCTGCGACCAGCCGCGCTCGGCCAGGTCGTCGACGATACGTAACAGCAGTGGGTGATCAGAAGGTATTTGCATGGCGCGCATAGTATGCCTGTGCCTGCAAAACCGACAGCGCCACGCAGCGGGTTCGCTGCGTCGGATAGCACCACCGTACGAACTTGATACGAATTCTCGACAAGACCCCACACCCCACGGAGAATAGTCGGCTGCTGACAGGAGTCCCTATGCGCCGTTTGCTTTTCTCACTGTTGATGTTCTGCGTTTTGCCCGCCTGGGCAGACAGCTACGACCAGTTGTACAAGGTCGCCGGCTGGCCGGAACAGCGGGCGCATTTCAATGATGCCTTGAACGCCGCCCAGCAGCGCTATCAGAGCAGCCTGCCGCCGGCGGTGTTCCAGGCCCTGGTCAACAACAGCAATCAACGTTTCGCCCCCCAGGCCATGGACCAGCGGGCCGAGGCACAAATACGCAGCAAGCTTCGAGACCCGAACCCGGCCCTGGCCTTTTTCCAGTCGCCCCTGGGCCGCAAGGTCGTGGCGGCCGAGTTGCTGGCGACCCGGCGCGATCAATTGGCGAAAAACGCCAAGGGCCTGCCGAAGATGCAAGCCAGCGACAACCGCCTGTTGATCATCGGCCACCTGGCCCAGGCCCTGCCCGCCCGCGAAGCCGGCGCCGAAGTCAGCCTGGCGATCGCCGGCGTGGCGGCCGACAGCCTGAGTTCGATGATCCCCGGCCTGCTGGGGGCCGGCCAGGCCCAAGGCATGCTCAACGGCCAGCGCCAGCGACTGATGGAACAGATCGGCGCGGACCTGAACAACACGTTGTTGTACGTCTACCGTGACCTGTCGGATACCGAGCTGGAAGAGTTTGCCACCTTCGCCGAATCGGCCGAGGGCCAGGCTTATTACCAGGCGGCTTTGGCGGCGATCCGGGCGGGGTTGGCGGTGGGGCAGAATCTGGGGCAGTAGATAGAACTCCAGTGCCTGGGATTACGCCATCGCGAGCAGGCTCGCTCCCACATTGGATCGTGGCCGATCGCAATATTCGATTTCACCCAATCCCCCTGTGGGAGCGAGCCTGCTCGCGATAGCTATATCCAGGTCAACCCCGAAACCGACTCATCCGCTTACTCAAGAACCCAAACATCTCCTGCCGCAACGCCAAGGCCTCGTTCGCCAGGTGATGCCGTCCTTCAGGTAACATCAACACCTGCGGCCGGTCGAACTTTGCGCGCAGCACTTGCAGGTTGTGCACCCAATCCACCGTCATGTCCGCCTGCCCCTGCACGATCAAGGGCTGGCGCGGGCTGCTCGGGGCCGCTTCGATACGCTTGATCCATTGCGCCAATGCCCCCACCCAGGCAGTAGGCAGGCGCAGCGGCTGCAGCGGGTCGGCTTGCAGGAATGGCAGGAACTGCGGGTCGGTGGAGTTCTCGCTGAAACGCCGGGCGATACCCGTCACGAACGGCTTGAGCAAGTAATAACTCAGGCGCGACCAGCCCCAGGCCCGTGGCCGCACCAGGGGTGACAGCAGGATGACCTGGCCCTGGGCCGGACTCTGCGCCCCGTGGTTGAGCACGTGATCGACCACGATCGCCCCGCCGGTGCTCTGCCCGCACAGGTGCCAGGGGTGCGGCAGGTCCAGCGTCGCGGCCTCGGCCAACAGCCCCTGCAAGGTGGCCTGGTACTCGGCGAAATCCTCGATACTGGCGCGTTCGCCGCTGGACAGGCCATGGCCCGGCAGGTCGCAGGCGATCACCGCGAACTTCTGCTCCAGGGCCCACTCGATCAAGTGCCGGTACAACCCCATGTGGTCGTAGTAACCGTGGAACACAAACAACGTCGCCACGGCCTTTTCCGGCCACCAGACCTGACTGACGACCTCATACCCGCCCACCTCGAAACGCCCCAACCCTTTGCGCACACTGCGCTGGGGAAAATCCAGCCCATAGAACCGCTGGTAAGCCCGGGCTTGCTCGGACAGGGCTTGCCACTGGGCCAGCGGTTGCAGGCTGGCACGCAGGAGATCGGGGTCGAAAGTGGCAGGCATCAAGGTTTCCAGGCATGGGCGCATTGCGCGAAACAGACTTTACAGGCCTGCGATATTCATCTGTCGCGGCAAGCATGGCAAGCTACGCGGCTTCAGAGGATCGACTCCATGCGCCCGACCCACCGCACGACCTTGCTTGCCAGCCTGCTTGCCCTCGGATGCGCCGTCGTCTTGTGGGTGGCCTACGACTGGTTCCAGGGCCGTTTCCTGCGGGCCTTCAGTCAACACACCGCGGTGTTTTCCGGCGACCCTCTGCGCCTGCCCGCCGACCTGGCCGGCCCTGGCGCGATCCGCCTGGTGCATTTCTGGGACCCGGCGTGCCCGTGCAACGTTGGCAACCAGCAGCACCTTGCCGAACTGATCGATAAGTATGTACCGCAAGGCGTTGAGTTTTATGCCGTGCAAAAAGCCGGCAGCCAAGGTCAACTGCCAGCCACCTTGAACAGCCTGAAAACCCTCCCGACGCTTCCGGGTTCAAGCCAGATTCCTGCCAGCCCAGCGGTGGCGATCTGGGATCGCAGCGGCCAGTTGGCGTACTTCGGCCCTTACAGTGAAGGCTTGACCTGCAATTCGAGCAACAGCTTCATCGAGCCGATTCTCGAGGCGTTGAGCGCTGGTCGGACGGTCAATGCGACCCATACGATGGCGGTGGGTTGTTATTGTCCGTGGGACAAGGACACATCTGCCAAAGAATAAGTAATCCCTCCGAGGGGCGATGCGCAGGAAAGCAGTGGCATGCTAAACAGGGAATCAACAGCGAGACCATGGAACCGCTGTCATCAGAATAAGGAATCACCATGAAACGCACCCTCATCGCCTTCCTGTCATTGATGGTCACCGCGATCATCGTCGCGGGCGGCTACCTCTATAGCAAGCAGCCCACCCGCCAGGGCACGATGCAGGTGCAAGGGCTGCAGGGCTCGGTGACGGTGCGCTACGACGAACGTGGTGTGCCGCATATCCGCGCCGAGAACGAAACCGACCTGTACCGCGCCCTCGGCTATGTCCATGCCCAGGACCGGCTGTTCCAGATGGAGATCATGCGTCGTCTCGCCCGGGGCGAACTGGCCGAGGTGCTGGGACCGAAGCTGCTGGACACCGACAAACTGATGCGCAGCCTGCGCATTCGCGAACGCGCCGCGGCCTATGTGACCGAACAAGACCCGCAATCCCCGGCCTGGGTCGCCATGCAGGCCTACCTGGACGGCATCAATGCCTACCAGGACAGCCACACCCGGCCCGTGGAGTTCGATGTGCTGGGCATTCCCAAGCGCCCCTTTACAGCGGAAGACACCGTAAGCATCACCGGCTACATGGCCTACAGCTTCGCGGCGGCCTTTCGTACCGAACCGCTGCTGACCTACGTGCGCGATCAACTGGGCGCCGATTACCTGAACATCTTCGACCTCGACTGGCAGCCCCAGGGTGTGCTGGCCGACGGTCCCAAGCGCGGCCTGGCCCTGGCCGCCGCCGACTGGAAAGACCTCAATGCCCTGGCCCGCCTGAGCGAACAGGCCCTGGCGGAAAACGGCCTGCCGCAGTTCGAGGGCAGTAACGCCTGGGCGGTCGCCGGCAGCCGTACCCACAGCGGCAAGCCGTTGCTGGCGGGCGACCCGCATATCCGTTTTTCCACGCCGTCGGTGTGGTACGAGGCGCACCTGTCCGCGCCGGGTTTCGAACTCTACGGGCACTATCAGGCCTTGATGCCCTTCGCCACGCTGGGCATGAACAAGGATTTCGGCTGGAGCATCACCATGTTCCAGAACGACGACCTGGACCTGATCGCCGAGAAGGTCAACCCGGACAATCCCGAGCAGGTCTGGTACCGCGGCCAATGGGTGGACATGACCCGCAGCGAACAGCAGATCGCGGTCAAGGGCCAGGCGCCGGTGAGGCTGGTGCTGCGCCAGTCGCCCCACGGCCCGATCGTCAACGATGTCCTCGGTGCGAACGCCGGCAAGACCCCGGTCGCCATGTGGTGGGGGTTCCTGGAAAGTCGCAACCCGATCCTCGACGCCTTTTACCAGCTCAACCGCGCCGATACCCTGGTCAAGGCCCGTGGCGCCTCGGCCCAGATCCACGCGCCGGGGCTGAACGTGGTGTGGGCCAACGCCAAGGGCGATATCGGTTGGTGGGCCGCCGCGCTACTGCCCAAGCGCCCCGCCGGCGTGAAACCCGCGTTCATCCTCGATGGCAGCAGCCCGGAGTCGGAAAAGGAAGGCTTCTACCCGTTCAGCAGCAACCCCCAGGAAGAGAACCCGGCACGGGGCTACATCGTCTCGGCCAACTTTCAGCCGGTGCCGGCCAGCGGCATCGAGATCCCGGGCTACTACAACCCCGCCGACCGCGGCCAGCAACTCAACCAGCAGCTCAGCGACAAACAGGCGAAATGGGACATCCAAACCACCCAGAAGCTGCAACTGGGCACCACCACCGCCTACGGCCCTCGCATGCTCGCGCCGTTGTTGCCGGTGCTGCGTGAAGTGGTCAGCGACCCGCAGGAACGCAAATGGGTGGAACAACTGGCCCAATGGCCGGGCGATTACCCGCTGGACTCCATCAGCGCCACGCTGTTCAACCAGTTCCTGTTCAACCTGGCCGACGCCGCCCTGCACGATGAACTGGGTGACGGGTTCTTCGACACCGCGCTGTCGACCCGGGTAATCGACGCGGCCCTGCCACGCCTGGCGGCATCGAAGGATTCACCGTGGTGGGATGACCGCACGACGCTGGGCACGGAAACCCGTGCCGACACGGTGAGCGTCGCCTGGAAGAAAAGCCTGGCGCACCTGCGGGCCACCCTGGGCGACGATGCCACGCAATGGCAATGGGGCAAGGCTCACACCCTGACCCATGGTCATCCGCTGGGTCAGCAAAAGCCGCTGGACCGTGTCTTCAACGTTGGGCCATTTGCGGCCCCTGGTACCCATGAAGTGCCCAACAACCTCTCCGCCAGAATCGGCCCGGCGCCGTGGCCGGTGACCTACGGGCCTTCGACCCGGCGCATCATCGACTTCGCCGACCCCAGCCATAGCGTCACCATCAACCCCGTCGGCCAGAGCGGCGTGCCGTTCGACAAGCATTACGAGGATCAGGCCGAGGCGTACATCGAAGGGGTCTATCACCAGGCGCACCTGGCCGAGGAAGAAGTGGTCGCCAATACCCGCGCAACCCTGAAGCTGCTGCCGGCCCGGGCGCCCTGAACCGTGCGTGCCGATCTTTTTCATCACTGAACCGGGCTCGATCGTCACGGATGGTCAAGACTACAGGGGCTCACTTCCCCGCCTCTTTCACAGGAGTCAACGCTATGTTCAATAACTGGTCCGAACTGCTGCCCACCATCAAGAGCGCCTTTGGCGCCCTGGGCAAGAGCAATCCGAAGATGGTCAAGGCCTACATGGCCCTGGACGAAGCCGCGGCTGAAAACAACGTGCTCGATGCCAAGACCCGCGAGCTGATCTCCATCGCCGTGGCCATCACCACACGCTGTGACGGCTGCATTGGCGTACACACCGACGCCGCCATCAAGGCCGGCGCCACCCGCGAAGAAATCGCCGCCACCCTGGCCACCGCCGTGTCATTGAATGCCGGCGCGGCGTACATCTATTCCCTGCGAGCCCTGGAGGCCCATGACGCGCTGAAGAAATGAGCGGCGATAACTGAACCGCTATCGCGAGCAAGCTCGCTCCCACAATGGGGTCTGCGTTCGACTGCGGATTTGTAGGCGCCCAAAAAAACTGTGGGAGCGAGCTTGCTCGCGAAGGCGGACTGACATTCAACACCTTCGTCGACTGTCACACCGCTATCGCGAGCAAGCCCGCTCCCACAATGGGATCTGCGTTCGGCTGCGGATTTGTAGGCGACCCAAAAAACTGTGGGAGCGAGCTTGCTCGCGAAGGCGGACTGACATTCAACATCTTCGTCGACTGTCACACCGCTATCGCGAGCAAGCTCGCTCCCACAGGTAGAGCTGCGTCGGGTTAGACCGGTGCGGTCTCGACCCGGCGGACTTCCGGTTGTTTCCAGGAGTCGGCGGCGCTTTCTTCGATGGCTTGCTGGATCGCGCGCTTGCGATTCTCTTCGGCGCGGCGGCTGAAGTACCAGACCAGGAAGGTCACCAGCGACACCGCCAGCAGGATCAAGCTCGCCACGGCGTTGATTTCCGGTTTTACCCCCAGGCGCACGGCCGAGAATACTTCCATCGGCAAGGTGGTCGAGCCGGGGCCGGAGACGAAGCTCGCCAGCACCAGGTCATCCAGGGACAACGCGAACGACATCATGCCCCCCGCCGCCAGTGACGGCGCGATCATCGGGATGGTGATCAAAAAGAACACCTTCCACGGCCGGGCACCCAGGTCCATGGCTGCCTCTTCGATGGACAGGTCCAGCTCACGCAAGCGTGCCGAGACCACCACCGCCACATAGGCCGCGCAGAACGTGGTGTGGGCGATCCAGATCGTGACGATGCCACGCTCCTGGGGCCAGCCAATCATCTGCGCCATGGCGACGAACAGCAGCAACAGCGACAGGCCGGTGATGACTTCCGGCATCACCAGCGGCGCAGTGACCAGGCCGCCGAACAGCGTGCGGCCCTTGAAGTGGGTAATGCGGGTCAACACGAAGGCCGCCAGCGTCCCCAGGGCCACCGCGGCAATCGCCGTGTAGCAGGCGATTTCCAGCGAGCGTACCACCGAGCCCATCAGCTGACTGTTGTCCAGCAGGCCGACGTACCACTTGATCGACCAGCCGCCCCACACCGTCACCAGTTTCGAGGCGTTGAACGAATAGATCACCAGGATCAGCATCGGTGCGTAGATGAACAGCAAACCCAGCACCAGCATCAGGCTTGAAAAACTGAAGCGCTTCATTCCTTGCCCTCCATTTCTTTGGCCTGACTGCGGTTGAACAGGATGATGGGCACGATCAGGATCGCCAGCATCACCACCGCCAGGGCGGATGCCACCGGCCAGTCTCGGTTATTGAAGAATTCCTGCCACAGCACTTTGCCGATCATCAGGGTTTCCGGGCCGCCCAGCAGTTCCGGGATCACGAACTCGCCCACCACGGGGATGAACACCAGCATGCAGCCGGCGACGATGCCGTTCTTGGACAGCGGCACGGTGATTTTCCAGAAGCTGTTGAAGGTGCTCGACCCCAGGTCCGACGCGGCTTCCAACAGGCTGGCGTCATGTTTCACCAGGTTGGCGTACAACGGCAGGATCATGAACGGCAGATAGGAGTAGACGACCCCGATATACACCGCCAGGTTGGTGTTGAGGATCTGCAGCGGTTCGCTGATCCAGCCCATGCTCAGCAAAAAGCCGTTGAGCAAACCGTTGTTGCTGAGGATGCCCATCCACGCATAGACGCGGATCAGGATCGCGGTCCAGGTCGGCATCATGATCAGCAGCACCAGCACCGTCTGCATCTCTTTGCGGGCATTGGCGATGCCATAGGCCATCGGGTAGCCGATTAGCAGGCACAAGACCGTGCTGATCAGGGCCATCTTCAGCGAGCCGAGGTAGGCGGCGATGTACAACTCGTCCTCGCTCAGCATCGCGTAGTTGGCGAGGTTGAGCAGCACCTGCAGCTTCTGGTCGACGTAGCTGTAGATCTCGGTGTACGGCGGGATGGCCACGTCGGCTTCGGCAAAGCTGATCTTCAGGACGATGAAGAACGGCAGCATGAAGAACAGGAACAGCCAGATGAAGGGCACCCCGATGACCAGTTGGCGGCCACCGGGCGTTATTCGATCGAGTCGGCGTTTGAGTTTGCGCATGTTCATGAGCGAAGCACCACGCCGCTGTCGTCTTCCCACCAGACGAACACCTGGTCGCCCCAGGTCGGGCGCTGGCCACGGCGTTCGGCGTTGGCGACGAAGGACTGCACCAGCTTGCCGCTCGGCAGCTCGACGTAGAACACCGAGTGGCCGCCCAGGTAGGCGATGTCATGGACCTTGCCGCTGGACCAGTTGTGCTCGCAGGTCGGCGGCTCGGAAGTGACCAGCAGTTTTTCCGGGCGAATGGCGTAGGTCACGGACTTGTCCTGCACCGAGGTGCTGATGCCGTGGCCAACGTAGATGTTGCGGTCCAGGTCCTTGCAGGTCAGCACCGCGTGGCCTTCGGCGTCGTCCACCACTTCGGTCTCGAAGATGTTGACGTTGCCGATGAACTCGCAGACCAGCCGGCTGGTCGGGGTCTCGTAGATGTCGATCGGGCTGCCGATCTGGGCGATCCAGCCCAGGTGCATGATCGCGATACGTTCGGCCATGGTCATGGCCTCTTCCTGGTCGTGGGTCACCATGACGCAGGTCACGCCAACCCGCTCGATGATCTCCACCAACTCCAGTTGCATCTGCGAGCGCAGTTTCTTATCCAGCGCGCCCATCGGCTCGTCGAGCAACAACAGCTTCGGCCGCTTGGCCAGGGAGCGGGCCAGGGCCACACGCTGGCGCTGGCCGCCGGAGAGCTGGTGCGGCTTGCGCTTGGCGTACTGGCTCATCTGCACCAGCTTGAGCATCTCCGCCACGCGGGCATCGATCTCGGCCTTCGGGATCTTGTCCTGTTGCAGGCCGAAGGCGATGTTCTGCGCCACGGTCATGTGCGGGAACAGGGCGTAGGACTGGAACATCATGTTGATCGGCCGCTCATAGGGCGGCATGTCGGTGATATCCACACCGTCGAGGAAAATCCGCCCCTCGGTGGGCCGCTCGAAACCGGCCAGCATGCGCAGCAAGGTGGATTTGCCCGATCCCGAACCGCCGAGCAAGGCGAAGATCTCGCCTTTCTTGATTTCCAGGGACACGTCGTCCACGGCAATCGTCTCGTCGAACTTCTTCGTGACCCGGTCGATTTTGACCAGCACCTGCTTGGGTGTCTGGTCGCCCTCGAGGGCTTTCTTATAGGCGCCGGAGGCAACTGCCATTTACGAAACTCCCACAGAATTTGCAGTTCGCCCCACGCGGACGAACAAGAGTGTTGAGGTTATTTACCCGACTTGACCTTGGTCCAGCTGCGGGTCATGAGTCGTTGGATCTTGGGCGGCAACTCGGAGTTGACGTAGAGCTTGTCGACGACCGCTTGCGGTGGATAAACCGCTTCATCGGTGCGTACTTTCTGGTCCATCAGTTCGCCAGCCTTCGGGTTCGGGTTGGCATAACCGACAACGTCGCTGACCTGGGCGATGACCTCAGGCTTGAGCACATAGTTGATGAAGGCATGCGCTTGCTTGACGTTGGTGGCGTCGCGCGGGATCGCCAGCATGTCGAACCAGAGATTGCCGCCTTCCTTGGGAATCACGTAGGCGATGTTGACGCCCTTGCCGGCCTCGCTGGCACGAGCACGGGCCTGGAAGATGTCGCCGGAGAAACCGGCCGCCACGCAGATCTCGCCATTGGCCAGGTCGGAGATGTACTTGGAGGAATTGAAATAGGTCACGTAAGGCCGGATCTTGAGCAGCTGCGCCTCGGCCTTCTTGTAATCTTCGGGGTCTTCGCTGTTGGGGTTCAGGCCCAGGTAATTGAGCATCGCCGGGATCATTTCGTCGCCCGAGTCGAGGAACGAAACACCGCAGCTGGACAGCTTCTTGATGTTCTCCGGTTCGAACAGCATGGCCCACGAATCGATCTTCTCGACGCCCAGGACCGCCTTGATCTTCTCGACGTTATAGCCGATGCCGTTGGTGCCCCAGAGGTAAGGCACGGCGTACTGGTTGCCCGGGTCGTTCTTTTCCAGGCGCTTGAGCAGCACAGGGTCGAGGTTGGCGTAGTTGGGCAACTGCGCCTTGTCGAGCTTCTGGAACGCCCCGGCCTTGATCTGCTTGCCCAGGAAGTGGTTGGACGGCACGACCACGTCGTAACCGGTACGCCCGGCCAGCAACTTGCCTTCCAGGGTTTCGTTGGAGTCGAACACGTCATACACCGGCTTGATGCCAGTGGCTTTTTCGAAATCCGCCAGGGTGGTCTCGCCGATGTAGTCCGACCAATTATAAATATGCACGGTGGAAGCGGCCTGGACACTGACGGCGAGCGTCAGGCCGGCGCCGACCAGCAAGGCGTTGCGTAACAAAGAAAAGACTGGCACGTGGAGGTCCTCTTAAATAGTTGGGCCCAAGTTGCCCCCGTTACTTGGCCACGATGGACCCTGCAACAAAACCGGCGCGCAACTTACCCTCGATAAACCGATCCAGCAAAACTTTTAGTTATTGAGCTGCTCCTGTTGCCGCCGCGGCGATGCCAGCGACAACAGGAGGATGCTTCAGACCGGCTTATTTACCGGATTTGATCTTGGTCCAGCTGCGGGTCAGGATCCGCTGAGTCGCTGGCGGCAGATCGCTGATGGCGTACAGCTTGGCCTTCACTTCGTCCGATGGGTAAATGCTCGGGTCACCGGAGATTTCCTTGTCCACCAACGCGGTGGCGGCTTTGTTGCCGTTAGGGAAACGCACGTTGTCGGTGATCTGCGCCATGATTTCCGGCTGCATGATGAAGTTCATCCATTTATAAGCCGCCTCGACATTTTCGGCATCCTTGGGAATGGCGACCATGTCGTAGAACGAACCGGCACCTTCCTTGGGAATGGTGTAGGCCACTTTCACTTTGCCGCCAGCCTCGGCAGCACGGCTCTTGGATTGCTCGATATCACCCGAGTAGCCCACGGCGACGCAGATGTTGCCGTTGGCCAGGTCGGAAATGTACTTGGAAGAGTGGAAGTAACCGATCGATGGACGCAACTTGAGGAACAGTGCTTCGGCCTCGGCCAGTTGCTTCTTGTCCTGGCTGTCGGTCGGGTAGCCAAGGTAATGCAGGGCCACCGGAATCATTTCGGTTGGCGAATCGAGGAAGCTCACGCCGCAGCTCTTGAGCTTGGCGATGTTCTCGGGCTTGAGCAGGGTGTCCCAGGAATCGATCTTGTCGACGCCCAATGCGGCCTTGACCTTCTCGGGGTTGTAACCGATGCCGATGGTGCCCCACATGTAAGGGAAGGCATGTTTGTTGCCCTGGTCGCTGGCATCGCCGACAGCCTTGAGCAGGTCGGTGTCCAGGTTCTTCCAGTTCGGCAGCTTGGACTTGTCCAGCTCCTGGTAGACCCCGGCCTTGATCTGCTTGGCCAGGAAGTTGTTCGACGGTACCACGATGTCATAACCGGACTTGCCGGCCAGCAACTTGGCTTCCAGGGTTTCGTTGCTGTCGAACACGTCGTAGACGACTTTGATCCCCGTTTCTTTCTCGAACTTGGCGACGGTGTCCGGCGCAATGTAGTCGGACCAGTTATAGACATGCAGCACTTTGTCGTCCGCCTGGACGGCGCCCGCCATCACGCCCATCAGGGACATGGCGAGGAGGGTCTTGCCAGCTATCTTCATACCTAATGCCTTCATGGATTGATGCTCCAGTTATTCTTTTTAGCCACGTTCAGTAGCCGGCTCGCGGGCAACTTGAACAGTCGGTAGTCTGGCAAGTTACAGGGCAGGCTTTCAACACAAGCCCAGCCTTTTGTTCACGCTGGGCGAGGCCTGTACCGGCACCTCGCTCAGAGCCTAGCACTTAGCCCTGCAACACACTGAGCGTCAGGTCCAGGCACTGCCGCGCCTTGGTCACCAATTCATCGATCTCGGCCTTGCTGATCACCAGCGGCGGCGCAATGATCATGGTGTCGCCCACCGCGCGCATGATCAGCCCGTTATCGAAGCAGAACTGCCGGCAGATCATGCCCACGCCCTTGCCTTCGTAGCGTTTGCGCGTGGCCTTGTCCTGGACCAGTTCGATCGCCCCCAGCAAACCGACCCCGCGCACCTCACCCACCAGCGGATGATCGTTCAGTTCCCGCAAACGCTTCTGCAAATAGGGTGCCGTTTCGCCGTGGACACGCTCGATGATCTTCTCGTCGCGCAGGATGCGGATGTTTTCCAGGGCCACCGCCGCGGCCACCGGGTGACCGGAGTAGGTAAAGCCGTGGTTGAAGTCACCGCCTTCGTTGAGCACCGCGACCACGTCGTCGCGCACGATCAGCCCACCCATGGGGATATAGCCGGAGGTCAGGCCCTTGGCGATGGTCATCATGTGCGGTTTCAACCCGTAATGGTCGGTACCGAACCACTCACCGGTGCGGCCGAAGCCACAGATCACTTCGTCGGCCACGAACAGAATGTCGTACTTGGCGAGGATTTCCTTCATGCGCGGCCAGTAGCTGTCCGGCGGCACGATCACGCCACCGGCGCCCTGGATCGGCTCGGCGATGAAGGCCCCGACGTTGTCCACGCCGATCTCCAGGATCTTTTCTTCCAACTGGTTGGCCGCCCACACGCCGAATTCTTCGGGGCTCATGTCGCCGCCTTCACCGAACCAGTAAGGCTGGGCGATGTGGACAATGCCCGGGATCGGCAGGTCGCCCTGCTCGTGCATATAGGTCATGCCGCCCAGGCTCGCGCCCGCGACGGTCGAACCGTGATAACCGTTCTTGCGGCTGATGATGACTTTCTTGTTCGGCTGGCCCTTGATCGCCCAATAGTGGCGGACCATGCGCAGCATGGTGTCGTTGCCCTCGGAGCCGGAGCCGGTGAAGAACACATGGTTCATGCCTTCAGGGGCGATGTCGGCGATGGCTTTGGACAATTCCAGCACCGGCGGGTGGGCCGTCTGGAAGAACAGGTTGTAGTACGGCAGTTCACGCATCTGCTGGCTGGCGGCGTCGGCCAGTTCCTCGCGGCCATAACCGACGGCCACGCACCAGAGGCCGGCCATGCCGTCGAGGATCTTGTTGCCTTCACTGTCCCAGAGGTAGACGCCCTTGGCGTGGGTGATGATGCGCGGGCCTTTCTCTTTGAGCTGCTTGAAATCGCTGAACGGCGCCAAGTGATGATCGTTGCTCAGGGCCTGCCATTCACGGGTTTGCGGGTTATTGCGGGTCATGCGAATTCTCCTGTTATCGGTGGGGGCGAAGCTGCCTGAGGCAGCCTCGCCCGGCGCTTCAGACGGCAAAGAGCAGGAATTCCCGCTCCCACGAACTGATGACGCGCTTGAAGTTTTCATGCTCGGCCCGCTTGACCGCGACGTAGCCTGTGATGAATTTCTTGCCCAGGTATTTCTCGATGGTGGTGCTGTTTTCCATGCGTTCCAGGGCGTCTTCGATGGTCAGCGGCAAACGCAGGTTGCGGCGTTCGTAGCCACGGCCCACCACCGGCGCGCTCGGGTCGATGCCTTCAACCATGCCGATGAAGCCACACAGCAGGCTGGCGGCAATCGCCAGGTACGGGTTGGCGTCGGCGCCCGGCAAGCGGTTTTCCACCCGACGGTTCTGCGGCCCGGCATCCGGCACGCGCAGGCCCACGGTGCGGTTCTCTTCGCCCCACTCCACGTTCACCGGTGCCGAGGTGTCCGGCAGGAAGCGGCGGAACGAGTTGACGTTGGGGGCGAACAGCGGCAGCAGCTCGGGGATGAACTTCTGCAAGCCACCGATGTGATGCAGGAACAGATCGCTCATGGTCCCGTCTTCATTGGAGAAGACGTTCTTGCCGGTTTCCTTGTCGATGATGCTCTGGTGCAGGTGCATCGCACTGCCCGGCTCGCCGGTCATGGGCTTGGCCATGAAGGTGGCGGCCACGTCGTGCTTGAGTGCCGCCTCGCGCATGGTGCGCTTGAACACCAGGATCTGGTCGGCCAGGGACAGGGCATCGCCGTGACGGAAATTGATTTCCATCTGCGCCGTGCCGTCCTCGTGGATCAGGGTATCGAGGTCCAGTTCCTGCAGTTCGCACCAGTCGTAGACGTCTTCGAACAGCGGATCGAATTCGTTGGCCGCTTCGATCGAGAAAGACTGGCGACCGGTTTCCGGGCGGCCGGAGCGGCCAATGGGCGGTTGCAGCGGAAAGTCCGGGTCGTCGCTGCGCTTGGTCAGGTAGAACTCCATTTCCGGCGCGACGATAGGCTGCCAACCTTTGTCGGCATAGAGCTTGAGCACTTTCTTGAGCACGTTGCGCGGCGACAGCTCGATGGGGTTGCCCTGCTTGTCGTAGGCGTCGTGGATGACCTGGGCGGTGGGCTCGATGGCCCAGGGCACAAGGAACACGGCGTTCTCGTCCGGGCGGCAGATCATGTCGATGTCAGCCGGGTCGAGCAGTTCGTAATAGATGTCGTCTTCGACATAGTCGCCCGTAACGGTCTGGAGCAGAACGCTCTCGGGCAGGCGCATGCCTTTCTCGGCGATGAACTTGTTGGTCGGCGAGATCTTGCCCCGGGTGATACCGGTCAGGTCGCCAATCATGCATTCGACTTCTGTGATCTTGTGGTCTTTCAACCAATCGGTGAGCTGGTCGAGGTTGTTACTCATAAATGCCTCTAGGCGTGAGTTTCCTGACTGCTATTAGTTGTCAGGCGTTGTTTGACGCATCTGCGTCGCGTTGTGTTGCCCTTGCTCGGCAGGCATCGCCAAATGCCTGGAAAATCGCAAGGTAGTGCGGGTTAGAGCTTACCTCCCATTCAGGGTGCCATTGCACACCTAAAGCAAAAGCCTTGCCTTCTGGCACCGAAACAGCCTCGATCAGGCCATCCGGCGCCACCGCTTCGGCCCGCAGCCCAGGCGCCAGGCGCTCGATGCCCTGGCTGTGGATCGAGTTGACCTCAATCGACTGGGGCAGCCCCAGGCCTGCCAGTATGCCGCCAGGCTGGATGTGCACGGCGTGGGCAGGACCATATTGGACCTCCACCGCTTGAGTATCGTCTTCACGATGATCGATGAACGTTCCGACTTCATGAACTTTCTGATGCAGGCTGCCGCCAAAGGCTACGTTCATCTCCTGGAAACCACGACAAATGCCCAGCACCGGGACGCCCGCCTCGACAGCGGCGCGGATCAGCGGCAGGGTGGTGGCGTCCCGTGCAGGATCATGGGCAGTGCCTGGCGCGCTGGCTGGGCCCTGATAATGAAAAGGTTCTACATTGGAAGGAGAGCCGGTCAGAAGAATGCCGTCCAGGGCGTCCAGAATATCGGACGGCGGGAACAGATCCGCCAGGGACGGGACCAGCACTGGCAAGCCCTTGGCGGCTGTCGCGACAGCCCGGGCATATTTATCGCCACTGGTGTGATAAGCATGCAGACCCATCTGCCTGGAGCAGGTGGTGACGCCGATTAACGGCAGGCGAGACATGAAGCACCCCGGTATTATTGCTGTTATGGGTTTGAATCGAGCTTAGCCTTGTTCATTTTTTTACACAACACCCCCGTAAAAAATACAACACGGCCCGCTCAAGCCTGCGGGCGCCAAGGCCCCTAAAGGGGAAAAAACGCCCTAAATTGCCTCAAAAAAGCCCTGCAGGTGCTTTTTTAGGGCAAAAAAGGCCCTGCTTGACTTCGGCATGCCGTTCGGGTTGACTGGCTTTCGAAGAGATCAATGATTGATATTTTTAACAACAAAGGTGTTGCATCATGTCGGTACCCCCGCGTGCCGTTCAGCTTAACGAAGCGAACGCGTTCCTTAAGGAACATCCTGAGGTTCTGTACGTTGACCTTCTGATTGCGGATATGAATGGTGTGGTGCGCGGCAAGCGCATAGAACGCACCAGCCTCCACAAGGTTTACGAGAAAGGCATCAACCTGCCGGCCTCTTTATTTGCTCTGGATATCAATGGCTCTACGGTGGAAAGCACCGGCCTGGGCCTGGACATCGGTGATGCTGACCGGATCTGCTATCCAATTCCTGACACCCTGTGCAACGAGCCTTGGCAGAAGCGCCCGACTGCGCAACTGTTGATGACCATGCACGAACTCGAAGGCGAACCTTTCTTCGCCGATCCGCGTGAAGTCCTGCGCCAAGTGGTGACCAAGTTCGATGAACTGGGCCTGACCATCTGCGCCGCATTCGAGCTGGAGTTCTACCTGATCGACCAGGAGAACGTGAATGGACGCCCACAACCGCCTCGCTCGCCGATTTCCGGCAAACGCCCGCATTCGACACAGGTCTACCTGATCGATGACCTCGACGAATACGTCGATTGCCTCCAGGACATTCTGGAAGGGGCCAAGGAGCAAGGCATTCCCGCCGACGCCATCGTCAAGGAAAGTGCCCCGGCGCAGTTCGAAGTGAACCTGCACCACGTGGCCGATCCGATCAAGGCCTGCGACTATGCGGTCCTGCTCAAGCGCCTGATCAAGAACATCGCCTACGACCATGAAATGGACACCACCTTCATGGCCAAGCCGTATCCGGGCCAGGCGGGCAATGGGTTGCACGTCCACATTTCGATTCTGGATAAAGACGGCAAGAATATCTTTGCCAGCGAGGATCCCGAGCAGAACGCCGCACTGCGTCACGCGATCGGCGGTGTGCTCGAGACCCTGCCCGCGCAGATGGCTTTCCTCTGCCCGAACGTCAACTCCTACCGTCGTTTCGGCGCACAGTTCTACGTGCCGAACTCGCCGACCTGGGGCCTGGACAACCGCACCGTGGCCTTGCGCGTGCCGACCGGCTCGGCCGATGCCGTGCGCCTGGAACACCGCGTCGCCGGCGCCGATGCCAACCCCTACCTGCTGATGGCGGCAGTGTTGGCGGGCGTGCACCATGGCCTGGTCAACAAGATCGAGCCCGGTGCGCCGGTGGAAGGCAACAGCTACGAGCAAAACGAGCAAAGCCTGCCGAACAACTTGCGCGATGCCCTGCGCGAGCTCGACGACAGTGAAGTCATGGCCAAGTACATCGATCCGAAATACATCGATATCTTCGTGGCCTGCAAGGAGAGTGAGCTGGAGGAGTTCGAACACTCCATCTCCGACCTCGAGTACAACTGGTACCTGCATACCGTGTAAGCGGTTGCGGTAAAAAAGAAACGCCGCAGGCCTTCGGGGCTGCGGCGTTTTTTTGTATTTGGAGGGATGGCCGCCTTCGGCGGATCGCGAGCAAGCTCGCTCCCACACTGTGTTCGGCGATGCCTTCAACATCCCGGCCACCGCCATCCCCTGTGGGAGCGAGCTTGCTCGCGATGGGGCCCTTTCAGTCAACACTCATCAGTGCCTGTCCCACCGCCATCGCGAGCAAGCCCGCTCCCACACTGTGTTCGGTGATGCCTTCAACATCCCGGTCACCGCCATCCCCCTGTGAGAGCAATGGCAGCCGGGAAGACAACACCGGACCCGACTCGTACAATGCCCGGCAGCCCCGCAGGAGAGCTTCATGACACGCATCGCCACACCCCGCAAACCCCGCGCACGCAGCCAGGCCCGGATCGACACCATTCTCGATGCCGCCCGTACGCTGCTTGCCGCCGAAGGCGTGGCCAGCCTGTCGATCTACAGTGTCGCCGAGCGCGCCGGGATCCCGCCCTCTTCCGTGTACCACTTCTTCGCCAGCGTCCCGGCCCTGCTCGAAGCCCTGACCGCCGACGTCCACGCCGCTTTTCGCGCTGGCCTGCAAGCACCGATCGATCATGCAGCGCTGAACCATTGGCACGACCTGTCACGGCTGGTGGAACAGCGCATGCTCGCCATCTACAACCAGGACGCCGCCGCTCGCCAACTGATCCTGGCCCAGCACGGCCTGACCGAAGTCACCCAGGCCGATCGCCAACACGATCTCGAGCTGAGTGACTTGATGCACAAGGTGTTCGACCACCATTTCGCCCTGCCGCCCCTGCCCGGCGACGTCGATGTGTTCGCCCTGGCCATGGAGCTGGGCGATCGCGTCTACGCCCGCTCGATACAGCAGCACGGCCAGATCACCCCACGCATGGCCGAAGAAGGCATGCGGGTGTTCGATGCGTACCTGGGGCTGTACCTGCCGCCGTATTTGCCCAAGCGTGAAACCATCCGGTGATGACAGCCACTGTCAGTTGACCCGTGGGAGCAAAGCTTGCTCGCGATAGCGGTGGTCCAGCCGATACGGTTTTCAACGGTCATGCCCAATCGCGAGCAAGCTTTGCTCCCCCAGATTTCTGCGCCGCTTGGGCCTTGACTGACCGGCACTACGCTATAGAAAAGCCCCGAAGGGCTCGCGCCGTCCGGGGCTGTGGGTGAAGCATCGTTCACAACTTGGCGATAGACACCTCGGTGGATTTGACGAAGGCGATCACTTCGCTGCCGATCGCCAGTTCCAGCTCCTTGACCGAGCGGGTGGTGATGACCGACGTAACGATGCCGGAAGCGGTCTGCACGTCGATTTCCGACAGTACGTCGCCTTCGACGATTTCCTTGATGGTGCCTTTGAACTGGTTGCGTACGTTGATGGCTTTGATAGTCATGGTGTCGATTCCTGTCTGGATGAAGTTATTGCGCCCAACGCAACTGCGTGGGCAAGGGTGAAACGGGTTCGGGGTCCGGCGGTTGGCCGGGCAAGGACAGCACACGGTTGAGGACTTCGGTTTCCAGGCTCGCCAGGCGATGAGAGCCGCGAGCCCGTGGACGCGGCAGGTCGATGGCCAGGTCGAGGCCGATCTGACCGTCCTCGATCAGGATCACCCGATCGGCAATCGCCACCGCTTCGCTGACGTCGTGGGTCACCAGCAACACCGTGAAGCCGTGCTGCCGCCAGAGGTTTTCGATCAGTTGCTGCATCTCGATACGGGTCAGGGCGTCCAGCGCTCCCAAGGGTTCGTCGAGCAGCAACAGCCGGGGCTTATGAATCAATGCGCGGGCCAGGGCCACCCGTTGCTTCTGGCCGCCGGACAGCGCCGCCGGCCACTCATGGGCGCGGTCGGCCAAGCCCACCGCTTCCAGTGCCTGCAACGCTTGCGGGCGCCAATTGCCCTTGAGGCCGAGGCCGACGTTATCGATGATTTTTTTCCAGGGTAGCAAACGTGCCTCCTGGAACATCAGCCGCGTGTCTTCCCGTGCATCGTTCAACGACGCCGAACCGGCCAACAGCTGTCCACCGGTGGGCTGATCGAGGCCAGCCAATAAACGCAGCAAGGTACTTTTGCCACAGCCACTGCGACCGACCACGGCCACGAACTGACCGGCCGGAATATGCAGATCGATATCGCGCAAGACCTGGCGCGTGCCGAAGGTTTTTTGCAGCTTGCGCACCGCCAGCGGGATGCCACGCAGCAGATGCGGAGGTTGTTGGGCGGTCATGCCACACCTCCCTTGTTCACTTGGTACGCCGGGTGCCAGCGCAGCCAGACCCGCTCAAGCCCGCGAGCGGCCAGGTCGGCCAATTTGCCCAGCACGGCGTACAGGAGAATCGCCAGCACCACCACATCGGTCTGCAGGAACTCCCGGGCATTCATCGCCAAGTAACCGATGCCGGAGCTGGCCGAGATGGTTTCCGCCACGATCAGCGTCAGCCACATGAAACCCAGGGCAAAGCGCACGCCCACCAGGATCGAAGGCAAGGCCCCCGGCAGGATCACCTGGCGAAACAGGCTGAAGCCGGACAAGCCGTAGCTGCGGGACATCTCCACCAGCGCCGGGTCGACGTTGCGAATCCCGTGGTAGGTGTTGAGGTAGATGGGAAACAAAGTGCCCAGGGCCACCAGGAAAATCTTCGCCGACTCGTCGATGCCGAACCACAGGATCACCAGCGGAATCAGCGCCAGGTGCGGGACGTTCCTGACCATTTGCACGGAGCTGTCCAGCAGGCGTTCGCCCCATTTCGACAACCCGGTGATGAAGCCCAGGGTCAGGCCGATGCCGCCGCCGATCAGGAAACCGACCGCTGCGCGCCAACCGCTGATCGCCAGGTGCGTCCAGATTTCGCCGCTGCGCACCAGGTTGACCCCGGCTTCGATCACCGCCACCGGTGCCGGCAGGATCCGCGTGGACAACCAGCCAGCCGATACCGACAGTTGCCAGACCGCCAGCAACAGCAGCGGCACCGCCCAGGGCGCAAGGTTGTGGATGATTTTCTTCATGGCCGCCTCAGCTCTGGGACGCGGCTTTGGGCAGGATGTCGTTGGCGACCATTTCGCCGAACGGGCTCACATAACCCTGGCTTTTCGGCAGCTCAGGGCGCTCCACGTCCAGGTGCGGGAACAGCAGTTCCGCCACGCGATAGGATTCTTCCAGGTGTGGATAACCGGAGAAGATAAAGGTGTCGATGCCCAGGTCAGCGTACTCCTTGACCCGCGCCGCCACGGTCGGGCCATCGCCCACCAGCGCCGTACCGGCACCGCCGCGAACCAGACCGACACCGGCCCAGAGGTTGGGGCTGACTTCCAGCTTGTCGCGACGGCCACCGTGCAGGGCGGCCATGCGTTGTTGGCCCACCGAATCGAAGCGCGCCAGGGAGGCCTGGGCACGGGCGATGGTGTCATCGTCCAGGTGGGAGATCAGCCGGTCGGCCGCCTGCCAGGCTTCAGCGTTGGTTTCCCGCACGATCACATGCAGGCGAATACCGAAGCGCACGGTACGGCCCAGCTTCGCCGCCTTGGCCCGTACCTGGGCGATTTTTTCCGCCACGGCCGCGGGCGGCTCGCCCCAGGTCAGCACCATTTCCACTTGCTCGGCCGCCAGGTCCTGAGCGGCTTCCGACGAGCCGCCGAAATACAGCGGCGGACGCGGTTGCTGGATCGGCGGATAGAGCAGCTTGGCGCCCTTCACACTGATGTGCTCGCCGTCGTAGTCCACGGTCTCGCCTTCCAGCACCCGGCGCCAGATGCGGGTGAACTCCACTGAGGCCTGGTAGCGTTGCTCGTGGTCGAGGAACAGGCCATCGCCGGCCAGTTCGTCCGGGTCACCGCCGGTCACCAGGTTGAACAACGCCCGCCCGCCGGACAACCGGTCGAGGGTCGCGGCCTGACGCGCCGCCACCGTCGGGGAAATGATCCCGGGGCGCAGGGCCACGAGGAATTTCAGGCGCTGGGTCACGGGAATCAACGAAGCGGCCACCAGCCAGGAGTCCTCGCAGGAACGCCCGGTGGGGATCAGCACGCCGCCGAAACCCAGTCGATCCGCCGCCTGGGCGACCTGCTGCAGGTAACCGTGATCGACGGCGCGGGCGCCTTCGGCAGTGCCAAGGTAATGGCCGTCGCCGTGGGTAGGCAGGAACCAGAAGATATTGAGGCTCATGGAGTGGTCTCCTAAAGGAATCGAATTACTGCGCGTTCGCGACGGCCGCTGGCGGCGTCCAGATCACGTCCTTGATGCTCAAGGGCTTGGGAATCAATTTGAGCTGGTAGAAGCTGTCGGCGATTTTCTGTTGTGCCGCCACCACTTCCGGCGTGAGGAACAGCGCCCCGTAGCCTTGGCGCTTCACCGACGTCAGGGTGATGTCCGCCGGCAGGCCCAGCAGCGGCGAGACCTGCTTGGTCACGTCTTCAGGGTTGGCCTTGGACCACTCGCCGACTGCGCGCACTTCCTCCACAAGGGTCGTGATGACCTGCGGGTGCTTCTGCGCATAGGGTTTGGTGGCGAGGTAGAACTGGTGGTTATCGACGATGCCTTTGCCGTCACGCAGGGTGCGTGCCTGCAACTGTTGTTCGGCGGCAGCCTGGTACGGGTCCCAGATCACCCAGGCGTCCACGCTGCCCCGCTCGAACGCGGCACGAGCATCGGCCGGCGGCAGGAACACGGTCTGGATATCGGAATACTTGAGGCCGGCGTCTTCCAGCGCCCGCACCAGCAGGTAGTGGACGTTGGAGCCTTTGTTCAGCGCGACTTTCTTGCCCTTCAGGTCTTGCACCGACTGGATGGCCGAGCCCTTGGGCACGAGGATGGCTTCGCTGGTGGGTGCCGGTGGTTCGTAGGCGACATAGAGCAGATCGGCGCCCGCGGCCTGGGCAAACACCGGCGGGGTTTCACCGGTCACGCCAAAGTCGATGGAACCGACGTTCAAGCCTTCCAGCAGCTGCGGGCCGCCGGGGAACTCGGTCCATTGCACGTCCACGCCTTGGGCGGCGAGGCGTTTCTCCAACGAGCCCTTGGCCTTGAGCAGCACCAGGGTGCCGTATTTCTGATAACCGATCCGCAAGGTCTCGGCTTGAGCTTGAGCGATGACGCCGAGGGACACAGCCGCAGCAAACAGAGCGACCAGCCCGCGACGCAAAATGACAGTGCGCATGGCGCCTCTCCTTTTTGCTGTGGGGTTTTGGCTGCACCTGCTGAGCCGTTGGCGGCTGAGTAAGGTGAGTTGAATCAGGGTGTTCGGGGTTCAAATGCTCCAGCGAGCACTCAGCAAACGTTCGTTCAATACATTGGGGTCCAGTGGCCTGGGCCGACGGGCCATGGCACTGAAAAACTGTTCCAGCGCCTCGTCCAGACGCTGCTGCAGGGCCGGCGTCAATTGCGCCTGGGCGCTGCCCTCGCCGTAAGCGATCTGGCTGTCTTCGGCAAAGATCCCGTGGAGCATTTCCTGGGCCTTGAGCGCCGACAACACCGGCTTGAGGGCGTAGTCCACCGCCAGCATGTGAGCGATGCTGCCGCCGGTTGCCATCGGCAACACCACTTTATGGGCCAGGGCGCGCTCAGGCAGCAGGTCCAGCACAGTCTTCAGCGCGCCGGAAAAAGACGCCTTGTACACCGGCGTGGCGATCAACAGGCCATCAGCGTTTTCGATCTGCTGGAGCAGGTCGACCACCTTCGGGCTGTCGAAACGGGCATGGAGCAGATCTTCGGCCGGGAAGTCGCGTACCTGATAACTCACCACTTCCACACCTTGCTGCTGCAACCAGCGTTGCGAACGTTCCAGCAGCACCCCTGAGCGGGAGCGTTGGCTGGGACTGCCACCGAGTGAGACGACCAACATGCCTACCCTTCCTTAACTGTCACGTGCGATTCGCGGCGGGCGATCTCGCTGCATGGGTCAAACCATAACAGGGGATTCATATATCTTTAAATCATATTTATTCATTTGGTTATGCAATATAGATATATTCAATATCCTTTCCTTGGCGCAATAAAAAAAGGCCGTCGAAACGGCCAAAACCCTTGGTGCACAGAAAGACCAACCTGTGGGAGCGAGCTTGCTCGCGATGGTGTCGGATCTGCCAGCGTCGATGTCGGCTGATACACCGCTATCGCGAGCAAGCTCGCTCCCACAGGTTCGGATCAGGTGCTGCGTCAGCGATTGGGTTGCGGGGTGAGGCGCAGGTAGGGCTTCACGGCGCGGTAACCCTTGGGAAAGCGCTGCTTGAGTTCCTCTTCATCCTTGAGCGACGGCACGATCACCACTTCATCACCGTCCTGCCAGTTGGCCGGGGTGGCGACTTTGTAGTTGTCGGTCAACTGCAGGGAATCGATCACCCGCAGGATCTCGTTGAAATTGCGCCCGGTGCTGGCCGGATAGGTGATGGTCAGGCGAATCTTCTTGTTCGGGTCGATCACGAACAGTGAGCGCACGGTCAAGGTGTCGCTGGCGTTGGGGTGGATCAGGTCGTACAGGTCCGACACCTTGCGGTCGGCATCGGCCAGGATCGGAAAATTGACCACGGCGTTCTGGGTCTCGTTGATGTCCTCGATCCACTTGTGGTGCGAGTCCACCGGGTCCACCGAAAGG
Source organism: Pseudomonas sp. FW300-N2F2 (assembly GCF_017351655.1). Lineage (NCBI taxonomy): Bacteria > Pseudomonadati > Pseudomonadota > Gammaproteobacteria > Pseudomonadales > Pseudomonadaceae > Pseudomonas > Pseudomonas sp. FW300-N2F2. Next base: position 551,439 of record NZ_JACNDQ010000004.1, on the reverse strand, counting down.
GCAATGGCCTTGACCCCGCGCTGGGCGAACTCGTCCTTGAGCTTGGCGGTGAGGCCCAACTCGGTGGTGCATACCGGTGTGAAGTCCGCCGGGTGGGAAAACAGCACACCCCAGCTATCGCCGAGCCATTCATGGAAGCGAATCTTGCCGGCGCTGGAATCCTGTTCGAAGTCGGGGGCGATGTCGCCAAGTCTGAGGCTCATGGTGCGGCTCCTGGATGAGGTTGTCGTGAGCTCAACTTTGCACCGATTTCGATTGATTTAAAAAGAATAAATATCCATTTATCTAGATCATTAGTGAATATAAAAAACTGTTCACTGGCGCCATTCCACCTACCGGCCCAAGATCGGCATCGAGGTTCGAGAAGGCCTCGAGTTGCTGAAAGAGGAGAAGTTTCGAGGAAGGCTACAGGGGTGGGCCCGACTCGAAAAACGTAAAGCCCCGCCCGGCGTGATGCCGGGCGGGGCTTTTTTTGTTTTGTACCCACACTACGGAAATTATTGACGCGATTTCAGGACGAGCGGCTAGGATAGGCAACATGAACACTCAAGCCTTGTTGACTCATCTGCAAAACCAACTCCCTGGTCTGCTGGCGGTTTACCTCTTTGGTAGCCATGCACAGGGCACCGCCGGGCCTGACAGTGATGTCGATTTGGCTGTGCTCTTGTCCGGCGAGGTTGACCCTGTGTCGTTATGGCAGCTTTCAGGGGATTTGGCGGATATCGCTGGCAGTCCGGTGGATCTGATTGACCTACGTGCGGCAACCACCGTCATGCAATATCAGATCGTGACCCGAGGCCAGAGACTCTGGGCCAGAGACGTACAGGCCGGGTTGTTCGAGTGTTTTATTCTCAGCGAAAAGACCGCTCTCGACGAGGCTAGGGCAAGCTTGCTCGAAGATATTTACAAGGAAGGCGTCGTGTATGACCGATGACGTACTGATCAACAAAGCAGCGAGTATCGAGCGTTGCGTCGCCAGGGTGCGGGAGGATACGAGAAGGATCCCGCTACCTTCGCGACTGATTTCACTCGCCAGGATTCGGCCATCCTGATAACGACTCCTGACCCAAAAACGTAAAGCCCCGCCCGGCGTGTGCCGGGCGGGGCTTTTTTTCGTCAGGTGAGCGCGTTGCTTACAGCAGCGGGATCGAGTAGCTGACGATCAGGCGGTTTTCATCCTGGTCGCGCTGACCTGGGATGTCGTTGCGCCAGGTAGCGTTTTTCCACATCACGCCAACGTTCTTCAGCGCACCTTCCGGTACGACGTAGCCAACAGTGATGTCACGTTCCCACTCGGTCTTGTCACCGGTGGCGTGGTCGATGTTGTCGCCGCGCAGGTAGATGACGCCAGCGGTCAAGCCAGGAACGCCGAGCTTGGCGAAGTCGTACGAGTAGCGACCCTGCCAGGTACGTTCACCGGCACGGGCGAACTTGGCGATTTGCATGTCGGTGGTCAGGTAAGCCGACGAACCGTCGCCCTGGTTCAGCCAAGGGAAATCGCTGTCGCCGTTGCTCGCCTGGTAACCACCACCAAAGGTGTGACCGGCAACGGTGTACAGGAACAGGCCGCTGTACAGGTTGTTGTCGACCTTGCCCTTGGTGACGCTGCCGCCATAGTAGCCAGTGGTGTAGTAGGTGGAGTCATGACCATTGGCGCCGTCGCTGCGGCTGTTGAAATAACGCAGGTCGGACTTCAGTACACCCGGGCCGATGGCCCAGTTGTGGATCAGGCCCAGGAAGTGTTGCTTGTAGAAGTCTTCCAGGTTGCCGTAGTAGTACTGGGCAGTCAGGTCCTTGGTGATTTTGTAGTCACCGCCACCGTAGATGAACTTGTTGCTGTCGCGACCGCTGGCGGTACGACCGTTCGCACCGGCAATGGACAACTCCTCGTTGTTGCTGGAGTTACGACCCTTGGCGTGCTCGATCTGGCCGCCGACGAGCGTCAGGTCCTTGATCTCGTTCGAGGTGATCTGGCCACCTTGGAAGGTTTGCGGCAGCAGACGACCATCGTTGGTCACGATGACCGGCAGTTTTGGCTGCAGGGTGCCCAGCTTCAGCTCGGTCTGGGAGATCTTCGCCTTGGCGGTCAGGCCCAGGCTGGAGAAGTTATCCACCGCTTCGCCGTTGGACTTGCTCGGGAAGACCGTGCCGCCGTAGCTGTTATTGGAGGCGCCGTTGGTACCGCCGCCCGAATCCAGCCTGATACCCAGCAGGCCGATGGCATCGATACCGAAGCCGACGGTGCCTTGGGTGTAGCCGGAAGTGAAGCGCAGGTCGAAACCTTGGCCCCATTCTTCAGACTTGTTCGTTGTAGCAGCCGAATCACGGTTATCCGTGTTGATGTAGAAGTTACGCAGACCCAAGGTAGCCTTGCTGTCTTCGATAAAACCGGCGGCGCCTGCCTGCTGCGCCAAAACCCCAACGGCCACAGCCAGGGCCAAGGTGGACTTGTTCATGCTTCGCTCCTCTCGTTTTCTAATTCTTGTGTGTCTTTGGTTCCGGATCGAACGCCCGGAATCCGCGGATGCGCGATTAGCGCCAGACCGTGACTAACAAGTCAATCGTAACCATTTGTGACTACGACCATGGTCTAACCCTGCGACACCGGCCCGCAGGATAATGGATTCTCTATAAATCCAAAAAGAATTGTTTCGTTAGTTTTCAGCTCGTTTCGACATATGGTTGCCATCGAAGTGTCATCAAGCCGTGACAAGGCTTATCGGCGACGTTGAGGATTACTGAATGGTGTTTTATCGGGCTTTTGCGAGGGCCGCACATCCTGCGGCGAAATAGGCTCCGGCGCCTCCCATGGCTTCGATCATAATCACGACGGCTCGCGCACGGTGCGATCTTGAGCGTTCCAGACTAGCTGCTCATTGTCTGAAATCAAGATCGCGGTCGCGCAAGGATTCAGGACAGCTCTACAGGGCTTTTTCGAATATCTTCGAATTGCGCTGATAGTTGTAGAGCGACGCCCGCGCTGCCGGCAGACGGTCGACGCTGCTGGGCTCGAAACCGCGTTCGCGGAACCAGTGGGCGGTCCGGGTCGTCAGTACGAACAGCGTCTTGAGCCCTTGGGCCCGAGCCCGGGTTTCGATTCGCTCCAGCAGTTCATCGCCCCGGCCACCGTGGCGGTATTCCGGGTTCACCGCCAGGCAGGCCAGCTCCCCGGCATCCGAGTCGGCGATCTGGTACAGCGCCGCGCAGGCGATGATCATGCCTTCGCGCTCGACCACGCTGAACTGTTCGATCTCGCGTTCCAGCACTTCACGGGAGCGACGCACCAGAATCCCCTGCTCTTCCAGCGGGCTGATCAGGTCCAGCAGGCCGCCAACATCTTCGATGGCCGCTTCGCGCACCACTTCGAATTGCTCCTGGGCCACCAGCGTACCGCTGCCATCGCGGGTGAACAGTTCAGCCAACAGCGCGCCATCCTCGGCATAGCTGACGATATGGCTGCGTGCGACGCCGCCACGACAGGCCTGGGCCGCCGCATCCAGCAGTTCGGCTTGATAGTCGCTGCCCAGGCGTTGCATGTGGCCCGGGACCTGTTGCGGGCGCAATTCCCGAACCAGCCGTCCATCCTCGCCGATAAGCCCTTGCTCGGCGCCGAACAGCAACAGCTTGTCGGCCGCCAGGTCGATGGCCGCACGGGTGGCGACGTCTTCACAGGCCAGGTTGAAGATCTCCCCAGTGGGCGAATAACCCAACGGCGATAGCAACACGATGGAGCGCTCGTCCAGCAGGCGGTTGATGCCCTTGCGATCGACCCGGCGCACTTCACCAGTGTGGTGATAATCCACGCCTTCGAGCACGCCGATGGGACGCGCGGTGACCAGGTTGCCGCTGGCGACCCGCAGCCGCGAGCCCTGCATGGGTGAGGAGGCCATGTCCATGGACAGGCGTGCCTCGATGGCGATGCGCAACTGGCCGACCGCGTCGATCACGCACTCCAGGGTCGCCGCATCGGTGATGCGCATGCCGTGGTGGTAATGGGGCGTCAGGCCCCGTGCCGCGAGGCGGGTCTCGATCTGCGGGCGCGAACCATGGACCAGCACCAGGCGCACGCCGAGGCTGTGCAGCAGCACCAGGTCATGGACGATGTTGCCGAAATTGGGGTGTTCCACCCCGTCGCCGGGCAGCATGACGATGAAGGTGCAATCGCGGTGGGCGTTGATGTAGGGCGAAGCGTGACGAAGCCAATTGACGTATTCGGGCATGAACCTGGACCTGTAATAAATAACAGCCAAAAAAAGACGAAACAGAACGCACAACGGGCTGGTGGTTATCGTCGGAACAGGCTTGGCGACACGCGCGCTCTCCTCATGTGATGAATACGGGCCCGCAAGGGCGCAATTTAACCGGCCGTGGCCGGCGTCAGGCAGTAATGGCCGATCAACTGCCGCAACAGCTGTACGGTAGGTTGCAAACGTGACATTTCAAGGTACTCGCCCGGTTGGTGGGCACAGGCGATATCGCCAGGACCGAGCACCAGGGTTTCACAGCCAAGGCGCTGAAGATAAGGCGCTTCGGTGCCGAACGCCACTGCTTCGGCGCGATGGCCGGTCAGTCGTTCGGCCACGCGGACCAACTCGGCGTCCTCGGCCTGCTCGAACGGTGGCACTTCGGGGAACAGCGGCGCATAGTCGATCTTGACCTGGTGTCGCTCGGCAATCGGCTCGAGCTTCTGCCGGATCGCCGCCCGCAGCACTTGCGGGTCCATGCCCGGTAACGGGCGCAGGTCGAATTCCATGGAGCATTGGCCGCAGATCCGGTTGGGATTGTCGCCACCGTGGATGCAACCGAAGTTCAGGGTCGGTTGTGGCACGCTGAACTGCGGATTACGGAATTCACGCTGCCATTGCAGGCGCAGGCCACGCAATTCGCCCATGGCATCGTGCATGGCTTCCAGGGCGCTGTGGCCCAGGCTTGGGTCGGAGGAATGGCCGCTGCGCCCGAGAATATCGATGCGTTCCATCATCACGCCTTTGTGCAGGCGAATCGGTCGCAGGCCGGTCGGCTCGCCGATCACCGCCGCGCGCCCCAACGGTCGGCCGGCATCGGCCAGGGCCCGGGCGCCGGCCATGGAGCTTTCTTCGTCACAGGTCGCGAGGATCAGCAGCGGTTGCTTGAACGGTTGGTCCAGCAGCGGCTTGACCGCTTCGATGGCCAAGGCGAAAAAACCCTTCATGTCGCAACTGCCCAGGCCCACCCAACGGCCATCGACCTCGGTGAGCTTCAATGGATCGGTCTGCCATAACGCACCGTCGAACGGCACCGTGTCGCTGTGGCCCGCCAACACCAGGCCGCCGGGGCCACTGCCGAAACTGGCCAGCAAATTGAATTTGCCGGGGCTGACCTGCTGGACATCGCAGGAGAACCCCAGCTCGGTGAGCCAGCCTGCCAGCAGCTCGATCACGGCACTGTTGGACTGGTCGAGCCCAGGTTGGGTACAGCTGACCGAAGGCGTGGCGATCAGGGCAGCGAATTGATCTTTCATGGACGGCAAAGGCATCGCTGACTCCAGGCTTACAGATTGACGTCCATCATAGAACCATCCGGCGCAAGGAATAAACCGTCGCGGCGCGTAGGATGAGCGAGTCCTGTACACTGCACGGCCTTGGCAGCCACACCTTCCCCCGGCTGCGCACCCGATCCCTGGATTTTCCGGCCATGCAGAAAGAAACCGAAATCAAACTCCGCGTCAGCCGCGAGACCCTGACAGCCTTGCGCGAGCATCCGCTGCTGAAAAAACGCAACAAGAGTGGCTGGGAACGCCACGAATTGATGAACCAGTATTTCGACACGCCAGAGCGCGACCTGGCCCGGGCCAAGGTCGCCCTGCGCCTGCGGCGCGACGGTGAAGAGGTGATCCAGACCCTCAAGACCCGTGGCCAGAGTGTCGCCGGCCTGTCCGAACGCAATGAGTACGACTGGCACCTGCCCAAGGCCAAGCTCGACCTGAAGAAGCTCGACGGCGAGTGCTGGCCCGAGGCCCTGGCCGAACTGGACAAAAAAACCCTCAAGGCCATCTTCACCACCGATTTCGTCCGCGAACGCGCTGAAATCGCCTGGGGCCGTGGCAAAAGCAAGGTGGTCATCGAAGCCGCCCTGGACCTGGGCCACGTCGTGGTGGGCAAGCAGAAGGAAGAAATCTGCGAATTGGAGCTGGAATTGCGCGAAGGCGAGCCCGCCGCTCTGCTGGAACTGGCCGCCGAGCTGGCCGCGACCCTGCCCTTGATGCCCTGCGACATCAGCAAGGCCGAGCGTGGCTATCGCCTGCATGACGCGGGCAGCTATGCCTTGAGCCTGCCGGCCCCGCAGTTGACCGCCGAAACGCCGCTGGATGACGCCTTCGCCGCGCTGAGCTGGCATTTGCTCGGCAGCAGCCAGCGCCTGGCCGAACAATACCGTTTCAACGGCCACTGGCGCCTGCTGCAGGACTGGGTGGAAAACCTCGCCGAACTGCGTGCCCTGCTCAGCAGCCTCGGCCAGGCCGCGCCACGCCAATCGACCCACGACCTGCGCCTGGCCCTGGACGCGTTGCTGGAAGACTGGCGTCCGCTGGTCCAGGCTGGCCTGGACGACGAAGACGTGCGCAAGGCCGCGCCGGAACAGTTCCTTGAAGAGCTGCAAGACCCGCGCTGGGGCCTGTTCTCCCTCAACACTTCACGCTGGCTGCTGGCCCGCAGCTGGGCCGCCGAGCGCAACACCCGTGGCAATCGCCAGGGCGCGGCGCAACTGGGCAGCTGGCTGCCGCGTCTGCTGGGGGAAGAATCCTCGTCCCTGCAATTGCAACGCTATCAGCAACAGCCGGAAGACCTCGCCGAGCAACTGCCGCGTATCGAACGCATCCAGGCCTGGCTGCACCACGCCCGTCATGTGCTGGAGATCCCGGAAATGGATCGCCTTTATGGCGAGCTGAACAAGCTGGCGCAACTGGCCAACCAACCCATCACCGACGAAACGCTGGATGCGCGCAAGCAGCAGGCGATTGCGGTGTACCAGAATCGGGCTTGGAAGACTTTGCTGCGCCTGTGATGCCGCCATCGCGAGCAAGCTCGCTCCCACAGGGGTTCAGCGTTGTAACCACATCTAGTGGCCGCTGAAGATCAACTGTGGGAGCGAGCTTGCTCGCGATGGGGCCAGCATATCCTCCACAGAACTCAGCGCACTACCGGCAAACTCGTCGTCGACTTGATCTCCGACAGCGCCACGATCGAATTCACTTCCTGGATCCCCGGCACCATCGACAGCTTTTCGAAAAAGAATCGCTCATACGCCTCGATGTCCGCCGTGACGATGCGCAGCAGAAAATCCACCGACCCCATCAACACATAACACTCCAGCACTTCGGGGAAGCCGCGAATCGCCTCGGTGAACTCGGTGAAGTTCGAACGGCCATGGGCGTTGAGTTTCACTTCGGCGAAGATCTGCGTGTTCAGGCCGATTTTCTTGCGATCCAGCAACGTCACCTGAGCACGGATGATGCCCTCCTCCTTCATCCGCTGGATCCGCCGCCAGCACGGCGATTGAGACAAGCCGACCTGCTCGGCGATTTGCGCACTGGACAACGAGGCATCCTCTTGCAACAGCGCCAGTATCCGGCGGTCGTAGCCATCCAGCTCACTTTGCATAAAAAAACCCACAATGAATGATTTGGAGAATCAAGCGATTCGAAAAATCGCCATAACCACTCATCTTAGATAAGAAATACCCCGCGACACATGTAAATATTTCTCCCGCCCCCAGGAGACCACCCATGCCCCCACTCGAAGCCGTTGCCACAACCACGACCCGCGCGGACGTCTGGCACGCCGCCAATGCCCATTGCCGAGTGCAGTACCAGATGCTGGCCGAGGCCGAGCCGGATCTGCTGTGCCGGGCGTTGAACCTGTTTGCCTTGCAGGGCCTGACGCCACGGCACGTGCGCGTCGAGCGCCTCGACGATCTGCTGTCGCTGGACATCGGCCTGGATGGGCTGAGTTGGCACCGAGCCCAGGTGATCGCTGAAAAACTACGTAACCTGATCGGCATGTGCTCGGTGGACCTGCAAAGCGCTGAATTTACGAGGGTTGAGCCGACCCAGGCGGCCGGCTGAGCGCCCCACGGGCAAGACCTGGTAACGCATTGGTCGGGTAGTGGCCCAACGGACCACAGGGTCGGGACTATTCTTTTGCAGACCGAGCGAGGACGCCGAAGCGTCTGTATCGCGGCTTTGCTGCAATTGTCCAATAGGAACCCGCATGTCCACCAAACACGCCACTCAGGACCGCTGGCTGGACCTCAATGATCTGCTGCGCCAACTGGTCACCCAGGGCTTCATCAGCCAGGATTCAGCCGAAACCGCGCTCAACGCCCGCCGACGCCACAGCGCCAATAGCCAGCTGCATCCGCTGGAGTTCATTGCCAACCAACACCTGGACGACCTCAGTCGACCCGGCAAGCGCCTGGACCTGGAGAACCTGACCCTGTGGTTGTCCCAGCAGGCCGGCCAACCCTACATGCGCATCGACCCGCTGAAAATCAACGTAGCGGCCGTGACGCCCTTGATGTCCTATGCCTTTGCCCAGCGCCACAAGATCCTCGCAGTAGCCGTCGATCGTGACGCCGTCACCGTTGCCAGCGCACAACCCTACGTCAGCAGCTGGGAAGCCGACCTGACCCACGTGCTCAAGCTGCCGATCAAGCGGGTGGTCGCCAACCCGGTGGATATCCAGCGCTTGAGCGTGGAGTTCTATCGCCTGGCCAAATCGGTCAGCGGCGCCACCACGACCGACCAGCAACCGAGCAACCTGAGCAATTTCGAACAGTTGCTCAACCTGGGGGCCAGTGACCAGGAACCGGACGCCAACGACGCTCACATCGTCAATATCGTCGACTGGCTGTTCCAATACGCATTCCAACAGCGGGCCAGCGATATCCACATCGAACCGCGCCGCGAGCAGGGCACCGTAAGGTTTCGCATCGACGGGGTGCTGCACACCGTCTATCAATTCCCGCCGCAGGTCACGATGGCGATCGTCAGCCGCCTCAAGAGCCTGGGGCGGATGAACGTCGCGGAAAAACGCAAACCCCAGGACGGCCGGGTCAAGACCAAGACCCCGGACGGCGGCGAAGTGGAATTGCGCCTGTCGACCTTGCCCACGGCGTTCGGCGAAAAAATGGTCATGCGGATCTTCGACCCGGAAGTGCTGCTCAAGGATTTCGACCAGCTCGGTTTCTCCGCCGATGACCTGCGCCGCTGGCAGGACATGACCCGCCAGCCCAATGGCATCATCCTGGTGACCGGGCCTACCGGTTCCGGCAAGACCACCACCCTCTACACCACGCTCAAGAAACTGGCGACGCCGGAAGTGAACCTCTGCACCATTGAGGACCCGATTGAAATGGTCGAGGCGTCCTTCAACCAGATGCAGGTCCAGCACAACATCGACCTGACCTTCGCCGCCGGGGTACGGGCACTGATGCGGCAAGACCCGGACATCATCATGATCGGTGAGATCCGTGACCTGGAAACCGCTGAAATGGCGATCCAGGCGGCGCTGACCGGGCACCTGGTGCTGTCGACGCTGCACACCAACGACGCGCCGAGCGCCATCAGCCGCCTGCTGGAGCTGGGTGTGCCCCATTACCTGATCAAGGCCACCGTGCTCGGGGTCATGGCCCAACGGCTGGTGCGCACCCTGTGCCCGCAATGCAAGGCCCCGCTGGCCCTGGACGAAGACGACTGGCAGACCCTGACGCGGCCCTGGCAGGCACCGTTGCCGAGCAATGCCCAACAGGCCGTCGGCTGCCTGGAATGCCGCGACACCGGTTACCGCGGCCGCGCCGGTGTCTACGAAATCATGCAACTGACCGACAGCATCAAGGCCTTGATCCACCCCGACACCGACCTGCTGGCGGTGCGCCGCCAGGCCTTCAAGGAAGGCATGCGCAGCCTGAGGCTGTCGGGGGCGCAAAAGGTGGCGGCGGGCTTGACCACCGTTGAGGAAGTCCTGCGCGTGACACCGCAGAGCGAACAGAAGTAGCTGTGACGAAAGGCTGTGGGAGCAAGGCTTGCCCGCGATGAAAATGACGCGGCCTCCCGGGGAGGCAAGGCGCCTGCATCGCGAGCAAGCTTTGCTCCCACAGAGTTTGCTCCCACAGAGTGAGGATAATGGCCGCTTGCCCTACACTCAGGGCTCGCAGGTCCATCTCAACTCGCACAGGGAACCGTCATGCAGATCGGTAGCGTACTTTTACTTTTCATCGGCCTGGTGGTCGCCATTCTCTTCATGGGCTTCAAGGTCGTGCCCCAGGGCTACCAATGGACTGTCGAGCGGTTCGGCCGCTACACCAACACCCTCAAGCCGGGCCTGAACATCATCATCCCGGTGATGGATCGCATCGGGCGCAAGATCAATGTCATGGAAAGCGTGCTGGACATCCCGCCCCAGGAAGTCATCACCGCCGACAACGCCACGGTACAGATCGACGCCGTGTGCTTCTTCCAGGTAGTCAATACGGCCCAGGCGGCCTACGAGGTCAACAACCTCGAACACGCCATCCGCAACCTGCTGCAAACCAATATCCGCACCGTGCTGGGGTCCATGGAGCTGGACGCGATGCTGAGCCAGCGCGACGGCATCAACGAAAAATTGCTGCGCACCGTCGATGAAGCCACGGCGCCGTGGGGCATCAAGATCACCCGGATCGAAATCAAGGACATCAGCCCCCCGGCCGACCTGATGGCCGCCATGTCGGGGCAAATGAAAGCCGAACGTATCAAGCGTGCCCAGATCCTCGAAGCCGAGGGCCTGCGCGCATCGGCGATTCTCACCGCCGAAGGCAAGAAGCAGGCGCAGATCCTCGAGGCCGAGGGCAGCCGCCAGGCGGCGTTCCTGGAATCCGAGGCCCGCGAGCGCCAGGCGCAAGCCGAAGCGTTGGCCACCCAGGTGGTGTCCCAGGCCATTGCCGACGGTAACGTCCAGGCCGTGAACTACTTCGTCGCGCAGAAATACATCGATGCACTGGGCAAACTGGCGTCGGCCAACAACAGCAAGGTGATCCTGATGCCGCTGGAAGCCAGCCAGGTCATCGGTGCGGTCGGTGGCATCGGCGAGATCGTCAGGGCCACCTTCGACAGCAAGAAAGCCTGAGGCGCGCGTATGTGGGGGTTCCTGCAACACATGTCGTACTGGGACTGGCTGGCGCTGGGCGTCATCCTGCTGATCCTTGAAGTGTTCGGCGCCGGTGGTTACCTGCTGTGGATCGGCATGGCCGCCGCGGCAGTCGGCGTGCTCACGTTCTTCCTGCCGCAGATGCCGTGGGAGCTGCAGTTCCTGTTGTTCGGCCTGTTCGCCATCGCCACGGCACTGTACTGGTGGCGACGCCAGCGCAGCGCTGTGCGCCAAAGCGATCAGCCGCACCTGAACCTGCGCGGGCAGGAACTGATCGGCAAGGTCTTCCTGGTGCATGAAGCGATTGTCGATGGCCGCGGCAAGATCAAGGTGGCCGACAGTGTCTGGCTGGCCAAGGGGCCCGAGTCGTCCATTGGCACGCGGGTCAGGGTGGTGGCGCAGGAGGGCGCGGTGCTGCAGGTGGAACGGGCTGACTGACAAGTCATGGAACTGAATCGAGACGCAGGTAATCCAACGTCATAGTTAACCCAGTGGAGTCACCTATCATGCGTCTCAAACTTGCTGTCGCTACCCTAGCCTTGCTGTCTCTTCCTGTTGGCTCGGCAATGGCCGACACGTTTTGGCGTAACGTCATCTCGTCCGGTGCGACCACCGGTTCCACCTATCTGACCTTCAAGGATCACAAACTGATCGTCGCCGCCCAGGACGATGCCGGTAGCTTCGTCGCCAGTGATGGCGGTATCCGTGGCCCTTATCTGGAAGCGGCTATGCAGAAAGTGCGTGCCGACAACCCAGGCCTGCAAGCCACCGACATGGAACTGGCCAACGCGATCCTGGCAAAAAACGCCGTCGCCCAGGACTGATGCCCGGCCAATGAAAAATGCCGCTCGATGAGCGGCATTTTTTTGCCCGGTGAAAATCCCCCCTGTGGGAGCGAGCTTGCTCGCGATAGCAGAGTGTCAGCCCACATCAATGCCGCTGATCCACCGCTATCGCGAGCAAGCTCGCTCCCACAGGTGCAGTCGTCCTTATTCGCCGATGGCAGCCTTGTAACCCGCCGCGTCCAGCAACTTGTCCAGCTCAGCCGTGTTGCTTGGCTTGAGCTTGAAGATCCAGGCGCCGTACGGATCGGAGTTCAGCAGCTCAGGCGAACCGCCCAACTCCTCATTGACCGCGATCACTTCACCTGCGATCGGGGAATAGATATCGGAAGCGGCCTTGACCGACTCCACCACGCCGGCCTGGGCGCCCGCCTCAAAGACCGTGCCGACCTCGGTCAGTTCGACAAACACCACATCGCCCAAGGCTTCCTGCGCGTGGTCGCTGATACCCACGGTAACGGAGCCGTCGGCCTCCAGACGCGCCCACTCATGGCTTTCGGCAAAACGCAGTTCGGCAGGGATATCGCTCATATTCTGTGTCCTCAATAGAAAGTGTCAGCGGCCAGCGGCCCGCCGCAAAAGGTTAGATCAGGGTTTTGCCATGGCGGACGAAGGTCGGTTTGACCACCCGTACCGGGTACCACTTGCCGCGAATTTCTACCTCGGCACGGTCGGCGGTTGCCATCGGAACACGTGCCAGGGCGATCGACTTGCTAAGCGTAGGAGAAAAACTACCACTGGTGATCTCCCCTTCGCCAACATTGGCGATGCGAACCACCTGATGGGCGCGCAAAACACCCCGCTCCTCCAGCACCAGCCCGACCAGTTTGTGCTGCACACCGCTGGCCAACTCGGCCTCCAGCGCACTGCGCCCGATGAACTGACGGCTCGCCGGTTCCCAGGCGATACTCCAGGCCATGTTCGAGGCCAGCGGGGAAATATCCTGATGGATATCCTGGCCGTAGAGGTTCATGCCGGCCTCCAGGCGCAAGGTGTCGCGGGCGCCGAGGCCGATGGGCGAAATGCCAGCGCCGACCAGGTCGTTGAAGAAACTCGGGGCCTCCTGGGCGGGCAGGACGATTTCCAGGCCATCTTCGCCGGTGTAGCCGGTCCGGGCGATGAACCATTCGCCGTCGGCGCGCCCTTCGAAAGGCTTGAGTTGCTGGATGATTTGCCCACGGGATTGCGTGACCAGCTCGGCAATCTTCTGTCGGGCGTGGGGGCCCTGGATCGCCAGCATCGCCAGCTCGGGGCGCTCATGCAGTTGCGCGTCGTAGTCACCGAGTTGTGCCTGCATCCAGGCCAGGTCCTGATCGCGGGTCGATGCGTTGAAGACCAGGCGATAACCGTCTTCGACACGGTAGATGATCATGTCGTCGACGATGCCGCCGCGCTCATTGAGCATCGCGCTGTACAAGGCACTGCCTGTGTCTTGCAAGCGGTCGACGTCATTGGCCAGCAAGCGCTGCAGCCAGACCTTGGCCTGGGGGCCGGCGACGTCGATCACGGTCATGTGGGATACATCGAACACACCGCAGTCGCGACGCACCTGATGGTGTTCTTCGACCTGCGAGCCGTAATGCAAAGGCATATCCCAACCGCCAAAATCGACCATCTTCGCGCCAAGGGCGAGATGAAGGTCATACAGAGGCGTACGCTGTCCCATGGGTTTCTCCTTCCGGGCTTGGCGAAGGTGCGGACGGACACTGCGTAGCGCGAACGTCTGAAAAAAGGAGTTTTCTGACGCTCTCAGTTGCCCGGTCCGACAGACGGACCGCACCGAATGCCGCGCATTGTAGCCGCATGAGGTAGGACTGGCACCTAGCTGTTTCGATGGGCCGAACGTCGTATCAATCCGATGACCGGCAACAGCCCCACCAATACCAACGTCAGCGCCGGTAACGCGGCCCGGGCCCACTCCCCTTCGCTGGTCATCTCGAAGATCCGCACTGCCAGCGTGTCCCAGCCGAACGGGCGCATCAGCAACGTCGCGGGCATTTCCTTGAGCACATCGACGAACACCAGCAACGCCGCGCTCAAGGTGCCGGGCAACAGCAACGGCAGATACACTTTGAAAAACAGTCGCGGGCCACTGACCCCAAGGCTGCGTGCCGCTTCGGGCAAGGACGGACGAATGCGCGCCAGGCTGCTCTCCAACGGCCCGTAGGCCACGGCCAGGAAACGCACCAGGTACGCCAGCAACAGCGCCGACAGGCTGCCCAGCAACAATGGCTTGCCTGCACCGCCGAGCCAGGTCGACAGCGGGATGACCAGCTCACGGTCCAGGTAGCTGAACGCAAGCATGATCGACACCGCCAGCACCGAACCGGGCAAGGCATACCCCAGGTTCGCCAGGCCGACGCCGGCACGAATCGGACGGGTCGGCGCCAGCCGCCGGGCGAACGCCAGCAGCAAGGCCACACAGACGGTGACCAGCGCCGCCAGGCCGCCCAGGTAGAGGGTATGGACAATCAGCCCGGCATAACGCTCATCCAGGTCGAAACGACCGCGTTGCCAGAACCACACCACCAACTGCAGCACCGGGATGACAAACGCGCAGGCAAATACCAGGAAGCACCAGCCACTGGCCGCCACGGCCTTGAGGCCGCGCAACGTGTACAACGCCTTGACCCGGGGCCGCTCGTTACTGGTCCGGTGAGCGCCGCGGGCCCGGCGTTCGCCGTAGAGCACCAGCATCACCGCCAGCAACAGCAGGCTGGCCAGTTGGGCAGCGCTGGAAAGGCTGAAGAAGCCGTACCAGGTCTTGTAGATGGCGGTGGTGAAGGTGTCGAAGTTGAACACCGACACCGCGCCGAAATCCGCCAGGGTTTCCATCAGCGCCAGCGCCACGCCCGCACCGATGGCTGGCCGGGCCATCGGCAGCGCCACGCGCCAGAACGCCTGCCACGGCGACTGCCCCAGCACCCGGGCAGCCTCCATCAAGCCCTTGCCCTGGGCCAGGAAGGCACTGCGCGCCAACAAATAGACATAAGGGTAAAAGACCAGCACCAGCACCAGGATCACCCCGCCGGTGGAACGAACCCGGGGCAGGCGCAGGCCGCTGCCGAACCATTCACGCATCAGCGTCTGCACCGGACCGGCGAAATCCAGCAGGCCAACGAAAACGAACGCCAACACATAGGCCGGAATCGCGAACGGCAGCATCAACGCCCAATCGAGCCAGCGACGTCCCGGGAATTCACACAGGCTGGTGAGCCAGGCGAGGCTGACACCCAGCAAGGTCACTCCGACACCCACGCCAATGATCAAGGTGAGGGTGTTGCCCAACAAGCGCGGCATCTGCGTATCCCACAAGTGGGACCAGATTTGCTGGTCGATGCTCTGCCAGGACAGCAGCAAGACACTCAAGGGCAACAGGACCAGCGCAGCGATGGCGAAGACCAGGGGGTACCAGCGGCGTTGGGCGGGGTGGGCCAAGGGGAGCTCTCGTTCAAATGATGATGCCCGCGCATTGGCGCGGGCATCTATTTTATAACCACCACAGGGAATCGTGTCTGGCTTGGGGTTAATTCCAGCCAGCGCGATCCATCATGCGAATGGCTTCGGCCTGGCGTTTACCCGCGACTTCCACCG
Source organism: Pseudomonas sp. FW300-N2F2 (assembly GCF_017351655.1). Lineage (NCBI taxonomy): Bacteria > Pseudomonadati > Pseudomonadota > Gammaproteobacteria > Pseudomonadales > Pseudomonadaceae > Pseudomonas > Pseudomonas sp. FW300-N2F2. Next base: position 535,841 of record NZ_JACNDQ010000004.1, on the reverse strand, counting down.
GCAAGGTATCGGCCTTGAACGCACCCCAGGCCGCCACTTCCTTGGACGGCTCGACCTTCGGGTTGGCCGGGAATTCCTGGTTCACGTCGGCGAAGATGCTTTGCGCTTCTGGTGTGGTCATCCACTCCACCAGTTTCTTGGCGGCATCCGGATGCGGCGCATGCTTGGTCAAGCCAATGCCCGAGAGGTTGATGTGCACGCCGCGATCAGCCTGGTTCGGCCAGAACAGCTTCACCTTCAGGTCCGGCTTCTGCTGGTGCAGGCGGCCATAGTAGTAGGTGTTGACGATACCGACATCGCACTGGCCAGCATTGATCGCTTCAAGCAATGCGGTGTCATCGGAGAACACGTCGGTGGACAAGTTCCTGACCCAGCCCTTGAGGATTTCCTCGGTTTTTTCCGCACCGTGGGTTTCGATCAGCGTGGCGGTCAGGGACTGGTTATAGACCTTTTTCGAGGTCCTCAGGCACAGACGGCCTTCCCACTCTTTGCCGGCCAGCGCTTCATAGGTGGTCAATTCGCCCGGTTTAACCCGGTCGGTGGAATAGACAATGGTCCGCGCCCGCAGGCTCAAGCCGGTCCAGGCGTGGGACGAGGCGCGGTATTGGGACGGGATGTTGGCGTCGATCACCGGGGAGGTGAACGGCTGGAGAATGCCCATCTGCTCGGCCTGCCAGAGGTTGCCGGCATCGACGGTGAGCAGCAGGTCGGCGGTGGCGTTCTCGCCTTCGGCCTTGATCCGCTGCATCAACGGCGCTTCCTTGTCGGTGATGAACTTCACCGAGACGCCGGTTTTCTGGGTGTAGGCATCGAAGACCGGCTTGATCAGTTCATCGATACGCGAGGAGTAGACCACCACCTCATCGGCGGCCTGGGCGGCAGTGGTGCCGATCAGGGTCAAGGCGAGGACGGACAGCAGGCGCTTGGTTGCCAACATGATAGCGGTCTCTGGATGGCGAAAGAGGCGCAAATGATAAGGACTCACATTTGGCATCTCAATCGAACAGTGGGCGGACACATTTCCAAATGTTGCACAGATGGAGTGAGGTGGCTGTGACGGCCTCATCGCGAGCAAGCTCGCTCCCACATTCGAACCGGTGACGACTGTGGGAGCGAGCTTGCTCGCGATGAGGCCATGAGCCCCAACCCACATCTCAGGCCTTGGCCAAATCCGGCAAGTCCCCACTCAACCCCAGCGCCTCGCGCACGAACAAGGCCTTGGCCTCAGGCAGGCGGTCCACCAGCTTCAGCCCGGTGTTGCGCAACCAGCGCACCGGCAGCGGATCGGCCTGGAACAACCGCTCGAAGCCCTCCATCGCCGCCATCAGCGCCAGGTTGTGAGGCATGCGTCGGCGCTCGTAGCGGCTCAACACCTTCACGTCCGCCAACCGCTCGCCACGGCCGGCCGCGTGCAACAGCACTTCGGCCAGCACGGCGGCGTCGAGGAAGCCCAGGTTCACCCCCTGCCCGGCCAATGGATGGATGGTATGGGCCGCGTCGCCGATCAACGCCAGCCCGTCGGCCACATAGCGCTTGGCATGTCGCTGGCGCAGCGGCACGCACAGGCGCGGGTCGGCGCTCAGTACCGGGCCAAGCTGGCCTTCGAAGGCGCGTTCCAGTTCGTTGCAGAACTCGCTGTCATCGAGCGCCATCAGGCGCTGCGCTTCTTCGGGGGTGGTGGACCAGACAATCGAGCACCAGTCGTGCTGGCCATCACGCTCAAGGGGCAGGAACGCCAGCGGGCCGTTGTCGGTGAAGCGCTGCCATGCCGTCATCCGATGCGGCCGGGTGCTGCGCACGCTGGTGACGATGGCGTGGTGCAGGTAATCCCATTCACGCGTCGCCACGCCGGTCAGGCGGCGCACAGCGGAATTCGCGCCATCGGCGGCAATGACCAGGGGCGCCCGCAACGTGCGGCCGTCGGCCAGGGTCAGCAGCCAGTCGTCGCCAGAACGACGCATCTGCTCCAGCCGGGCGTTGGCCAACAAGCCCAGGTCGCAGTCATGCAGGCGGTCCAGCAGGGCATCCTGCACCACGCGATTTTCCACGATGTGCCCAAGCGTCTCGGCATGCAGGCTGGCCGCGGAAAAATGGATCTGCCCGGTGCCACTGCCGTCCCAGACGTGCATGTCGGTGTAAGGGCTGGTACGCCGGGTGGTGATGCCCTGCCAGACGCCCAGGCGATCGAGGATCCGCTGGCTGGCCGTCGACAAGGCACTGACCCGGGGCTCGAACGCGGCCTGGGGATCGAAGGGCTTGACGCTCATCGGGCTGCCGTCGAGCAACAACACTTGCAGGCCACTGCCCTGCAACGCCAGCGCCAGGGCGCTGCCGACCATACCGGCGCCGACAATCAGCAGATCTGCACGCAATTCCATGCTCTAAGCCTGTTTTGCGGGCGACATCAGCCGCCCATGAAAAGAAATGACCACCCCAGCCTCAAGCATCGGGACGCGTCCCCAGCCCCATGGCCTGGCGGGCGAACCAGCGCTTGGCCGGCGGCAGCAGGTCGAGGCCCAGCAAGCCGAGGTTGCGGCCCAGGGACACCAGCGGCAGGCTGCTGCCGAACAGCCGCGTGACCTGGTCGGAGAAGCCCACGGTCAGGGCCTGGTCCATGCGCTGGCTCTCGCGGTAGGCTTGCAACACGGCAAAATCCCCCGGCTCGCGATCGCTGTCGAGCAAGGCATCGGCCAGGGCCTGGGCATCGCGCAGGGACAGGTTGAACCCCTGCCCGGCAATCGGATGCAGGCTGTGGGCAGCATTGCCCAGGATCGCCAGGTGCGGACGGACCTGCTCTTCGGCCTCCACCAGCGCCAACGGGTACAGGTGCCGTACACCCACCTGCTTCAGCGTCCCCAGGCGATAACCGAACACACCCTGCAATTCGGCGAGAAAGCTGCGCTCGTCGAGGGCCGCCAGCCGTTGCGCGTCCATGCCCTGGCGGGTCCAGACCAGCGCGCAACGATTCTCCGGCAGCGGCAACAAGGCCATCGGGCCGTCATCGGTGAAGCGTTCGAAGGCCATGCCATTGTGGGCTTCGCTGGGGGTGATGTTGGCGATCAAGGCGCTCTGGTCATAGGGACGACTGCGTACGCCGACGCCCAACTGCTCGCGCAGGCTGGAGCGACCACCATCGGCCAGAACGGCAAGGTCGCACTCCAGGGTGGTTTCGTCGTCGAGGGTCAGGCGATAACCGCCGACCAGTGGCTCCATACGCGTAACCTGCGCCGGGCAGCGCCAACTGACCACCTCCGGGTCCAGGCCTTGCCACAGGCACTGGCCGAGCCAGGCGTTTTCCACCACGTAGCCCAGCGCCGGCACGCCCTCTTCCATGGCCGAGAGCCGCGCCGTGGAAAACCGTCCGCGATCGGACACATGGATCTGCTTGATCGGTTCGGCACGACGGGAAATCTCCTGCCAGACACCCAAGCGTTGATAAATCTGCCGGGCACCGTAGGACAACGCCGAAGACCGGGCATCGTAGCTTGGCTGCCAGGCGTCGCCGGGGGCGAAGGGCTCGATCAGGATGATCCTCCAGCCCCGGGCCTTGGCACCGGCCTGCATGGCCAGCGCCAGGCTCGCGCCGACCAGGCCACCGCCAATGATCGCCAGACTGACCCGGCTCATGCCGCTTGCGTCCGGGCGGCGGCCATCAGGGCCTCGATGTCGGCGACCGTTTTCGGCACGCCTCGGCTCAGGATTTCACAACCGGTTTTGGTCACTACCACGTCATCCTCGATGCGCACGCCAATGCCGCGCCATTTTTTCGCGACACTGCGGTTGTTCGGGCTGATATAGATGCCCGGCTCCACCGTCAGCGTCATGCCGATTTCCAGGACCCGCCACTCGCCGCCAACCCGGTATTCGCCCACATCATGCACGTCCATGCCCAGCCAATGGCCGGCGCGGTGCATGTAGAACGCCCGGTAGGCCTCGCTGGCAATCAACTCGTCCACCTCACCCTCCAGCAGCCCCAGGTGCACCAACCCTTCGGTTATGACCCGGACCGTCGCTTCGTGGGCCTGGTTCCAGTGCTTGTCCGGTGCGATCTGGGCAAACGCGGCTTCCTGGGCGGCCAGCACCACTTCGTAGATCGCCTTCTGCTCGGGCGAAAACTTGCCGCTGACCGGCCAGGTACGGGTGATATCGCTGGCGTAGCAGTCGATTTCACAGCCGGCATCGATCAACACCAGGTCGCCGTCCTTGAGCAGCGCATCGTTCTGCTGGTAGTGCAGGATGCAGCTGTTGCGCCCCGCCGCGACGATCGAGCCATAGGCCGGCATCTTCGCCCCGCCCTTGCGGAATTCATAATCGAGCTCGGCCTCCAGGCTGAACTCGTGCAACCCCGGGCGCGCCGCCTGCATCGCCCGGATGTGCGCCTGGGCGGAGATCCGCGCCGCTTCGCGCATGACCTTCAGTTCCGCCGCCGATTTATACAGGCGCATATCGTGCAGCAAGTGATCCAGGGCAACGAATTCGTTCGGCGGCTGGGCGCCGAGGTGGGCCTTGGAGCGAATCACGTTGATCCACTCCATCAGGTGCCGGTCGAACTCCGGGTTGCTGCCCATGGCCGAATACACCCGGTCGCGGCCTTCGATCAGGCCCGGCAGGATGTCGTCGATGTCGGTGATGGGAAACGCGTCGTCGGCGCCGAAGTCACGGATCGCCCCTTCCTGGCCCGCGCGCAGGCCGTCCCACAACTCACGTTCGGCGTTGCGCTCGCGGCAAAAGAGGATGTATTCGCCATGGGCGCGGCCGGGCATCAGCACCAGCACCGCTTGCGGCTCGGGGAAGCCGCTGAGGTACTGGAAGTCACTGTCCTGGCGGTAGACATGCTCGACGTCGCGGTTGCGGATCGCAACGGCGGCGGCGGGCAGGATTGCGATGCTGTTGGGTTCCATCTGCGCCATCAGGGCCTTGCGGCGACGGCTGTATTCCGATTTCGGGATATGAATCATGGGCAGACGGGGTTCCCTCTGAAATTCAATGCAAGGACGGCTTGGGAGCCGCTGCATCGGTTTTCTTGGTCTCTGTGAACAGTAGCAATGGTGCGACCCGCAGGTACTCCATCACTTCCATGTAGTCGCTTTCGCCGTCATCGGACTCCTCCAGGGCATCCTGGACCTGGGAGATCGCGGCCAAGTCCTGCAGCACTTCCTTGGCCTCTTCGCTCAGCGCGTATTCGCGGCGGGTGAGGCCGAAGCCGGCAAGGAAGCCCTGGCACCACTGGCCCAGCGCCGCGGCGCGTTCGGCCAGGGGGGCGTCGTCGGTGGGCAGCAGCAGGACGACGGTCATGTCATCGCTGGTCAACTCACCCTTGACCATTTCCTGCAGGCCGATCAGCGCGTTACGGACGTTGTCCGCCGGCTCGCCTTCCAGCAGCTCGGCGGCGTCGGCCAACCAGCCGTCGGCATCGAAACCGGCGCCGGCGCAACTGCGGCCGAGCAACAGGCCATGCAGTTCGGCAGGCGATACAGGGTGACCGCTGGTGCTCAGCAGGGTGGCGAATGCTTGATACGGGGAATTCTGAATGGGCATGGGCAGCTAGGCGCCAGACGGCGCTATGTCTAGAATGGAGGCCTTGTATCCTACATCGACAGACTCGCCAAGACTATCAGAGGCTGTGCGACCCACATCCCTCCATCAGACACATTCTTCAGTGGACACAATGGAAGACACCGACCTGCAAGCGCTGATGGCCAGACTCGAACTGCTAATTGACCGGGTCGAGCAACTTAAGAGCCAAAACGGACTCCTATTAGCTCAGGAAAAGACCTGGCGCGAGGAACGCGCGCACCTCATTGAAAAAAACGAAATCGCCCGGCGTAAGGTCGAATCGATGATTTCGCGCCTCAAGGCCCTGGAGCAAGACTCATGAGTTCAAGCAATAGCGTTACCGTGCAGATCCTCGACAAAGAATATTCGATCATCTGCCCCCAGGAAGAGCGCAGCAACCTGGTGAGCGCCGCCCGTTACCTGGACGGCAAGATGCGCGAAATCCGCAGCAGCGGCAAAGTCATCGGCGCCGACCGCATCGCCGTAATGGCCGCCTTGAACATCACCCACGACCTGCTGCATCGCCAGGATACGCCGGACGTACAGGTCAGTGGCTCGACCCGCGAGCAGGTACGCGACCTGCTCGATCGGGTGGATCTGGTGCTCGCCACCGATCCAGACGTCAGCAAGGGCTGATTCGCGAGGCTGCCTGGGGTATACTCGCCTCACTCCCTGGGGTGCTTGCCAGTTGGTGATGTCCCTGAGCCGATACGCACAACCACGGGGGTTGCACGTTGGGGCCGGTGTGCATGTCCGCTTGACGGAAAGCCTTAACGCCTCCTGCAACTTCCACCTTGAACTTTCGGGTTCAAGGGCTAAGCCGACAGCGGTTCATCCGGGGAGCCTGACTCCAGACAATGCCAGTCCATGTGGACTGGCATTGTCGTTTCCGGGCGCAGGCATTTCTGAGCGTCCTGTTTTGCGGTTACGCTGTACGGCATCGCCACTGCGTGAAGCCTCGACATGACTGAACCCGCGCTGCTGCCCCGCCCGCAACTTCGCCGCCTGCTACGCCAGGCCCGTCGCGCCCTGACGCCCGCCCAGCAACGGCAAGCCGCCCGCGGGCTGTACAAACAACTGGCCCAGCATCCATTGTTCCGCCGTGCGAAGCACATCGCCCTGTACCTGCCCAACGATGGCGAGATCGACCCGCGCCTGCTGCTGCGCGCGGCCCAGCGCCGGGGCAAGGCCACCTATCTGCCGGTGCTCAGCCCGTGGCCGCAGACCAAGATGGTGTTCCAGCGCATCCACCCCGGAGAAAAAATGCAGCCCAACCGGTTTCGCATCCCCGAGCCACGCAAGAACATCGCCCGACAACGCAAGGTCTGGACGTTGGACCTGGTGTTGTTGCCATTGGTGGGGTTTGACGATGCGGGAGGTCGACTGGGCATGGGCGGCGGCTTTTACGACCGCAGCCTGGCGTACCTGGCGCGACGCAAGCAGTGGCGCAAGCCAACGCTGCTGGGGCTGGCCCATGAATGCCAGAAGGTCGAACGATTGGCGCAGGCAAGCTGGGACGTGCCGCTACAGGGAACGGTCAGCGACAGGCAATGGTATATCGCGGGGTTGACGCCGCGGTAATCAGCGGCGCCTGGAAAGCAGGTTCAGCGCTTGAGCGATGGCGCGGGCTGGGTGATATCCACCGGCGCATCGGTCTTGTTGGCCCACAGGCTCTGGGCGTAACCCGTGGTCACGACACCCAGACCGAACAGAATGACCAAGATCCACAACAAATCCGGTTTGCGTTTCATCGATTGCCCCCCTCAAGGCATATCACACACGATGACAGCAGCGGTTTTCTTATTGGCCGTGCAGCAGCGTCAAGCTTGGAAGGCCGGCATTTTGCGGCAACCGGCCCCGACACGCAAATGCTGGCGTCAACCGACCGTCGGTTTGTCATAAAATCGCTGAACTATTTTTTCAACACCGCCAAGGAGTAGCAATCATGGCCTATTGGCTGATGAAATCCGAGCCCGACGAACTGTCCATCCAGGGCCTGGAAAAGCTCGGCCAGGCCCGCTGGGACGGCGTTCGCAACTACCAGGCACGCAATTTCCTGCGGGCCATGGCGGTGGGTGACACGTTCTTTTTCTACCATTCCAGTTGCCCCGAGCCAGGCATCGCCGGGATTGGCAAAATCATCCAGGCGGCCTACCCCGACCCAACGGCCCTGGACCCCGACAGCCCCTACTTAGACCCCAAGGCCGGCCCGGATAAAAACCCCTGGACCGCGATCGACGTGGCGCATGTCGAGACCTTCCCCCGTGTCCTCAAGCTCGACTACCTCAAGCAACAGACCGCCCTGGCCGAGATGCCGCTGGTGCAGAAAGGCTCGCGGCTTTCGGTGATGCCGGTGACCGCCGAGCAGTGGGCGGCAGTGATTGCCCTGCGCTGAACATCCATGTATTGATGGATATCAAGCTGGGGCGGTAGCGGATCCAGCAAACTGGACGCTACAGCCGCAGGATGCCGGACATGTCGACGCCCCCTCATACCTCTCGTTTCTTCGCCCTCGCCCTGCTGGCGGTCCTGTTGGCCGCCGGCGGGTTCGGCTACTGGAAGTCTCGACATGACCGCCTGCCGGAAGGCCTGAGCATGGGCAACGGGCGCCTCGAAGCCACCGAAGTCCAGATCGCCAGCAAGACCCCCGGTCGCCTGGCCGAAGTGCTTGCCAATGAGGGCGACAAGGTCGTCAAAGGCCAGCTACTGGCGCGCATGGACACCCGTACCCTGGAAGCCCAGCGCAACCAGGCCGAAGCCGAAGTACTGCGGGCCCGGGAAAATTTCGCGGCCACCGAGGCCAATGTACAGCTGCGCCAGAGCGAACAATTGCTCGCCCACCAGGAACTCCAGCGGACCCGGGAACTGTTCAAGCGTGGTTTTGCCAGCGGCCAGGTCATCGACCAACAGCAGGCCCGAATGGACACTGCCAACGCCGCGGTCAATGCGGCCCGGGCTCAGGTATCGGCGGCAAACGCCGCCATCGGCGCGACCCTCGCCCAGGTGGCCCAACTGACCAGCGAAATCGACGACAGCCGCTTGCGCGCGCCCATCGACGGCGTGATCCAACTGCGCCTGGCCGAACCGGGCGAAGTACTGGGCGCTGGTGGGCGGGTGCTGCTGATGATCGATCCGAACGACCAGTACATGAACCTCTACCTGCCGGCGTCCGTGGCCGGGAAACTGGCGGTAGGCGACGAAGCACGAGTACTGCTCGACGCCTTGCCCGAGCGTCCGCTGCCGGCCACGATCAGCTTCGTCGCGGCAAAATCCCAGTTCACCCCCAAGGAAGTCGAAACCCGTGACGAACGCCAGAAGCTGGTGTTCCGCGTCAAGGTACGCCTGACCCGGCCCGGCGAGGTGCCCCAGGCCAAACCCGGCATGCCGGGTGCCGGCTACCTGCGCACGGCCCCCATCGACTGGCCGGCCAACCTGCAATGAACGCCGGCGGCGGCGAACCGGCGCTGCGCGCCTCGGGCCTCAAGCACCGCTACGGCGCCCATGCCGCCCTGGACGACATCGCTTTCCATCTGCCCGCCGGTACTCGCTGCGGCCTGATCGGCCCGGACGGGGCCGGCAAGTCGAGCCTGCTGGGATTGATTGCCGGGGTGAAGAAACTCCAGCACGGCGAACTGGACGTACTGGGTGCATCGATCGAGGACCGGCATCATCGCAACACCCTCTACCGACGTATCGCCTTCATGCCTCAAGGACTGGGGGGCAACCTTTATCCTGATCTGTCGATACGCGAGAACATCCGGTTTTTCGGCACGCTGTTCGGACTATCGCGGGCGGAATGCGAACAACGCATGGGCACGCTGCTGCTGGCGACCGACCTGCAGCGTTTTGCCGACCGCCCGGCGGGCAAGTTGTCCGGTGGCATGAAACAGAAGCTCGGCCTGTGTTGCGCACTGATCCACGAGCCGGACCTGCTGATTCTCGACGAACCCACCACTGGCGTGGACCCGCTGTCGCGGCGACGCTTCTGGGAACTGATAGAAGACGTGCGCCGCCAACGACCGCAACTGACCCTGCTGGTCGCCACGGCCTACATGGAAGAAGCCGAACAATTCGAGCATTGCCTGATGCTCGACAACGGTCGCCTGATCGCCCAGGGATTGAGCGCGGACCTGGCCGCTGTCACGCCGGACGGCAAGCTCGACTCGGCCTTCACCCATTTCCAGGGCGACAGCGGTCGCGACGCCGAGCCGCTGACGATCCCTCCCAGGGGCGACAGCACCGCCGACATTGCCATCGAAGCCCATGACCTCACCTTGCGCTTCGGTGATTTCACCGCGGTCGATCACGTCAGCTTCGCGATTGGTCGTGGTGAGATTTTCGGTTTCCTGGGCTCCAACGGTTGCGGCAAGACCACCACCATGAAAGTGCTGACCGGGCTGATGCCTGCCAGCGAAGGCAGCGCCCGCCTGCTGGGCAACCCGGTCAACGCCAAGGACCTCGCCACTCGCAAACGGGTGGGCTTCATGTCCCAGAGCTTCTCGCTGTATGGCGAGCTGAGCGTGCGCCAGAACCTGACCTTGCACGCCAAGCTGTTCGACCTGCCCAAGACCGAAAGCACCATCCGCATCGAAGACCTGATCCAACGTTTCAAGTTGCAGGACCTCGCCGACCAGCCTTCCGGGGCATTGCCCCTGGGCCTGCGCCAGCGTTTGTCCCTGGCGGTGGCGGTGCTGCATCGCCCGGAAGTGCTGATCCTCGACGAGCCGACCTCCGGCGTCGATCCGGCCGCCCGGGATGACTTCTGGCGCCTGCTGATAGAGTTGTCTCGCGAACAGGGCGTGACGATTTTCCTCTCCACGCACTTCATGAACGAAGCCCAGCGCTGCGACCGTATTTCGCTGATGCACGCCGGCAAGGTCCTGGCCTGCGATACGCCTGCGGCCCTGCAGGCGCAGTTCAACGGCCAGACCCTGGAAGCCGCGTTCGTCACCTGCCTGGAACAGGCCCAGGGCGAGGCACAGCAAGCCTCCACCCCCGTGGCCCTCGACCAGGCCGACACCCCGCGGGACCGGCACGGCCTCAGCCTTGGTCGCCTGTTGGCCGTCGCCAGCCGAGAAGGCAAGGAACTGTTGCGGGACAAAGTGCGAATGGCATTCGCCCTGCTCGGCGCCCTGTTCATGATGGTGATCTTCGGCTACGGCATCTCCCTGGACGTGGAAAAACTCGCCTTCGCCGTGTTCGACCAGGATCAGAGCCCACAAAGTCGCACCTACCTGGAGGCTTTTCGCAGCTCGCGCTATTTCGAGGAGCAACCGGCTATCCGCGACGCCAACGAACTGCATCGACGCCTGCAACGCTCGGAAATCAAGCTGGCCCTGGAAATACCGCCCGGTTTCGGTCGCGACCTGTACGCCGGCCGGCAGCCCACCGTCGGCGCCTGGCTGGACGGCGGCATGCCATTCCGCGCCGAGACCAGTCGCAACTACGTTGAGGCCGTGCACCAGGCCAACCTCGAGCAATGGGCCGAACAGAGCAGCCCGGCGCGCAACCCGCACACCGCGGCCAAGCTGGAAACCCGGTTTCGCTACAACCAGGACGTGGTCAGTGTGAATGCCATCGGGCCGGGGGTCATGGCACTGATCCTTGCGTTCATTCCCGCCATGTTGACGGCCCTGGGCATCGTGCGGGAGAAGGAGCTGGGCTCGATCACCAACTTCTACGCCACACCGCTGACCCGCCTGGAGTTCCTGCTGGGTAAACAGGCCCCCTACCTGGTCATCAGTCTGGTCAACCTGGCCCTGCTGACGGCCATGAATCGCTGGTTGTTCGGCGTGCCGTTCAAGGGCAGCGGCCTGACGCTGGCACTGGGCGGCCTGCTCTACGTGCTGGCGACCACCAGCATGGGCTTGTTGATCTCGGCGTTCACCCGCACCCAGATCGCAGCGATCCTCGGCACCATGATCATCACCAGCCTGCCGACCATCCAGTTCTCCGGGCTGATCGTGCCGCGCTCGTCCCTGGAAGGCGCAGCGTCGGTGATGGGCCAGTTGTTCCCTGCTGGCCATTTCCTGGACATCGCCGTCGGCACCTTCACCAAGGCCCTGGATCTGCGCCAGCTATGGCCGCAATGCCTGGCGTTGTTCGGGTTCTTCCTGGGGTTCACCGGGCTCAGCCTGGTCATGCTGAAGAAGCAGGAGGCCTGATGCGCACGCTTTCACACATCTGGCGCCTGGGCCTCAAGGAACTGACCAGCTTGCGGCACGACTCTGTCCTGCTGCTGTTTTTGGCCTACGCCTTCACCGTGGCGATCTATATGCCGGCCGCAGGCTCGGTGATTGGCGTTCACAACGCCAGCGTGGCGGTGGTGGATGAAGACCAGAGCCACCTCTCGCGCCAACTGGCCCAGGCCCTGCAACCGCCGGAGTTCCAGGCCCCGATGGCGCTGCCCTATGCCGAACTGGACAAGGTCATGGACAGTGGCCGCTACACCTTCGTCATCAACGTGCCCGCCAACTTCCAGGCCGACCTGCTTGCCGGACGCGAACCGGCGTTACAACTGAACGTCGATGCCACGGCCATGAGCCAGGCGTTCATGGGAGCCGGCTACATCGGGCGGATTTTCCAACAGCAATTGCTGACCTACAGCGGCCAGGCACAAGCGAGCGAGCAAACGCCCATCAGGCTGACCACCCGTGCGCTGTTCAACACCAACCTTGAGGGCGGATGGTTTCTGGCGGTGATCCAGATCGTCAACAACATTACGATCCTGGCCATCATCCTGACGGGAACCGCCCTGCTGCGCGAGCGCGAGCACGGCACCCTCGATCACTTGCTGGTGCTGCCACTGACGGCGCTGGAGATCATGCTGGCGAAAATCTGGAGCAACATGCTGGTGGTCGTGCTGTGCACCTGGGTGTCGCTGGAGATCATCGTCAAGTTCGCCCTGGGTGTGCCGCTGGCCGGCTCCATGTTGCTGTTCCTGCTGGTGACGGCGCTCTACCTGTTCGCCAGCACCGCCCTGGGTATCTTTCTCGCCACCCTGGCGCGCTCGACACCGCAGTTCGGCTTGCTGTCGATCCCGGTGATCATCCCGATGCTGTTGTTGTCCGGCGGCAGCACTCCGCTGGACAGCATGCCGCAATGGCTGCAATGGGTGATGCAAGGCTCGCCTTCGACCCATTTCGTCAGCCTCAGCGCGGCGATCCTGTTCCGTGACGCAGGGGTTGGCGTGGTCTGGCCAGACCTGTTGGCACTGGCGGTCATCGGGCTGTCGTTCTTCGCTATCGCCCTGGGGCGTTTTCGTAAAAGCCTGGCCTCTTGATAAAAAAAAGCCTTGGACAGAGCCTGGAAACCCAGGCCCTGTCCAAGGCTGTGTGCCAGCGCTTATTGAATGATCAGGTTGTTGAACAACAGATCGTCCACCATCGGCTTGCCGGTCTCGTCGTTCATCACCTGCTGGGTCTGCTTCAAGGCTTCCTGACGCAGCTTTTCCTTGGCTTCGAGGTTGTTCATCGTCTCGGTGGTCTGCTGGGCGAACAACGCCACCAATTGGTTACGAATCAGCGGCTCGTTGGCCTTGACCGCCGCAGCGGCGGCGTCACCGGTCACGCGCAGGGCCACATCGGCCTTGTAGACCTTCAGCTTCGCCGTGCCGTCCAAGCCATAGTTGCCCACGAATGGCGGGCTGAGGGTGATGTAACTGACTTTCGGTGCCTCGCCCTCTTTCGCTTCCTTGGCCTCTTCGGCCATTGCCGCCACAGGCAACGACAGGGCCAGCATCAACATGATCCGCGCTTTCACAATTGACTCCTCATCCGATTTGCGGCCCAGCATACCGCCCCACCGTTCAAGCACAAGCTTATGGCCGGCTATCAGGGCGGGGCATGCTCGTTGACCCGTTGTCTCTCACACCTACACTTATCGGCCATCACTCCCAAAGGAATAGCCCTGATGAAAGCCGTACTGTGCAAAGAATTCGGCCCAGCCGAATCGCTGGTGCTGGAAGACGTCGCCAGCCCCGTCGCCAAGAAGAACGAAGTGCTGCTGGACGTGCACGCCGCCGGGGTGAATTTCCCTGACACGCTGATCATCGAGGGCAAATATCAATTCAAGCCCCCCTTCCCGTTTTCCCCCGGTGGCGAAGCCGCGGGCGTGGTCAGCGAGGTGGGTGAGAAAGTCAGCCACTTGAAGGTCGGCGACCGGGTGATGGCGCTGACCGGCTGGGGCAGCTTTGCCGAACAAGTGGCGGTGCCGGGCTACAACGTGTTGCCGATTCCCGCGTCCATGGACTTCAACACCGCCGCCGCCTTCAGCATGACGTATGGCACCTCGATGCACGCCCTCAAGCAACGGGCCAACCTGCAACCCGGCGAAACCTTGCTGGTGCTCGGCGCCTCCGGTGGCGTTGGCCTGGCGGCCGTGGAAATCGGCAAGGCCATGGGCGCCCGGGTCATCGCCGCCGCCAGCAGCGCGGAGAAACTTGCCGTGGCCAAGGCAGCCGGCGCCGACGAACTGATCAACTACAGCGAAACCAGCCTGAAGGATGAAATCAAGCGCCTTACCGACGGCCAGGGCGCCGATGTGATCTACGACCCGGTGGGTGGCGACCTGTTCGACCAGGCCATCCGCGCCATCGCCTGGAACGGCCGGCTGCTGGTGGTGGGCTTTGCCAGCGGGCGCATCCCCGAACTGCCGGTGAACCTGGCGCTGCTCAAGGGCGCCGCCGTGGTGGGCGTATTCTGGGGCTCCTTCGCCCAACGCCAACCCCAGGACAACGCCGCCAACTTCCAGCAATTGTTCGGCTGGTTCGCCGAGGGCAAGCTCAAGCCGCTGGTGTCGCAGGTATACCCGCTGAGCAACGCGGCACAAGCCATCAATGATCTTGGCCAACGCAAGGCGGTCGGAAAAGTGGTGGTCCAGGTTCGCTGACTGCTTACCCGAACTGTTTCATACCGGGCCGCAACCCTGCGACCCGGTTTCGCCATTCCCACGCCGCCCATCATTTATACCTGAGCGACATGTTCATAAAAGAACACGATGTCGCCAACATTCCTGCTTTTTTGTTGATGCGAACCGATGCTATTTTCGGTAACGAAACTGTAACATTCGCATCCGCAGTCAAAACAAGAAATCTGGAGCTCTTGAATGTTTGCTTTCTTTCGTCCCGCCACCCATCAGGCTCCATTGCCTGAAGAAAAAATAGACAGCACCTACCGACGCCTTCGCTGGCAGATCTTCGCCGGGATTTTCATTGGGTATGCGGGTTACTACCTGCTGCGCAAGAACTTCTCCCTGGCCATGCCGTACCTGATCGACGAGGGCTATACCCGTGGCCAGTTGGGCCTGGCCATGTCGGCCATCGCCATTGCCTACGGGCTATCGAAGTTCCTGATGGGCCTGGTGTCCGACCGTTCCAACCCGCGCTACTTCCTGCCCTTCGGCTTGTTGGTATCGGCGGGGGTGATGTTCGTGTTCGGTTTCGCGCCCTGGGCAACCTCCAGCGTGACCATGATGTTCATCCTGCTGTTCATCAACGGCTGGGCCCAAGGCATGGGTTGGCCGCCAAGCGGACGGACCATGGTGCACTGGTGGTCGCAGAAGGAACGTGGCGGCGTGGTCTCGGTGTGGAACGTGGCGCACAACGTCGGCGGCGGCCTGATCGGCCCGCTGTTCCTGCTGGGGATGGGCTGGTTCAACGACTGGCACGCGGCATTCTATGTGCCCGCTGCCGTAGCGCTCGCCGTTGCGGTGTTTGCCTTCGTGACCATGCGCGACACGCCGCAATCCGTGGGCCTGCCGCCCATCGAGAAATACAAGAACGACTACCCCGAAGGCTACGACGCGAGCCACGAGAACGAATTCAGCGCCAAGGAAATTTTCGTCAAATACGTGCTGCGCAACAAAATGCTCTGGTACATCGCCATGGCCAACGTCTTCGTCTACCTGCTGCGCTACGGCGTGCTGGACTGGGCGCCGACCTACCTCAAGGAAGCCAAGGGCTTCACAGTGGACAAGAGTTCCTGGGCCTATTTCTTCTACGAGTGGGCGGGCATTCCCGGCACGCTGCTGTGTGGCTGGATGTCGGACAAGATCTTCCGTGGCAACCGTGGCCTGACCGGCATGGTGTTCATGGCCCTGGTGACCGTGGCCACGCTGGTGTACTGGCTGAACCCGGCCGGCAACCCGACCGTCGACATGATCGCCCTGGTTTCCATCGGCTTCCTGATCTACGGCCCGGTGATGTTGATCGGTTTGCAGGCATTGGAACTGGCACCGAAGAAAGCCGCCGGTACAGCTGCCGGCTTCACTGGTCTGTTTGGTTACCTGGGTGGCTCGGTCGCGGCCAGCGCCGCCATGGGCTACACCGTGGACCATTTCGGCTGGGACGGTGGCTTTGTGCTGCTGATCGGCGCCTGCCTGCTGGCAATGGCATTCCTCGCGCCCACGCTGTGGCACAAGCAAATAGCCAGTCAGAGCCGCGAAGCGGTCGCCTGATCCAGCGCTGATTGGCAGCGCTTGAGCCGCGCCTCCAGATTCCGGTCTGGCATGGCGTGGCTGCGCAGGGCGTGGACGGTCTGCTCGACGTAATCGCGAGTGGTGCCGTAACGCCCACAGGCGCTTTCGAACACCTGGCTCAGCACATGGTCCGGCACGTTGCCGGCATAGCTGGGCAGGTGCCGCTCCAGCACAAACCCCAAGGCTTGCACCCGGCTGCCATCCTCGAGACGGCAACTGAGCCAGTGCGGACGATAGGACGGGACCGGCATCTCGCGCTGCCACAGGGCAAACAGCGAGTCCTCGAGATTCTCTTCCGGCAATCGGTAGGCGAACCCGCTGCACGAACCGCCGCGATCCAGCCCGAACACCAGCCCCGGCAACTCCGGAGTGCCGCGGTGCTCATGGGACCACAGGTACAAACCGCGATGATAACCATGGACCCGACCGCGCATGCGCTGCACCGCCGTGCATTCCGGCCGCCAGATCAATGAACCGTACGCGAACAGCCAGACCGGACCGCCCTGGTGGAGACTCATGGTCAATTGCATCGAGGCGAGCAATTGCTCACGGGTCAGCTGCGGCCCCAGCTCGAGTCGTGGCGGGTACAAGGCACAGGTAATGGCGGATTCGATAGCGGTCATGGCCGGTAGCGGTTGGCTCCTCGCGGGTCGGAAAGTGAATGGGGCCCGTCATGGGGTTGACGTTTACAGGGATCAAGGCAAGTTAAATGCCATCCACTCCCTATATACGTTATCGGTATCTAGCCTTGAGACTAAATATCGAAACGAAATATATGCAGTTATATCGATGGGTGGACATGGGCTGTTGTGTGGCGAGGGCGCTTGCTCCCGCTGGACTGCATAGGAGGCGGTTGCTGCACAACCGAGCGGGAGCAAGCTCCCTCGCCACAAAAAGCGCACGATCCAGATCACAAAAGCGCATGAATCCAGATTTCAGGTCAGCCGCTAAGCCCGCGGCGCATAGGCAAACACATCGGCGCGCATCTGATGGGCGTCCATGCCGGCTTCTACCAGCGCATCGAGCGTGGCGTAGATCATGGCCGGCGAGCCGCTGGCGTAGACGTGCACGCCGGAAAGATCGCTGAGGTCCTCGCACACCGCTTCATGGAGCATTCCGCAGCGCCCTTCCCAACCGCACAAGTCGCTGACGACTTTGTGCAGGAACAGGTTCGGCAGTTTTTTCCATTCATCCCAATGCTCGATTTCATAGAAATCGTCCGGCCGCCGCACGCCCCAGTACAGATGCACCGGATGCTTGAAGCCCGCAGCACGACAATGCTCGATCAGGCTGTGCATCTGCGCCATGCCGGTTCCGGCGGCGATCAGCACCAACGGTCCGTCCGGCAACTCGGACAAATGCGTGTCGCCAAAAGGCATTTCGATGCGCACGCTGGGGTTGCGTTGCAGTTGTTCCAGCAGCGCCTGTGCACTGCTTTCGCGCACCAACACATGCAACTGCAGCTCGCGCCCGGAATGCGGCGCCGAGGCCAGGGAGAACGCCGATTTTTCGCCGTTTTCCCGTTCGATCATCAGATACTGCCCGGCGTGATAGCGCGGTGGCTTGCCCGCTGGCGCCCGCAAGCGCACTCGCCAGACATCGCCGCCCACGTCGGCGCACTCGATCACCTGGCACGCCAGGTTGCGTACCGGTAGCTCGCCCGGCGACAGCACGCCATCCCACAACACCACGCAATCCTCCAACGGCTCGGCGATGCACGTGAAGATCTCACCGTGATCGCGCACCTCGCCCGCCTGTTCCACACGGCCTTCCACCAACAACGCACCACAGACGTGGCAGTTGCCGTTGCGGCAGCTTTGCGGGCATTCATAGCCCAGGCGCCGCGCGCCATCGAGAATCCGCTCGGCGGGCCGTATCTCCAGCACCGCCCCGGAAGGCTGCAAGGTTACACGCATCAATCTATTCCTAACTGATTCCAGATGGCATCGATCCGTTGGGTAACGGCTTCATCCTTGACGATAACCCGGCCCCACTCGCGAGTGGTCTCACCGGGCCATTTATGCGTGGCATCGAGTCCCATCTTCGACCCCAGGCCAGACACCGGCGAGGCGAAGTCGAGGTAGTCGATAGGCGTATTCTCGATCATCACCGTGTCGCGCTTGGGGTCCATGCGCGTGGTGATGGCCCAGATCACGTCGTTCCAGTCCCGTGCGTTGATATCGTCGTCAGTGACGATAACGAACTTGGTGTACATGAACTGTCGCAAAAACGACCAGACCCCGAGCATCACGCGCTTGGCGTGCCCCGGATACGACTTCTTCATGGTCACCACGGCCATTCGGTACGAACAACCTTCCGGCGGCAAATAGAAATCGGTGATTTCCGGAAACTGCTTCTGCAGGATCGGCACGAACACTTCGTTCAGCGCCACCCCGAGAATGGCCGGCTCATCGGGTGGACGGCCGGTGTAGGTGCTGTGGTAGATCGGCTTGACCCGATGGGTGATGCGCTCGACGGTGAACACGGGGAAGCTGTCCACTTCGTTGTAGTAGCCGGTGTGGTCGCCGTACGGACCTTCATCGGCCATTTCGCCGGGATGGATCACACCTTCAAGAATGATCTCGGCGGTAGCCGGTACTTGCAAGTCGTTGCCACGGCATTTCACCAGCTCCGTGCGGTTGCCCCGCAACAGGCCGGCGAACGCGTATTCGGAAAGGCTGTCGGGCACGGGCGTGACGGCGCCGAGGATGGTCGCCGGGTCCGCGCCCAGGGCCACCGACACCGGGAAGGGCTGGCCGGGGTGTTTCTCACACCACTCACGGTAGTCCAACGCACCGCCGCGATGACTCAACCAGCGCATGATGACCTTGTTGCGGCCAATCACCTGCTGACGGTAGATGCCCAGGTTCTGGCGGTCCTTGTTCGGGCCTTTGGTGACGGTCAGGCCCCAAGTGATCAGCGGCCCCACGTCGCCCGGCCAGCAGGTCTGCACCGGGAGCATGGCCAGGTCGACGTCGTCGCCCTCGATGACCACTTCCTGGCAGATCGCGTCCTTGACGACTTTCGGCGCCATGGCAATGATCTTGCGGAAAATCGGCAGCTTGGACCAAGCGTCCTTCAGGCCTTTCGGCGGCTCGGGCTCCTTGAGGAAGGCCAGCAGCTTGCCGATCTCGCGCAATTCGCTGACAGCTTCGGCGCCCATGCCCAGGGCCACGCGCTCCGGCGTGCCGAACAGGTTCCCCAGCACCGGAATGTCATAACCCGTCGGGTTTTCGAACAACAGCGCCGGGCCTTTTGCGCGCAGGGTACGGTCGCAGACCTCGGTCATTTCCAGGACAGGAGACACCGGCACCTGGATGCGCTTGAGTTCGCCGCGCTGTTCCAGCCCGCTGATAAAGTCGCGCAAGTCGCGATACTGCATGCAAAAGCCTCATGGTGGCCGTGGCGTTCGGGGGCCCGAGTTTAACGCCGCCCGTCCAGAATAGTGAATGCACAGATAGCAAAAAGCCGGGTTTCCCCGGCTCTTGCTGGCCTGTCTTGGCGATTTACTTGCGTTTCATCGACAGGAAGAACTCATCGTTGGTCTTGGTCGTCTTCAGCTTGTCGACCAGGAACTCGATGGCGGCGACTTCATCCATCGGATGCAGCAGCTTGCGCAGGATCCACATGCGCTGCAACTCGTCGTCGGCGGTCAGCAACTCTTCGCGGCGCGTGCCGGAACGGTTGATGTTGATGGCCGGGAAGACACGCTTCTCGGCGATACGACGATCCAGAGGCAGCTCCATGTTGCCGGTGCCCTTGAATTCCTCGTAGATCACTTCGTCCATCTTCGAACCGGTTTCAACCAGCGCGGTGGCGATGATGGTCAGCGAACCGCCTTCCTCGATGTTCCGCGCGGCGCCGAAGAAACGCTTCGGTTTTTCCAGCGCATGGGCATCGACACCACCGGTCAGCACCTTGCCGGAGCTCGGGATCACGGTGTTGTAGGCACGGGCCAGACGGGTGATGGAGTCCAGCAGGATCACCACGTCTTTCTTGTGTTCGACCAGGCGCTTGGCCTTCTCGATCACCATTTCGGCAACCTGCACGTGGCGGGTTGGCGGCTCGTCGAACGTCGAGGCGACCACTTCGCCGCGCACGGTGCGCTGCATCTCGGTCACTTCTTCCGGACGTTCGTCGATCAGCAACACGATCAGGTGAACTTCAGGGTTGTTACGGGCGATGTTGGCCGCGATGTTCTGCAGCATGATCGTCTTGCCCGCTTTCGGCGGCGCCACGATCAGGCCACGCTGGCCCTTGCCGATGGGTGCGCACAGGTCGATGACACGACCGGTGAGGTCTTCGGTGGAACCGTTGCCGGCTTCCATCTTCATGCGCACGGTCGGGAACAGCGGGGTCAGGTTCTCGAAGAGAATCTTGTTCTTCGCGTTTTCCGGACGATCGAAGTTGATCGTGTCGACCTTGAGCAGGGCGAAATAACGTTCGCCTTCCTTCGGAGGACGGATCTTGCCAACGATGGTGTCACCGGTGCGCAAGTTGAAGCGACGGATCTGGCTCGGCGAGACGTAGATATCGTCTGGACCGGCGAGATAGGAAGCGTCTGCGGAGCGAAGGAAGCCGAAGCCGTCCTGGAGAATCTCCAGCACGCCATCACCGGAGATTTCCTCGCCGCTTTTCGCGTGCTTCTTGAGCAGGGAGAAAATCACGTCCTGCTTGCGCGAACGGGCCATATTTTCTATGCCCATCTGTTCGGCCAATTCGAGCAGTTCGGTAATCGGCTTTTGCTTGAGTTCAGTCAGATTCATATAGGAATGACGTAATCATTTATGGAGGGGGGAAATTAAGCTTTTGGCTTAATGAGGCCGCGCCGCAGAGAAGGCGACAGGATCGCGTACTTATTCGAAAGGAGAGCGTCGGCGACGGCTTGCAGGGGGCAATGGAGAAACCAGTGCGGGGCCGAATGTAACACCTGGGTTTGCAAGCGTCTAGCCCCGGATAACGAAAAAGCCCCGCGATTTGCGGGGCTTTTTCAGTGGCATTCGGCGCTTAGATGTTGGCGTCGAGGAAAGCAGCCAGTTGCGACTTCGACAACGCACCGACCTTGGTGGCTTCGACGTTGCCGTTCTTGAACAGCATCAGGGTCGGGATACCACGCACGCCGTGCTTGGCCGGAGTCTCCTGGTTCTCGTCGATGTTCAGCTTGGCAACGGTCAGCTTGCCCTTGTAAGTCTCGGCAATCTCGTCCAGGACTGGGGCGATCATTTTGCAGGGACCGCACCACTCAGCCCAATAGTCGACCAGTACCGCGCCTTCGGCCTTGAGTACGTCAGCTTCGAAGCTAGCGTCGCTAACGTGTTTGATCAGATCGCTGCTCATGGAAATCTCCGGGGTCATCAGCAAAAAAACGTGGCCCATCATAGCGGCCCTTCCCGGGTTCAGGAAGCCGCAGTTGATTGAGTCTCGCTATGGCGCAGGATGTATTTGAGTATGGCCCGGCTCATGAAGCCGTGGGCGCGACGAACGAAATCCCGGTACGCAGTGCAGCGTTACGTACATGTTCCTGCATGGCTTTTTGCGCGGCAGCAGAAGCCCGACGGGCCAGGGCGCGAAGGATCTTGCGGTGCTCCTGCCAGGTTTCCATCGCCCGCTCCGCCCGGATGAACGGTAGTTTCTGGCTTTCCAGGAAGATGTCGGCGCTGGCGGTAAGGATGCTCAACATCGCCTGGTTGCCGCTGGCCAGCAGGATTCGCCGATGGAATTCGAAATCCAGCCGCGCGGCGGCGTCGAAATCGCCGACCTTCAACTCCCGGCGCATGGCTTCGACATTGTCTTGCAACCGGTCGAGTTCATCGGCGCTGAGCGTCACCGCCGCCAACCCTGCCGCGAAGCCCTCCAGGGCGTAGCGCAACTGGAAGATGTCCACCGGCGAAGCCTGGGCCGCGAACGGCCAACCCGGCGCCGACTCGTTGCGCGGGGCTTCTACCGGCGCCTGCACGAACACCCCCTTGCCTGGCTGCACGCTGATCATGCCCAAGGCACTCAGGGAGGACAGCGCTTCGCGCAACGACGCCCGGCTCACGCCCAGTTGCAGCGCCAGGTCCCGTTGCGACGGCAACGCATCGCCTGGGCCGAAGCCTTCATCGACGATCAATTTGCGGATGGCTTGCAGAGCCACTTCAGGAACGGCACGAGCGATGGAATTCATGATTTTTTCAGACGAACCGGGCCAGTGAGCGGCTAGTTGTAAAGCTATTCGCCGCGCCCGGCAAGTCGTGCCCCAGCAGGGTTCGGCGACAAATGCCGACGCCCGATAACGGTGCGAAACACGACACAACTGTTCAGACCAGTAAGACCGCTGCCCACCAGCAAAACCGTGGCTTTGGCCGATTAAAAGTCGCCTTGGCATGGCCTGTGCTCTGTCCGAACGCAGAAATCACATCACCGATTGCGGAGATTCGCCATGATTCAGCGTTGCAGCGTCCTTCTCACAGCCCTGTTTGCCAGCCTGATGCTTTGTCAGTTGCCCGCCCACGCCGATGGCCTGGAAGACGTGGTCAAGCGTGGCACCCTCAAGGTCGCCGTGCCCCAGGACTTCCCGCCATTCGGTTCGGTCGGCCCGGACATGAAACCCCGTGGCCTGGACATCGACACCGCGAAACTGCTGGCCGACCAGCTCAAGGTCAAGCTTGAACTGACGCCGGTCAACAGCACCAACCGTATCCCCTTCCTGACCACTGGCAAGGTCGACCTGGTGATTTCCAGCCTGGGCAAGAACCCGGAGCGGGAAAAAGTCATCGACTTCTCCAGTGCCTATGCGCCGTTCTACCTGGCCGTGTTCGGCCCGCCTGATGCCGCCATCAGCACCCTGGACGACCTCAAGGGCAAGACCATCAGCGTCACCCGTGGCGCCATCGAAGACATCGAGCTGACCAAGGTCGCCCCCGAAGGCACCACCATCAAGCGCTTCGAAGACAACAACTCGACCATCGCCGCCTACCTGGCCGGCCAGGTAGACCTGATCGCCAGCGGCAACGTGGTGATGGTCGCCATCAGCGAACGCAACCCCAAGCGTGTTCCGGCGCTGAAGGTGAAACTCAAGGACTCGCCGGTGTACGTGGGCGTGAACAAGAACGAGCAGGCGCTGCTGGACAAGGTCAACCAGATCCTGGCCACCGCCAAGACCGATGGCAGCCTGGAGAAGAATTCCCAGACCTGGCTCAAGCAGCCGCTGCCGGCCGATCTCTGACCGTCGCTTGAGAGGCTGAGCATGGCTTATCAGTTCGATTTTCTGCCGGTGGTGCAAAACACCGAGCTGCTGCTGCGCGGTGCGCTGTTCACCCTGGAACTGACGGCCATCGGTACGTTGCTCGGGGTCGGCCTGGGCATCGTCGGCGGCGTGGTGCGGGCGTGGAACATTCGCCCGTTCGCGGCGATCTTCGGTGTGTACGTGGAATTGATCCGCAACACACCGTTCCTGGTGCAGTTGTTTTTCATCTTCTTCGGCTTGCCGTCCCTGGGCCTGCAGATTTCCGAATGGCAGGCGGCGGTGCTGGCGATGGTGATCAACCTCGGCGCCTACTCCACCGAGATCATCCGCGCCGGTATCCAGGCGATCCCGCGGGGGCAATTGGAAGCGGCTGCGGCCCTGGCCATGAGCCGCTTCGAGGCCTTCCGCCACGTGGTGCTGCTGCCGGCATTGGGCAAGGTCTGGCCGGCCCTGAGCAGCCAGATCATCATCGTGATGCTCGGCTCGGCGGTCTGTTCGCAGATCGCCACCGAAGAGTTGAGCTTTGCCGCCAACTTCATTCAGTCGCGCAACTTCCGCGCCTTTGAAACCTACGCACTGACCACGCTGATCTATTTGTGCATGGCGCTGCTGATCCGCCAGTTCCTGAACTGGGTGGGGCGCCGCTACATTGCCAGGAGCGGCCAATGAGCGATTTCACTTTCTGGGACGTGGTGCGCAACCTGCTCACCGGCCTGCAATGGACCCTGGCGCTGTCGCTGGTGGCGTTTATCGGCGGCGGCGTAATCGGCCTGCTGGTGATGGTGCTGCGCATCTCCAAAAGCGCCCTGCCCCGCAACATTGCCCGCACCTACATCGAGTTGTTCCAGGGCACGCCGCTGTTGATGCAACTGTTCCTGGTGTTCTTCGGCGTGGCCCTGGCCGGGGTGGAGATTTCGCCGTGGATGGCGGCGGCCATTGCCCTGACGCTGTTCACCAGTGCCTACCTGGCGGAGATCTGGCGCGGTTGTGTCGACTCGATTTCCAACGGCCAGTGGGAAGCCTCGGCGAGCCTGGCCCTCAACCCGCTGGAGCAGTTGCGCTACGTGATCCTGCCCCAGGCCCTGCGCATCGCCGTGGCGCCGACCGTGGGCTTTTCCGTGCAGGTGGTCAAAGGCACAGCCGTGACGTCGATCATTGGCTTTACCGAACTGACCAAGACCGGCGGCATGCTCGCCAACGCCACGTTCGAGCCGTTCATGGTCTATGGCCTGGTCGCCCTCGGTTACTTCCTGCTCTGCTACCCCTTGTCCCTCAGTGCGCGCTACCTGGAAAGGAGACTGCATGCCTCTGCTTAGAATTACCGCCCTGCATAAATACTACGGCGATCATCACGTGCTCAAAGGCATCGACCTGACCGTCGAGGAAGGCCAGGTGGTGGCGATCATCGGCCGTAGCGGCTCGGGCAAATCCACCTTGCTGCGCACCCTCAATGGCCTGGAGTCGATCAACGACGGCGTGATCGAAGTCGACGGCGAATACCTCGATGCCGCCCGCGCCGACCTGCGCAGCCTGCGGCAGAAAGTCGGAATGGTGTTCCAGCAATTCAACCTGTTCCCGCACCTGACGGTGGGCGAGAACGTGATGCTCGCGCCGCAAGTTGTTCAAAAAGTGCCCAAGGCCAAGGCGGCCGAGCTGGCGCGGCAGATGCTGGAGCGGGTCGGGCTTGGGGAGAAATTCGATGCCTTCCCCGACCGGTTGTCCGGCGGCCAGCAGCAACGGGTGGCGATTGCCCGCGCGCTGGCGATGTCGCCGAAAGTGCTGCTGTGCGACGAAATCACCTCGGCCCTGGACCCGGAACTGGTCAATGAAGTGCTCAGCGTGGTGCGGCAACTGGCCAAGGAAGGCATGACCCTGATCATGGTCACCCACGAAATGCGTTTCGCCCGGGAAGTGGGCGACAAACTGGTGTTCATGCACCAGGGCAAGGTGCATGAGGTGGGCGATCCCAAGGTGCTGTTCGCCGATCCGCAGACCGCGGAGCTGGCGAATTTCATCGGGACCGTCGAGCCTGTGGCCTGAGGTTTGTGGTGCCGGCTCCGGCCTCATCGCGAGCAAGCTCGCTCCCACAGGTTCTCGGTTGCCGGCTATCGCGCAGGCGAGACAAAACACGTGTGGGAGCGAGCTTGCTCGCGATTGACCGCGAAGCGGTCGCCTTTGCGTTGGCGTAAGCGGTCGATCGTGGCAGGATGGCGAGGTTATCGACCGAGACTTTTTGACCATGCCGCAATCCCAAGCCAAGAATCTGTCCCTGATCGCCGCCATCGACCTGGGCTCCAACAGCTTCCACATGGTCGTCGCCAAGGCCCAGAACGGGGAAATCCGCATTCTTGAGCGGCTCGGCGAGAAGGTCCAACTGGCCGCCGGCATCGACGAAGAACGCAAGCTCAGCGAAGAATCCATCCAGCGCGGGCTCGATTGCCTCAAGCGGTTTGCCCAACTGATCAACGGTATGCCCCTGGGCGCGGTGCGGATCGTCGGCACCAACGCCCTGCGCGAGGCGCGCAACCGTGGCGAATTCATCCGTCGCGCCGAAGAGATCCTCGGCCATCCGGTGGAAGTCATCTCCGGCCGTGAAGAAGCCCGCCTGATCTACCTTGGCGTCTCCCACACCCTGGCGGACACCCCGGGCAAGCGCCTGGTGGCGGACATCGGTGGTGGCAGTACCGAATTCATCATCGGCCAGCGCTTCGAACCGCTGTTGCGCGAAAGCCTGCAGATGGGCTGCGTCAGCTACACCCAGCGTTATTTCCGCGACGGCAAGATCACCCCGGCCCGCTACGCCCAGGCCTACACAGCGGCGCGCCTGGAAATCATGAGTATCGAACACGCCCTGCACCGCCTGACCTGGGACGAAGCCATCGGCTCCTCCGGGACCATTCGCGCCATCGGCCTGGCGCTCAAGGCTGGCGGCCATGGTACGGGCGAGGTCAACGCCGAGGGCCTGGCCTGGCTCAAGCGCAGGGTGTTCAAGCTCGGTGAAGCGGACAAGATCGATTTCGAAGGCATCAAGCCCGACCGCCGGGCGATTTTCCCGGCGGGCCTGGCGATCCTCGAAGCGATTTTCGACGCCCTCGAACTGCAACGCATGGACCACTGCGAGGGCGCTCTGCGCGAAGGCGTGCTCTACGACCTGCTGGGGCGTCATCATCACGAAGACGTGCGTGAGCGCACCCTGGGCTCGCTCATGGAGCGTTATCACGTCGACCTGGAGCAGGCCGCACGAGTCGAACGCAAGGCACTGCATGCCTTCGACCAGGTGGCCGATGACTGGGACTTGAACGACGGGGTCTGGCGCGAACTGCTGGGCTGGGCCGCCAAGGTCCATGAAGTGGGCCTGGACATTGCCCACTATCACTACCACAAGCATGGCGCCTACCTGATCGAGCACTCGGACCTGGCGGGCTTCTCCCGGGAAGACCAGCAGATGCTCGCGCTATTGGTGCGCGGCCATCGGCGCAACATTCCCAAGGATAAATTCGCCGAGTTCGGCGATGACGGCATCAAGCTGATTCGCCTGTGCGTACTGCTGCGCTTTGCAATCCTGTTCCACCACATCCGTGGCACCCAGGAAATGCCCCAGGTCGCCCTGCATGCCGACAGCGATCAACTGGACGTGATGTTCCCCGACGGATGGCTGGAAGAAAACCAGCTGACCCAGGCCGACTTCGCCCAGGAAGCCGAGTGGCTGACCCGGGTCGGGATTGTGCTGAACATTCACTGAGCCCCGCTACAACACAGATCTCTGAGGCGAGGGAGCTTGCTCCCGCTGGAGGGCGAAGCCCTCCCAAGACTTGGGGCTGCTTCGCAGCCCGGCGGGAGCAAGCTCCCTCGCCACACAAGCGAAGCCTGCCTCCCCTCCCCCGTTTTTTTAACGAACCGCCAACACCGGGCTGCTCAAGCGCTCCAGCAACGTCGCCTGGGCGCTGCGCGGGTTCTGGTTGCCGGTCGGCGTGTTGCGGATGTAACGGCCATCCGACTGCAGGCTCCAGCTATGGGTGTTGTCGGTGAGGTAGCTTTCCAATTCCTTCTTGACCCGCAGGATCAGCTTCTTGCCTTCCACCGGGAAGCAGGTCTCGACTCGCTTGTCGAGGTTGCGCTCCATCCAGTCGGCGCTGGACAGGAACATCTGCTCCTCCCCGCCGTTGAGGAAGTAGAACACCCGGGTATGCTCCAGGAACCGCCCGATGATCGAGCGTACATGGATGTTGTGGGACACCCCCGGGATGCCCGGCCGCAGGCAGCACATGCCCCGCACCACCAGGTCGATGCGCACGCCCGACTGGCTGGCCTTGTACAACGCACGGATGATCTTCGGATCGGTCAGCGAGTTGAACTTGGCAATGATGTGGGCCGGCTTGCCGTCCAGGGCGAACTGCGTCTCCCGGGCGATCATGTCGAGCATGCCCTTTTTCAAGGTGAACGGCGCGTGCAGCAGTTTCTTCATGCGCAGGGTCTTGCCCATGCCGATCAACTGGCTGAACAGCTTGCCGACGTCTTCGCACAAGGCATCGTCGGAGGTCAGCAGGCTGTAGTCGGTGTACAGGCGGGCGTTGGCGGCGTGGTAGTTGCCGGTGCCCAAGTGGGCGTAACGCACGATCTCACCGGCCTCGCGGCGCAGGATGAGCATCATCTTGGCGTGCGTCTTGAAGCCGACCACGCCATAGATCACCACCGCGCCGGCTGCTTGCAGGCGGCTGGCCAGTTGCAGGTTGGATTCTTCGTCGAAACGGGCGCGCAATTCGATCACCGCCGTGACTTCCTTGCCGTTTCGCGCCGCGTCCACCAGGGCATCGACGATTTCCGAATTGGCGCCGCTGCGGTACAGGGTCTGGCGCACCGCCAGGACGTGAGGATCCTTGGCGGCCTGGCGCAGCAGGTCGACCACCGGCGTGAACGACTCGAACGGGTGCAACAGCAGGATGTCCTGCTTGCTGATCACGCTGAAAATGTTCTCGCTGTTTTGCAACAGTTTCGGGATCTGCGGCGTGAACGGCAAATATTGCAGCTCCGGGTGACTGTCCAGGCCGGTGATGCTGAACAGTCGGGTCAGGTTGACCGGACCGTTGACCTGATACAGCTCGGTCTCGTGCAGGTTGAACTGCTTGAGCAAGTAGTCGGACAGGTGTTTCGGGCAGGTGTCGGCCACCTCCAGGCGCACCGCATCGCCGTAGCGACGGGAGAACAGCTCACCGCGCAGGGCGCGGGCCAGGTCTTCGACGTCCTCGGTGTCCACCGACAGGTCGGCGTTACGCGTCAGGCGGAACTGGTAGCAACCCTTCACCTTCATGCCCTGGAACAGGTCATCGGCGTGGGCGTGGATCATCGACGACAGGAACACATAATTGTCGCCGGGGCCGCCGACATCTTCCGGCACACGGATGATGCGCGGCAACAGGCGCGGCGCCGGAATGATCGCCAGGCCGGAATCGCGACCGAAGGCGTCGATGCCCTCCAGTTCGACGATGAAGTTCAGGCTCTTGTTGACCAGCAGCGGGAACGGGTGCGTCGGATCGAGACCGATCGGCGTGATGATCGGCGCGATCTCGTCGCGGAAATAGCGGCGCACCCAGGTCTTGATCTTGGTGTTCCAGTAGCGCCGGCGGATGAAGCGCACCTGATGCTTTTCCAGCTCCGGCAACAGGATGTCGTTGAGGATCGCGTATTGCCGGTCCACATGGCCGTGGACCAGCTCGCTGATGCGGGCCAGGGCCTGGTGCGGTTGCAAGCCGTCGGCACCCGCCTGTTCACGGGCGAAGGTGATCTGCTTCTTCAGGCCGGCCACGCGGATTTCGAAGAACTCATCCAGGTTGCTGGAAAAGATCAGCAGGAATTTCAGCCGCTCCAACAGCGGATAGGACTCGTCCAGCGCCTGCTCCAGCACGCGGATGTTGAACTGCAGTTGCGACAGCTCGCGATGGATGTACAGGCTGCTGTCATCCAGGTTCGGAATGGCAATCGCCGGCGCCGGGGCGGGCTCGATGACGGCCGGGGGAGCGGGCTCCAGCTCCGGCGGTGTTTCGGCAACTTGCTCGACCACGGGTTGAGCGTCTTTTACGGCAACTTCGGAGAGTCCTTCGGTATTCATCGCAAGTTCCTGGGAGGCTATTTCTGCTCTCGTAACAATTGGGCGGCGCGCACGGCAAAGTAAGTCAGGATGCCATCGGCACCTGCGCGTTTGAAAGCGGTCAAGGACTCCAGGATCACCCCTTCGCCCAACCAACCGTTCTGGATCGCGGCCATGTGCATGGCGTACTCGCCGCTGACCTGATAAACAAAGGTCGGCACTTTGAATTCGTCTTTGACCCGGCAAAGAATGTCGAGGTAGGGCATGCCAGGCTTGACCATGACCATGTCTGCACCCTCTGACAAGTCAGCCGCCACTTCGTGCAAGGCTTCCTGACTGTTGGCCGGGTCCATCTGATAAGAGGCCTTGTTGGCCTTGCCCAGGTTCAGGGCCGAGCCGACCGCATCGCGGAACGGGCCGTAATAGGCGCTGGCGTACTTGGCCGAATAGGCCATGATCCGCACGTTGACGTGACCGGCCACCTCGAGGGCTTCGCGGATCGCCTGGATGCGCCCGTCCATCATGTCCGAGGGGGCCACCACCTGGGCACCGGCCTCGGCGTGGGACAGCGCCTGCCTGACCAGTGCATCGACGGTAATGTCGTTCTGCACGTAGCCCTCTTCATCGAGGATACCGTCCTGCCCGTGGGTGGTGAACGGGTCCAGCGCCACGTCGGTGATCACCCCCAGCTCCGGGAAACGCGCACGCAGGGCACGCGTCGCACGCTGGGCGATGCCCTCCGGGTTCCAGGCTTCGGCGGCGTCCAGGGACTTGAGCGCCGGTGGCGTGACCGGGAACAGGGCCAGCGCCGGAATGCCCAGCTCGACCCAGTGGGCGGCTTCTTCGAGCAGCAGGTCGATGGTCAGGCGTTCCACCCCGGGCATCGACGCCACCGCTTCGCGACGGTTCTCACCGTCCAGCACGAATACCGGCAGGATCAGGTCATCGGTGGTCAGCACGTTTTCACGCACCAGCCGACGAGAGAACTCATCACGGCGGTTGCGACGCAGGCGGGTAGCAGGGAACAGACGATTGGCGGGGGTAAAGCTCACGGCAGACTCCTGAGCCCGCAGACGGGCGAGCGTGACAGTTATAAGCGGACATTATGACGAACGTGTGACAGTTGTGCTAAGGCGCGTCCGGTAGTCGCAGTCATTGTCTTCTGTAGGAATTGTTCACGTCGAGACACATTTCGATACTTTCCTGAATGTGCCTGAAGGGTTAGGCTGCGCGTTCATTTCGCCAGCACCCAGACAATGCTCCAACAATTTCTGCATGACTTCGGCTACTTGGCCTTGTTTATCGGCACGTTCTTCGAAGGCGAAACCATCCTCGTGCTCGCAGGTTTCCTGGCGTTCCGTGGCTATATGGACATCAACCTGGTAGTGGTCGTGGCTTTCTGCGGCAGCTACGCGGGCGATCAGCTGTGGTATTTCCTGGGACGCAAGCACGGCCGCAAGCTCCTGGCGCGCAAGCCGCGTTGGCAGTTGATGGGAGATCGCGCGCTGGAGCACATCCGCCGGCATCCAGACATCTGGGTGCTGAGCTTCCGCTTCGTCTATGGCCTGCGCACGGTGATGCCGGTGGCGATCGGCCTGTCAGGCTACCCGCCGGGCCGCTACCTGTTGCTCAACGGCATCGGCGCGGCGATCTGGGCCACGGCCCTGGCCGCTGCCGCGTACCACTTCGGCGCCGTGCTGGAAGGCATGTTGGGCAGCATCAAGAAATATGAGCTGTGGGTACTCGGCGCGCTGCTGGTGCTGGGCCTGGGCCTGTGGCTGCGTCGACGCATCAAGAATGCGCGGCTGGCCAGGAAAGTCCTCGAAGCCGAACGCCTGGAACAAGCCAGGTCCGACGCACCTACGACGCCAACCGAGTAAACCGGCTGCGGCAGCAATACAGCCCGATGCCACTGAGCAGGCTGTAGCTGAGCAGCCCGACCCAGGCCACAGCGCTGGCCGGCCACAACCCGGCCAAGGGCGCCAGCCACACCAGCGGCAGGTTCGAGGCCAGCCGCAACAACTCCAGTTTCAGCGCCCACGGGCGATTCTCCAGGGCCACGCCCAACACGAACAGACCGAACGCCACCGCGCCCCACCCCAGCACCAGGGCGGCGACCGGCAGGCTGCTTTCAAGGTTCATCAAATAACTGCCCAAGGCAATGTAGACGCAGAACTGCAGCCCCACGTACCACTGCTGGCGCGGGTCCAGCGGCACGGTGAATTTGCGGAACTGGCTCAGGTCCGGCTTGTTCAGCGGGTACTGGGCCGCGACGTCCGCCGGACGCCAGCCGGTGGGCATGAACCAGATCCGCAGCTTGTCCCTCCAGCGCCCGGTCCGCCGCGCATCGGCCCACAGCTGTGCATAGAACTGCAGGTTGGCCCACAACGGATTCCAACTCGCCAGCGGCGTGGTCACGCCAAAAATCACCGGTTCGTTATCGTCTTCTTCTTGGAAGGTGCCAAATAGACGGTCCCAAATAATGAACACCCCGCCGTAGTTGCGATCCATGTAGAGAGGGTTCTGTGCATGGTGGGCACGATGATTGGACGGCGTCACGAAGCACCACTCCAGCCAGCCGAGCTTGGGAATGTGCTGGGTGTGGACCCAGAACTGGTACAGCAGATTCAACGCCGCGACGCTGACGAAGACCACCAGCGGCACGCCCAGCACGGCGAGCGGGACGTAGAAGATCCAGCTCAACAGGAACCCGGTGCTGGTCTGGCGCAACGCGGTGGACAGGTTGTAGTCCTCGCTTTGGTGGTGAACCGAATGGGCAGCCCAGAGGATGTTGCGCTCATGGCCCATGCGGTGCAGCCAGTAGTAACAGAGGTCGTAGAGCACGAAGGCGAACACCCAGGTCCAGGCCCGGTCGGCAGGCAGTTCGATGACGGCCAGGTGTTTCAGCGCAAAGGCGTAGGTCAGCAGCCCCACGCCCTTGGTCAACAGGCCCGTGGTGGTCGACAGCACGCCGGTGCTCAAGCTGTTGATCGCGTCCGCCACGCGGTAGTGGCTCACACCCCGCCAGCGATCGGCCAGCAACTCGACGGCGATCAGCACGAAGAAGAACGGCACGGCATACAGGATGAAGTTCATGACGCAACCCAGGCACGCGAGGCAAGGAGATAGTCGGCAGATTAGGTGTAGCTGCCCGATCCCCCTATGGCAACGAGTGACAAATTAGTAGACATTTAACGCCATGAATCTGGAGAAAAGCCCATGAGCAAAAAAATTGCAGTGATCCTTTCCGGCTGTGGCGTCTATGACGGCGCCGAGATCCACGAAAGCGTGATCACCTTGCTGCGTCTCGACCAGCGCGGGGCGCAGGTCCAGTGCTTCGCCCCCAACATTGCCCAGTTGCATGTGATCAATCACCTGACCGGCGAGGAAATGCCCGAGAGCCGCAACGTGTTGGTGGAGTCGGCGCGGATCGCCCGGGGCAACGTAAAGGATTTGCGTGAAGCCAGGGCCGAGGATTTCGACGCCTTGATCGTACCCGGTGGTTTTGGCTCGGCGAAAAATCTCTCCAACTTTGCCGTCGAAGGCGCCGGCTGCACCGTCCAGCCAGAGGTCCTGGCCTTGACCGAGGCCTTTGCCGAGGCGGGTAAACCGGTCGGGCTGATCTGCATCTCTCCGGCCCTGGCGGCCAAAATCTATGGCCCGGGGGTGACGTGCACCATCGGCAACGACCCGGACACGGCGGCAGCCGTGGGCAAAATGGGTGGCACTCACGAAGAGTGCGCGGTCACCGACATCGTTGAAGACCGCGCGCGCAAACTGGTCAGCACCCCGGCCTACATGCTGGCGCAGAACATCAGCGAAGCGGCTTCAGGCATCAACAAGCTGGTGGACCGGGTGTTGGAGCTGACGCACGAGAATGACGCCTAGCGACACGCCGAGCCCCTGTGGGAGCGAGCTTGCTCGCGATAGCGTCGGTTCAGCTACATTTGCATTGGTTGATACACCGTATCGCGAGCAAGCTCGCTCCCACAGGGGGGGTGGGCATGATTCAAGGCAATCGGGTCAGACGCGTCAATATCCGATCCAAAGCATTGGCAAACCCCTGCTTGTCCCGCTCGCTGTACGCTGCCGGGCCGCCGCCCATATGGCCCTGTTCGCGCAGATCGGTGAACAGGTTTCGCACCGCCAGCCGCTCGCCCATGTTTTGCGCATCGAACTCCTTGCCTCGCGGGTCCAGGGCCGCGACGCCCTTCTTCACCAACCGATCAGCCAGGGGCACGTCGCTGCAGATCACCAGCTCACCCGGCACGGCGTGTTCCACCAGGTAGTCGTCCGCCGCGTCGGGGCCGCTGGGCACCACGATCAATTTCACACAGGCCAGGGCCGGCTTGATCTGCGGTTGACCGGCCACCAGCACCACCTCGAACCGGCGCTTCAGGGCGAACTTGACCACCAGCTCCTTCGCCGCCTTGGGGCAGGCATCGGCGTCGATCCATACGCGCATCGGGATTGTTCCTCTTTTTAAATGCATCGCGAGCAAGCTCGCTCCCACACAGGACAGCCTACATCGTGTGGGAGCGAGCTTGCTCGCGATCATGAGCGCAGCGAATGCCGCTGTTCAGGAAACCTGGACCCGACGCTTCTCCGCCACCCAACTGCGCCCATACAGCACCACGATCGCCAGGATCGCCACCACTTGAGCGGCCAGCGAATAGGCATCGGCATGAATGCCCAGCCAGTCGAAGTCGAAGAACGCCACCGGGTGGGTGCCGAAGATCCCGGCTTCCTGCAACGCCTTCACGCCATGACCGGCAAACACCACCGACAGTGCGCACAGCAACGCGGCGTTGATGCTGAAGAACAGCGCCAGCGGCAGTTTCGCCGAGCCGCGCAGGATCACCCAGGCCAGCCCCACCAGCAACACCAGCGCCGTCGCGCCGCCAGCCAATACTGCGTTATGCCCGGCAGGACCCGCTTGCAACCACAGGGTTTCGTAGAACAGGATCACTTCGAACAGTTCACGATAGACCGAGAAGAACGCCAGGATCGCAAAACCAAACCGACCACCGCCGCCCACCAGGCTGCTCTTGATGTAATCCTGCCAGGCTGCCGCGTGACGACGGTCGTGCATCCAGACGCCCAGCCACAGCACCATCACACTGGCGAACAACGCCGTCGCGCCTTCGAGCAGCTCGCGCTGGGCGCCGCTGACGTCGATCACATACGCCGCCAGCCCCCAGGTCGCCAGGCCGGCCAGCAGCGCCAGGCCCCAACCGACGTTGACGCTGCGCACCGCCGACTGCTGACCGGTGTTGCGCAGGAACGCCAGGATCGCCGCCAGCACCAGGATCGCCTCTAACCCTTCACGCAGCAGGATCAGCAACCCGGAAATGTAGCTCAGCGACCAGCTCAAGCCATCGCCACCCAGCAGGCCAGCGGACTCCTTCAACTTGGCCTTGGCCGCGTCCAGGCGCTGTACGGCCTGCTCCACCGGCAAACCGTCCTGCAACGACTGACGGTAGGCCATCAGGGCCTTTTCGGTGTCCTTGCGCACGTTGGCATCGACGTTGTCCAGCGAGCTTTCCACCAGCTCGAAACCTTCCAGGTAAGCCGCTACCGACAAGTCATAGGCCTGGTCGTGGTCACCGGCGCGATACGCCGCGATGCTTTTATCCAGGGTGGCGGCCGTGTAGTCGAGCAACTGCGCCGGGCCACGTTGCACCTGCGGCGGCTGGGCGCGCTGGGCACGGAATGTCGCCGCCGCTGCGGGGCCTTGCGCGGCGAGCACTTCGGCTGGAGTCTGGCGCGCCAGGTCAGCGAGATTGAAGACCTGTTCGCTTTTGGCCGCGGCCGGGTCGGCGCTGAAGCTGGCGATGTAGGTTGCCAGGTCCCAGCGCTGACGGTCGTCGAGCTGATCGGCGAAGGCCGGCATGTCGGTGCCTTCGATGCCCATGCCGAGGGTGTTATAGATTGCGTAGAGACTCAGGCGATCCAGGCGCTGGGCGTCGCGCAAGTTGGCGGGCGGCGGTTCCAGGCCAACACCGGCAGGACCGTCGCCGGCACCGCTGGCGCCGTGGCACACCGAGCAATTCTGCGCATACAGCGGCGCGCCGCGGGTCGGGTCGGGCGTGATGACCGGTGCCTGGCTGACTTCATACGCTACCGCCAGCTTGGCCCCCAGTTGCCGCGCCAGGCGCGCAACATCGCCGCCGTCCTGGCGCTGGGTGATCGCCGTGCGCAAGGTGCCGATGCCCTGGACCAGCTCAGTCTTTTCCGGCTTGGCCGGCAACCCGGCGACCAACCCTTCCAGCGCCTGGGTAAATTCCAACTGCTCGCGGTACTCCGCCTCGTCGATGACCTTGCCCGCCTCGACCGTCGCCGGGTAATCCGCCCCGATGTAATCCAATAAATGCAGCGCCTGGGGGGCACTCTCGAGGGTGTCGGCCTGCAGCGCAGTGCTGCACAAAGCAAGCAATGGCAGTACAAGCCAGGCCAGGAAACGGTACGGCGCAGTCATGAATGACTCTCAGTTGGTAATAAGAAGTAACACATTGTTCACTTCCAATGGCTTCGGCTCAAGGGCGGATGTGGCTTGGGAGCCGATTTTCATCGGATTTTCATGCTTTGGAGGTGATGTCACAAAAACGGCATTTAGGCATTGAAAAGCCATTACATAGCCAAGCGCCATGTTTATAATCCCGCCGCCTTCTTATCATTCGATGGCATAAAAGCTCCTCTTTTTATGAGGAACCGACAGCGTACCGACGCTTGTCCGTGGGATCGCTCCAGCCCGACCCGCACACCCCGGCTGCTATCAGGGAAGAAAATGTTCATGGCATCCCGTGCCGTTCTTTCGGTCGCCCTCGGCGCGATCACCTTGTTGTCCGACCGCCTGGAGCAGCGCCGACCAACAAGTTGCCCAGTGGGAAGATGCGGTCAAGCTCGACACGGCCAAGTACCTGGCTCAGTTCGGCAGCTTCCTGGTCAACGATAAAGTCCGTCGCTACGAAGGCTACGATTACGAAAAGGTCATGCTGACCACGCAGATGGCCCTGAATCTGCTGGCGGTGAATGACTTCGACGGCGCGCGGACCCAGATCAAGAAGACCCACGAACGCGAAGCGGTGATCGCCGACCTGCGGGACAAGGAATACCTCAAGCGCGAGGAAGAAGCCGAGAAACAAGGGGTCAAGACCGAGTACAAGGACCTCCAGGGTTACCCGGTGGCCAGCCTCGACGCCCCGGAAGTGGTCAGCCTCAAGAACAGCTACCAGAGCGCGTTCAGCCATTACCTGGCCGGCTTCGTCTACGAAGCCCTGGGTGAAAAGGACCTGGCCGCACCGGGTTATCGCAAGGCCGCCGAACTGCGCCCCAACACACCGTTGCTGGAGCAGGCCCTGCGTGACCTCGACAAGCCCGCCGCCAAGAGCGACGACAGCGACATCCTGATCGTGGTGCAGAGTGGCCTGGCACCGTCCCGGGACTCGATCCGCATTCCCTTGCCTTTGCCAATCAGCGGCAACCTGGTCATCACGCCGTTGTCGTTCCCACTGATCAAGCCAGACACTTCCACGGCCACCTTCGGCCAGATCGGTGTCGACGGCCGCCAGCTGGACCTGACCCAACTCAACAGCACCACCGCCATGTCCCGTCGGGCCCTGCGCGACGACATGCCGGGCATCATCCTGCGCACCACCGTGCGCGCCGTCACCCGTGGCGTGGCGCAAAAGCAGATCAACGAGACCAATCCCCTGGCCGGCCTGGCCGTCGGCCTGACCTCGGCGGTATTCGAAGGGGCCGACACCCGGACCTGGCGCACCCTGCCCGACTACACCCAGGTGGTGCGCCTGCGCCTGAAGAAAGGCGAGCACCAGGTCACCTTGCCAAGCGCCGTGGGCGGCTCGGTGGTCAAGGTCACCGTCGACCAGCGCTACCAGGTCATCAGCCTTCGCGCGGTGGGTAACCAAGTGTTCGCCGGTGGCCTCGCGGCCCAGGTGATGCCAAGCGCCAACCCGACCGCCATTGCCCTCAAGCAACCTTAAGAACGGAGTCTTGTTCACATGCGTTTAAAACTGATCGCCGTCGGCGCCCTGGCCTTGCTGGCCGGTTGCGCCACCCCGCCGCCACCGGAGCCGGGCAGCGCCGCCAGCAAGGTCGTGGCGATGGGCAAGACCAAGAACATCGTGGTCGGCGCCATGCGCGTGGCCCGGGAAAACGGCTACATGACCGTCAATGTCCAGTTGAGCAACACCAGCTACAACAACAAGACGATGTACTACCGCTTTGCCTGGTTGGGGCCGGAAGGTTTTCCGATCGCCGAGGAAGAAACCTGGAAAAGCCTGACGCTGTACGGCGAACAGACCAGCTTCCTGCCGGCCATCGCCCCGACGCCCAAGGCCGTGGACTTCCGCTTGGAAATCAATACCCCTTAAAAACGCAAAAAACTGTGGGAGCGAGCTTGCTCGCGATAGCGCTGGATCAGCCAGCCATGATGTGACTGACACACGGCTATCGCGAGCAAGCTCGCTCCCACAAAAACGCCCGAGTGACGCGTTATCCCTTTTTCAGTTTTCGAGAGCCCCTACATGTTCGTACGCATTTCATCCCTCGCCCTCGCCGCCCTGCTGGTCAGCGGCTGTGCCAACAACTCGCCGGTCCTGGGCAACAAGAACATCAGCTACGGCGATACCAAGGCCGTGGAAACCGTGACCAACGAGTTCGGCTCCACCGACCTGCAAATGATCGCCGAGTCCATGACCCGCTCCCTGGCCCAGTCCGGCATCCTGCAGGGTCGCCCGGTGGTCCAGGTCTATGACGTGAAGAACAAGACCAGCGAATACATCGACACCCGCGAAATCACCACCAGCATCAAGACCCAGCTGATGAAGACCGGCGCTGCCCGTTTCGCCAGCGACAACACCGCCATGGACAGCCAGGTCGACCAGCTCAAGCTGCAGAACCAGAGCGGCCTGTACAAGAAAAGCACCGTGGCCAAGACCGGCAACATGATCGCGGCCAAGTACCGCCTCGAGGGCTCCATCAGCTCGATCGTCAAGCGCAGCAGCGACTACAAGGACGTCTTCTACAAATTCAGCCTGCAATTGATCGACGTCGAGAGCGGTCTGGCCGAGTGGATGGACGAAAAAGAAATCCGCAAGACCACGGAGCGCTAAGCCATGCGCACATGGATAGGCATCATGGCCCTGGCCTGCGCATTCAGCGCGCAGGCGGCCCCAAAAGTCGCGGTGACCGACCTGGCGTACCAGGAGCGGGTGGAGGAATACATCCACACCGTTTCAGCGCAGAGCAACTTCCAGGCGAACCCCTACAGCGCCAGCGCTTCCTCGAGCTACGACGAGATGGAAGCCACCAGCAGCTACATCGAGCAGGGTGAACTGCGCAAATTCACCGGCGACATCAAGGGCGAGATCCTGCGCAGCGGGATGTTCCAGCTGACCCAGGGCACGCCCCACACGGCGGCGTCCAGTGGCGACGTCTATGACGTCATCAAGCGCATCAAGGCCGGGAACTTCAAGGGTGCCGACTACGTGCTGTTCGGCACGGTGTCGGACATCGACTTCACCCGCGACATCAACGAACTGGCCAACACCGACAGCTACTCGGCCGTGCTGGCGCTGACCCTGGTGGCGGACTTCAGCTTGATCAACACCAAGACCTACGAAATCACCTCGGCCTTTACGGCCATGGGCGAAGGCCAGGACACCAAGTTGTTGAACCACCGGGACGTGCGCATCAGCCTCAACCGTCCACGGGTGGTGCGCGAAGTGTCCAAGGCCCTGGGTGAAGACGTGGCGCGGCAGCTGAGCGAACAACTCGGTGGCCCGAGCTACCAACAGCCCGGCGAGCCGATGCAGCGCAACAATCTGCCCCGGGATACCGCGCCGGTGATCCTGCGCTGAGCCACACCGCGGGATAGGTAGGTGCTTTTGTGGCGAGGGAGCTTGCTCCCTCGCCACAGGTGTTGTGTATAAGCCGGCTACACCGCAGCCTTGCGAATCGTCGCGAGCAAACCCGCCGCGCCAATGAACATACCCGCGAAGGCGCGGTTCATCCGCCGTTGCTGCTTCGGTGTGCGCAGCAGGCGCAGGACTTTGGACGCCAGCCCGGTGTACCCGGCCATGACGATGAGATCGACGACGATCATTGTGACGCCCAGGATCAGGTATTGCGGGATCAACGGTGCATGGGGATTGATGAACTGCGGCAACACCGCCAGCATGAACACCAGCGCCTTGGGGTTGCTGACGTTGACCAGAAAGCCGCGAAACACCAGTGCCAGGGGTTTGCCGATGGGCCGCGGGGCCGC
Source organism: Pseudomonas sp. FW300-N2F2 (assembly GCF_017351655.1). NCBI lineage: Bacteria > Pseudomonadati > Pseudomonadota > Gammaproteobacteria > Pseudomonadales > Pseudomonadaceae > Pseudomonas > Pseudomonas sp. FW300-N2F2. The sequence continues at coordinate 496,208 of NZ_JACNDQ010000004.1, read as the reverse complement.
GTCATCAGTCATGTCACCGGGAATGGCTCGCCACTGTTTGACCCCCAGGTAGACCAGGTAGGCCACGCCGAACCACTTGATTGCATAGAACGCGGTGGCCGACGCCGTGAGGATCGCGCCAACACCCGCGGCGACGATCACGATTTGCAGCGCCAGGCCCAGTTGCAGGCCCAGGGCATTCCAGTAACCGCGCCAAAACCCGTAGCGCAAGCCACTGGACATCGATGCAATGGCACCGGCGCCCGGGGAAAGACTGATCACCCAACAGGCGGCGAAAAACGCCAGCCATGTTTCCAGCACCATTGCACACCTCGGCTCGGACTCGTCGAAAACGACTAAGCTAATGCGCCGCCGCAGGATTGACCATCGCTTTTTTGCAAAAAAAAGCCAATCGGCGAGACCAGGTTATTCGACGAACCCACCCACCGGAAACGCTTCGCTGCCACGCCAGCGCCGTACCGAACGCTGGAAAAACAGACTGTTGGGCACTTGCACCATGGCGCTGCCGGTGCCGAGTTCCTCGGGCTCGATCAGCGTGGTGTACAGCAGATTGATCGCCACCACGCGCCCTTTGATGCCGGGCTTGTCGGTGGTATCCACCAACTCGACCACATCGCCCAGGCGAAACGGTCCGACGGTGTAGATCAACACGGCGCAGAACAGGTTGGACAGCACGCTCCAGATGGCGAAGAACGCCACCGCTGCCACCGCGACAAAACCCGACAGAGCCGTCCACAGCACCGTGGCCGAGACGCCCAGGCGTTCGAGCACCACCAGCACCGCAGTCCCCATGATCAGCCAGCGCAGCACGCCCCGCAGGATAATCACCAGTTGGGGTGGAAGCGGGTAACGCTCACCCAGGCCTGTGAGCGCACGCGCGACGAAGCGCTGCGAGACATAACCGGCCACCAGGATCAGCAGGATTTGCACACCGAGCCAGATCGGCTCGATCCACATGACAGGAACAGGCAACGCCAACGCTTCCATCAGGACAACGCCTCCAACTCCGCTTGCAGGTTTTCCAGCAGTTCCAGCGCTTGCATCCACGCCTCCTCGAGCTCCGCTTCCCGAACCTTCAGCTTGGCCTGTTCGGCCAGCAGGTCACGCAACTCATCCTTGCGCGCCGCCTCGTAGAGACCGCTGTCGCCCAGGCTGGTTTCGATTTTCTGCAGCTTTTCATGCAGCTTGCCCAGCTCGGCTTCGAGCTTGTCGGCCTCACGCTTGTGCGGCGCCAGTTGCTGGCGCAATGCGGCGGCGGCCTGGCGCTGGGCCTTTTTGTCGGTCTTGTCCGGGTTGACCGGCGTGCTGCTGACCGGCGCGTTGCGCTGGCGGTATTCCACCAGCCAACGGGCATAGTCTTCCAGGTCACCGTCGAACTCCTCGACCTTGCCGTCGGCGACCAGGAAGAAATTATCCGTGGTGCTCTTGAGCAAATGCCGATCATGGGACACCACCAACACCGCGCCAGTGAATTCCTGCAAGGCCATGGTCAGGGCCAGGCGCATTTCCAGGTCCAGGTGGTTGGTCGGTTCGTCGAGCAGCAACAGGTTCGGCCGGCCCCAGGCGATCAACGCCAGCGCCAGGCGCGCCTTTTCGCCACCGGAGAAATTCAACACCGGCTCGTCGATGCGCGCCCCGCGGAAATCGAACCCACCGAGGAAATCGCGCAGGGTTTGCTCGCGCTCGGTTGGCGCCAGGCGTTGCAGGTGCAGCAGCGGGCTGGCCTTGGAATCCAGGGAATCGAGCTGGTGCTGGGCGAAATAGCCAACGACGGTGTTCTCGCCTCGGGTCAAGCGGCCAGCCAATGGCTGGAGTTCGCCCGAGAGGTTCTTGATCAGGGTCGACTTACCGGCACCGTTGGGGCCCAGCAGACCGATCCGCGCACCCGGGGTCAGTTGCAGCTTGACCTTCTCCAGCACGGTCTTGTCGCCATAACCCAGGCGCGCGTCGGACAGGTCGATCAACGGGCTGGAAATCTTGGTCGATTCGCGGAAGACAAAATCGAACGGTGAATCGACGTGGGCCGCCGACAGCTCTTCCATCCGCTCCAGCGCCTTGATCCGGCTCTGGGCCTGGCGGGCCTTGGTGGCCTGGGCCTTGAAGCGGGCGATGTAGCTTTCCATGTGCGCACGTTGCGCCTGTTGCTTCTCGTAGGCCTGCTGTTGCTGGGCCAGGCGTTCGGCACGGGCGCGCTCGAAGGCACTGTAGCCGCCGCGGTACAAGGTGAGCTTGCGCTGGTCGACATGGGCCACGTGATCCACCACCGCGTCGAGGAAATCGCGGTCGTGGGAAATCAGCAGCAGCGTGCCCGGGTAACCCTTGAGCCAGTCTTCGAGCCAGATGATGGCGTCGAGGTCCAAGTGGTTGGTCGGTTCATCGAGCAGCAGCAGATCCGAAGGGCACATCAGGGCCTGCGCCAGGTTCAGGCGCATCCGCCAGCCACCGGAGAAGTCCCCGACCTGGCGGTCCATCTGTTCATTGGTAAAACCCAGGCCAGCGAGCAGCTTGCGCGCGCGGGCATCGGCGGTATAGCCGTCGGCACTGTCGAGTTCCGCGTGCAGGCGGGCCTGTGCGGCACCGTCGTGGGCCGCTTCGGCTGCCGCCAGGTCACGCTGCACCTGGCGCAGGCGCAGGTCGCCATCGAGCACGTAGTCCACCGCCAGACGATCGAGGGTGTCGACCTCCTGGCGCATGTGAGCGATACGCCAGTCGGCCGGCAGCAGGCAATCGCCCGAGTCCGGGTGCAGCTCGCCTCGCAGCAAGGCGAACAGGCTCGATTTGCCGGCGCCGTTGGCACCGATGAGGCCGGCTTTGTGGCCGGCGTGCAGGGTCAGCTCGGCGTCTTCTAGCAGACGTTGCGGGCCACGCTGTAAAGTCAGGTTCTGAAGTCGGATCATAATGGCGGCGGAGTCTACCAGCTTCGCTCGCAACTGGCGCGAGTAGCACGATGTCCCCTGACCTGTGGAGTTTCTCCCTCGACCTCTATGCCAAGCCTGGCGTGGAGCCTGCGTGCCTGACGCTGCAGAGCGCCGGCGTCAATGTCTGCCTGCTGCTTTGCGGACTGTGGCTGGAACGACGCGGCGTGGCCTGCAATGAACAACGGCTGCAACAGCTTCGACAATTGACCGAGCCTTGGGAGGCAGAGGTGGTAAGACCCTTGCGCGCGCTTCGCAGCCAGTGGAAAACCGGTGCCCGGCAAGACACGGCACTCGATAGCCTGCGCGAACAGGTCAAGCGACTGGAATTGGAAGCCGAACGACGATTGCTGGAACGATTGCAGGCGGCGGCCGAGGATTGGCCTGAGGAACAACGGAACGATTCAGCGCTATGGCTGCAACGGCTGGCGGCGAATGCCGAACCAGCGAGCCGCGACGCGCTGCATCAGCTGCGCGTCGCGGTGTCCGGCACTTAGGAAGCGCTGGTTGGGGTGCTGCTGGTGGTCGGCGCAACGGCGGCTGGGCTGGTCGCCGAGGCCGGAGTGCTGGCGGTAGGCGCAGGCGTCGCGGTCGGAGCCGGAGCCGGTGTCGCAGGCTTGGCGGCTGGCGCAGTCGCAGGTTTTGCAGCGACTGGCTTTTTCACGGCCGGTTTAGCGGCGGGCTTGGCGGCGGGCTTGGCGGCAGCTGGCTTGGCCGTAGCGGGCTTGGCAGCTGTTGGCTTCGCGGCAGCAGGTTTGGCAGCGGCTGGTTTGGCAGCCGTTGGCTTCGCGGCAGCAGGCTTGGCAGCGGCTGGTTTGGCAGCCGTTGGTTTCGCGGCAGCAGGCTTGGCAGCGGCTGGTTTGGCAGCGGGTTTAGTCGCTGCTTTGGCAGCGACGGGCTTGGCAGCCGTTTTCGCAACAGGCTTGGCCGCAGCAGGTTTGGCAGTGGATTTTACCGCCGCTTTGGCAGCCGGTTTAGCGGCAGCGGTTTTCGGCGCGGCAGGTTTTGCGGCGGCGGTTTTAGCGGCAGGCTTGGCTACAACTTTTGTTGCTGGTTTAGCGGCGGCTTTTACAGCGGGCTTGGCAGCGGCAGGTTTAGCGGCCGCCGTTTTTGCGGCTGGCTTGGCAGCAGCCTTGACGGCTGGTTTTTTTGCCGCAGGTTTTGCAGCGCTGGCAGCGACGGGTTTGGCAGCTGGTTTGCTGGCCGCCTTGGCCGGTGCCTTGGCGGCAGGTTTGGCTGCGACTTTGGCCGGTGCTTTTACCACGGCGGGTTTAGCCGCCGGCTTCTTGGCCGATACAGCGGCAGGCTTGGCAGCACGAAGCGACAGCGCCTTGCCCGCAGCTTCTTGCACACGACCGACACCCTGGGCCAGTTTCAGGCTTTCCTGGGCATCACGCTTGAGTTGCAAAATGTAGGCGCGGGTTTCGGACTGACGATCCTTCAAGGCATCGAGCAGGTCTTCGAGCTCTTTCACGATATCTTTGGCCTTGGCTTGCGCCTTGGCCTTGCCAGCGGTAGCTGCGTCTTGCAATTTGGTGCGCGACTTGTGCAGTTTTTCCTGCGCTTTGCCGCGTTGCTTTTCCAGTTTGGCGAGCAGTTTTTCAGCATCAGCCAGGGCTTGGGAGCAGGCGTTTTCCAGATGTTCGAGCAAGCTGCCCGAGAGTTGTTGGAGCAAGTGCAACGGAGTGTTTACAGGCTTCTTGGTGGCCGACATGGTTTACCTCCTGACTGACGTGAGTGCGGCTCATACTAGACCTCTGCTGCAACCGCCGCTAGGGCATGTTGACAGTACACAAGACGTTGCGTTGCAAGGGACGAAAAATCTTCTGCGCCAGTGCCTTGGCAATCCACCTCTACAGATATCGACACTGGCATAATTCCTCGATTCGAGGCCGGAGAGCACACATGTCGCGTCACCTGTTTTTATTCCTGTGCATGGCTTGCGCCACGGTCCAGGCCGTTGAAAAAACCAGCGCAAACGATGCCCACGATCTGGCTTACAGCCTGGGCGCCAGCCTCGGCGAACGCCTGCGCCAGGACGTGCCGGACTTGCAGATCAAAGCCTTGGTCGAAGGTTTGCAACAGGCCTACCTGGGCAAACCGCTGGCCCTGAAAGATGAACGCATCGAACAGATCCTGGCCGAGCACCAGGCGCAACTGAACGCGCCATCGACAACGCCGCAGGCCGAAGCTGCGTTGAAAACCGAGCAGAAATTTCTCACCGAAGAAAAAAACCGGCCCGGGGTCCAGCAACTGGCTGACGGCATCCTGCTGACCGAAATCAAGCCGGGCCATGGCGCCAAAGCCAGCCCTCACGGCAAGGTCCAGGTGCTGTATACCGGTCGATTGCCAGACGGCACCGTCTTCGATTCAAACCGCCAGGCACAGTGGTTCAATCTTGACAGTGTGATTGATGGTTGGCGCAGTGCATTGCCGCAAATGCCGGTCGGCGCGAAATGGCGGCTGGTGATTCCGTCGTCCCTGGCCTATGGCGCTGAAGGGGCCGGGGATGTGATCCCGCCGTACACACCGTTGGTGTTTGAAATCGAGTTGCTGGGCGCGACGACCTGACGCCGGCCCTGACCCAACGAAAAACGGTGCGCAATGCGCACCGTTTTTTCATGACCGCGAACCCTCAGGCCTGGACCGCAGCTTCTTCCTTGTGAGCGTTGTGCAGCACTTCGATCAGGCAGTCTTCCAACTCGAAACGCTCGTGCAGCAAGCCGCCCAGCTCCTTGAATTTTTCCGCTACGCACTTGCCTTCATCGCACAGGTCGTTGAACGCCAGCAGCTTCTCGGTGATGACATCGATGCGCGGGTAGATCGTCTCGGCCAGTTCAAGGCCGCGCTTGTCGTTGAAGGCCTTGGCCTCGCCCGTCAGTTGTTCGTATATCTCGAAATGACCGGCAGACACATAGTCGACCAGCACGCCGCAGAAATCCTGCAAGGGTTTGCGGCTTTCGCTCAGGGCTTCAGGCTTGGCGCCGAGATCATCGTAGGCCCGAACCAGTTCGTGACGCTCCTGCAGCCAGCGATCGATCAGCAGATGCACTCCACCCCAGCGTTCCTGAGCATTCTGACAACTTTCGAGCATGGTGATTTCTTCCCTTGTGAGTCATGCCCCCTCGCAGCCTGTGCACGCCTGATGACCAGGGACAAGCCAGACACAACATGATCGAGCGGCACAATTCCAATAACACGTGCGGGCCAGATTATGCCCGCACGACAACGGCTTCAAGGTACGCAGGAGATAAAGTTCATACAAGTGTTTAATCCAGGGCCCGGACCAACTGCGACGTCTCGCCGCTGAGCGGTCGTACCAGAGCACTCCAGGCAAGGCGCAGCAGCAGGTAAGTCATGGCGCTGGACACCGCGAGAAAAAATAACAGGCTCCACTCGGGGATGCTCAGGTCGAACAGCGTCCACGTGATATTCGCGCAGTCGACGTCGCCGTCGAGGACACGATGCAACGCGCACCACCATGACCTCGTCGGGTTGAGCTGTGCGGCACAATCGGATAACGACTCGAACGAGCGGCTTTGCATCAGGACCTGACGCCACGCCAGGGTCATGCCCCCGGTCGCAAAAACCAATCCTGCGGCGCCATAGAAGAGACTGCCTCGTTGGCCTGGACCGTGTACGCACGCTACGAGGCTGTTCGCCAGGAACAGCATCAGGCACAACCGCTGCAAGACACACAGACTGCAAGGCGTCAGGCCGGCCGAATACTCCAGATAAGTGCTGATGCCCAAAGCCAGGGCGGCGGCGATGGAAGCCATGAGAAACGAGAAGCGTGAGCTGGCCAAAGACATGGCGATTCCGTAACAGAAGAGACAAGCAGTTACGGTAGAGGAAAGCCCTCGGGCCTTTCAAGGCAGCCCCGCGCAGACACTTCATCAGGGGTGTAGGGAATTCCCGACAGGTCGAAGAGGATTCGGCGCGGTCAGCTGTAGGACTTTGCTGAAGGTATGACCAAAGCTCCAAAAACAAACGGGTGTCACCGGTGGGGGCAAGGCTTGCCCGCGATGAAGACGACGCGGTCTTTGAGAAACCGAGGTGCCTGTTCGCGAGCAAGCTTTGCTCCCACCCATGCGGGAGCGCCACAATGACTCATCTCAAGTGGAGAAGACCTGGGCCGGAACCGGCAGCGGCGCGGCCAGCAGACGCTCATCCAACAGCCCCAACCCCTCCTGGAACAACTGGTTGCTGCGCTCGGCATCCCCCAGTTGCGCCAGCAGGCGTGCCAGTTCGGCGCAGGCTTCGGGATTGCGCTGGACGCGCAAACTGCTTTCCAGATAATCCCGCGCCTTGCCCCACAAGCTGTTCTGCAGGCATAGGCGCCCCAGGGTCAGCAACAGGCTCGGGTCGGCCGGGTGGTCCTTGAGCCAGCCTTCGGCCGCTTGCAACTGGCGGATCGGATCACTGCCGCGCACCAGCCCGTACAGGCGCGCCAGATGGCTGTCATAGTGACGCTTGAGCGCGCTGCGCAGCACCTCTTCGGCTTCGACCTGGGCGCCCAACTGGCGCAATTGCTCGGCATAGGCCAGCACCAGCGCCGGCTCCTGGCGCTGTGCGGAGGTCAGTTGTTGCCAGGCGCGATTGAGCGACTGCAAACCGACGCTGCCGTCCTCCTCGCGGTGGGCCGCCAGGGTCAGGTTTTCGCCCCAGGCACGCCGCTCCAGTTCAGCCAGTTCGGCCGGCGGCAGGACTTTATCCTTGCGCAGCTCCGGCAACAGCCGGATCACCGCCGACCAATCGCCGCGCTGCTGATGCAGCCGTTGCAATTGGCGCAGGACCTGGGCGTTATGGGGGTGACGCTCATGCATGGCTTGCAGCGTGCTCAATGCGCCATCCGTGTCACCTCGATCCATCTGCAATTGCGCGTGCGTCAGGGCAATGGCCAGTTCCGCCTGGGGCTGACGCTCCAGGGCGCGCTCGAGCAAACTGTCGCTCTGTTCGTAAAGCCCTTGTTCGTTGGCCGCGCGGGCGGCCCCCAGATAATACAGCAGCGGCTGGCGCTCGGCTTCGGCGGCACGATGCAGATGGCGTTGGGCACTGGCCCAGCGACCTTCGGCCAGGTCCAACTGGCCGTGTTCGATCGCCACTTGCACCCGACGGCTGCGGTTGCGTCGCGACCACGGGTTGACCACGCCGCTGGACGTGGTCACCAGCCCAATCAGCGCCCTCAGGCCTCGCCACACCAGCCAGAGCACCGCCACCAGGGCCAGGGTGACCCACAGGCCAGCTTCATAACGGAAGTTCTTGTACGCCACCAACACGTAACCCGAATGCTCGGCAATCGCTACGCCCAGCAAAGCTGCGGCAGCGATGACCACGAACAGAATCACGTAGAGACGCTTCATGGCGTGGCCTCCTGCGCGCCTGGCGCGGGCAGCGGCTTGACCGATTCCTGGGCATTGAGGTTGCGACGCTCAAGGTAGGCCTGGACGCTGCTCAGCGTGCCCGTGAGGTCCGGGGTGACCACCGTCACCGGCTGCTTGGACAGCTCACCCACGCGTTCGAGCATGATTTTGCTTTGCGGATTGTCCTGGTTGAAGTTGTTCGCCAATACGTCCCGGGCCTCGGTCAGCGCCTGGGTGTATACCGGCGCCTGACCATTGAGGGCGGCCCATTGCGCCTGCTCCAGCGCCAGGCTCAAGGCCAGGCGCACTTGCACGAGGCTTTGTCCGGCCAGCAGCGGACGGACGTTCTCGTCGGCGTTGAAGTCGATGCGGATGTAGCGCGAGATCTGGTCCCACCACTGCGCCCACCGGCTGGCCCCATCGCCGTCGGCGGTCAGGCCCAGCAGCGACTCGCCCCGATCCTTGTACTCGGGTGCCAGTTCGGTCAGTTGCAGCACCTGGTCACGCAAGGCGCCCAGTTGCAGGAACAGCCCGGTACGATCCGGTTGTTCGGTGCTGCGCAGCGCAGCGAGGGTCTTGGCCAGTTGCTCGCGGGCGGCGAACGAACCGGGGTCGTTCTGTTCGCGCAGGATTTCGTCAGCGCCCTGGACCAGCGCCTGGGCACTGTCGATGTCTTGCAGGGCGGAAAGACGCAGGCTGGCCAGGCGCAACAGGTGCTCGGCCTCCGCCAGGCGCCAATCCTTGCGGCTGGCACCCAGCACGGTTTCCAGGCGCTGGTTCAGGTGCTGCTGATCACCTTGCAACTGGGCCACCTGGCGCCGCCGCTCCTCCAGCTCTTCGGCCGGGGGCAATTGCGCCAGGCGCTCGCTCAGGCGTTGCTCGTTGAGCTTGAGGGTCTGGGCCTGGTCGTTCAGCGCCTGGACCTGGGCGGACTGCTGCTGGTTATTGGTTTGCAGGTGACGTACCTGCCACACGCCCCAACCGCCCACAGCGACACCGGCGGCGCCGAGCAGCAAGGCAACAATGGCCAACCCGTTGCCGCGGCGCGGCGCAACTGGGGGCGGGGGTTCAACCGGCGCATCGATCGCTGGCTGGTCTAGATCTTCTTTTGGCAAGGCTGTTTCGCTCACGTATCCATCCTTTGCATTAGAAAACGGCACGGAGTGTTCCCGTAACGCCGCCAGCAAAGCCGCGGCATTGGCGCCACGGCAATCCACAACTGTTCGGGCCCCGGCGGCACGCGCCATCTCGGCAACCCTTGGGCTTGGAACAAACAACGGTAACCGCGCCAGGGCTGGCCACGCATCGCCGGCCAACCGCTGCAGATGCTCGAAGCCCTGCCCACTGCTGACCACCAGTGCGTTCAAGCGTTCCGCTTCGACTATCGCCGGCAACGCCCCTTCACCGTAACTGGGCAAGTGGCGGCGGTACAATTCCAGATAATCGACACTAGCACCTTGCTCGCGCAAACGCTCTGCCAGCAAGCCACGCCCGCCTTCGCCCCGCACGATCAAGACCTTGGGGTCGGGCCGCGAAACAGCCTGGCGCAAGACCAGGTGTTCCAGCAAGGCTTCGCTGTCGTCGCCGTTATCGGGATAAAACACCGTGAGGCCGGCATCGGCAAGGATCTGTCCGGTGGCCGCGCCCACGCTGAACCAGGGTTGGTCTGGAGGCTGGGGCCAGTGTTGGCGCAGCAGCTCGACGCACAGGCGTGCGGCCGGCTTGCTGACCACGATCACGGCAGAGTATTGATCCAGTGCCTGGAATATCGCCCGCCCGGCATCGGACAGCGGGACCGGCTCGATATCCAGCAACGGCAAGCTGCTGCTGTAGACCCCCGCTTCGGCCAGGACAGCCGCCAGCGCCGACGACTCGTCCGCCGGCCGGGTGAGCAACAGCCGCCAACCCGTCACGCGTGGCCGGCCTCGCCGTAGACCGCCTTGAGAATGTCGGCGGCGCCCTGGCTCAACAAGTCTTCAGCCACCCGCACGCCCAACGCCTCGGCATCCTGGCGCGGTGCCCGGGCTTCGGCGCTGAGCAGCCGGCCCCCGTTGGGATCCCCCACCAGGCCGCGCAACCAGACCTGTTCGCCCTCCAGCACGGCGTAACAGGCAATCGGTACTTGGCAGCCGCCATTGAGGTGTTTGTTCAGCGCGCGTTCGGCGAATACTCGCGTGGCGGTGTCTGTATGGTGCAGCGGTGCCAGCAGGGCATGGATGTCGCTGTCGGCGCTGCGGCACTCGATACCCACCGCCCCTTGCCCACCGGCTGGCAGGCTGTCGTCGACACTGATGGCCGAGGTGATGCGGTCTTCGAAGCCCAGGCGGATCAGGCCGGCGGCGGCGAGGATGATGGCGTCGTACTCACCGGCATCGAGCTTGGCCAGGCGCGTGTTGACGTTGCCGCGCAGGAAACGGATTTGCAGGTCCGGACGACGCGTCAGCAATTGGGCCTGGCGACGCAGGCTGGACGTGCCGACCACGCTCCCGGCAGGCAGCGCCTCAAGGCTGGCAAAGGTGTTGGAGACGAACGCATCGCGCGGGTCTTCCCGCTCGCAGATGCAAAACAGCCCCAGGCCTTGGGGAAAGTCCATGGGCACGTCTTTCATCGAATGCACGGCGATGTCGGCTTCGTTGTCCAGCAGCGCGGTTTCCAGTTCTTTGACGAACAGGCCCTTGCCGCCGATTTTCGACAGCGGCGAGTCCAGCAGCTTGTCACCGCGACTGACCATGGGCACCAGGGTCACGATCAGGCCGGGATGGGCCGCTTCCAGGCGGGCTTTGACGTATTCGGCCTGCCAGAGGGCCAAGGCACTTTTACGGGTGGCGATGCGGATCTCGCGAGGGGACATGGATCAATCCGTACTTAAAAGATACGGCAGATAATAACAGCTCAGTCAAAACCGCTTTGATTTGAATCACGACCCCAAGGCCTCCCTGGCCGCCAGATCCTGGAAATGAAACGCGTTGAACGCCTTGGACCGCCTGGCTTAAAGCTGCTGCATCATCTTGCGCACGCCGGCCACGTGCCGCCGGCTGACAATCAGCGCGTCGCCATTGAGGCCTTTGAGGAACAGTTGGAAATGCCCAAGGGGGGTGCGTTGCAAACGCTCGATGCGCTCGCGGGCCACGAGGGCGTTGCGGTGGATGCGTACAAAGCGTTCGCCGAACTCGTCTTCAAGGGCCTTGAGAGGTTCGTCCAGCAACACCTCGCCACTCTCATGGCGCAAGGTCACGTATTTATGGTCGGCAATGAAGTAGACCACCTGGTTCAAGGGGATCAACTCGATGCCTTTGCGGGTGCGCGCACTGATGTGGCTGCGTGGGCCACTGCCGCTTTCGGCGGCCGGACGGGTCAGCGCCGCCAGTTGCACGCGGTTGGGTCGCTCGGCCTTGCGCAAGGCTTCGAGCAACGCCTCGGACGCCACCGGCTTGACCAGGTAACCCACGGCACCGGCCTGCAACACCTCGGGTGGAAAGTCGTCCCGGGTGGTACAGAACACCACGGCGGGCGGCGACTCTCGTTCGCACAACTTCGCCGCCACCTGCAGGCCGTCCAGGCCAGGCATGCGAATGTCGAGCAGCACGATATCCGGCTTGTGGCTGTCAATAAGGGCCAATGCCTCGTCGCCATTGGTGGCGCTCGGCTCCAGGACACTGTAACCCTCGAGCTCGCCAACCATTCGGCTCAGGCGCTCGCGGGCCAGTGGTTCGTCATCAACGATCAGGACATTCATATTGCGCTGGATTCCTGCGTGAGTCTCGCACAAGGATAGCGTAGACAGGGGAAGTGACATCCGTCACCGCGATCCACGCTAAGACTCGCTCGAGGGCCAAAAAGTGCCGCGAGGCGGTTGCCTATCTTTACCAGCGCTTGCCGACCGATGCCCGAGGCCCGTTGTCGCACGGCGTTGCCGTAGGGATTGTTAACTGTCGATCTGACCAATATGAGCTCCCCCTTTTTCTATGTGTCCGGTGCGCCATGGATGGAAAAAGCAAAAGTCCTACCGTCCACTGTAGACGGTTGCCACGATGATATTGCTCAATCGAAAAATATCGTTATGCGAAAACCGGTTGGATCCCGGGTCCAGATCGAAAAAACCTGCCGACCAGTGCCAGCGCCAGTCCCGGCAACCCTGCTATCATCCGCCGCAGCCTTTAACCGCTACTTTTTCCACAGCCGATCACGAGCGAATTCATGAGCACTGACAAGACCAATCAGTCCTGGGGCGGCCGCTTCAGTGAACCCGTCGACGCCTTCGTCGCCCGCTTCACCGCCTCCGTCAACTTTGACCAGCGCCTGTATCGCCACGACATCATGGGTTCGATCGCCCACGCCACCATGCTGGCCAAGGTCGGCGTGCTGACCGATGCCGAGCGCGACAGCATCATCGATGGCCTGAAGACCATCGAGACGGAAATCGAGGCCGGCCAATTCGACTGGCGCGTCGACCTTGAAGACGTGCACATGAACATCGAAGCACGCCTGACCGACCGCATTGGCGTGACCGGCAAGAAGCTGCACACCGGCCGCAGCCGCAACGACCAGGTCGCCACCGACATCCGCCTGTGGCTGCGGGATGAAATCGACCTGATCCTGGGCGAAATCACGCGCCTGCAAAAAGGCCTGCTGGAACAGGCCGAGCGCGAGGCCGAGAGCATCATGCCGGGCTTCACGCACCTGCAAACCGCTCAACCTGTAACGTTTGGGCATCACATGCTGGCCTGGTTCGAAATGCTCAGCCGCGACTACGAGCGCCTGGTGGACTGCCGCAAGCGCACCAACCGCATGCCCCTGGGCAGCGCTGCGCTGGCCGGCACCACGTACCCGATCGATCGTGAATACACCGCGCAACTGCTGGGCTTCGACGCCGTGGGCGGCAACTCGCTGGATAACGTCTCGGACCGCGATTTCGCCATCGAATTCTGCGCCGCCGCGAGCATCGCGATGATGCACCTGTCGCGCTTCTCCGAAGAGTTGGTGCTGTGGACCAGCGCGCAGTTCCAATTCATCGATTTGCCCGACCGGTTCTGCACCGGCAGCTCGATCATGCCGCAAAAGAAAAACCCCGACGTGCCGGAACTGGTGCGCGGCAAGAGCGGCCGGGTGTTCGGCGCACTGATGGGCCTGTTGACCCTGATGAAAGGCCAGCCGCTGGCCTACAACAAGGACAACCAGGAAGACAAGGAGCCGCTGTTCGACGCCGCCGACACCTTGCGCGACTCGCTGCGGGCCTTCGCCGACATGATCCCGGCCATCAAGCCCAAGCATGCGGTGATGCGCGAAGCGGCCCTGCGCGGCTTCTCCACCGCCACCGACCTGGCCGACTACCTGGTGCGCCGTGGCCTGCCGTTCCGTGATTGCCACGAGATTGTCGGCCATGCCGTGAAATACGGCGTGGACACCGGCAAGGACCTGGCGGAAATGAGCCTGGACGAACTGCGCCAGTTCAGCGACCAGATCGAGCAGGACGTGTTTGCCGTGCTGACCCTCGAAGGCTCGGTCAATGCCCGTGACCACATCGGCGGCACCGCGCCGGCGCAGGTCAAGGCAGCGGTTGTGCGCGGCCAGGCGTTGCTCGCCAGCCGCTAAAAGCCAGAAGCATCGCGAGCAAGCTCGCTCCCACAATGGATCTCCCGTGAACACACGCCTTGTGAGCATTCAGAGATTCAGATGTGGGAGCGAGCTTGCTCGCGATAGCTGACTTCAAATCACCGAAAAGCTCACTTCTTGGCGGCAATCATCGCCAAAAACGCCGGCATCTCTGCCTCCCTGTCCGCAGCGATCCGCCGTACGTTCGGGTTCTGCTCCAAGCGTTCCATCAGCGCCTTGGCCGCCGGCATGTCCGCCAGCCAATCGATATCGAAGACCTTCCTGCCCACTTGCAAGGCCAGCGAAAGGCTGTAGTAGAAATACAGGTCGGCAATGCTCAGGCTGTCGCCCGCCACATAGGGCGAGAATTTGCCGTGCCGGCCAAGCGAGGCGAACCCCAGCAACAATTCGGACTTGGACTTTTCCTTGATGGCATCGGCCACCGTCATGCCGAAAAATGCCTCGCCATAGCAGGCCCGCCCCGGCAGCTCGATGTACAGCTCGATTTCCCGGCACAAGGCCAACACCTGGGCGCGCTCGAACGGGTCGGTCGGCAGCAGGGCTTTACCCGGTTGGGTTTGCTCGATGTATTCAAGGATGACACTGGTCTCGTTGATAAAACCCTGCTCGGTCTTCAGCACCGGCACCTTGCCGCGCGGGCTGATGGCCAGGACTTCCGGGGTCTGGTTGCCAAAGAACTGCACTTCTTCGAAAGGCACGCCCTTCTCCAACAGTGCCAGCTTGACCATGTTGTAATAATTACTGACAGAGAAACCATAAAGCTTGAGCATTACAAATGCCTCCAGGCCGTGCGGGGGGTTGGCAGCCTTGCGTTATAGACCGTCGAGGGGTTTCTTGCCAGGCGCATCACGCCGCTGAATGCGGGTAAACTGGCGACCTTTCTTACAGGAGCCTGCCATGAGCGAGCCAACCGATATCGACACCGACGAAGAAGATTTTGTCGAGAACACGCTGATCGAAGCCATCGAAAACCAGATCGAAAGCGACAACCCGCCAGCGGCCAAGGCCACGTTCAACAAACTGACCCTGGTGGGCTACGAGCGCGAAGAAATCCTCAACCTCATGGCCCATGTACTGGCCCATGAGATCGACGCCATCCTCGAAGAAGACCGCCCGTTCGACACCCAATGGTACGAAACGGCGCTGCGCGCCCTTCCCGAGTTGCCGCCGGAAAAGAACTGAACCAACAGGCAAAGTTGCTTCTGTGGCGAGGGAGCTTGCTCCCGCTGGGGCGCGAAGCGGCCCCAATAGCTTAACGACTGCTGCGCAGCCGAACGGGAGCAAGCTCCCTCGCCACAACAAATGGCTCCCCTGGTCACCCGAAACAAAAAAAGCATGCCACTGACACTGGACAGCTCGGCCGAGTGCGCTCACCTTAGTGACGCTGTCGACCAAATTCCTAGAAAGTCTGGAGTCCTTATGTCGCTTACCCCTGAGCTGGTTGCCGAACTGGAAATCCTTGCACTCTTCAACCTGGACAGTTCCCAGGAAGGCCTGAAAATTCATCAGACCGCTGCCCCTAAAGCGATTGCCGCTGCCCAACGCCTGTACGAGAAAGACCTGATCACCCAGCCCGACGGTGGTTACCTGACCAGCCTGGGACGGGATGCCGCCCAAAATGTCCAAACCGTCCTGACGATACTCAGCGTTCAACAAGAAGCCGCCTGATCCCCCTGCCGCCCACGGAAATCTCCTCTACGGGATTTCCGCAGGCGCACTGGCGCCCGGCGTAAAGAACCGGCATCAAAAATCCTGTTTTCAGCTTAAGTATTCCCAAGACCGGGCGCTAACCTGCCATCACCCCACGTTCGACGCCGCGAGCCGGTTTGAGCTGACATGACCCGCAATCACGAAATACGCCCCGATCTGGACGAGGGAATCGACCGCAAGGTGCTGAGCCAATTGCGCGCACGTTTTCTCAAGCTCAACACCGTGCGGCTGGAGCGCGCCCTCGAAGGCCTGTCGCCCCGCCAGCAAGGCGTACTGACGCTGCTGCCGCTGTTTTTCCACGTCAACCATCCGCTGCTGCCCGGCTACGTCTCCGGCAGCACGCCCGCCGGGCTGTCGAACTACGAGCCTGACGCCAACGTCCTTGCCGAAGCCCAGCGGCTGACCCGTTCGTTTTCCTACAAGCCCCGGCACGGCAGCAACCCGCCGCGGCCGATCCTTGGCCTGTTCCTGATGGGCAGCCTCGGCACCCTGGCCCAGGCCGACCAGAGCGACATGGACGTGTGGGTGTGCCACGGGCCGGACCTGAGCGACGATGAACTGGCCGAGCTGCGCAAGAAATGCCAGTTGCTGGAGATCTGGGCCGCGACCCAGGGCGCCGAAGCCCACTTTTTCCTGATCGACCCGGCGCGTTTCGTGCGGGGCGAGCGGGACAACCAGCTCAGCTCCGACGATTGCGGCACCACCCAGCATTACCTGCTGCTGGACGAGTTCTACCGCACTGCGATCTGGCTGGCCGGGCGCACGCCGATCTGGTGGCTGGTGCCGGTCTATGAAGAAGAGAACTACGAGCAGTACACCCATACGCTGATGTCCAAGCGCTTCATTCGCGCGGATGAAACCCTGGACCTGGGACACCTGGCCTATATTCCGCCGGGCGAATTCGTCGGCGCCGGGCTCTGGCAGCTGTTCAAGGGTATCGAATCGCCCTACAAGTCCGTGCTCAAGCTGCTGCTGACCGAGGTCTATGCCAGCGAACACCCGAACGTGCGCTGCCTGAGCCTGCGCTTCAAACAGGCTGTGTTCGCCAATCGCCTGGACCTGGAAGAGCTGGACCCGTACATGCTGGTTTACCGCCGCATCGAGGAATACCTCGATGCCCGTGGCGAACCCGAACGCCTGGAGTTGATCCGCCGCGCGCTGTACCTGAAAGTCAATCGCAAACTCACCGGCCAGGCGCGCAGCAGTGGCTGGCAGCGGGTACTGCTTGAGCGACTGGCCCGGGAATGGGGCTGGGACCAGCGTCAACTGGCATTGCTGGACAGCCGCAGCCAGTGGAAAGTCCGCCAGGTCAGCCACGAGCGGCGCGCACTGGTCAACGAACTCACCCACAGCTACCGCTTCCTGACCCAGTTCGCCCGCACCGAGAAAACCGTCAGCCTGATCAACAAGCGCGATCTCAACGTGCTTGGCAGGCGCTTGTATGCCGCCTTCGAGCGCAAGGCCGACAAGGTCGAGTTCATCAACCCCGGTATCGCGCCGGACTTGGCCGAAGACACCCTGACGCTGGTCCAGTCACCCAACAAGAAGGAACCGGGGCAGAACCAGTGGGGCCTGTACAACGGCAGCCTCAACGCCCTGGAGTGGGAGAATTTCGCGCCCATCAAGCGTTGCCGCGAGTTGCTGGAGCTGTTGACCTGGTGCCATCGCAACGGCGTGATCGACAGCAGCACGCGCCTGGCGCTACACCCAGGTGACAGCGACCTGAGCGAGTTCGAACTGTTCAACCTGCTGGGTAGCCTGCAACAGTCCATCGCCCTGCCCCTGGTCACGGTGGATGAAGCGCAGTTGCTGCGCGCCAGCGTGCCCAGCGAAGTGCTGATCCTGGTGAACGTCGGCGTCGACCCGCTCAAGCACCATCGCGACCTGAACATCCTGATGACCACCGAGCGTACCGACTCCCTGAGCTACGCCGGGGTCCGGGAAAACCTGGTGCTGACCCTCGACCAGGTTACGCTCAACAGTTGGAATGAAGTGCTGGTCAACCGTTTCGACGGTGAACACGCCCTGCTCGACTGCCTGCGCGACTACCTCAACGACCTGCCCGTCACCCAGCGCCAACCGCGCTTGCAGGTGCGCTGCTTCTGCCACAACCGCGCCCAGTTCATTGCGCGGCGTGTCGAGGAAGTCATCGAAACGGCGCAGACCCTGTTGTTGAGCAGGCTCAATCACCGCTACCTGCTTCAGGTCCAGCAGCATTACCACGTGCTGGAACTGGTGCCCGGCCAAGTCAATCACATAGCCCTGGGCAGCTTGTCGGCGCTGATGGATTACCTGGGCGAGGAACTGACGGCCTACAGCCCCTTGCATCTGGACCCGATGGCCCTGGAAGACCACGACCTGGCGCTGATCCTGCCCATGGGCCAGCCCGAGTGCATCCAGGTGTTCTACCGGACCAACGAGGACGAAGCCGATCTGTACGTGCTCGATGAATTCAACGCGCTGTGGCAACAACACGTGCCCTATCACGACGAACAAAGCCTGCTGGTACCGCTGCAGCGCTTTCTGCAATCGGTGCTGTACCGTCGCGACGCCCTGCTGCCGCTGGACGCCGCCCAGCCGCTGACCCTGGAAACCCTGTACTACCAGTTGCTGCCGTCAGGTGGCCGGGCGCGCCGGATCGAAGCGCGGCAAGCCCCACAGACACCGGTCAACAAGCCGTTCTATGACGTGCAGGCGATCATCGGCAAGGCGGCGCACGGGCAGGTGCACGTCACCCTGTACTGCGATCAGCAGGAGTTTTCCGAACTGGAACATGGCGACCAACTGTTCCGTGTGGTCGCCAGGGAGATCGTCGAACAGCGCCGCGAAGCCCAGCGCTATCGCTGCTACATCACCGACCTGGACCTCTCGGGGCTGGTGGGCGATGGGGCCTGCTCAAGCAATTTGTACCTGCGCTACAAGGCCGACCTGGAACGCGCCCTGAACGAGGCGCTGGCCCTGGTCTGAAGCGCCCGGGCACTCAGAGGTGGAAGTCGCCGCCTGCTTCGGGCTGGTATTCGACGTCCAGCAAGGTCAGCTTCAACGTCTTGCCGCCCGGGGCCGGCCAGTCGATGTGCTGGCCGACCTTCAGGCCCAGCAAGGCACTGCCCACCGGCGCCAGGATCGAGATCCGGCCTTCGTCGGCATTGGCGTCCTGTGGATAAACCAACGTCAGGTGATAGTCCTTGCCGCTGCTTTCTTCGCGGCAATGCACACGCGAGTTCATGGTCACGACATCGGCAGGCACTTCTTCGTGGCCCACCACGTTCTCGGCGCGATCCAGTTCGGTTTGCAACGCAATCACGCCTGGCAGCGTTTCATCAAGACTGTCGATCAGGCGTTCCAGACGCTGTACGTCCAGGCGGGTAAGGGTGATGGAAGGTGCGGTCATGATCCAGGCAGACTCCTTTCTTCTGCACAAAAAAAGCAAAACCCCGCCACAAAAAGGCGGGGTTTTCACGGGCCTCGACGAATTGAGGCGTAACCGGACACTATCACAGCTCAATAAATAAACAAGTTACCCCAGAGATTTGCGCTTAGCCGCCTCGGCACAGATGACCCGCCGGCGCTCATCATCGGCCGAGCGCCATTCGCGGATATCCTCCACATGGCGGAAACAGCCGAGGCAGACCTTCTGTTCATCCAGCTTGCACACGCTGGTACACGGCGACGGCACGGCGGGGCTGACGTTGCTGTAGAGCGGCTTGGGAGGCCGTGGCGGGGCGGTCTGGATCACGCCGTCACAAGCCTTCGAACTCGAGCTCCACGCCCGCCTGCTGCTTGACGATGCGCTCGAGCATCTCGCCCAGTTGCTCTTCGCTCTTGTCGCACATCCAGTGCTCGCTTTCCTCGTCGTAGTCGAAATGAAAGCCGCCGGAGACCGCCGCCAGCCACAGCTGCCGCAACGGCTCCTGGCGACTGAAGATCAGTTGGCTGCCGTTTTCGAACTTGACGGTGAGTACACCGGCGGAGATTTCCAGGTCAATGTCCAGGCCACTGTCATCGAACACATCCTCCAGCGTTTGCTGGGTCGCATCGACCAGATCGTGGAAACGGGCTTCAGTCAAACTCATTTGCGGCAACCTCGAAAATGTCTGCTCATGCTCAAGCGCCGCAAGATACGGACGCCGCCCGGCGATTGCAAAGGATATACCGATCAACGACAACAGTGCCGCCGGACGGGCGCCCCGTTGCATAGGCAAGCTGACGGGTGGCCGGTATACTCCGGCGCAATTAATGCATTTTCAAGGATTTCGCCATGAAGCGCCTGATCTCTTCCCTTGCTGCGCTCGTCGCGGTTGCCTGCCTCGTGACAGCCTGTGGTCAAAAAGGTCCGCTGTACCTGCCTGATGACAGCAAGTCCCCTGAAGAACAGGCCAAGTCGTCGCAATCCAAGACACACTCGCACGACACCCACACCACTTACTAAGGGAACGCCATGGACGCTTTTAACTACCGTGGCGGGGAGCTGTTCGCGGAAGGAGTTGCCCTGTCCGCGATCGCCGAACGTTTCGGCACGCCGACCTATGTCTATTCCCGTGCCCACATCGAAGCCCAGTATCGGACGTTCGCCGATGCTCTCGACGGCATGCCGCACCTGGTGTGTTTCGCCGTCAAGGCCAACTCCAACCTGGGTGTGCTCAATGTCCTGGCGCGCCTGGGTGCCGGTTTCGACATCGTCTCCGGTGGCGAGCTCGAGCGTGTGCTGGCCGCGGGCGGCAGCGCCGACAAGATCGTGTTCTCCGGCGTCGGCAAGACCCGCGAAGACATGCGTCGCGCCCTGGAAGTCGGCGTGCACTGCTTCAACATCGAATCCACCGATGAGCTGGAGCGCCTGCAGGTTGTCGCCGCCGAGCTGGGCGTTCGCGCGCCGGTTTCCCTGCGCGTGAACCCGGACGTCGACGCTGGCACCCACCCGTACATCTCCACCGGCCTGAAGGAAAACAAGTTCGGCATCGCCATTGCCGACGCCGAGGACGTGTACGTACGCGCCGCCCAGCTGCCGAACCTGGAAGTGCTGGGTGTCGATTGCCACATCGGCTCGCAACTGACCACCCTCGAACCGTTCATCGATGCCCTCGACCGCCTGCTGGCGCTGGTCGACCGCCTCGGCGACTGCGGCATCTACCTGCGCCACATCGACCTGGGTGGCGGTGTCGGCGTGCGCTATCGCGATGAAGAGCCGCCCCTGGTGGCCGACTACATCAAGACGGTGCGCGAGCGCCTCGAAGGCCGTGACCTGGCGCTGATGTTCGAGCCCGGCCGCTATATCGTGGCCAATGCCGGCGTGCTGCTGACCCAGGTCGAATACCTCAAGCACACCGAGCACAAGGATTTCGCCATCGTCGATGCGGCGATGAACGACCTGATCCGCCCGGCGCTGTACCAGGCGTGGATGGACGTCACCGCCGTGCGCCCTCGCGACACCGCGGCCCGCCCCTACGACATCGTCGGGCCGATCTGCGAAACCGGTGACTTCCTGGCCAAGGGTCGGGAGCTGGCGCTGGAAGAAGGCGACTTGCTGGCCGTGCATTCGGCCGGTGCCTACGGGTTTGTCATGAGTTCCAACTACAACACCCGCGGCCGTTGCGCCGAGGTGCTGGTGGACGGTGATCAGGCATTCGAAGTGCGTCGCCGCGAGACGGTAGCCGAGTTGTTTGCCGGCGAAAGCCTGCTGCCGGAGTAAAACCATGCTGCTGCGTTTTACCAAGATGCACGGCCTGGGCAATGACTTCATGGTCCTCGACCTGGTCAGCCAGCACGCGCATATCCTGCCCAAGCATGCCAAGCAATGGGGAGACCGGCACACTGGTATCGGTTTCGACCAGTTGCTGATCGTCGAGGCGCCCAACAACCCGGACGTGGATTTCCGCTATCGGATCTTCAACGCCGACGGCTCGGAAGTGGAGCAATGCGGCAACGGCGCGCGCTGCTTCGCCCGCTTCGTGCTGGACAAGCGCCTGACGGCCAAGCGGCAGATCCGCGTCGAGACCAAGAGCGGCATCATCGAACTGGATGTGCGCAGCGACGGCCAGATCGGCGTCAACATGGGTGCTCCGCGCCTGGTACCGGCGGACATTCCATTCGAAGCGCCGGCCCAGGCCCTGAGCTATCCATTGGAAGTCGATGGCAACACGGTGGAACTGGCGGCAGTCTCCATGGGCAACCCCCATGCCGTGCTGCGAGTGGCCGATATCAACAGTGCCCCGGTGCATGAGCTGGGGCCGAAAATCGAACACCATCCGCGCTTCCCCGCGCGGGTGAATGTCGGTTTCCTGCAAGTCATCGACCGTCACCGCGCACAATTGCGCGTCTGGGAACGCGGTGCCGGGGAAACCCAGGCCTGCGGTACCGGCGCCTGTGCCGCTGCCGTCGCTGCGATCAGCCAGGGGTGGATGGATTCGCCATTGTTGATCGACCTGCCCGGCGGGCGCCTGTCCATCGAATGGGCAGGCCCTGGCCAACCGGTGATGATGACCGGCCCGGCAGTGCGCGTATACGAAGGACAAGTTCGTCTTTGAGTGAGCCAAACCCATGACCGATCAGCCACAGGTTCCAGCCCCACAGCCCGACGAATCTCCCAGCCTTCCAGACGTCGCGGCCGTGGCCGCTTACCTGGAGGCTCATCCGGACTTCTTCGTCGAGCATGAAGAACTGCTTGCGACGATGCGCATCCCCCACCGGCGCGGCGACACCGTGTCGCTGGTGGAGCACCAGATGAAAATCCTGCGCGAGCGCAACATCGAAATGCGCCATCGTCTTTCGCACCTGATGGACGTGGCCCGGGACAACGACCGGCTCTTCGACAAGACCCGTCGGCTGATCCTGGCCCTGATGGACGCCAGCACCCTCGAAGACCTGGTCATGAGCGTCGAAGACAGCCTGCGCCAGGATTTCCAGGTGCCCTTTGTCAGCCTGATCCTGTTTGGCGACAACGCCATGCCGGTGGGCCGCTGGGTGACCCACGCCGAAGCGCAGACGGCCATCGGCGGCCTGCTCACGGAAAACAAAAGCGTCAGCGGCAGCCTGCGCGAACATGAGTTGGACTTCCTGTTCGGCGAAGAACAGCGCAAGCAGATCGGCTCCACCGCCGTCGTCGCCATCGCCCACCAGGGCGTGCACGGCGTGCTGGCCATCGCCAGCCGCGATCCGCAGCACTACAAGAGTTCGGTGGGCACGCTCTTCTTGAGCTACATCGCCGAAGTCACCGGCCGGGTGCTGCCAAGAGTCGCCGGTTCGCTGCGCTCGGTACGCTGATGATGGAGCGGCAACTGGACGCCTACTGCGAACACCTGCGCAGTGAGCGCCAGGTGTCGCCCCACACGTTGTTGGCCTATCGCCGCGACCTGGAAAAAGTGCTGGGCTGGTGCCAGAAGCAGAACATCGGCAGTTGGTCGGCCCTGGACATCCAGCGCTTGCGCAGCCTGATCGCCCGCCTGCATCAACAGGGACAGTCCTCCCGCAGCCTGGCGCGACTGTTGTCGGCGGTGCGCGGCCTGTATCACTACCTCAATCGCGAAGGCCTGTGCGATCACGATCCGGCCACCGGCCTGGCACCGCCCAAGGGCGAACGCCGGCTGCCGAAGACCCTCGACACCGACCGCGCCCTGCAATTGCTTGAAGGCGCCGTCGAAGATGACTTCCTGGCCCGGCGCGACCAGGCGATTCTCGAGCTGTTCTATTCTTCCGGCCTGCGGCTTTCGGAGCTGACGGGGCTTAACCTGGATCAACTGGACCTGGCCGACGGCATGGTCCAGGTGCTCGGCAAGGGCAGCAAGACCCGCCTGCTGCCCGTCGGCCGCAAGGCCCGTGAAGCCCTGGAACTGTGGCTGCCCCTGCGGGTCCTGGCCAACCCCGCCGATGACGCGGTATTTGTCAGCCAACGCGGTCGGCGCCTCGGCCCGCGGGCGATTCAGTTGCGGGTCAAGGCCGCCGGCGAACGCGAGTTGGGGCAGAACCTGCACCCACACATGCTCAGGCACTCCTTCGCCAGCCATCTGCTGGAATCCTCCCAGGACCTGCGCGCCGTTCAAGAGCTGCTGGGCCACTCGGACATCAAGACGACACAGATCTACACCCACCTGGACTTCCAGCACCTGGCGACGGTCTACGACAGTGCCCACCCCAGGGCCAAACGCATCAAGGGCGACGAATCATGACCATCGAACTCATCACTTTCGACCTGGACGACACCCTGTGGGACACCGCCCCGGTAATCGCCAGCGCCGAAGCCATACTCCGCCAATGGCTGAGCGACAACGCACCGATCCTGGGCGGGCTGCCGGTGGAGCATCTTTTTTCGATTCGCGAGCAGGTGTTGCGCGAAGAACCCAACCTCAAGCATCGCATCAGTGCGCTGCGCCGGCGGGTGCTGTTCCGTGCCTTGCAGGAAGCCGGCTACGACCAGTGGCACGCCTCTGAACTGGCGGACCAGGCCTTCGAGACGTTCCTGCACGCCCGTCATCAGCTGGAGATTTTCCCCGAGGTGCAGCCCACCCTGGAAATCCTGGCCAATCATTTCGCCCTCGGCGTGGTCACCAATGGCAACGCCGACGTGCGACGCCTGGGGCTGGCGGACTACTTCAAGTTCGCCTTGTGCGCCGAAGACATCGGCATCGCCAAACCTGACGCCCGGTTGTTCCACGAAGCCCTGCAGCGCGGCGGCGCCACGGCACAGACCGCCGTGCACGTTGGCGATCACCCGGGCGACGACATCGCCGGCGCCCAACAGGCCGGCCTGCGCGCGGTGTGGTTCAACCCGGCAGGCAAGCCCTGGAATGCCGACCATGTACCGGATGCGGAAATTCGCAGCCTGACCGAACTGCCGGGGCTGTTGACGGGTTGGCATAGCCAACCCTGAACCCTGCCTCACAGCCGCCAAAGCCCCTCTGTGGGAGCGGCTATGTCCCGCAGCTCCCCGCCCGGCAAAGAAACCTGTGGGAGCGAGCTTGCTCGCGATGACGGCGGCACATCCACATCAATGCCAACAGACCCACCGCTATCGCGAGCAAGCTCGCTCCTACCCTGGAGCGGCTATGTCCCGCAGCTCCCCGCCCGGCAAAGAAACCTGTGGGAGCGAGCTTGCTCGCGATGACGGCGGCACATCCAACATCAATGCCAACAGACCCACCGCTATCGCGAGCAAGCTCGCTCCCACAGGGGCTGCGCCTGGCCCGGAGTAGAATCGCGCCCATGAAAAAGCCCGCAGCGACGGCGGGCTTTTTCAGCAAGCAAGAAGCCGATACTCAGATAGGGCGGCTGCCGTACTTGTTGTCAGGCTTCTTGGGCGGATCAGCGACCACGTTGGCTTCCACTTCCTGCACCTTACCGCCCCTGGCCAGGAACTCCTCCATGGCCTTGGCGAGCGCATCACGCTCCTTGTTCTTGGCCTCTACGCTCGGCAACTCGTCGACCGACACCGCGGCCTTGGCCTTGCCCTTGGCGGTAGGTGCCGGAACATCGGCCCCATCGTCGTCGGCAACGTCTTCAGCTACCGCTTCAAGGCCTTCTTCGGTCTCGTCTTCGTCGCCTACTTCGAGGTCGTCGTTTTCCAGATCATCGTCGCTCATGTTCTACCTCATGACTTGCGAAAAGCAGATTAGTTATAGCCCAGCTTCGCCATCTGTTCGAAGGCTGCCAGAAAAAATTCAACATCCGCTGGCAATCAGCGGTTATGCCCCTTCACCGTACAAGGTGGCGAGGACTTTACGAGCACCGCCGTGATCACGGTGCTCGCCCAGATAAACACCTTGCCAGGTTCCCAATGCCAGCCGTCCCGCCGTAACCGGCAGGCTGAGCTGGCAACCGAGCACACTGGCCTTGAAGTGCGCCGGGAGGTCGTCCAAGCCTTCGTCGTTGTGCTCATAGCCGGCGGTTCCTTGTGGGATCAGCCGATTGAAAAATCGTTCGAAGTCTCGACGTACCGCCGGATCGGCGTTCTCGTTGATGGTCAACGAGGCCGAGGTATGCTGCAGCCACAGATGCAACAGACCGACACGACACGCCTGGAGTTCAGGCAGGCCGGCCAGCAACTCGTCCGTCACCAGATGAAAGCCCCGGGGCCTCGCCCGCAGGGTTATCAGCGTCTGTTGCCACATACAGATCTCCGCACGTTCGGCGCGCATTCTAGCGCGCTCTGGGAAAAAACAAAGGCCCTAATATTCTTGCTTCGATGTAAGCCTTTGGCGGTATAAAAACCCATGTCGCATCCACAACAAAAGGCGTCGGAAAAACCGCCACACCTTGTGAGCAATGACAAATTCCAGACAAAAAAATGCCCGGCGAACCGGGCATTTTTTGTTGCGTGTACTTACAGGTTGTAGCCACGCTCGTTGTGCTGGGCCAGATCCAGGCCCACAGCCTCTTCTTCCTCGGTGACACGCAGACCCATGACGGCGTCCAGGACCTTGAGGATGATGAAGGTGACGATCGCGGTGTAGACCACCGTGAAACCCACGCCCTTGAATTGAATCCACACTTGCGCGCCGATATCGGTCACGGTGCCGAAGCCACCCAAGGCCGGTGCGGCGAACACACCAGTCAGGATCGCGCCGAGAATACCGCCGATGCCATGCACGCCGAAGGCATCCAGGGAGTCGTCATAACCGAGCTTGCGTTTGAGGGTGGTGGCGCAGAAGAAGCACACCACGCCCGCCGCCAGGCCGATGACCAGGGCGCCCATTGGGCCCACGGTGCCGGCAGCCGGGGTGATTGCAACCAGGCCGGCCACCACGCCCGAGGCAATGCCCAGCGCGCTTGGCTTGCCGTGGGTGATCCACTCGGCAAACATCCAGCCCAGCGCCGCCGCAGCGGTAGCGATCTGGGTCACCAGCATCGCCATGCCGGCAGTGCCGTTGGCGGCGACAGCGGAACCGGCGTTGAAGCCGAACCAGCCGACCCACAGCATGGCCGCACCCACCAGGGTGTAACCCAGGTTATGCGGTGCCATTGGCGTGGTCGGGAAGCCTTTGCGCTTGCCCAATACCAGGCACGCCACCAGACCGGCGATACCGGCGTTGATGTGCACCACGGTGCCGCCAGCGAAGTCCAGCACGCCCCAATCCCACAGCAGGCCGCCGTTGCCGGACCAGACCATGTGCGCAATCGGTGCATACACCAGGGTGAACCACACGCCCATGAAGATCAGCATGGCGGAGAACTTCATCCGCTCGGCGAATGCACCGACGATCAGGGCCGGGGTAATGATGGCGAACGTCATCTGGAAAGTGATGAACACCGCTTCAGGGAACAGCGCCGCCGGGCCGGTCAGGCTGGCTGGCGTGACACCCGCCAGGAACGCTTTGCCGAAACCGCCAATGAAGGAGTTGAAGTTGACGACGCCCTGCTCCATGCCGGTAGTGTCGAACGCGATACTGTAGCCATAGATGACCCACAGGACGCTGATCAGACCGGTAATGGCAAAGCACTGCATCATCACGGAAAGAATGTTCTTCGACCGGACCATGCCACCGTAGAACAGGGCCAGGCCTGGAATAGTCATGAACAGTACAAGAATCGTGGCCGTGAGCATCCAGGCGGTGTCGCCGGAGTTCAAGACGGGGGCTGCCGCTTCTTCTGCCATGGCCAGGCCAGGCATTGCGAAGGACAACAGGGCTCCTAGCCCTGCGAATTTACGCAGAGTCATATTGTTTTCTCCTGGGGCGTTGGGTTTGGCGGCTTAGATAGCGTCGGTATCGGTTTCGCCGGTACGGATGCGGATAGCCTGTTCCAGATTGACCACAAAGATCTTCCCGTCACCGATCTTGCCGGTGTTGGCGGCCTTGGTGATTGCCTCGATCACCCGGTCCAGATCCTTGTCGTCAATGGCGACATCGATCTTCACCTTGGGCAGGAAATCGACCACGTACTCCGCGCCGCGATACAGCTCGGTGTGGCCCTTCTGCCGACCGAAGCCTTTGACCTCAGTAACGGTAATGCCCTGCACGCCGATCTCGGACAACGACTCGCGCACGTCGTCCAACTTGAACGGCTTGATGATGGCAGTGACTAGCTTCATGAAACTTTCTCCCGAATTGGTGGACTTGCCCCAGGAAAACAAACCCGACTCAAGTCTAAGCGCAGTGCCTGGCTTTGTAACGCGTCGTCGGCCCAAGTTGCCCGACAGGTGCCAGTTAACCGATCCTGACGAAACTCCCCGTTCCGCCTGCTGCACTGCATTCGTCACAGCGACTGCATCAGTGCATGGGTCATCAGCCTCTAAGCAGAAACCTTGCCATCTGTGCCCAAACCCTCTGATTTCAGTCCCTTGGCCACCGGCTCGACGTGCACCGCACCACGAACCGCAGCGATACGCACAACAACAGTGCAGCGCCGCCCGGCCCCATGCGCGAAAAGCGTGCATCCCTGGCTGGCGAATTGACTATAGACACTGCGTGGTACACTGCCCGCCATCGTTTCCAGGACACCTGCACATGCTTGCGCCCAAAGACCTCCTCGACGCCCTGAGCGGCCACGCCTCCCGTATCTTGAGTGGCGACACGCCGCTGCCCAAAAGCGAAATCGAAAGCCAGTTCAAGGCCCTGCTGCAAAGCGGCTTCAGCAAGCTGGACCTGGTAAGCCGGGAAGAATTCGACAGTCAGATGGTCGTGCTGGCCCGGACCCGAGCGCGGCTCGAAAGCCTGGAGGCCAAGGTCGCTGAGCTGGAAGCACGACTGGCTCCAGCCCAGGAATAAATAAGCAGCGCGCCTGCGACATACGCCCGGTAGCCCAGGCGTATTCAACCTGAAGGGTCAGAGACGGAAACGGCCAACCAGGGTATTGAATGACAGGGCCAGGTTGGACAGCTCCTGGCTCGAAGCATTGGTCTGGTTCGCCCCAGCCGCAGTCTGGGTCGAGAGATCCTGGATATTCACCAGGTTGCGATCAACCTCGCGGGCCACATGGGCCTGCTCCTCGGACGCCGTGGCAATCACCAGGTTACGGTCATTGATCTGCGAGATGCCGTCGGCGATCTGCTCCAGCGCCTCGCCAGTGGCCCGGGCCAGGCCCTGGGTCTCGGTCACCAGCGCCTGGCTCTTGCCCATCGCATCAACCGCACTGTCGGCACGGTCCTGTACCGCGTGGATCATGCTCTCGATTTCACCGGTTGACGCCTGGGTGCGGGCCGCCAGGGCGCGAACCTCATCGGCCACCACGGCAAAACCGCGACCCTGTTCCCCGGCGCGTGCCGCCTCGATGGCCGCATTGAGCGCCAGCAGGTTGGTCTGTTCAGCGATCCCGCGGATCACATCCAGCACCTTGCCAATATCGCGCACCTGCACGGCAAGATCCCTGACCAGCCCGGTGGACGCGGTGATTTCCTGGGTTGCAGTATTGATCGCCTGCACCGCGCTACGGGCCTGATCACGCCCATCGCTGGCTTGTGAACTGGTCGATTGCGAAGCCTGTGAAGTGGAGACCGCGTTGCGGGCCACTTCCTCGACGGCGGAAGTCATCTCGGTCACGGCCGTGGCGGCCTGCTGGATTTCATCATTCTGTCGGATCAAGGCACGACTGCCATCATCGGTGACCGCCGTCAGCTCCTCGGCGGCGGAAGCCAATTGGTCCGAAGCGCTGGCAATCTGCTGGATGGTGGTCTTCAAACTCGTCTGCATGTCACCCAGGGCCTTGAGCAACTGGCCGGCCTCGTCGCGACTGTTGCTGGTGATGTGCTGAGTGAGATCGCCCTGGGCGATGCGTTGTGCGCAATCGACCGCCACGGCAATCGGTCGACTGATCAGGCGACTGATAAACATGCCCAACAGCAGCGCGGCGATAAACGCCACGACGATGCCGCTGTACAACACGGTCTTGGCCGTCAGCTCCTGCTGCGTGGCGGCCTTGGCGTCTTCGCTGATCTGACGGTCATTGGAGTCGATCATGATGGTCAACTGGTCCATCACCTTGCGATAAGTCTTCTGCAAGTCACCGAGCAACAGAGTGCGGCCGTTTTCCAGGTCGCCAGCCGCCATCATCGCCACGTACTGCTGCACCATGGCCTGGTAGACCGGCCAATCGCGGGCCATCTGGTCGCCGGCGATGCGCTCGTCTTCAGCCAGATTGCCTTTGCGGTAATCGGCGAAAGCCTTTTCGCTGGCCAACTGATTGGCTTTCATCGAAGCGAGAAACTCATCCTTCATGCTCTGCGGAGCATTGCCGGCAGTAGCGACATACAGCCGGTACATGTCGCGCGTCTGGCCGACCGCCTTGGTCTTGGTCTGCGACGTATTGGCGACCGAGACCAGGTTGTTGTTGAACACTCCCTGCAAACGCGTCGACAGCGCGGAAACTCCACTGACGCCAAGCATGCCCACGGCGAGCGTTATCAGGGCGCAGAGGAAAAACGAGGTGATCAATTTGGTCGATAGTTTTGCGTCGTTGAGCCAGTTCATCGGTGGATCCTCATGGGATGCTGGTCCAGCAGCCCGGTCATGTGTGCATTTCCCTGCCCCGCGTAACGCCAGGTTAAGGGCCTGTGTCCTGATTCCATCGCCGCTCGGGCTCGTCTGCCGACAGGGCATCGTTGGCGTGCCGCTTGATGGTTTTTTCGTCATGACGTCGTACAACATCACGAAAATGTAAGCCACACCCCTCTGTTCACCCTCAATCTGGATGAAGCATTTTCCTTTCTTTCTTGCTCGTCTCGTTGACGACGATCTTGCTCATCAATTTCTGAAAAGCCCGTACTAGAGCCGTGTAATAAAAACAAACGGATAGTAGCTCTTAGCCATAATCGTTGCAAAATGTTACATCATGTGAAATCTTTATCGCAACGCAAGACATCGTACAACTATGAAAATTTAACGAGCCGAGCCAAAGGCCACGCGTCGAAATCCATGAGGAGTGACACATGTATCCGCAGAGGAGGGATCAGCCATTGCCCGGCGTGGGCAAGGTGAAGTCCATGATGAATATGCTCGCGGGCGGCCTGGTCCTGATGACGGTCAGCCTGGCGACCCACGGCGAGACACTCGACACCAGCGCTTCGCCCGGCAAGCGGCTGGCGGTGGCCGCCGATTGCGTGGCCTGCCATAGCACCGTCGGTGGCAAGCCCTTTGCCGGCGGTTACCCACTCAACTCGCCGATGGGCACCATCTATTCGACCAACATCACCCCTTCCAGGAGCGCCGGCATCGGCCAGTACACGCAGGCAGACTTCGCCCGCGCCGTGCGCGACGGTGTAACCCCGGACGGCACCCACCTGTACCCGGCGATGCCCTACACCTCCTACGCAAAGATGACCGACAGCGACGTCGCCGCCCTGTACCAGTACTTCATGGATGAAGTCGCGCCGGTGGATACGCCCAGCCCCAAGACCGAGCTCGACTTTCCGTTCAATATCCGCGCCTCGATGCTCGGCTGGAACGCCTTGTTCCATAGCCAGAAACGCTTCGAGGCGGATCCGGGCAAGTCCGCGCAGGTCAATCGCGGCGACTACCTGGTCAATGCACTGGCCCACTGCGACACCTGCCATACCCCACGCAATGTCCTGATGGCGGCGGATAACGCCAAGGCGCTTGCCGGTGGCTCATTGGGGGCCTGGTACGCCCCGAACATCACCTCGGACAAGACCAGCGGTATCGGCGCCTGGTCGAGCGATGAGCTCGTTGCCTACCTGCGCAGCGGCCATGTGGAGGGCAAGGCGCAAGCTGCCGGGCCCATGGCCGAGGCGGTCGAGCACAGCCTGCAGTACCTCGGCGAGGAGGACCTCAAGGCCATCGCCGCCTACTTGCTGCAGACCCAGCCAATCGCCACCGGCGAACGCCAGGCCCGCCATACCTTCGGCCAGGCGTCGAACGACGAACTCAACCTGCGCGGCGGCAAGCCGCAGGACAATCCAGGCTGGCACATCTTCAGCGGCACCTGCGCCAACTGTCACCAGGCCAACGGCGAGGGCACCCGTGAGTATCCGTCACTGTTCCACAACACCGCGACCAGCCGCCGCGACAACCTGATCGCGACCATCGTCTACGGCGTGCATCGCGAAGTCGACGGCGTGGCAATCGACATGCCGGCCTTCGGTCCGGGCGCGCTGTTCACCGATCGCCTCGACGACCAGCAGATCGCCGACGTCAGCAACTACGTCCTGTCCCGCTACGGCAACGCCGGCTTGAACGTGACTGCCGCCGATGTGGCACAGGTACGCGAAGGCGGACCCAAGGCCCCCATCGCCGTGCTGGCGCGCTACAGCGTACCGGCCCTGGTTGTGATCGGCCTGCTGATCCTCCTGGGGCTTTACAGACTCAAGGCTCGTCGCCGGCTGCAGGAGGCCTGAGCAATGGAAACTTCAATGACCGACACCCACATGCCCGTTTCATCCACCCCCACCGCCCGACTGTCCCGCCGTAGCCTGCTGCGCGGGTCGGTCACCCTGGGCCTGGTGGCCCTGGCCGGAGGCCTCGGCCCCTGGCAATCGGTGATGGCTGAGGGCGACCAGGACTTTATCGCCCTGTCGCAATTCCTTGTCAGCCGTCCGGTCAACCCGGTCCTGGCGGCGCGCTACTACCGCGCCCTGAGCCAGCGCGCACCGAACTTCAGCGGCAATGTCGGCGCCCTCAAGCAACTGGTCGATGGGCAGGGCTTCAAGCATGTGGATGAATACCTGGCCCAGGCCAACCCGGACCCATCGTTGAAAGCGACGGCCACCAGCATCATCTCGGCCTGGTACTTGGGCATCGTCGGCGAGCTCGCCGATGCCGAACTGATCAGTTACTCCGAGGCGCTGATGTATCGCCCGACCCACGGCATCCTCATCATTCCAACCTACGGTGGCGGCCCCGAATCCTGGGGCGCCAAGCCAGCCGACACGCAGGATTTCAAACTATGAGCAGCGTTGTTTACGACGCCGATGTGGTCGTCATCGGCTCCGGCGTGATGGGTGGCTTGATTGCCAGCGAGCTGGCCAAGGCGAACAAATCCGTGATCGTCCTCGAAGCGGGCCCACGGGTGAACCGCCGTGACATCGTCGAGACCTTCCGCAATGCGCCGGTCAAGCTCTCGCTGGCCAACGCCAAGCTGCAGGGTGCCGGCTCGCCCTATCCGAGCCTGCCTCATGCACCTTCCACCTATGGCGACTACCTGCAGCAGGTCGGCCCGGTGAAATACAACACCTCCTACCTGCGGGTGGTCGGCGGTACCACTTGGCACTTCGGCTCCTCGCTGTGGCGCATGCTGCCCAACGACTTCCGTCTCAACTCCCTCTACGGACGCGGGCGTGACTGGCCGATCAGCTATGACGAATTGGAACCCTTCTACGCCCGCGCCGAGACCGAGCTGGGCGTGTCCGGGGTCGACGGCCAGGATGAAAGTGGCCAGGGTGGCGCGGCCTACCCACCGCGCTCGATTCCCTACCCGATGGAAGGCCTGAAGCCCAGCTACATGTTCAAGCGCCTCTCGAGCCTGTTGAGCAAGGGCGGCTACAACCCGATCCTCGAACCCAATGGCCGCGCCACCCGCCCCTATGGCAAACGCCCACCGTGCGCGGGCAACAACAACTGCAACCCGGTCTGCCCGATTGCCGCCAAGTACGACGGCTCGATGCATATCGACGAGGCCGAGCGTCATGGCGCCAAGGTCCTGGACAACTCGGTGGTGTACCAGATCGAGGCCGGCGATGACGGCAAGATCAGCGCGATCTGGTACATGCGCCCCGACAAGACCCAGCATCGCCTGACCGCCCGGTACTTCGTGCTGGCGGCCTATGGCATCGAATCGCCGAAGCTGTTGCTGATGTCCACGTCCGAGAAATACCCCAACGGCATCGCCAATACTTCCGATCAGGTCGGTCGCAACCTGATGGACCACACCGGCGTGAGCATGAACGTGATGACCAAGGAGGACATGTGGCCCGGCGAGGGACCGACCCAGTTGCTGGTCTACCTGAACAGCCGCGACGGCGCATTCCGCAAGGACTACCCGAGCTACAAGATCAAGGTTCGCAACACGGTGCCCACCTCGCAGATCACCACCAACCTGATCGCCAAGGGTGTGTTGGGCTCCAAGCTCGACGAACAGATCCGCCTGCAGTCGGCGCGCTCCTTGAACTGGGCGGTGGACTTCGAAACCCTGCCGCTGCCGGAAAACCGCGTCACCCCGAGCAAGACTCGCTTCGACGCGATTGGCCTGCCGGTACCGGAGATCTACTACAGCGTTCCCGACTACTGGCACGCGGGCAAGGAAAAGGCCCTGGAAGACCTCAAGCAGTTCGCCCACCTGCTCGACGCCGACATCCTCAGCACCGACGTCAACTTCCAGAACCGCCAGCACATCATGGGCACCACCATCATGGGCGACGACCCGAAGAACTCGGTGGTCGACCGCGACTGCCGTAGCCACGACCACGCCAACCTGTTTATCGCCGGGACCAGCGTGATGCCGTCATCGTCCTGTGTGAACCCCACGTTGACTGGGGCCGCACTGAGCATTCGTATCGCCGATCAATTGCTGAGGGAGGTGTAAGGCCTGTTCAACCACCCGCCGTCCGCTGAGAGGGAGCCGGGGTCAGTACCAGCGGCAGCTCCAGGATAAACAGCGCGCCGCGGCCTGGCCCGGCGCTCTGCGCGGTCAGATCGCCGCCCATCTCGTGCGCCGCCAGAATGCAGCTGTGCAAACCAAAGCCGTGACCGTCGACACGCGTGGTGAAGCCGTGCTCGAACACCCGCGCAAGATTGTCCTGCGCGATCCCCTCGCCATTGTCCTCGACCTCGACCCGCACGCGCCCATCGTCAACGACCTTCAGGCGCAGGATGATCCGCGGCGGCCGGTTCACACCGGCGTCCAGCGCCTGCTTGGCGTTGTTGATCAGATTGACCAGGATCTGCAGCACTCGGTGCTTGTCCAGTGGCATTTGCGGTATATCGCTGAACTCCTTGATCAGCGAGATGTGGTGGCGCGCCAGGGACACATCGCAAATGCGCACGACATCCTCGACCAGCTCTCGCAGCGAGCCCGGCTCCAGAACGCTGGCATTGCCGGCATAGGATTGCTGGGTGGCGACGATTTCCTTGATGTGGTCGATTCGGCGGGTCAACTGCGCCAACTCGGCGATCATGCCCTGCTGCTCGACGGCCAGCGCGTCGGCCAGCTTGTCGAGATAGTCCGGTAGTGCGCGCCCTTTCGGATCGCTGCTGATGAAGTCGCCGAGGTCGTCGGGATGCTCCTTCATCAACTGGACGACCTTGGCCACCCCGGGCCCCTTGGAGGTGTGCACCTTCTCGTAGAGGACCTGGGCTGACACGTTGACGCTATTGAGCACATTGCCCACGTTGTGCAGCACATTGGTGGCGATCTCCGCCATGCCGGCCCGGCGCGCAGTGGTCACTAGCTCGGCCTGCGCCTCGCGCAACTCTTCGTTGACCTTGGCCAATTGCTGCGGGCTGGGGATCTTCAGGGCCGCCGGCACCAGCCGGACCAGCAGGATGGCGGTAATCACCGAGGCAATCGCGGTGATCACCTTGACCAGCGCCGACAACCAGTAATAAGGCTGCCAAATGGTCAGGATTTCCATCACGTGGCTGGTCCCGCAGGCCAGGATAAATACGCCAAAGGCCGCCAGCATCCAGTCGAACGGCACGTCCTTGCGCTTGTGGATAAAGTACAGGAGCGTGAAGGGAATGGTGACGTAGGACAGGGTGATCAAACCATCGGCAATGACATTGGTCCACAGCAGATCCGGCCGCCACATGTAGCAGTGCCCATGGGGCATAAAGCGCTTGTCAGTTAACAGAGCCAGCAGATCGTTCATGGCCACTTCCTCCCTGTGCCGTTGATACCGCCAAGTGCCGACTGGGCAAGTCGGAGTCTAGGCCGGTCCCGGGCATTTCGCCTGGGCGGGTGAAGGATGGCATCGGCTGAACCGTATCGCGCTTGCCGCCCCGGCTGTCACTGACAGTCGAAACATCCTGCCAAATTTTCTCCCCTCAATTGCTGCGCCCAAGTTCATCCCCACGACTACCCTTCAAAAGTCGCAGGACGCGGCCTCCCATTCACTCAAGGAACGATTCATGTCGCTCGCCATTGTCCACAGCCGCGCCCAAGTGGGGGTCGAGGCTCCTGCCGTTACCGTTGAAGTCCACCTGGCCAATGGCTTGCCGTCGCTGACGATGGTTGGCCTGCCGGAGGCGGCGGTAAAGGAAAGCAAGGATCGGGTGCGCAGCGCGATCATCAACTCGGGGCTGAATTTTCCGGCGCGGCGCATCACCCTGAACCTGGCGCCGGCAGACCTGCCAAAGGACGGCGGCCGCTTCGACCTGGCCATCGCCTTGGGGATCCTGTCGGCCAGCGTGCAAGTGCCGACCCTGACGCTGGACGACGTGGAATGCCTGGGTGAACTGGCCTTGTCCGGCGCGGTACGTCCGGTGCGTGGGGTATTGCCCGCAGCGCTGGCGGCGCGCAAGGCCGGGCGCATGCTGGTGGTGCCACGGGCCAATGCCGAGGAAGCCTGCCTGGCCTCGGGGCTGAAGGTGATCGCCGTGGATCACCTGCTCGAGGCGGTGGCGCATTTCAACGGCCACACGCCGGTCGAGCCGTTCGTGTCCAATGGGCTGCTCTCGGCCAGCAAGCCCTACCCCGACCTGAATGAAGTACAAGGCCAGGCCGGGGCCAAGCGGGCCTTGCTGATTGCCGCCGCGGGGGCTCACAACCTGTTGTTCAGCGGGCCACCGGGTACCGGCAAGACCTTGCTGGCGAGCCGTTTGCCAGGACTGTTGCCGCCACTGGCCGAGAGCGAGGCCCTGGAGGTCGCAGCCATCCAGTCGGTGGCCAGTTGCGTGCCCTTGAGCCATTGGCCGCAACGCCCGTTTCGCCAGCCACACCACTCGGCTTCCGGTCCGGCGCTGGTGGGTGGCGGGTGTCGGTTTTCGAAATAGCTGCGAAATTTTCGAATTTAATGCGACTGATAGAAACCGTTATTCGCCCCAGTGACAAGCGGTAGGGTAGCCCGAGCCACCAGATAAACTAAGGCTTACTAACGCCACCGTAGGGATCGCTCCCCCTTCAAGGAGCGGTTACCTTTGCTGGCATCGGCGGGCTGGGACGTAGGCGTCAAACGAAATGTAGTAGAGTACAGACACACAGAGGGATACACCGTGGACAAACCAGCTCAACCAAAAACTACGCGGTTCGCCGCCGAAAAGAATACGTCGATTACCAGTCGTAGCAAGGGCGGTAGGATCACGGCTCTTCTTTCGAATGCTGACGCCGTGGTTGAGCGGCATGCCACGAAAAGCCTCGCATGGAGCGCTCTTTGTCAAAGCGGGGGGCTCAAGACTCGCTCAGTGCGGCCGCCACACTTGTCGAACGTCGAGCGCGAGCTGGCAGAGCTCAAGAAAGTCGTTGCGGCATTGGCCATGCGCTCCGTTGCGCATGAAGAGAAGGCTGCTGATTTTGACGTCGAGGGCATGACCGTACTTGATGCCAACACGGCGTATCAACTACTGGACAATCCTCCAGAGCCCACTGAGGCACTTCGCAACCTATGTAGTGAGCCGTTGTAGGTTTTCGAAACAAATGCGAAAGAATGAAAATTAGTACGACAGATTGGTAACAAGCCGATGCTAAGTGAGACGTTAATCCGCATTCCGCTGAACAACTGGGGATTCCGCCTTGTCCGCCCGTAAACGCCATCTACACTGATGGTAGCTGATGGATCAGCCCCCTTCGACAGAGAGCCCGCCACGTGTGGGCTTTTTGCTGTTTGCGCGCCCAATGCCCTGTGGGAGGAATGAACCATGGCCCACCCAAAACTGGTTCCCGCCGTGCTGGCCAGCCTTCAATTGAACCAGATGATGATCGGCGAAGCCTTTGAGGAGATCGCGGCCTGGCTGGAAAAGGAGGGTGCAACTGAGACCGCGCAAAAACTTAGGGTTCGTGCTGGCGACCTGAGATTTAACGCGGAAACCATGGATAACGCGATTATTGAACTGCTCAAGACGGATGAGAACATGCACTGACTCTAATTGGATACCTCCAAACAGATTATCGAAGACTACGGAGCGCAAACCGAAGTAGCCATGCCCTTAAAGTCACATGAGCCCGGCCCGCAGCAGGCTTTTCCATTCCCACTCATCACTGCTACGCTTTCAACTCCCTCGAACGGAGTCGAAGCCATGGCCACCAATGAATACTCTCTCCCCGATGTACTTGAACGCATGCATGAAAATCAACACGCCTTGGAGGCCGCCATTATGGAGCTAACGCTGCTGGTTGAGAGTCAAGCGCGATCGAGATAGGCGGTAACGTCAGGGGCGCACTGGAAACGATCCGCGAGAACACCGGGCACATCAAGCAGGGATTAGCCAAGCTCACTCAACCCAAATAGAATAGATCTAGGAGAACAGCCCGAAGCTCTAGCTCTTGTTGGTCGCGTGCAAATCGAAGTACTTGCGACGCGCATGGGCCATGCAGCCGATCTCCATACGCCCAGTACAAAGCCTGCCTTGTAGCCAGCGAAGTCATTGCAGACCAGATTGCCGCTCCAATGGCACAGGAAGGCTCGAGCATGCTTGCCAGCTCTGCTCGGGCTGAAGTCGCCGATCACCAATGCGAATAGCGACCTCTGTGAGGATCCAAGAAAACACGTCGCTCTGCGCCTCTATTGGGTCAGTTTTCGGTCGGCGGCAACAAACTTAGTGCTTCTGCATATTTTGCAGCTACGGCTCGGAACCCACGTCGCGTGGGGTGCAGTTCGTTATCCCACCAATCTTTGTATGTGTGGTCGTTTTTCAATGTGCCACGCAAGTCCAAATGGCGCACATGCCCTAGCCCGTTGACATTACCTAGTGAA
The DNA here is from genome assembly GCF_017351655.1 of Pseudomonas sp. FW300-N2F2. Lineage (NCBI taxonomy): Bacteria > Pseudomonadati > Pseudomonadota > Gammaproteobacteria > Pseudomonadales > Pseudomonadaceae > Pseudomonas > Pseudomonas sp. FW300-N2F2. Next base: position 457,827 of record NZ_JACNDQ010000004.1, on the reverse strand, counting down.
GCCAGCATTTCGTTCAACCGATCAATTAGTTGAGTCACAATCTGTTGGCGCTGAACCGGATCCTCATAGCCTTTTTCCCGAAATCCAGGTTCCAACCATGGTCCCGGTAACGGTCCCCAACCGCCCACGTAACCCCTTCCGTCTGCGACTGCATAATCGTAGCCATGTAAAAGAATGGGTACGGGATATCCCAACTGCCGTTTTGTTATTTCCGTCACGGCCGAGAGGATAGTTATGTAGGCTGAGCGAATTCGCACATCCAAAAAACCGCTCACTACCTGTTGGTTAAGGCCCGGATTCCCGCTTTTGGCGTGATTTAAAAGCGCTGCAAAAGACTCTCCCGCCACATCATTTCCGCCTCCCGAAATCAGGATGGCTTTCGGCGTCTTGTTGGACCGAATCATTTTCTCCAACTTGCGCACTAACGGAATGAGCTGCCCCGTGTTGTAGGCCATATCCTCAATCCGGTCGCCTCGATGGCTGACAGAATCGACATCGAAGCCGTGATGGTCTTCGAGCTCCGATAGGACATCGTGCCACGGATAATCAAACCAAGAGTCGCCCTCAGCCAGGAGAGTCCCAGCTCCGGGGGGGGCTAGTCCCATTAGACCAATCTGCTGACTGCGGTACTCGTAAGCCTCATCCGCCTGCCTCGACCCAATTTCGATAGCATCGTTGTCTGGCGTACTCATGTGTCCCTCCTTGTGCCTTGGTCAAGTATCGAATTCCAGTAGCAGACTGTCGGGAAACGGTCCGTCGTATTTCATCTGCCCCTCCTGTCCCGCCTTGCGTCGAAGCCCCTTCCTTCGTAACACGCTTCGGCAGATTGCCGATATCTGGACGCGATTGATGTGGGCTCCGAAGCAAGTGTGTCGGCCACTGCCAAACAGCAGGTAATCGCCAGCCGGGCGCCCCGGTCGAAACGATTCCGGGTTATCTACTACCGCTTCATCGAACATGGCCGACCACACTGCAGCCACAATAAAACTGCCGGCCGGGATGTGAGCCTCACGCGGAGTCCCGCGTGCAATCGTGCAGTCGGAAGCGCAGACCCGATAAAGGAACGGGTGTTGCGGTTTGAAGCGCAGCGCCTCGAAGACAAAGCCGTCTAATGTCGTGTCGTCGCGATTAGCCGCTTCTTGAGCGGCCGCCAGCATGTCAGGATGATCGAGTAGTACGTCCAGCACGTTGGCAACACACTCGCTTGTGGTATCGACGGCGCCGACCGCCAGTCCCGTGAGATTGCGACGGATACCGTCATCGTCAAGAGCTAATGATGACGCGGATTGCAGTCGCAGCAAGCGTGTCATGACGTCGTCCGGTATCGTCTTGCCCTCCGCGATGGCGGCTTTGCGTTCGGTAATAGCTGCAGATAAGTGCGTTTCGAGTGCCATCGCGGCCTCATCTGCCGCCTGCACCGTTTTCAACTCGTTACTCAAATTTCGGAATAGGTCCCAGAACAAGGCCCGCATCCAGTGCTGCAAAGTACGTTCATCGGGGCCGCTTACCCCCAGATACCAAGCCACGAACCGTGCCGGGACAACGCGTGCGAGATCCCGAACCAGATCCAGGCTACCGTGCTTAGCTGTCGCGACCAGCCTCTCAGCTTCGCTTTCGACAAACTGCTGGATGCCCACGAGATCTCCCCGTCCCGAAGCTAGGCGAAGGGTCGACACCTCGCGCTCGTACTCGGGCGAATCCGGCATGCCTAGAAAGAAGTGCGCGTGGACGCGCTGCATGCGCGGCGTGTAGATCGATTCAGTAAATTCAGCATCGCGGTACAGGATTTCACGCACGTCCGGCTGGCGCGTGACGATGATGGCCCGTGGGGATTTGAAAATGGGTTCTGACCGACGCAGTTCGTCAAACATGGCCTTGGTTTTGGTAGTAAGCCAGTCGCGCACTAGGCTCGCTTGAGCTGCAGCCAATTCCATCGGATTCTCGAACAGACTCTCAAGGGCTTTGTACTCGACGAGAAACGACGTTTCCATGGAGGTCTCCTTAAAGCATGCCGCCTGCTAAGCGCCCGAGTGCCGTGATACCCGGCATTAGAAAATACCCACCGCCGCGCGTTGATACAAATCGGCTCAAACCAAAAACAAACGGATTATGAGTTGCGCCTGGCACTGTGATCTGACCGTCGAGGTTCGCACCAATGATCGGGTCTCTTTCCTCGGCTAACAGGCCGGCGAACTCGCCTTTGTTCACCCACTGCTCCTGGATAAACTCAAACTGAGCTTCTATGTCTGCGTTTAGCGCGAGAAACACAACGCCGCGATCAACGTCGGGGGCGGTCTCGAAGGGGGGGCCGTAGGGCAAGCCGCGCCGCAGGATGCGGTGGAAGGGGACATGTGTATCATCGCCGAGCGCATCGCGTGGATTGGTCCGCCGAATGTGCGCTCCGAGAGGGCAGCGCTGGCCTGTCGGGTCGCCCCGGTAACGAAAGTTGTTCTCAGCCGATCCCGGGTCATGGGACGGTGATAACACAAGTGGCGCACCACTGCGCCAACGCCCTATGAGATTCGCCGCCATGCGATCCTGTGCCACTTGGCTGTCGGAACCAAATGCACTTAAAGCAGTATCCCGCACAAAAGCCCGAAAGGCTGCTACATCCTGCGCCAGTTTTCGAAAGACTACGTATGTACCGTTTGAGCAAAGATCGAGAAGGAGGGGCGGGAATGGCGGCGCTTCTCGCTCCTGTGTGTATCCAAGTAGGAACTCACCCGGTTTGAGCGGTCGCCATCTGCCGTCGTTTTGCGGAACTCCCATACCGGGTTCGTCGACCAAGCCACCCTCAATGCTCGGCTGCCCTATGCCATCTCGAAACCCGAAATGCTCACGCTGCTCCGCTAGTGCATCGGCCCAGATCACCCCGGCCACTTCAATTAGCCCAAAGGTATTGGCCGCCTGCTGCAAGGCCGCGACGCGGGTCTGCCGAGCGCTCTCGCTATCAGCGTTCACCATCACCATCGCATGTATGGCAGCATCGTGAAGCTGGGGCTCCCAATGCTCGGGCGCACTCATGCCGGTGTCGCCCAACTGGTAAGCACGAGCGTACATTCCCTCTCGAAAGGCTGCTGGCAAAAGAGTTAATCGTTGGGGAGCAACCCCCAAAGTCACAAGTCCAGCAAAGGTGAGGGCACAGTTCAGGGTCGCAGAAGGCTTTTTGCGGTGTCCCGTTGCGAAGTCTTCTGGCCAAATTTCCGAACTTGTGACACCCACCTCCAGCAAATGATGCAACCATTTTTTACCTTCAGTCGCACCTGGAAATTGCAAAAAAAGATAAGCGGCGCATGGATGCCGATATGCCTTGAGAATGTTGCCTTGGATATCGGCAAGATTCAGGTAAATGTCATCGGCTGTTTTCATTCTTTCAGCTACTCCCACCTAAACCAGGGGGCTTAGCAAGTTCGCGCTGATAAGTGGTCGTCTTTTCTGCCCAATCGAGTGCTTTGAGTACCGTCGGCACACTTGCGGCCGGATAGGCCGCGTAGAAGAGATTGGTCTCCACTTGGTGGGAGCGCACGTACGTTGCGAACCCCTCGTAGGGTTTTGCTCCGGGGTAGCCAACGCAGTTGTTCCAAATTGCATCCAACCCTGCCGCAGCCAGCTCGACGAAATCCCGTAGGTACTTCTCCCATGTGCCGTCAAAATTACTTGTAAATAATAGCCGGGAGTCATTGTCGAAAATTACCCAGCGTGCGTAGTGAATCGACGAAATACGCTTGATCGGGCTGTCCGGACTAACCTGAATCCCATTGAGAACTTTCCTTAAATCATTAGCCTTACCTTCGATAATCGGAGTGATTACGGTCAATTCAGTGACTTGTCCGATGGTCTTACTAATTATGCTTTCCATGCTTAGTCCTCTCCTCAATCCGTCCTAGAACGGGTATTGCAGTGGTCTTCCGACTATAGAAGGAGTTATTCGCCATACCGTACGTTTAAACGGGCATCCTTATAGTAGTACAGGATTTATATTCGGCCAGCAGAGGCAAGTTTTCTGATGAGGCGTTTCAGTCAGGCCGAGCGGAGCTTGGTCTAATTCACCCGTCAAGAATGTCTGGCTGAATCGGCAGCGCTGCGGTCTTGCCCCCCCATAAGCGAAATAGCTCGGCCGGTGTCGACCTCTCAGTCATAGCACTGTGGCTTAGCCATGAGAGTTCGGTGACGACGCACGGCTACATCGAAGCTGATCTTGCCATGAAGGAACGCGCCCTGACCGCGATCGCGCCTCCTGACGTTCGGAGCACGTGCTATTGCCCGACGCACGCGTTGTTGAAATTCCTGCAGACTCTTTGATTATCCGCAGCTGACAAGGTTAATGAGCGTGGGAACTGCTCACTATGTCGGTTTATCAGGTAAAAGCAGTCAGGATCAATCCGCATACACTGTCAACTGCACCGGTACTTACAGTCTTTGCCGTTGAACACAACGTAACCATGCATAAAACTAAAGCTATGCCGCAGAAATCATCCGCGTAGTCATAATGGCAGCGATCTGCCGCGCAGCGCATTCATAGTGCGCGTGGTGTTCCGCTTGCATTGCGTAGCGCATTCCCAACCTCCCCCGACCGTCGGGAAAATCGCCTGGCACACAACGCGGTTTGAGCAAATGTCAGATACGATGTTTAATATCTGACATTGCCTTTAAGTGACTTTGCCGATGCCATCTCTACCTGCAGCGATTCTGGAAAAAAGCCTGACCCTTCCAAAAGGCCACGTTCTAAGCCCAAAGGAGTTTCTTCACCTGGGTAGCCGTGCCGCCGTGGATCAAGCCTTTTCGCGCTTAGCCAAAGCAGGAAGTCTCCTGCGCGTCGCTCGCGGTATCTACGTTGCTTGCGCACAGGGAGAAGCCGGAACGCACGTTGTGGGGACAGAGGCCGTGGCACTTTCGATTGCAGCCAAGGGAAAGGCAGCAATCACCAGCAGTGGCGCTGTAGCTGCAAAATCATTTGGGCTTATCGCGCAAACGCCGGATGAGGTGGTGTTCCTAACCTCGGGTCGCAGTAAACAGCTTGCCGTCGGTGCGACAAAAGCCTCACTGCAACATGCGCCTTATTGGATGGTGGCTCTGGGGAATTCACTGGCTGGCGACGCGGTTCGAGCACTGGCCTGGATGGGAGCAGAGTGCGCTGAGGGTGCGGCTTCCCAGCTTCACAGCCAACTTTCAGTCTCTCAATGGGAGGCTCTTTCGTCTGTTCGGGCTAGTCTACCCAGCTGGATGGCCGCTGCTATCGGTAAAGCCGGCCTCTACGGTGGATTAAGCAAAGGAAGCGGCGCTACTGACCAACGGCCACGAAATTAATGGTGCACTGAAAGGTATCAGCAGGTCTTAGCGATTAAACTAACGGGATGAAAAAGGTAGACAGACATGGCTAGCGGCGAGCATTTAAAAGCGTTATTGCGCTCACACATCAAAGGAGATGACAGTCATTTCCTTGCCGTTGCCATGCAAATGGCTGCACACGAGGCCAAGCAAGGGCATGGAAAGCTTGCTGAAGATTTGCGCACGTTGATCGACTCTGCTCAGTCCAAACGTAAGCAAATGCCCTCGACACAGCCTGTTCCCATCGGCCAGCCCCGAGGCGAGCTGAGCAATCTGCTGTCTGTTTCCCTTCCACAGACTCGCTTCTCTGAAATGACTCTGGACGACGCCACCCACGGCCGACTTGCCCGCATTATCAATGAACAGCGCAACTTCGAAAAAATACGTGCACACGGCCTGTCTCCTCGCCGCAAATTACTTTTGGTCGGCCCGCCGGGCACGGGCAAAACAATGACGGCATCTGCTCTGGCCGGAGAACTTGGAATTCCGCTGTACATTGTTCGCCTCGATAGCCTGATCACCAAGTTCATGGGTGAGACAGCGGCCAAGCTTCGGCAGGTGTTCGACGCCATCCGAGATACTCGTGGGATCTACTTTTTCGACGAGTTTGACGCCATTGGATCTCAGCGCGGACTGGCCAATGATGTTGGCGAGATTCGTCGAGTGCTCAACAGCTTCTTGCAGATGATTGAGCAGGATCAGTCAAACAGCCTGATCATTGCCGCCACGAACCATCCGGAAATTCTCGACTATGCCTTGTTCCGGCGCTTTGATGATGTTATCGAGTACGGGCTGCCCAACCCGGAGCAGATTCGCGCGGTGTTGAAAAATCGGCTCGTAAACTTTTCGAAATCGATTAAAAGCTGGGATGACCTCACGGAGGTCGCCAAGGGCCTCAGCTACGCCGAACTGGCGCGGGCGGCAGATGACTCGATTAAAGACGCGATCATTCATGATCGCGCCGATGTAGACGCTAGGGACGTGGCAAAGCATCTCGGAGAACGTAAGGCTTTCCACGGAAGACAACGACAATAAGCCAGTAGAGCTTTTCGATGACGGAACCGAACGCAGGGCAGCGACGACACTTTCACTTACAGCGTACAGGGCGGCCGGAACGGTATCAGTCAACCGCATCCCCGACCCGAGACCCCGTTTACCCCCGACGTGATCGCATAGGGCATGGGGAAAGGCTGCTCAGCCAACTGGAGTACTTCGGAACACGGATGGCACAAGCCGTCCAACTGCAACGCTCCGAAGGCCAGGAGGACGGCTTTGGCTTGCAGCTTGAGTTTGTGAGTGAGCCAGGCTTTGAACTGGCATTCGAGGGATTAGCTAGAGGCCAGCAGCGAATCGAGTTGCTGAATCTGCGCTACGACGGAGCCACCCAAACACATTTCGCGACCGTCTTCATTCCTGATGGAAAGCTGAGCGCATTCGAAGCCTTGGTAACTCAGTACCTGCGCGCCACAACCAGTAAAGGCATTCCACGCAATACCCCTCTTTTGAATCCCATTCTTGAAATCCGAACTGCAACATTCAGTGCACTGTGGACTGACAGTGCAGACGCTTTGCCAAGCTCTCCCGATGAGCCGATCTGGTGGGAGTTCTGGTTGCCCGCTCGCGATAACCAGGCCGCTGTTCTTCAGCGATTCCGCACGATTGCGGAGGTGCTTGAGTTCCAGATCTCACATGAAGCGCTGATTTTCCCGGAGCGTACGGTCGTCAACGTATATGGCACCCAAGCGGCCATTAGCGCATCGATGGCATTGCTCAATGAGGTCGCTGAAATTCGCCGAGCCAAGGAAACGGCAGAGTTCTTCGATGCATTGAGTCCAGGCGAACAGCGCGAATGGATTGATGAACTACTAGGGCGCACCTCCGGTGGCGACGACGACAGCGTTCGTATCTGCCTGATTGATACCGGCGTTAACCCCGGCCACCCTCTGCTGAGCAACCATATCGGGATGGCAGATCTGCACACGGTCGATGACGACTGGGGGGTTCAAGATGATGTAGGCCATGGTACCGGCCTTGCCGGTGTTGCCCTCTACGGCGACCTAGTTGACTCCCTGTCGGCGCATGGGCCGGTATCCATTTCCCATCGTATCGAGTCCGTGAAGCTGTTACCTGCTGCCCGTGGCGACCAGCGCGAGTCCTACGGTGCGTTGACCATGAATGCAGTGGCGCGACCAGAGATTATTCAACCCGACAAGCAGCGCGTGTTCAGCATGGCCATCACCAGCCTTGATGATCGTGACAGGGGCCGCCCCTCAGCGTGGTCGTCTGCGGTGGATCTACTGACCTCCGACGCGCTGGGTGGACGATCACAGCCACGCTTGATGATCGTTTCCGCCGGCAATGCCAACACGGAACAATACGTCCGTTACCCCTTCAGTAACCAAACCGACGGTATTCATGACCCTGGCCAATCCTGGAACGCCCTATGCGTGGGTGCGTACACTCAAAAGGTTACGCTGGATCCGGTGGTCGCAGGAGAATCCGTTCTCGCTGCCAATGGCAGCCTCAGCCCCTACAGCACCACGTCCTGTACCTGGACGAAAACCCCTTGGCCTCTGAAACCGGATGTCGTCTTCGAAGGCGGTAATTTGGTTTGCGATGCTCATGGCATTTTCAGCCATACCTCTCTTTCGCTCCTGACAACGTCACATCGGCCAGAAAACCGCCTGTTCTCAACCACGTGGGCCACCAGCGCTGCTTCCGCGCTGGCCTCGCGCATGGCTGCACAAATTGCTTCCGCCTATCCCGAGCTTTGGCCCGAGACGGTTCGTGCTTTGGTGGTGCACTCCGCCGAGTGGACGGAGCGAATGAAAGCCGAATTTCTGGCTGGCGAAGCGAAGTCAGACTACGAAACGCTCGTTCGTACCTGCGGTTTTGGCGTCCCGGATATCGGTCGAGCACTGTGGAGCGCGTCCAATTCATTGACTTTGGTGGTGGAAGACTCACTTCGCCCATTCACGCGACAGGGATCTAAACCGGCAACGGCTCGTGACATGCACCTTCACCTACTTCCTTGGCCTCAGCAGGAGTTACTCAACCTTGGCAACGAGGAGGTCGAGATGCGGGTAACCCTGTCCTACTTCGTGGAACCCAATCCGGGTGTAGCACAGCGCGGGCTTAAAGGGCGCTATCGATACGAATCCCATGGATTGCGCTTTGAGGTCAGTCGATCTGGCGAGGATGCGACACTGTTCCGTCAGCGCATCAACAAACGCGCCCGAGAAGAAGATGATGACAGCCCCTACCTGAGCAGCGCTTCAGATTCTCGGTGGCTGATGGGGACACGGGGTCGCCATAAGGGGTCGCTACACTCTGACATCTGGCGAGGGCCTGCCTCGGACTTGGCAGGGTTGGGGATGATCGGCATTTATCCTGCGCCGGGATGGTGGAAAACATTGGTTAAGCAGCAACGATACAACGACGACGTGAGGTACAGCCTGGTCGTATCGATCAAGACGCAGCAGACGGAAGTCGACCTGTACAACGCTGTGGATGTTGCGATTACCAACGCTACGGCGATCGTTATCTGAAGAAGACGGCGCGCGCGATACCCCGCGCGCCGTATGAGCCGTCATATGATTTGCTGGGCCTAATGAAGGGTGCCTCATGCAGCTATGCGAATTGCCAGGCTACGGGAAAGTGACATTGGCTTTGTTTCCTTTCCGCTGGTACGAGACGGGGCGGTGGATAATCCGCGCGCTGAAGCACGTTTCACCGGGCGATGTCACTTGGATGCCTCACTACATCGAAGAGAATGGCCATGCAAAAGGCCAAACATTCGACACGTATGAGGACGCCCGAGCGTTTTCCACGCAGTTCAATGCGCAGATCGCGGATAGGGCGGCCTCCCTCGACATCGATGAGGTTTTGCGCACGTCTCTGACGCTGAAGGCAGAAAAAGAAATCATCGTGCAGGAACGCATGGCGGATGAAGAATGCATGATGTTCACAGAGGCGCTACGCCGAAACGCCTCTGCCGCACGCCCTCAACGATCTGATCTGATCTTGCCACCCGATCTTGAAATCTTAGGTGACGCGCTATTTGAGCAGTTGCAGGAAGCACCCTATCTCCAAATCGCATTCTTCCCCAGATACAAGGTTGCATTGGCCCGAAGTGGCGAATTCGACTGGTCGCGTCGATTGAACCCGACTAAAAAGTGCGCGATGCACTGTTCGCGCGAAAAGATCGCCCGAGGCTTTGGTCTGTGCGGTACCGCGCATTGGGGAAAAACCAAAGTCGAAATCCGCGCCGAGCTGCTCCCGAGAGCCAACAAGCTTTTACAGTTGGCCAGCGTTCAGAAATTGCTGATCGAAGCCAAAGCCCGTGGTCAACGGGTGGTCGTCGTTGCGGGCTTTGTGTTCTGGTATGAGGAAACTGGTACACCTGGCTGGACTGTCAAAACTGTCAGTGGTGATTCAGCCAGCAAGAGCGGTGAAACGCTATGGCACGAAGGTACGATCATCTCCAAGAACCACGGCCGCATCGTGGTGCTGCCGTACATCAAGGAGAACGGGCAGAAGGTACAAGGTCATACCAAGAATTCGAGCCATGAGAAAAAAGCATTGCCCCGGCATCCGGATGAGTATGTCGAAGTACCGTTCGAGGTACTGCGAGGCGATCTGATGATTGAGCTGTTCGGCGGGCTTCCTTACGAGTGAAACGCTGCAGCCGAATCAGCCCAGCCCCCTTCATATCCAACACGAAATTGACGTTAGTTACACACCATGGGAATGTCGGTGCGCAGCCTCTATAGGCAGACCGATCACGGAGAGATAAAACAGTGGAAGAAACGTTTGAAATGCCCGCCGAAAGTTCGCTGCGAGGCTGGAGCTACAAGGGTGCGCTGGAAGCGGGTTTTGAGCTTAAGTCCTATTCTTGGGAAGATGTTCCCACAGGGACATGGCTTGCTCGGTTGGACTTCAAGGTCTGGTCAAATAAGACATCTGCTGGAAGTCTTGGGTGTTATTTCACATCACTGGCCGATGGCCGACAGTACCTGCTTTCCGCATTCCGTCCGTACCGGTCTACAGCAAGAATCTACACACCGACAGATGGCTCCATCGACTTCTCATCGCGTGGACTCGATGGTCAGATCTTTTTGTTGGAGACCGGTAAAGGTGCAAACGGGAAGACTAAATGGCTCTCGGCAAAGCTCAACGAGTAACGCTGGTCGGTTCGGATGAGTAAGCGCAGCCTCTTGGGGGGCGATTTGCGTAGTGACGGCCACCAACTCATTTAGCGAGCCGTATACACCGTCTGCTTTTTTTATAGTCTCGAACGCTTCGTGCAGTGCCGCGCGCCGGCTCTTTTCGGTTGCGGGAACCGTGAAGGTAACGTCGTTATTATCGCTGGCCCATAGCCCCAAACAATCACACGCCACCTTGTTGAAGTAGCCCAGTGTCGGCATTTTATGATCGGTCAGTTCCACGGTTCCGTCCTTCTGATGAATGTGCCGGCATTTTAGGTAATGCGGCACGCAGTTCTAGGTATCAAAATCGCAATCGTGGTACTTACCCCAGCATTACACGCGTGTCAGGCACCAGAACTTTCATCCCGTTTGCTCGGCGATTGGCGGTATAAGTCCGGCCATCAAGCCTTACGTGATTAGCCCGGCCGCCACTTATGGCCGCAACCGATTGATTTCGCTCGCCCGCTGCGTGGTGACCTAGCGAAGAGCTAGTTTTTGGGACCCAGAGTCCACGGGCTGATCAGGCCTTCTGCCAATTTTTATCAATGGGTAGATGACTTGGCCGGAGAGTTACGCACACTCGCGAGAATCGATCAGATGATTAGTTCTGTTGCTCTCTCCCAAAAGGTGAAAATCCAGGTATAAGGCAGCTTGACGGCTTCCATCCCCAAGAGAAAAAAGAGATGGAAGAGCGGAGGCCCTATGTCAAAAACGGAAACAGCATTACGATCGATGTGTAGTTTTGGCAGGCAACCGTAAAAGCGGGTCGTCATATGAGTAAAAGCCACAAGCTTTCGGCAGACTCGACTGCTGAGGACATATTGGAGGTCAAACGACTAGCCAGGATTAGGCTTATCGATGCGTTGTACTTGGCAGACCGAGAGAGCCTTGAACTAGCGGCCCAATATGTCAAAGCTGCACTGCGCGGCAAAGGTTCGATTCCAAGACCAAAAAGGTTCAGTAGCCTAGGCAACGAGGACTGAAGAAGACTTGGTTCGGTTCAGGATGCCTTCGGGCAGCCATCACCAATGTGTCAATGGGCTTTAACGAAAGGGATATGACATGAACAGCGATGAGCTTTATGTTTCAGTCGACGTCGAGACTTCCGGGCCGATCCCTGGCGAATTCAGTCTGCTTTCTATTGGAGCCTGCCTTGTAGTCGAGCCTGCAACATCCATTTATCTCGAACTCCAACCAGACAGTCCGAAACACGATTCAGAAGCACTGGCGGTATCTGGGCTGAATCTGGAAAAATTGGCGCGCGAAGGCCTAGCTCCGCAAGAAGCGATGCAGAGGTTTGATCAGTGGCTGAAGTCGTCTTGTCCAACAGGGCAGAAAGTAATATTCGTAGGGCTCAACGCGCCGTTTGACTGGTCATTCGTCAACTACTACTTCCATAGGTATTTGGGAGCGAACCCTTTTGGCTTTACCGCAATCGATATGAAGGCCTACTTCATGGGCGCCACAGGTTGCGCCTGGAAGGGAACAAAGTCCTCCCAAATGACCGCAACGCTGAAACCACTCAGCGCACCGAACCACAACGCACTGGATGATGCTCGCTTTCAGGCAGAGCTCTTTTCGCTAATGCTGGCGGATAGAGGTAAACGCTGATCCGCATCTCACAGGTCTTATTTGAGCCAGGTTGCCTCGATATACCTACCGCCCCTGAACGACCACGCCTTGATGCCTTCTGGTTTTTCGGACTTGCCGACGATAATGGCTATTGGATGCGGTAAATCCTGCGTATAACGCGCCGCAAATCTGGAAAAGCTTCCGACATCTGCTGAAGAGATTGTCGGTACAGATTGGGGGTGCGTATGCCAGTACCCCACTAGGCGTAATCCTTGATCGTTGGCATCCTGGATCTCCTGCCGGCAACGCTCCGCATCCAACTCTAGCCACGACCAGCCTGACCGATCAGAGCGATGAGGCAGCGTGGCCAAGGCTAACAGTAAGCCAGTAGGGTTAACTGGATTAACGAATAATTGTCCCCCGCGCTCCACGCCAAAAAGGCCTTGCCTATGCTTGTCCAAGACGTCCGCGACCGCTTGCGACACCAAGAGCTCAGAATCCACACCCGGCCATCTCCAACGCCAAGCGATATCCGTCATAGCATTTCTTCCTTGTGTTCCGGCCACCCGCGCTCCAGCAAGAGTTGTTGCGCGCCATTAGGCAATTCAGGTCCATGGTATTTCCCACCCAGGACCGGCACGTCATCAGGCCTGTAAATACTACTCACCCAAGCTGCCGTCACAATATTGCCGGTCAACGCGCGCAAAGCCGTGTGCGACACCATCGAGGCGATGTTTGTCATTCCCAGCGATCCGCCTGGAATGAAGCTTTCCCCACAGGCAGGGAGCGGGACGATACCGCCTCCCGGCCACTCGGTGAATTTGTGCCTGAAGTCACCGTTGTCGGTGAACAAATGCCTGCCATCAAAGGCGCCAGTTGGTGCGAGAAGCGCGTGCCCTACCTGAGTGTGAGGTTCACTCCAAGCCTGTAGCAGACTCCAAGTGGTACCGCTGGACTTGGCCCGCCATACCGTGACCTCGGATTGCCAATCTGCAGTCGTGATCACTACCAGATCTGCCGCATCGAATACTTCAGGTTTGCTGCTCATCACAACTTCAGCGAACGTTGGATAAGCGGCGCATTCTGTAGTCGGAAGATCTCTAATAATTTTGTCTCGTAAAGCCGTGGCCTTTAGGCTTCCCAAATTGTCCGCTCCCAGAACGTGTCTACCAAGGTTGGCCGACACCAAAGTGTCCGGATCAATGAGGGTAAGATGGCCAACACCGGATCGCGCCAACTGCATGGCCACCGCACTGCCCAATGAGCCGACGCCGACACAAACTACTCGAGCATTCTCAAGCTGCTTTGCAGTGCCGCTTATATCGCGGGACAAAATAGAAGCCCGATCAAGCACGTCCAATGCTGTTGCTCGGACGAGCGCTGGGACATGTGCGTTGGGCATCCCTGGACGGCGTCGCGCCGTGCGCAAGCCAAACTTTGCCCCCCGCTCTGGCTGCACGCCGAAGGAACGAACATTAAGGCAATAGATGGGAGCGCCCGTCGCCCCCGGAAGCTCCAGAACAATCCACCGACTTGCCAACGTTCCGTGCAGGTCAAACCATGCCAGCAGTTGCTTGGCATCGTCCGGGTTAAGGTGAGGTGTAAGCCACGGCAATAACTCTTCTGGGTTCGGAGTGCGGATATCCGGATAACTCTGAAGTTTGACGTAGAATCCTGGAGTTTCGGCCGCACGAACTACTGCGGCGCGCCCGACAACCCGCCTGTAATGCGCTTTCAGCGCAGCTACGTCAGATGCCATCCACACGGTTTCCTGGCCGGATGGCAAAGCCCGGCGAGGATCGCTGAGAGCAAACAACTCCGAAGCAACTTGAGGTCGATCTAAGAGCAAGAGGTTCTGGTACGACTGGCCGTGCTGCATTGACCAGTAGGTAGTAATCTCGTTCTGAAATTCGATATCGCGCGTTGCCTGGCTTGATCCCATCTCAGATAAAGAAACGACCTTGGCCAAGCGCGCAAGACTGTCCTCTACGACAACCTCTGGGGCACCCATGATTGGGCGCTCCTGAAATCCGTGTAGGCAAAGTCCAGCCTTCGTGGCATGCGGCCAGATTAGCCATGGAGAAGGTTCAACATTCAGCCGTAAATGACCACGGGGGAAATTAGTGGGAAAACCAATACGCAGTCGCCGCTCTCGCCCCGTGTAGTCGATCGGCAAAGGAAAGTGAAAACTCGCTGCTTCGTCAGCCCGCATTGGTGCGGGCTGGAGCAGTGCATCAGCTGCATCCTGACCTAGGACATTTCGCAGCGCGGCAATGCCGCGCTGCAATGGCGTTTTAGTAGGATCAGCCAAGGCGCCCAACTGGCTTTACGCTCGACTGAGAGTTTCCGCCACCACTGGCCCCTCCGAAGAGCGCGCCCATCGAAGCAGAGTTGCGAGTGGTGCCATCCGGTCGACCAGGCATCGTCCAGTTGGCTGGAATTTCATTGTTCACTGCCGTGATGAACGCCGGTGCCATACCGAAGTTCTCTTTCACTGCCTTGGCAAAGGAGTCCGTGGACTCGAAGCTCTCCAAACCTAAAGACACCGATGCACTGGCGTCAGCGTGCCACTTAGCGAATGCCTGGCGGTAGCCATGCCCCTCACCAGGCCTGTTCCACTTCTCTGCAAAATTTTCCCCGGTGTCAGCGGGGTTGCAAACAAAGCAGTCAGTGCCTCTTTTAGCAATATGCTCCGGCATCCTGCGGACAATCTCCAGAATCGCATCTAGCGGCGGCAGCGGTTTCGACTTGGATTCTTTCACGACATCTAGGTAGGCATGGGTCGCTAGGGTCGTGATAACCGCCGATATGGGGCGGGTATCCGCGCTCTTGGTTTTGATGGCCCATTCGTCACGATGTCGTTTTAGAAGCTTGATGGTCGCACGTAGCGGATCCTGATCGATATAGTCTTGGTACTGCGGCAGCGGAGCCTGTGTCGCCTCATCAAGCATCCGCTGACTTTTGGCAATCACGAGACTCTCCTCGAGAGAGATTTCCTGAGCAGAGGCAACCTGCAACCAATTCGAGTAGGGAATTGGGCTGCTTGCTTTCCAACCAGTAACACGGTCCGGAACCTCCAACTTACCCTCGCCATTTCCTTCGCCATTTCCGGCAATCGCGCGGGCAGGCGTGACATCGATATGGAAGCCGGGATTTTCGTCAGCGTAAACGATCCGAATGCCACGACGTAGCTGCTTAATTTCTTCCTGAACGCGAGAGCCTTCCTTAAAGCGCTCCTCTATCGCCTCTAGGACTTCCTGTGCCCCAGCGCCTTGAGCATGCGGGAGCCAGATGATGGCGTCTGCATCAATGGTGTCCAGATCTGCTGGTGCTCCAGCGATGGGCTTGATGGTCGTCTTCAACCGCATCGAGCCCTGGACAAAAATGTGGGCCTCAGCAAGTAGAGGGTTATCGGATGCCGAAAGGATTTTTTCCAGTTGAGAGTAGCGATCATTGATCTTCTCGTACTGTGCTTCCGACAGTGAGATGTCCCGTGCGGCACGAAGCAGGAAGTATTCCCAACTGCTGCGTTTGGTCTGTTCGTTGCTCATAAGCATTACTTGGCCTCCAGGGCCTGGGGGCCCAAATGCAATGTTTGCGTGAACCGATTTTGGTTATCTCTGTCCCGATCAAATATCAGGTACGGGTGCTGATGCTGTGTGGTGAGCAAAGCGCCAAACTCGATGGCCAATGCCGCAGGAATTGCCGCAAACACGTGGATAGGGTTCGGGGTCATAGCCTCGAGCTGGCTCAGCCGTATCTGAAGCGCGTCGCGAAAGGCATGAATTACCCGGCGGTTATGAACCATCGAATAGCTTGGTTCTGGAATCGTCAGCTCCGCGATACGCGCACCTGGTAGAGCCTCGGTGACGTCGCGAACTGGAATTTGCGCAGAAATCGAAAGCACCAACGCGAGCGGACCATCGCCTGCCGGCGGCGGAGTGAATAGATACTCAGGTGGCTCAGCGGACTGATCAGGCCAGCGCAGAAGGTGTTCGCGATTAAAGGAGAAGATTAAACGCTTGGAACGATCGCCGATCGTCTGGCCCAACAGCATCAACGCAGGAATATCGGCCACCCCCACTACAGCCAACGCCGGAGCATCGCCATAGGTGCCGCCACGACGAGTAATTTGCTGCTCCAACCGATGCTGGATGTCGTCCGTAATGTTCTGCCAATAGGTGGAGTCTCTGCCTCGTGGCCCGGGTGCAGGGAAAGTGATTTTGATGCCATGATCGAAGGCCGTTAATCCTTCGGCAGACATTGCGGTCAACAGATCGCGAACTGGGATGTCATTGTTTGTCTGGAAATGCTGACTCTGGACAATTAGCGGAATGGCTCTGCCGCCATCGGGGGCCGTTGCGGCGAGTCGGATGCGCTCGAGGAACGCCTGGTGCAAACCACTCAAATCGTTTTCGGGATAGCCATCCGCGTCACGATCGATTTTGTCGTGACAGCTTGGGCACAGGAGCATGAGATTGGCGGTATCGTTCGTATGCGCTTCAGCGTCATGATCTGCTCGGCCACGAGGGCCTTTGGGGCTGGCCGGCAGGATATGCGCCACCTCGCCCCACTTCATTGGCTTGCCAGCTCGATAGTCGAACGTAAGATCCGTGCCGCATAGCTCGCAGTGGCCAGCGGTCTGAATCCATACGATTTGCTTGGTTAGCTCATTCGTGTTGAAACGCCCATTCGCAGGCTTGGACTCTTCTTGTTCTGCCATTCGACCTTTCCCCCGAGAAACATCCATTATTGCAGCTGATGATGGCCAGATAAGATCACATTGAGGCCATTTCACCTGATTTCAAGAGGCAAGGCGGTGACCAGAATCTGAATTTTTGTTGCTCTTTGGCTCACCTTTTGTCGACGGCGCGTCTGGGCTTGGGTTTCAGAGCAGCTAGATAGCGCCGTCATCTCGTCCGAATGCTCCAGTGCCATCTGATCGAATCAGCGACAGCCACACCTTCGATTTTTTCTGAGCGGTCTCGATGCAGATCGGTTGGGCTTGTCCGAACTCTGTGGAGGGGTAAACAAAACGTGGGGATGGTCTGAGGTTCAGAGCCGCTCTTGCAAGAGGCACGCCTGCCACAAAAAGAAATCTGTGTCTGCGCCAAAAAACTTGACGAGTCCTCTTTAACAAAAGTAAAAAAAGGTACCTAATCAATTACTTTCAATGCATTCGCTTAAAAAATCTCTCAAAAATTACACAAAACATATTCTCGTTATCGCAATCCACACAACCATCGGCTACGCCGTTGAATCCGCACTTCCGCACATCCCAGAAGTCGTGACCTTCGTGACAACACATGTCATGAGCTTTGTTCATTGACCGCCAAAACTACATATCTTTGACACTGTTGTCCGACGATGTTGCGAGCACTACTTGCAACATCGTCGAGCAGCTAAAGGCGTCGTTCTTCCGCTGGCAAATATTCGTCACGGTAAATGAACTATCAAACAAGTCCGGTAGCGCTTTCGTCGACTTTGGTCGGTGTTTTTGCTTTAGATGTGGCAAAAGGACATCAGCGCATGGTATTGGTTTAGCTACTCTAGACTTTGCAAGGGAGATGCGACATGTCAGGCAGAGACGGCGGCCCTCGTGGGCCGGTCGACCCCATCATTGCGTGCGACCAGCTTTCGTTCACCACTCAAATAGCGTCGCCCAAGGATGACGTAGTCGAACAGCTGCGAGAGAACTTCATCCTGGACATCATGCCCGGAGATCATCACGGTCAATCGGTCGTGCTCGCTCTCTGGAATGGGCAGGAAGTCGGGGGCATTGCTGATCGCAGGTTACAGCGCCTGCGCCAATGCATGACCGATGGTTCCATGTACTCGGCACGCGTTGTATCGATCATCAGCGGACAAGTACGCGTCCACATCTACCCAGTCTGAACGAAGCAAGGAGGCTTCCATGATCACCATTGTCGGCGGTATTTACGGCGAGCACTGCGTGCGACCCGCGTGGGACGAGGTTTATGGTTCTGCTGGAAGGGCCGCGACAGCGATCGCCAGGTTCGGTGGCCAGGTTGAATTACACGGCATTGTAGATATCGACCAACAGTTCATCATGGAGAGCCGGGCGGCCCTCGAGGGCTTCAAGTTCCATCCATATATCGCCCCCCGCGGTCTGTCTTTCGAATATCTACATGGCCTGTCGACGCCGACGGTGGCTGGCCCAATAGGCGCCGTAACGGAGCTCAAAACCAGTGCTGAAAAGGTCTTGCGATTCGGAATGATGGAAGCATCCGTCGTTGTCGATGCCGAGTACGCGGTCTATGACCCGCAAAGCGCCGACGCGCCACAATCGTTTGGTGCCAACGGCTCCAAAGCGGAGCACTTGGCCTTGGTGCTGAATCGCAATGAGGCTGGGTTGTTCATCGGCGACCACTCCCTGTCCCCAGAAGCTCTCGCAACAACCGTTGCTGACAAGCAGCAGGCTGAAGTGGTGATTATCAAGATGGGGCCTCTGGGAGCCCTGGTCTATGACAAAGGGAGCATCAGTCGCGTCTCGGCTTACCGAACGAACCGCGTCTGGAAAATTGGCTCAGGTGACACCTTCGTTGCACACTTTGCGTTGGCATGGATGGAGGAAGGCTTGTCGGCACACGAAGCCGCGGTTCGAGCCTCCAAAGCAACGGCTTACTATTGCGATACGCAGGGTCATCCCAGCCCGAAGTTATTTGCCGGTTACAACGCAACACCGCTTGAGCCTTCCGAGCGTTACCGCAACGGTTTCAGGCCTCAGGTCTACCTGGCTGGCCCATTTTTCACCCTCGCCCAACTGTGGATGATCACGGAAGCCCGAAATGCTCTCACCGATCTCGGGCTGCGCGTCTTTTCGCCTTACCACGATGTAGGCTTGGGGTCAGCCGATGACGTTGTACAAAAGGATCTCCAGGCCATTCACGACTGCGATCTGATATTCGCCATCGGAGACGGATTGGATTCCGGAACCGTCTATGAAATCGGCTACGCCAGGGCGTTAAACAAACCCGTCGTGGTGTACGTGGAAAATGAGTCGACCCAAGACAAGAAAATGATGGAGGGCTCCGACTGCCGAATCAGCAATGACTACGTCAGCGCGATCTACCAGACCGTTTGGGAGGCGTGCGTGCTATGAAATCTGCGCTTTTGCTCTCTGGCGGAATGGATTCATTGTCGATCGCTTGGTGGAAGCGCCCGGACCTCGCCATCACTCTCAACTATGGTCAACTGGCCGCTAACGCGGAGATTGCCGCCTCTCGTGCGATCTGCCAGCACCTGGCGATTGCGCACCATGTGCTTGAAATTGACTGTCGGCATCTAGGCTCTGGCGATATGGCTGGAAGGCAGGCTGACGATCTGGCGCCGGCCTCGGACTGGTGGCCCTATAGGAATCAGATGCTGGTGACGCTGGCAGCCATGAAAGCGATTTCCTTCGGGGTCACCCATCTGTGGTTAGGGACAGTGAAGTCCGACGGCTTCCATCGGGATGGTTCGCCTGAGTTCATGGCGGCCATCAGTCACCTGCTGACGATACAGGAGGGAGGAATGGTCGTGGAGGCGCCCGCAATCGAAATGGATACCGCGGAGCTTGTCCGAACGTCTGGCATCCCCGCCGGCTATTTGGCTTGGGCGCACAGTTGCCACAAGGCCGACGTTCCTTGCGGCAACTGCCGCGGTTGCAACAAGTATTTCGCAGTGTTCGATGAGGTTGGCCATGACTTGGATCGACCTGGGTAATCCCTCACCCAAGCTTACGCCGAGCCGGTACAACTTGGTGAAATGGCAAACGGGAGAGGTCCAGCGCCTGACAGCTAGCACGGCTGACTCAACAACGACCTTCAATCAGGTTATCGAGGGTCGCAAATCCGATCGTCAGTTCGGGCCTATCGACGACCAACAGCTTGGTGCGCTCCTATGGCAGGCTTGTCGATGCCGCGAAGTTTGGCCGTCCGATCTAGGATTTGATTTGGAACATAGATCGACCCCTTCCGCCGGAGCGATTCACCCCATCCATGTATTGATCAATAAACCAGGCGACTGCCGCTGGTGGCTTTATCAGCCGCAAGGCCATTATCTGGTCGAATTGATCAAGGCATCAGAGCAGCTTGCAGGACTGCTCGAGCACAGCGCCAAGGTGCTTGAAGGTCCGTCTGCAGTAAGGCTGCTTTTTGTTGCCGAGCCTGGGAAGACGCTGACCAAATACGATGAGGGCTGCAGCTTGGTCTGGAGGGACGCCGGCGCGCTTTTGGCAATCATGGCATTGACAGCCCATGCCCAGGGACTGACGTTCTGTCCACTGGGCATTACGGGTGAACCATGGGCCAGTGCTTTATCCGATGAGGGACAACTGGCTGGCGTGGGTTTTGGGCTTCTTGGATTTGCTGCGAGGTCGTGACTCTTCAGCACCGCGTCCCATGCCCATGATGCTGTGAACAGTCTGAGCGGAAGACATCATCTCCAGCCAGATCAGGGCGTCCAGTTCGGAAGCCCTGACACCGAGGCCTTTGCTGAACCGAATGAACTGCTCTTCCAACTGCAGATAGTGCCGCTCAACCGTTAGGTTGGTTTCAAAGAATTTGCCCAGTAAACCGGCACGCAGGATATGGATGTCGAGGATGGCTACATCATCGGCATCCAACCAGTTGCGAGCGACCCAAGAGGCGGTTTTGTAACCAATCCCCGGAACATCCAGCAGCCAGTCACGTAAGGCTTTGCCTGAACTCAGCGGAGGATACTCGGCGGAGAGTTTTTGCAGGGCTGCCGCCAGGTAGCGGGCCTTTTGTTTGGCGAAACGGTAACGGACCAATCGGCCAGCCACGTTCATGGGTTCCCTCAGCCACTCCAGCAACACCTCTTCGGATGGAGGTTCTTCACCAAAGGCGCCACGTTCTTTGACATGGTGAAAGGCTGCAAGACCAATACTGGATGGGATGCCGTGTCCCCCTAACAGGCAAGCGCCGACTTCTTCCTTGAGTGTTGCGCCCAGCTTGTAATCAATGCGTTCGCCATGCAGTCGACGGGCGTACACCTGGTAGGCCCAATATGCAGGCGTTGGGAAAGCCTCTACAGCCCCCCAAGGCACACCAGGAATGACTTCGTCGTCAGCCTTAGGCAGCTCGACATTGAATACCAGATGGTCGATGAAAATAGCGCCTAATTGCATCAGGCGGCCTCCTCGGCATTGCCGTAGTTTTCCTGCATCCATTGCAGTAGCTCGTGCCGCTCTAGCGCACTCATGCTGTCGATTCGAGAGCGCAGACGAGCCTGGCGACGTTGAATGGTTTGCCGATCCCTGAATGTCTCACCCAGGTAGCGGGAGTCGTGCAAACGACTCGAGGGTTTGTAATTCATCCAGACCACTTCCTCGCGTACATCGACGTGAGTTTTGGCCGGGAAACTTACCTTGCGCCACCCCGCGAGCTCTCGGTTGTAGAGCTCAGAGTCATAGCCTGAAATCATCACTTTGCAAGGTAGTGCAGCCAGGCAAGTGAGTAATCGAACATGGTCTTCTTCGGTGTAGTCGCATCGGTAGACCTTGGCTCGGCGCCGGGTCTGCGGCACATAGGGCGGGTCAACATAGACAAGCTCGTTGCCGGTATAGGTAAAAGCTTCTAGGAACGCCACCGCATCCACCTGATGAAGCTCACACGTGCCTACCTGTTCAGCACGCCACCGTTCGATGACGGTGGCATCCAAATCCAGACCAATGCTTCGCTGAGCTGCTTTTTTATTGCGCATGACAGCCCCTCCGCCGAGGTGGGACTCAATGTAGGTCTGATGCGGTGGCATCAGGTTGATCAAGCGCTGGTAGCACTTGCCTTTTCCGCCTGGATATCTCATGCGCAAAGCATCGTCAGATATGACGATGATGTCAATAGAGGGCCGCCGAACGGCTACACAAACTGGAGTTCAAGCTGAGGGCGTGTTTGTTTTTGAGAATACTAATTTAGCGATGAGGCCATTGCTGTACGGGCTTCACCTACCTTAAATCTCGAGATTTGACCCCATGAAAACCACTAAAAACCGCAACGCCCAACGCAACGCCAAAGCGATTTCGAAACGGAAAAAACACCCCATTCCAAAGCCAGTAAAAACGGCTCAAAAAAAAATCCCACTGAAACGTCCTTTCGTTCTTGGGGGCGTAGGATTGCGCTGGTCGGGTCAAACCATCATTTACATTTCTCGCTAACGGAAAATTAGATTCCCGGTGATTTTTCGCCGGGAACCACTACACCGTGCAACGAGGTAGCTAAATAACGGAGGTGATAAGGGCATCCAAATTCGCCAAGCTGGATGCCTTATCTATAGCGTAAGGTCTTTTAGTCCTCTGGTTAGGTACAACCAAAACGAATTTCGAAGGCCGCTGCAAAGGAGATTGTTGTCGCATTTCGCCTCGGCGAGCGGGCAAAAAAAAACCTCGTTACCGAAGTATCGAGGCCTTTTTGACTTCCTTTGCCGCAACGCATTGGAAGGAGCAGCTGGGTACAACTACGAAGCTGTTGTTGCGAACGACAACATAGAAGCCCCGCGCATCAGGTTTTGAATTTACTGATTTTGATTACCCCGCGCAAGCCCCCAAGCGCCATTTGAGTGGGGATAGGCGCCCACATCGTCACGTGAGCCGGAGTGTATTCGGCGCACTCACCTCTTGTCTTACTCGCTACCGCCGATACGGTTTCCTGTTGTGGCTCAACGCGCAGCTCATCAACGATCCTTCTGCCTTTGAAAATGGAAACCCTATGAAATTCCTCAACTGGGCGTCGTCGCCGAAACCAAGAAAATTAACACTGTCCTTACTACCTTGAGTGCCCTCGCAGCGCTAATTTCAGTGTACGTGGTGTTCTTCCCGCTCTCCCATCACAACCCCGAAATTATCGGTCGTTGGGAAACGGATTATTCCTATCCAGTCAAGATGACGTCGGCCATGGTACCGGCGTTGCGCTCTACGGCGATCTGATCGATCCCTTGTCGGCCCAAGGGCCGGTATCCATTTCTCACCGTATCGAATCCGTAAAGCTGCTCCCTGGCGCCCAAGGCAACCAGCGCGAATCTTATGGTTCGTTGACCATGAATGCGGTCGCTCGACCCGAAACTCTTCAGCCCGACAAGCAGCGCGTGTTCAGCATGGCCATCACCAGCCTTGATGATCGTGACAAAGGCCGCCCTTCGGCGTGGTCATCTGCGGTAGATCAGTTGACCTCAGACGCACTGGGTGACACACAGCGAGCCAGGAGCTATAAGGGTGCCCTAGACGCGGCTTTGAGCCCAAGCCCTATTCTTGGGAAGATGTTCCTACAGACACTTGGCTTGTCCGTTTGGACTTAAAAGTTTGGTCAAATAAGTCGGCTGTTGGATGTCTTGGTTATTATTCACATCGTTCCTGAATGATCGCCAATACAATCATCATTACGTGCCCTTCTTCTACCTACCGAAGTGATGACTGCTGGTTTGAGTTTTGAATTATCGCCGAACCTTAAGGATTTGGCGGCTTATAAAACTCCCCACCAATCAGAAATGGCCTGAAGAAATTATCATATACATTTTTGTTATTGAACTCATCTGGCTCGCGACCAAACAGACGCGCAGGCGACATGTGGGGCTGAACCAGATCCTCATCCTTTGCATATGTTGATGTAAATAGTATCGCGCCCCTAAGCAACAGCTTATTTTTCACCGAGCTGATCAATGCGGAAGCGGGCATTACTTTCCTACAAGACTGAAATGAATGGTAGAACATCAAATCTTCCCGCAATGTTATCTGGTAAATACCAGCTGCCCCCACAGATTCAGCAATATCGACAAGGACTGTGTCGGAGTTCTTTCTGGTGGGAATTTTTTGCCTGATTTTTACGCGCAACAAGGAATCCTCTGGAGTAACCGGTGCCCCTCCATCTATTGAAATCCCAAAATTACCCTTCATTATCAAACCTTGGAACTCGTCGCCTTCCTCGTCTCCAGAGGCTTGACCGAGAAGATCAGAAAAATCTATATCCCCAGACCCAAGCGTTGCATCCACGGCAATGGGTAAAGTACTGTCACCAAAGCAAAGTTCAGCAAGGACTCCATACCAGGGCTGGTCATAGGGTAGCAGCAGTGAATCATTGACGACGATTATGTAATGTGCACCCTCTGGTACGTGTCCGGCCGTTTTGTGAGCTTCTAACTTTACTAATTTGTCGTTAATAGCTGATGTAACCGATAACAAACGCTCACGAAAGACCAAGTCTCGCTCTTCAGGCGTTAACTCTCTCCGGCCAATAAGCTCTCTGATAGTAGCTTGCGGGGTTGGCGTGACCACTTCGAAACAAAATATTTCACCACTCTTCTTCGCGACAAAGTCAGGCCCAGCATCCTTGCTATCAATATCGTAAAAGCCCATCCCTAAAAGCCGATAGTAAAATAGCAACTCTGCCATTCGCTGTGAATATATACCAACATCATCCAGCATTACTTGCGTATTGAACTGAGTGTCTTTTAACTCTGAAAAGCTCAAAAATAGGGATTCCAGGCCTTGAAGCATAGAGTCCAGTATCAGCTCCATACGCTGAGCACTTTCGGGTGACTTCTTGAAAAAATATTCGAATCTTGTGACTAAGATAGCTCGCCATTTAGTTCGGAGATGGGCTATACACAAATCGTTAGTTCTGTTCTTTTTTATCGTTCCTGGCTTTACGGAACTAGGCGCTTTATTTCTTGGCATAGCGATCAGGCTCTCACTGTCAGATAGCACTTGTAGCATAAAATCCCGCCAGAATAGGTTACTGATCTAGGGCAGGCTTGCACTGAGTTTATCTTTAAAAAAGTGGCAGGTGTCGCGGAGCTGGACAAGTCTTGACTTTGAAATTTTTGCTGGCTGAAAACAGCCTTAGGGCTGCTAGGTTACTCCTTCGCTGGTTCCGGAGCGCCTTGCTCGCCCATATCACCATTTCAAATTTCCCCCGCTCCGTGAATACCTCGCTCACCTGACGCAGTTGGTTAGCGGGCACCTCCGTCAGCCAGCGCACGGGATTATGAGCCTTACATAGTCCTGCTGCCCAGATCACTTGCAGGTTGACCGCTCACCGCCCCCGGCACAGAGTCAAACAGAATGCGTAGGCCAACTTCTCGCCGAAAGCAAGAGAGTCGAAGCCAGAAGGGCCGAGACAACGCGGCTCCGCCGCCGGGGCTCGGTTCACGTGAGCCAAAGGTATCTGCCAGGAATGAGCCACTGGCCATGGTCAACCCAGCGCCAGCAGATCCTGCCTTCCAACTCGCGGCCTATAAGCACGGCACAGGTAAGCACGGCACAGGACGCTTGGGAAATGAATCGCCAGGAGCCTAGCGCTATTCCGGTGACCAACGGTTGCTTTAAGCGCGGAGGGAGAGCGCAAAATGTGCGCACAGCAGCGTTAATTCGCGAGAGGTGGCGGATGAACCTTACACAGCTCGCAGCTTTTTTTGACAGGCAACACACGCCGGTGGACGGCTGTAACTTGTCTGCCCAAGAGGCTGCAATCACGGCTCACGAAAAGTTTTCACCGCGTCCATTTTGCTTGGTGAGCCAATGGACGATTCTGGACCTCCATGTAGGCGACGAGGAACTCAATGCTCTTCGCTCGCGAGGCTTAGAGCCGGTGGTGGTTTATGCATCGTGCGTTGTGCTGGACAGCCGTAGACGTTACCAGCCAAGTGATTGGGTGCGCAGCTCCTTTCAAACAAGCTATGAGGCGCCAAGTTTTTTCCTCACAAAAAATACCGTGTACGTGCTGCTTGGTAGGGGAAAGCGGCAGGTGATCACCGTCGATGATCTCAGTGCACTCTCGGGGCAATGATTCCCCTGCGGATAAACACATCGACACAAGCACGTTCGAGGTTAACGATTATGGATAAGCGTGAGGTCTGGACGGTACGCTGCGAAGATCCCAACGATGGCACCGGCGATATCATCGTCAATTTTCCTCATGAATTGTTGAATCAAATGGGGCTGGTGATTGGAGATCGACTACTGATTACGGTCGTGAACGGCTCTATCGAACTCAGGCCTGTCGCTGAATCATCCCCCAGCCCAGTGAGTGATAGACAAGAGTCGCGCACAGGTGCATCGCGCCTCTATCGCAGCGGCCTAAAATCTCTCCTCCACATTCCTATCGACGCCACGGATCAACAGATTCACGATCTGGTCGAATCGGGTTTCACCGCGAACAGTGTCCAAGCACTCGTTGACTTCGGGTTACTCAACATTGATTTGCAGCACAAGTTTTCGAGCGGCGAGCGTTCAACCCTAAGTGAAAGCGACTACATCTTCAGGATTGCTCACATCATCAGCCTTGCCGAGATCCTCTTCGGGGACATTGAAAAAGCCACGCGCTGGCTCTCCAAACCGAAATCGCAATTTTCAGGCAAAACCCCCTTCGAAATGCTTTCCACCACTCCTGGAACGCGTCGAGTAGAGGAACTGCTCACTCAGGGCACAGAGGGAATGACCCTTTGAGCTCATGGCTCGTAAGGCGGTAGTAAAGTGTCGTAGCCTTCCTAAACCGGCCGAGATATCGTAATGCCACTACCCAAATGCGCGCATTGGCCGACTGGCTTCATTAGCGGCCAAGTGCTTGAACAGGGACGTCACAGGTCGTCGACACCACTATGTGCGCGCGAAGGCATTTCATGTGTGTGTTACTGGAGTTATTGATGGAAAGTAAAAAACTCATTTGGGCCTTGGCGATGGTCCAGGCCATGATTTTTTCGGGTGTTGCGCAGGCCCAACAGCCGGCAGTACTGACTCCGCGGGTGGTGAGCGAACCGTACGAGGTGGCGCAGGGCACCTTTCTAAACCTGACGTTGGAGCGTGTCGATCCTGATTATGTATCGGCAATGCTCTATGAGAATGTTTATGACGACTACGAGAACGTGGCTATCCCAAGAGGTAGCCGTCTGTTCGGGCGTCAAGTCAACAGGGTCAACGACTCACACGACGTGTACTTCACTCAGCTGCAGCTCAGCAGCACCGGACAGACGCTCACCCTTGATCCACCGTTGCAAGCCACTTCGCCACTGGGCGCAGCCGGACTCACCAACTTTAAGCCTGCAGCAATAGCAGGAACCATTTGGCGTAAGGACCAGGTTATGCCGCATTAAGGATCTAGTACCTCAATCGGTGACGATTACCCCCAATCAATTTGTGATGTCGAACGCCGCAAAAATGGCTTACTCACGCACGTCGAGAGCATCCGATTTGGGAGCACAATGGTTTACGGCATCGCATTCTTCCAGTAATGGGGAATAGAGCTGTGACATTTCGCAATAGTTGCAACTATCTCGAAATAGATGCAACTGGCACGGTCGGCGTGCAAACGACCGTTGATTCAGAAACCCCAGACGCAGCGCGGGCTTGCGAACGTCTTTATCTCCCGCGATCCAACATATTGATAAGGCCACCCTTCAGCGGGCTAACGTACAGAGCGCCCATAGCCCCGATCCGTCGAGGCTTGTTGCCGCCACAACCGCAATCCGCAGTTAACTAGCGGGCAGGCGGGTTCTGCGCGATCCAGGCATTGGTGCCACTGTTGGCTTGGGCGTAGTGATGGTTGCGCGTCAGCTCGGATACCCAGAGTTTGTCGTCGCCATCCATGAAATTCCTGAGGTGGTCATGCAAGCCCTTTGCGGTGCCGTTATCGGCCACCAGCCAAAAGGACTCTTGCGAGCGATGCGCCCCGAGACGTTTGAGTTCATCGATCAACAGCTTGTAGTCCTTATTTTTTATGAGGTCATACGACACGGTGAAGCTAGTCATGATTGGCTCCGGACAGAAATGTAATTGGAGGAGTCGAAGGGCCGCTCGCGATGATGCGGCCCGTTCAGAGCATTAGGTCAGATCGATGGTGGTGGCGGTCGAGCCATAGGTCTTTACTGCGACGATCCCCTGGTCGCGGGCGTAGGCCGAGCTGTAGGTCTGGCTGGTGCCGATGATCTGATTATTCGCAGCACGCAGTACGAAATACGGGCGCAGGTTCTGTGCAACGCGTTTATCGTAGTACTGATCGTACGGCGAATGCGCTTTGCAGGAAGCAATCCCGTTCTCGCAGCCAGATTTCTGGAGATACCCCTCGCTGGCTAGGATGATTTCGCCATTCGGCGCTTTCAAGTGGAAGTAATACTGGTTGTTCTGGGAGGAGCGGAAAATCTCATAATGTGCAGCCATGTGAACCTCGGATCAGTTGCGAATTAATGAACAAGCGCGGTAATGGCGCATGTTGTGGGCCGTAATTGGCTTGAACTGAAGGCTACGCAAGGAGTCGTTAGTGGGCTAGGCGCTAACAATTGGATCCATTACCGGGCGCTTGTTCCTCCACCGCGTTGAGAGGTTTTTGCTAGCCAATGCAAGTTTTCAGCCTCAAACGTGAGCAAACTCTCACGTTTATGCGGAGCTGTGGGGGTTGTAGAGCTGATACCCTAGCCCATTATGCGCACGAGGTAAAAAGCATGAAAAAGATTGCAATCATTGAAGATTCTCCTGACACGAATAATGCCCTTGCTGGGTTTTGCAAGAGCATTGCCAAGGACATTGAAGTTCATCAATTCTTTGATAGAGAAAGCGCCGAGAAGGCGATTGTAGAAACGGCTTTTAGTTTAATTGTCTTGGACATCGAGTTGCTGCCGGAGAAAAATGCTGGTGTTGGAATACTGCGAACAAATATAAGTAACCACAAGTCACCGGTCATGGTGGTCTCCGGACTTGATGCCTCATTGTATCGTGGTGTCATGCGCCAACTGGATGTTTGGGACTACATGGAAAAACCCATTCCTCCGGACGGTCAAGAGTTTGTCGAAATGGTACTGCGGGTGCTCAGGGCCCAGACTGGACCGAGTGTGGAGGATAAGGAAGCGCTGATTACATACGACCAATCCACTACAAGAATGCGCTTCAAGAATAAAGCGTTGAATATTCCTCAGACGGCCAAGAATATTCTCTGGCGGCTCTACGAACGCAGAGGCTCTTATGTCCCATATGCCGATTTTTTCGAGTTGGTGAAATCAGGCCGTAACCCTGAAGCTATCCGTCAGCATGTTAAGAATATACGTGACGCCTTAGAGGAGGTGGGTGAATCGCCGGATCATGTCGTAGTAATCAGGATGAAAGGTGTGCAATGGCAAGACTGCGTCAATCCTTAAACAAGTTAAAAGGGAATCTTTACCGAGCCAAGGCTCGGGTGTTGATCGTGGGCATTATGACCGGCATGGTCTTGCTGGTTTTTTTTGGCACGATTGCAGTGTTGCGGTTCAGCTATGTTTCAGTAGCACAGCAATACCAGGCAGCCATTCAGAGAACGTTACAACGTGTCGCGGCTGAGTTCGAAAGTTTGGAGGGTAACATTGCCTTTTCTAACTTCGGAGAGCAGTCTTCAGATGGGCACGGTATACCCGTGGCAAAATTGCCTCTTGAGTTTATCAATGTCATTCCTGGACATGTCGAAGATCTCAAGCCGCTTCTAGGCTGCAGCTTCAAAACCCTGAAGGATTCACGCGATCAACTGTGCGCTGGGGTGTTAGAAAATCGCGATTATGGTGCGCTAGTGTATCTTCGCGGTACGTTTCATGTCGACAGCGAGCTGACTTCACCGACCTATGCGAAATCCCCCTTCAAGGCCCACCACTTCAGCGTCGCGGTGACCGCACGGGGTCGCACCAGCCACTTTGTTGCCACCTTCGATCCGGTACGCCGAGCGGATGCTTCGACCGCCAAGCTGTTCTCTCCAGCGTGGAGCATTGCTGGTTTCAAAACCACCAAGCAAGGGGCAGATGATTTTACCCGTGAGCGTGATATCAAGGGTCGTATTTTGGCTCACCTGACCCCTGAAGGAGCGGTCAGCAGCTACGAGTTCATTCTTCAATTACCCTTGTATGCTTACCTCGAAGCGCCGGAGACGCAGACCATCTGGCCTCCTGAAGACATTTCTCAGGCGAGAGTCGCGTTAAAATTGCTTGGACCTATCGGTGACGGGCAAGGCCAGATACTCATGAATGGCCTAGAAACCAACGAGCGACCTGTATTCTCTTTTGAGTCCATGTCGCAGTACTTGTCACCAGGAGAAAGCCTTCGCTTCATTGCTTCTCCCGGAAGTGAGCCTATCGAGGTGTTTGCCGGTAACCACGGAGGCCGCAATGAAAGCCGCTCTGCGCTGGCACGCTTGGCCAACAGAGTCGTTGAGCTGGTGACGCCTTCGATTGCTACTCAGAAAGCCGTCGTACTCTCCAATGGCGGCAGGATAGAGTTGAGCGGAAACCCTGCCTTGGTATTAGGCGGGTGGAGCGCTGCAGCAAAAGCAATTTTGGCGTTTGCAGCGATCCTCGGCACTCTCCTGGTGATAAGTGGTTTCGCGATTCACCACTATGTACTGGCACCTCTGAATAAGGTCAGGCGTAACACTATCTATATGCGAGGGCGTTACTCGGATGCGGATGATTTCAAGTTACCGTACTTGATCTTAAATCAGCATGACGAAGTGGGCGTGCTATGGGCAAGTATTGAAGATTTGCACAAATCTATTACCACATATGGGCGAGAGGCGCTGGAGAACGCCAAGAATGAAAGCGATATCCTTCGCGCCATTGGCCATGAAATCAAGTCTCCCTTGCAAGAGCTGCTGATACGTCACAATAAACCCGACGATCCCAGTGCTAAGAGCCTTAAGCGAATGTCCTATGCCTTAAAAATGCTCTCCGGTAACCCTACGGCGCCGAGTTCCGGAAAGTCGCTCGGCCCCAAGGAAGCGATTAGCGCATCTCGTGGCCACCTCACCAAAGAAAACGTGGTTGAGTATCTGGAAAATGCCGCCGAATCCAGTGATGGGATTACCTTTGCTCATTCTTCCGGCTCGTTGTATGTCAGTGCCGACGGCGACATGCTGGAAGCATTACTGACCGCAATCCTGAATAACGCCAAAGAGTTCCGAAATCAGGGAACGGAAATCACTCTCAAGGTGTTCGCCGACGCAAGCTGGGTTTTAATCGAGGTAGGTAATCAGGGGCCACAGATCCCGCCTGATCTGATTGACGAAATCTTCGAGTACGGCGTGAGCAGCCGTGACTCGGACGGTGAACATCAGGGTTTAGGGCTGTTCGTTGCCAAGCAGTATGTAAAAAAGATGGGTGGCGACGTTCACGTCAAGAACGTCGAAGGTGGGGTGCGGTTTGCAATCAAGCTCGCGAGGGCACATTAGGACCTGACAGATCGTGAGCAGCACGTAGTGAAATCCAGACCTCTGCCGGCGAAGCCGATACAGCGTGAATTGCATGGCTGTATATTTTGAAAGAAGGCTTAACGGCGCCAACCTGAAAGCTGTAGGAGTATCGGCAAGAGCAAAGGGAAAAGCTTCGTAAGGCGTTCCAGCCAATCATTTGAATTGGAAAGCGTTACCAAATTTGCAGGCCGCGAAACGTCATCAAATAGGCGCCACTTTTGCGTCGCGGGAGAGAAAGCAAACCGGTAGACTCTTAATCATGGCGATCTAACATGACGGGAGTATCGGTTTGGCTGGACAGCTTCAACGCATTGATTTGTCGTACTCTCGCGCTAATCTCCGGCATCCCGATAGCTCTGTCGAAAGCCTAAAAGGCGATCACTTGGTCTGGTGGTACGGTCCTATTCGCCCAGGAAGGCCCACCCGAACTATCCCTTTAGCCAAGGTGCATTTCAGACAGCTGTTCAACGATGTGCCAGGCCCCTGGACTTCGGCCACAGTGCCACTCAGCAGCTTGCCTCATTATCGAAAAGGCACCATTTGGCGTAACGGCAAATGTATCTCCGATACGAATCTAGCCTCACCCGCACGGATATTTGATGTGGACTTCAACGAGTCAGGGTGGTCGCTGACGTCAAGAGCCGACTTGCTAAAGCAAGATAGGGCTAACGTTTTCCATCATGACGAATACCCTCTGAAGTACCGGCACGATCTTTCTCGCGTGATCGACTTCAAGCTGGGTGGCAACAAGAATTTGCTCATTCCATGCACTGAATACTTCGTGCGTGCTTACGCCAGGAATATGGAAATTTGCCGAGCCTTGGCAACGTTGCGTTGGTCCGACGTTAAATCCGTTTTTTATGATGATGAGCGACGTGAAGAGCATCGATGGTTAGTCAGGCCATCCAGGAAAATGCGCAACTATGATGCGGTTTTTCTCGCGCACCTGCTCTACGACGATTACACAGAAGACCGTATCAAGCACGTGAATGCACAATTTACGTCGCAAGATCCGTTGTCGCAGATATTCATGGAGGCGCCCCCCTGGTTTCGGGGCAAAGGGCAGCTCCAGTGTCGAGGCAGATGGATCAATAACGGTAATACCTTCCTGTGCCTAAATCTGATTGGCTCCTCTCAACCGGCCGGGCAAGAAATTGAATGGCAGCGCAAGAACTTCGACAGCAGCGAAGGTGAGGATGGTGGACGGATAGTGCTCCCCAGGCCGGTCCGAACGGCCGAGGCCGAAGAATTCTTAACTGAGCATTCCCATGCCGAGCCAGACAACCACTCCGAAACCGTTATCGTTAAAACGCCACCTTTCAAAACTTTGGGCGAAAAACGCAAAGTTAAAAAAATTAAGGAAGTGATCAAAGCCAACCGTGGGCGCCTCGGCCCGCGCCCTTCAGAGGCGAACTCGCATTCATCCGGAGAAGAAACCGGTTCCGGCAAGAACATCGGCAAGCTAGAGCATGTCGCCGATCCCGATCCCGATGTCGATGTCGAACTCGAAACGCATGGCTTCCTTAATGACATCTGGAATGCATTCCGATCGATCATGGCGGCTAACCCAAGTCGAGTGACGAAGGTGAATTGGTACACACCTCCGAAGTTCCGGGATCAGGGTCCTCCGAGGGCCATTTTGTTGCGGCCAACACCTGATTGGGAACCGGAGGACAAATCTGCCCTAGGATGGGTATACCTGGATCGCAAAACCGGTAAGTGTCGGGGATTAATGGTACTGCGCATTGTGATAGATGGAAAAAACTACTTTTGTTTCGAGGTTCAGCCGATCAATCCTAACAAGGCTGAATACTCTGGCGTGCTCATGAGGTCACACGTCCACAGCCCCGAAGAGTTTGAAGAATTCGTCAAGGAGATTTGCTCGCGGGTGCGATACGTCATGGGCAGGTTCATACACATGCACAGGTATTTCCCGCCCAACGCCAAGATCTTCAAGCATCACCAGAGGGATGCAAAAGTGCTTTATCGAAGCCGTTTGATTAACGTATTTAGGGAAATGGGAGTGACGCTTGATTGACTCATCCTGGATGCTCGCCTCGCCGATAACTGCTAGCTGACGGCACCCAAAGATTTTTCTCCTCATGGGTAACGCTGTAGCCAGCGACGTCTCGGTAGTCCTGCCGCTGGAAAACCAGTTTTTTCCGACTTGCCCTCGTCACATCGTGAAAATAGGCGAGCGCCTTCACGATCCAACGTCCCTCGAAGTCGCCCTCGGCAGGTTCACTTAACATTGCCACCAGCTCACGCTCTGCTTTTTGCCGTCTCGCCTGAGACAACCAGCGCGCATCAGGCTTCACTTGCAGTTCGAGTCCGTGACGCCTATTTAAATGGCCGATGAAACCAGCGACTGCCGCAACCTGGCCTGGTGAGCCTCGCCAGAAAGACTGTAACGATTTCTGAGCCGGCAACTCCCCCAATTTCAGTTGAGCATTCTCGAGCAAGTTAACGGCGGCGCGGGCGGCTAGCCGGACTGACCGCAGATCTGTAAGGCCTTGTTCCATTTTCGCCTTCAAGACGCTGACATACTCGTTAAGCAACTGAGCCGACCATCTGCTGGAAGGCTCCGACAAAATTGCCGCAAGGCGGCGATGCTCTGTGTGCTCATCGCGCAGCTGCACATCGACAGTAACCACACCAGTTTCTGTCAAAAACCGCATTGGACTTTCGGCCTTGCGCAGCCCTGCCGCACCGAAATGCTGCAGGAGTTGTTCGTAGGAAGGTGCCGCACTCCAGTTCGAGTCGAGTACTGCAAAAAAACGGTAGTGAACGTTGATGTTCAGCGCAGCTTTATGTGCCCCTACACTCGCTAGGAACCATTCCCCGAATTGACTGAACAGCTCAGTGATGTGGTCACTGCTGAAACCTTTGACGTTGATCGCTAACCGCTTATGAAAAACGCGTAGCCACTCACATATTTCGCATTCGCGGCCGCGACCAGCAGGCATCTGTTTGCCGCATGTATCACACGGGTGGGAGATCGCAACAGTGCAAAGTTCGCAAGCAGTGGAGCCGTCCTGTCCACTGATTAATACGCGATGACGCCGGCAGCGTGGACAAGTCCCCTTCGCAGGGCCACTGCAACTCGGGCATCTGCGCAGTCCTGTCGACTTGCTCCGAGCCAGTCGCTGGGAAAGCCTGCCGCACACCTCGCATGGCTCCGGGACGTTGAAATAAGGGCGACACGGCTTGCACACTGGACCGTATTGCGTACGTAGGCCTATTTTAAAATCCACTTTTGCGCATCGTACGCAAGGTTCGGCGCGCTCACAGGCTGAGCAGTGTGCCGACTGATCAAAAATCGGAAGTCGAGCGAAGTGCCCGCAGCTAGAACACATTCGCCGTTTGAAGAGCCGTGCGTAGCATGTCTCGCAGTAGCGCTTGTTCGCATGCACCTTCTTGGCTTTGGCCATCTCGCCGCCGCAGCCGTGGCAGCCCGACGGAGTGGGTGTGTCATGAGATGCCATTTCTATGCGTCCTTCTCTGCAATCGATTCCACATACGCCAAACTTCGAGGGGCTCGCGTGTCTGCCTGCGACTTAGCCGACCTGACTGGTGTCGAGTATGCTGCACGAGTACTGAGACCATTTGCGCGAGAATCGGCGATCCTCCAATCCCCCGGACCGGAAATATCGTCACAGGCAACTCAACCTCACCCGCAAGCTCCAGAAAACGCTCCGGACCTGCCTGCATTATCACCCAAGCCTGCCCCAACAACCCAGCACGCTCGGCAGGCGTTGCGTATTCGAAAGGCAATCCGAGCGACGATGGCTTCAGCTGTGAAAGATCCAAACCCATCGCCTGGCAGAACAGTTGCGATTTGGTCGTAGGATTGCGCGTTACGTTCTTGAGAAAGCTGACCATGACCCGAGCAATGCACATCCACTCCGCAAAGCTCAATGAAGTCAGACCGTAAAGCGCTGTCGATTGACTGGCTGAGTCCGCAAAGCTCTGAAACGCCAAAGCTGATTTCACAATGGGCTCGGGCGAAACGTCAGCCAATGACTGGCCACAGTGGTGGCACACGGATAAGGGACGATCAGGACGAAGGCGATTTGGCTGGAGGGCCGAACTGCACCGCAAGCACCGATCAATAAGCAAAGTGCGATGGCGAGGACAGACTGTGTGCCACGCCAGGCGGTACTGCAAAAGATAATGAGGAATGGTGTCCGTCATGCAACAAGGACAGCAGAGCAGCCCGCCTGCGTGAGATCGGTTCCGACAACCGAGCGGCAAAATCCAGGGCAGATGCGCTGTCTGCTCAGCTACACCGTTGGGGTGCAATTTTTGCACGATAGGCCAAAGCGTAGAGGCCAGGAGTGAGGGGACCTGGAGGCCGGTCATGCTGGACAAGACCTCCATGTTTGTCCAGGAATGCCTACGATCAAGGTCAACTTTCCACGCTTGAGCATCAGGCCATACGATGCCGGTCAACGTGCTGGGCAAGCACCTATGGGCATGCGCTGTTCTCACTAGCCAGGAAGAGAACAGCTCATCAGGCAACATCTCAGGACTAAGTGGCCAACGAGGATTTAGACAACGCGCTCCCTGATGCCACGTGTAGGTCGCTTCCACGACTTAGCCTCAATCAGTTGCCGATCAATGCATTCCTTCCCAGAATTGATGGCTTCCGTGGCGCACTCGAGTAACAGACCGTGCAGGTCTCCAGTATTGCCGCCTGAAACGGAATGGATCAGCTGAGCCAGCTCAGGCTTGTAGATAGCCGACGGCTTTTTCAACGGTAGCACGGCTTCGAAAGCTTTCAGCATTCGCTGAAATTCGGCGTCTAACTTCCACGTTTCCAGTTTGATTACATCAAACCGGCTTGCGTGCTGCGGGTCCAGGTGCAGGATCTGCACAGCGTCCGGCGTTCCTACACCAACAACCGGGATTACCAAGGTGTTGCACAGCATTTTTAGCGCGTTCATGACCTCACGCTGCTTCATAGCGGAGCCGGTGAGCATTGAGTGCACTTCATCGATGATCAGCATGCGTACCTTTAGCTCGCGCAACGCGTGGATCACCTGAAACCGAAGCGTTACCTTTGAATCGGTCGTTCTGTAAGGCATCCACATGCGATCGAGGATGGCGATGTATAGGTCCTTCTCCTCAGCAGAGGGCGGTGCCTCGGCCACGATGATCGGTCGCACCGCCTCCGAGTTCTCGTCCACATAACCTTGCCCATGCATCTTCTCAAAATGCCTGACGATCGTCGTTTTCCCGTTGTTCGAATCACCGACAATGAGCATGTTCGGCATCCTTGGGCGCTTGGGCGCCTCGAGCAGGCATTCAAGGCTATCCAATATGTGATGTGCTGCCTTGTAGCCGATCCACCGAGGTTCACCCATGAAGCGAATACGCTCCCGAGCTGATAGCTGCAGCACTGGCCTGAAATCGGCGTGCAGGTGTGCGTACTCAGTCATTGGATATCACCGATCAGATCAACATCATCAAGCAGTAACCCTTCGCTTGTAGAGATGGAAGGCATGGCTTGCATCGGCGCTTTGACAGGCTGCGCCGGGGTCGCATTTTTACTATGTACCTTGTGCTTCTGAGCTTCACGGCGCGCTTTCTTAGTGCTTGCGGATGACCCATCGACGATCTGGCGACGCTCCAAAATCAATCTGCCGATCAAAGCCTCGTCAATGTGCTTTCGACCTTCATCAACAGCTTGTTTCTTGGCCGCTCGGAATTCCCACAAAGTAGCTGCAGGGAACGCCTGGTTCGCCACCGGCACCCGGAAATATTGTTTCAGGACAGGATCGTAGAACCAGATAACGCTAATGTCGCGAGGGTCCCGTCTGAATACAAATTTACGCGCCTGGGCAGTCTCTGGGTCCGTCGTACCGATCCAGTGACGCAATGCCTCCGAGTAATAGTACACATCCAGCTGGACGCCATAATGTTGAACGGTCCGGCGGTACGAGGGCATGAAATCCAGCTGCACCGTAAGAGGATCCGCAGGTCGAGGCGGAATACTCACCAACGCATCGGCTTCACGGCTCCCGAAGAAACCTAAATGCCACTTGCGCGAAGGGCTCATGTAAAGCGCTGAGTGGGGTCGGTTGTGATACAGAATGATCGTTCGAACCAGCCACTCCTCAAACTCACCCATCGTGAGTGCAGCATGCTTGTCGGAATCGTAGCCGTCTCTATCGGGAACGCTGCTGTGCGTGGTACCTGGCAGTTCATGTAGCTCTCTCATGAACGTACCGAGCAGGCGTTCAATATGGCCGCCGTATTTAGGCCGCTTTACCGGGCGGAATTGGTTTTCGATATTGTAATTTGCGCACGAACGACGAAAATTTTCTGCCTGGAAGTCAGGTCCGTTATCGGTATGGACCATTCGAGGGAAACCCCACACTGGCCATTCACCGCGAACGTTGTGAAGATTCAGCCACGCCTCTTTTGGCAGGATAGAGTGGGCAACGCACATGCCGACGGAAATTTCGGAAGGTTCCTCAAGGGCAAGGTAATAGCCAGTGATCATGCGCGAGTGCACATCGATCGCTAGGCTTAGCCACAGACGTCCAATGGGCTTGCGATGCCGATCATCCACAATTATCAGATCAATCGGGGTGTGATCAATTTGAACGACCGCCAGCGGGTAATCGGCGCCTGGAAACTTACCAACTGAGGGTGTATGCCGATTACGAGCTTGATCAGCATATCCGCGTCTACGCAGTTTGATCTTCTCAGGAATACGCTTGATCCTTGCCCTGATAGCGGATGCGCTGGGGGGCTTAATTCCCTGCGCCTTGGCCTGTGACTCGATTTCGGCAATGGTCGATTG
Organism: Pseudomonas sp. FW300-N2F2; assembly: GCF_017351655.1. Lineage (NCBI taxonomy): Bacteria > Pseudomonadati > Pseudomonadota > Gammaproteobacteria > Pseudomonadales > Pseudomonadaceae > Pseudomonas > Pseudomonas sp. FW300-N2F2. The sequence continues at coordinate 419,704 of NZ_JACNDQ010000004.1, read as the reverse complement.
GACAGTTCGCCGCTGAATTGTCAGGTAGTGCTGCTCGATCACTTCATCAATGAGTTTGTCGGCTTGTGCAGTCAATCGGCTATTACCGGATTGCCAACCCCGCTTGCGCGGCACGAGCGCAAGCACTTCGTGCCAACTTTGATACCGATCCAGCCACCGATAGAGAGTGGCAGTATCAACACCTACTTCTTTGGCTCTCTCCTCTACGCTCGCTCTGGGCAAGATCGAAGCGCGCAGTAAGGGCTTGATGGCTGAGAACCGCTGTTGCGCTATTGCCCATTCATCCGAGCTGATCGTCGAGATGTCGTAGTTCACGTACAGGCCGTCGACTCGGTCTTGCGCGACAGGTTGGAGTTCGGAAATGCGGAGTGAGACGCTGCGGCCGGTCTCGACTTCTACTCCGACGACGTTCTGAAAGTCGAGTAGCTGGACGATTCGAAAGATTTGCTTGTCACAGCTAACCATTTCCCCGACTTCAACCAAGACACGCTCTCTGGAGGGTTCGTATGGGGTGAAGTGCTCATCCGTGTCGATTTCATAAATGTTCATGGCGTAGCCACCCAGAGTTCAAGGTATTCATTCAGCGGCTCGGTGATATCGCACTCCACCCGGCCAGTAGCGATAAGGTGCCAGAACAGCGCGACACCACGATCTCGGTACACGCCTTTGAAATGGCGAGCCAAGAGATAGTGCACAGGCGCAAATTCCATTTCCTGAAGCGTCTTCAGGACCATCTCAATGTCTTCACGATCAAAGTCCAAGCGCTCGAAACGTTCCAGGAACGTGATGTTATCGAGAGGCAACCCACGAATGCGCGACTCGTCATAGATGCTGAAGGTCCAGCCCTCTTCCCGCGCGTAGCGGCGCGCTGCCTTCCATTTCCCAAGCCAGGTGCGCCAGTTATTTCGCCACTCATAGGCGGGCTTCACTTCGACCAGCATCGGCTTGATGTAGTCCATGTAGCTAACGCCCGCCGGCTGGCGGTAATGCACCAGAAAGTCAGGGGTGTAGGTCAAATCGCGCCCTCGCGAATCAACAAAGTCGACACGGACTGGCTGGGCAACCACTGACTCGACCCGATAAGAAAACCTCATTCGCTTTAAGAAGTCGCGCTCAAGCAGTGACTCGTACGGCACGCCACCTGCGCCGCGAAACGGCAAGAAACCTGAAACGCTGCGACGTGTCGGCTTGATAGGGCGGACTTGCTTAGGCTGGTCGCAGCTATTTCGAGGCATTTTCAATCCTGTCGCATCCAATTTGAAAGTTTTTCGCATTTATTTACGCAATCAGAAACCGTACCTCGCGGCCTCTAGCCTAGTGCTTTCGCAGCTATTTAGGAAGCCGACAGCGGGTCAAAACCGCAGCCAGGGGAGATCACCCTCGCCCACCATGGCGTGCTGTTTCTGGATGAACTGCCGGAGTTCGACCGCAAGGTGCTGGAGGTCTTGAGAGAACCGCTGGAGTCAGGGCACATCGTGGTCTCGCGCGCCCGGGACCGAGTGCGCTTCCCTGCCCGTTTCCAACTGGTGGCGGCGATGAACCCCTGCCCCTGTGGCTATCTCGGCGAACCCAGCGGCCGCTGTGCCTGTACACCGGAGATGGTGCAGCGCTACCGCAACAAACTCTCCGGCCCGTTGCTGGACCGTATCGACCTGCACCTGACCGTCGCCCGGGAAGCCACGGCATTGAACCCCAGGCTCGAACCCGGGGACGATACGGCCACGGTCGCCGAGCGCGTGGCCGAAGCCCGGGAACGCCAGCACCGCCGCCAGGGCTGCGCCAACGCCTTCCTCGATCTACCGGGGTTGCGCCGGCATTGCAAGTTATCCACAACCGATGAAACCTGGCTGGAAACCGCCTGCGAGCGGCTGACCCTGTCGCTGCGCGCCGCCCACCGCTTGCTCAAGGTCGCCCGGACACTGGCGGACCTGGAGCAAGCGGGGAACATTCGCCGCGAGCACCTGGCCGAAGCATTGCAGTATCGGCCGGCGTCGGCGTGAACCGCTTTACGGCTTGCTCAGGTCTACCAACGGTGTTTCCCGGACCTCGGTTTTTTGACCGTTCTGGATCGCATCGATGCGCTTGAGCGCCTTATCCACAGCGCCCTTGTCCGCCAACAGGCTGTAGTGGATCTGGAATTGCTTGTGCTCTTTCGGCCCGATCGTAGGCACCAGGCCCAGTGGCCGCTGATACCGGCGGTTATAGGAAAAACTGGTGCCTGGTTCCAACCCGGTCACGTAGCCCTGGCCTTGGGTATCGGTGTTTTTCCACAGGGAAAACACGGGCAGCGTGCTGGTGTTGAAGCCTACCGACACACCGAGGCTGCCGGCCTTGTTGTGCAGGACCGTGAGCGTATCGCCCTTGGCGTCAGCGTAGGGCACGACGTTATAGACGGTTTCGTCGTAATCCTTGGTCGGGGCTCGGTAGGTTTGCCAATCCGGCAAGTCGCCCTTGGCCTTGTCGTTGAACGGCGAGACCTGCTTGACCGGTGCCGCGAAACGAGCGCCCTGCTCCAGGAAAGGCGTGCTGAAATTGCTGTGGTAGAGCGCTTGGTATTCCTTCGGGTAATCGCCGTTGTTGGTCAGCGTGTCGCTGAGTGCGAACGTCACGCTGCCTGGCTCGGTGACCAGTTCGGTCTGCACCGAGAAATCGACCTTCTTGAACGCCTGCTCCTTCAACTCGCCCCGCAGGGTGATGGCGTAGGGCGGTTTTTCATCGATGTGCAAGGTGACTTTATTGGCCGGAATATTGGCGGCGCGGCCATGCAGGGTCAGCAGCTCGCCATTGTCCATGCCGGGATGGCCGACCCATTCGTAGCCGCAGCGGGTGACCAACTCGTTGAAGCCTTCGAGCCAACCCAAGCCGCCTCGGCCGTTGAGCTCGATGAACGCCGGGTTGACCACTTCCTTGACCGGCGAATCCCACCCCATGCGCACATTCCCGACCGACGCCTGCAACACATTCATGCCACGGGTCGGGACGACTGAAAGCTTCAGGGTGCCGTTGTCGATATCAACGATGCTGACGCCCTCTTGCCGGCCACCGTGCAGGGTGCGCATCGTCACGGAGAAAGGTTTGTCGGTTTTCACGCCGAGCTGCTGGCTGGTGATTTGCCAGGGTTGGGCGGCTTTATCGGTATCCAGCAGGACATAATCCCAAGCCATCGCCTGGGAGGCAGCGCCCAAGGCGCCAAGGGTAACGAGGAGTTTGAGCGGAGTCATGGACGCGACCTTTTATTGGAGTTGTGCGGTTTTTATAGACTTGAAGAAACGTTTCAGCAAGCTTAAAAACAGCAATACCCTTAAAAAATCACGCCTACATGATCGACAGCGATTTGTGGGAGCGAACTTGCTCGCGATAGCGGTGGGTCAGATTGAAGTGATGTTGGCTGGGCAGCCGTCATCGCGAGCAAGCTCGCTCCCACAGGGAATCGAGGGTGGCCCGGGTTTGGTATGCACTGGCAATCAAACTGTGGGAGCGAGCTCGCTCGCGATGGCGCTGGGTCAGATTGAGACGATGTTGGCTGGGCAGCCCCAATTGTGAGCAAGCCCGCTTCCACCGCAAATCTCTGGGAGCGGGCTTGTGACAGGAGGCTTCAGCGGAACCGATCAACCTCTTGGCGCAGGTCCTGGGCCAGTTTTTCCAGTTCCTTCGCGGTGACCGCCAGGTTCGAGACCACCTGGCGCTGCTCGCTGTTGGCCATGGCGATGCTTTGCAGGTTGCTGCTGAGCAGGGTCGCGGTGCTGCTTTGTTCCTGGGTGGCGGTGGTGATCGCCGCGAATTGCTGGCCAGCCGAACGGCTCTGCTCGTCGATTCGCGCCAGGGCCGAGGCCACATTGGCGTTGCGCGACAGGCCTTCCTGCATCAACAGGTTGCCCTGTTCCATGGTGCTGATGGCATTGCCGGTTTCCTGCTGGATGCTGTTGATCATGCCGGAGATTTCGTCAGTGGCCTGACGGGTGCGGGACGCCAGGCTGCGGACTTCATCGGCCACCACGGCGAAACCACGGCCCTGCTCGCCGGCCCGGGCAGCTTCGATGGCCGCGTTCAAGGCTAGCAGGTTGGTCTGCTCGGCAATCGAGGTGATGACCCCCACGATGCCGCCGATTTCCTGGGAACGCTGGCCCAGGGTATTGATGACCGTGGCCGTGCTGTTCAGCGCGCCGGCAATTTGCTCCAGGGACGACGACGCTTCATCCATCGAGGTCCGGCCAATGCGGGTTTGCTGGGCGTTTTCCTGGGCCAGGCGCTCGGTGTTGCCCATGTTGTCGGCAATGTTCAGGGAGGTCGCGCTGAACTCTTCCACCGCGCCGGCCATGCTGGTGATTTCGCCGGATTGTTGCTCCATGCCTTCGTACGCCCCGCTGGACAACCCGGACAGGGCCTGGGCGCGGCTGTTCACCTCCTGGGAGGCCTTGCGGATGTGCTCGACCATGGTCGACAGGGCCTGGCTCATCTGGTTGAAGGCACGGGCCAACTGACCGATTTCGTCATGGCTCGACACGTTCAGGCGCACGCTCAGATCGCCGGCGCCCAACGCTTCGGCCTGGCGCACCAGATCCCCCAATGGCGCCAGTTTGCTACGCAACAACCACATTGCCGAACCGACCGCCAACAGCATCGCCAGCAGACTGCCAATGGCCAGTTGCGTACCGACGCTCCAGGTCACGGCGCGGATCTCGGTTTTCGGCATGCTCGCCACCACCGCCCACGGCCCACCCTCGAACGGTACGGCAACGCTGTAGAAATCTTCGGCGGTATCGGCCCAGAACGCGCCCTTGCCCGGCTTTTTGATCAAGCCGGTGATGGCCGTGGTGGCGCTGTCCAGCGCCTGCACGCCGGCGGGCGGCACCAGCCATTTGTTTTGTTCGTCCAGCAGCGCCAGGGAGCCGGTCTGGCCGATGCGGAAGCGCTTGAGGTTTTCGAACTGCGCGTTCTGCGCATCGGTGTAGTCGAAGCCTACGTACAACACGGCAATGATCTTGCCGCTGCTGTCACGTACAGGCGTGTACTGCGACATGTAGAAGCGCCCGAAAAGCAGGGCCCGACCAATGTAGCTCTGCCCGCTGATCACCGGACCGTAGGCGGGGCCGGCGCGGTCGAGCACGGTGCCGATGGCCCGCGTACCGTCCTGTTTGCTGACGGAGGTACTGACTCGGATGAAATCGTCGCCGCTGCGCACGAATACCGTGGCGACCCCAGCGGTCATCGCTTTGAAGTCGTCCACTTCCTTGAAGTTGTTGTTCAACACTTCGCTACCCAGGTTCAAGCCTGGGGTTTGTACGCCCGCCACCGTCACCGGCTGGTCCGGATGCACGCTCAGGCCCGCGCTGAAGCGCTTTTCGAACAGACCGGCCAAGCGCTGGGTGCTCTCGCGCAAAGTGCCGTGGAACGTATTGAGCTGATCGGCCATCAGGCGCGCTTCGCTGGCCAAGTGCTCTTCACGGGTGGCAAGGTTGGCAGCGTCCAGCGAACGCAAGGCGAAGACGGTACTGCCGGAGATCACGATCGCCAGTATCACGGCAAGGGCAAGGCCTAGCTGTGAGGCGATCCGGGCGCGGGGTTGAGACATGACGGCTCCTGGCCGAGAGACCGGATCATCCTGATCACGTCGCACGCTCGGCATTTTATTCGGGTGAGGTGTAAGTAGACCCTTTCTGAACGAGGGTTCCATGTTCACGGATTCGGCGGCAAAACCAAATACTTGAGCGGTTTGCACGGATTAATGCCCAGTGGCTAGCACGCCAACTTCAACGTTTCAGCTTAGACGTTGTACATCAGGCAGTTGCATGGCCTTGACCTCGCCTTGGAGGAAGTCGCTGAGCCGGCGCAAACGTTCACCTCCCGGCCGGGTTTTCGGCCAGACCAGGTAATAGTGTTCCCCACTGGCGACAGCCGTCGGCCATGGCAGGCTCAGGCGCCCTTGGGCAACGTCCTCGGCCACCATCAGCAGGTCGCCCATGGAGACCCCATAGCCACGTGCGGCCGCGATCATGCCCAGCTCCAGGGTATCGAACACCTGTCCACCCTTGAGCGAGACCTTGTCGGAAAGCCCCATGCGTTGCAGCCAGTTGCGCCAGTCCCGGCGATCCGGCGTCGGATGCAGCAGCTCAGCACTGGCCAGCCGCGCCACATCCCAGGGCTGATCGTTCAACAGGTTCGGCGCGCCCACCGGAATCAATTCCTCGGGAAACAGCAAACTGGCCTCCCAGTCCGCCGGAAAATGCCCGTTGCCCAGCAATACGGCGCAATCGAAGGGCTCGACGTTGAAGTCCACCGAATCGATGTCCATCCAGGCACTGGTCAGTTGCACCTCGTTACCGGGCTGCAAATGCCGGAAGCGACTCAGGCGCGCCAACAACCAACGCATGGTCAGCGTGGAAGGCGCTTTCATGCGCAGGATGCCGTCTTCGCCATGCAAGGTGTGGCAGGCCCGCTCCAGCGCCATGAAACCCTCGCGCACGCCCGGCAGCAGCAACCGCGCCGCCTCGGTCAACTGCAGGTTGCGGCCGCTGCGCAGGAACAGCCGGCAGGCAAAGTGATCTTCCAGCGTGCGGATGTGCCGGCTGACGGCGCTCTGGGTGATCGACAGCTCTTCGGCGGCCCGGGTGAACGAGCTATAGCGCGCCGCGGCTTCGAATGCCCGCAACGCATAAAGAGGAGGAAGACGACGGGACATCGCAAAAGCTCCATGGCGTGGTCTGCAAACCCTACCAGAAACCCATCCAGCATGAGTTTTAATCATGCCAGCGATCTTTTTTATCCTTTTGTGCAATCCGCCGAGAGCGCCGAGAATCGTCGCTTTACTGCCTTGTTTGAACATGGAGCGTGATGATCATGCGGCATCCGGTGCGTACCGAACTCTGGGCCATCCTGCGGCTGGCGGGGCCGTTGATTGCCTCGCAGTTGGCGCACATGCTCATGGTGCTCACCGACACCGTGATGATGGCGCGCCTGAGTCCCGAAGCCCTCGCCGGAGGCGGGCTCGGGGCGGCCACCTATTCGTTCGTGTCGATCTTCTGCATCGGTGTGATCGCTGCGGTGGGCACCCTGGTCGCGATCCGCCAGGGCGCAGGCGATGTCGAAGGCGCCACCCGGCTGACCCAGGCCGGGCTTTGGCTGGCCTGGTTGATGGCGCTGATGGCCGGGTTGCTGCTGTGGAATCTCAAGCCCGTGCTGCTGATGTTCGGCCAGACCGAAACCAACGTGTTGTCCGCCGGACAGTTCCTGCTGGCGCTGCCGTTCGCCCTGCCCGGCTACCTGAGCTTCATGGCCCTGCGCGGCTTCACCAGCGCCATTGGCCGGGCCACGCCGGTCATGGTGATAAGCCTCGGCGGCACGGTGGCCAACTTCCTGCTCAACTACGCGCTCATCACCGGCATGTTCGGCCTGCCAAAACTCGGCCTGATGGGCATCGGCCTGGTCACGGCCATTGTCGCCAACTGCATGGCCCTGGCCCTGGCCTGGCACATCCATCGGCACCCGGCCTACCGTGCCTATCCGCTGCTGGATGGGCTGTCGCGGCCCAATCGCCAATACCTCAAGGAGCTGTGGCGCCTGGGCCTGCCGATCGGTGGCACCTATGCGGTGGAAGTCGGGCTGTTCGCGTTCGCCGCGCTGTGCATGGGCACCATGGGCAGCACGCCGTTGGCGGCCCACCAGATCGCCCTGCAAATCGTCTCGGTGGCGTTCATGGTACCGGCCGGAATGTCCTACGCCATCACCATGCGCATCGGCCAGCACTACGGCGCCGGGCAGCTATGGAGGGCGCGCCAGGCCGGTCGGGTCGGCATTGGCTTTGGCGCGGCCGCGATGCTGGCGTTCGCCATGGTGTTCTGGCTGCTGCCCCATCAATTGATCGGCTTGTTCCTGGACCACGATGACCCGGCGTTCCGCGACGTGATCAACCTGGCCGTGAGCCTGTTGGCGGTGGCGGCGTGGTTCGAACTGTTCGACGGCACGCAAACCATCGCCATGGGCTGCATTCGCGGGCTCAAGGACGCCAAGACCACCTTCCTGGTGGGCCTGGGTTGCTATTGGCTCATCGGCGCACCATCGGCGTGGTGGATGGCGTTCCACCTGAACTGGGGACCGACCGGTGTCTGGTGGGGCCTGGCCCTGGGGCTGGCCTGCGCGGCCGTGAGCCTGACCCTGGCGTTTGAATGGAAGATGAAGCGGATGATTCGCAGTGAGGCTGGGCAGCCCGGTTTCGAAGCCATTCAGGCCAAGTGAAGTCCATCCCTTTGTGGGAGCGAGCTTGCTCGCGATGGCGATAGGTCTGTCACATCTATTTTGACTGACACACCGCTATCGCGAGCAAGCTCGCTCCCACAGGGTTTTGTGTCAGACCACGACGTCGTGTGTGGAGTGCTGATCACCCTCGAACGTCAAATACTCAACCAATTCCGGCAACGGCAACGGCTTGCTGATCAGGAAGCCCTGCACCTGGTCGCAACCGAAACCGCGTAGCAGGTCCAGTTGTGCCTGGGTTTCCACACCTTCGGCCACCACCTCCAGGTTAAGGTTGTGGGCCAGGTTGATCATGGCGTGCACCAGTTTGCGGTTTTCTTCGCGCTGCTCCATGCCGCCGACGAAGCTCTTGTCGATCTTGAGCAAGGCGATCGGCAGGCTGTTGAGGTGCACGAACGAGGAGAACCCGGTGCCGAAGTCGTCCAGGGAGAAGCGCACCCCCAGGCGGCCCAGGGCATCCATGGTCTGCTTGACCAGTTCGCTGCGGCGCATGACGGCGGTTTCGGTGAGTTCGAACTCCAGCCATTGCGCCTCGACACCTCGCTCGGCAATCAGTCGGCTCAAGGTCGGCAGCAACTGGCTGTCCTGGAACTGCCGGAACGACAGGTTGACCGCCATGTGCAACGGCGCCAGCCCCCGTTCGCGCAGGGCCTGCATGTCCCGCAGTGCCCGGGAAATCACCCAGTAGCCCAACGGCACGATCAGGCCGCTCTGTTCGGCCAGCGGCACGAACTCACTCGGTGGCAACAAGCCGCGTTCGCCATGGCGCCAACGCACCAGGGCTTCGAGGCCGACGATGTGGCCGCCATCGAGGTCCAGGCGCGGCTGGTAATGCAATTCCAGCTCGTCACGGCGCAGTGCCCGGCGCAGTTCGCTTTCCAGGTCGGCAAGGCTGCGGGCATTGCGATTGATGCGCTCGTTGAAGATATGAAAGGTGCAGCCCTGGGTGCTCTTGGCCTGCTGCATGGCGATGTGGGCATGCCACATCAGCGGATCCGCGCCGGCCTGGGCGCGAGCATGGGCGACGCCCAGGCTGCAACCGATCAGCAGGCTTTCGCCGTCCACCCAATAGGGTTCGGCCAAGGCTTCGGTAATACGCTCGGCCATCCATTCGGCCCGCTGCGGTGCGCGGCGGGTGTCGATCAGCAAGGCAAATTCATCACTGCCCAGCCGCGCCAATTGATCGCCGGCTTCGAGCGACCCCTTGAGCCGCGATACCACTTGCAGGATCAAACGGTCGCCGGCCTGGTGACCGAGGGCGTCGTTGGCGTGGCGAAAGTTGTCCAGGTCCAGGTGACCGAGCGCCAGGCCTCGGCCGTCGTTTTCCGCCAGACGCGCCGCCAGCAATGTCTGGAAACCCTGGCGATTGGCGATGCCTGTCAATGGATCCTGCTCGGCGAGGCGCTGCAGGGTGTTTTCCAGCACGCCGCGCTCGCGCACATGGCGCAGGCAACGACGCAGGGTCGCGCTGTCGAGGACATCGCGCACCAACCAGTCGCTGGCACCGTCGGGGGCAACCGCCGGCTCGTGCTCGAGCAACAGGATGGTCGGCAGGCTGCAACGGCCCGGCGTCGGCTGCAACGCCGCAACAGTCAGCAACACCGCGTTGCGATTGTCTTCGAACAGGCTGCTGACGGACTCCCAGCTCGGGGCGCTGATCAACACGACCGAGGGCCCCATGGGCACCAGGCACTCGCGCAGTATTGCTGACCACTCTGGCTCTTGGGCCAATAACAGCAAACGCAAGGGTTCGACAGGCGTTGACAAGCTGACTCCCTAGACTCTGCAAGGTGGTAGGCGCCGGGCATTATGACCTGCCGATGGGCAATGACCAATGCCAACGGTTCTCAAACACGCGCTTTCGGTGGTTTTTCCCGCTCGAAATGCTGCGCGGGACCCAATTGGTTCCACATCCTGCGTGAAAGTGGCAGAAGCGGCAAATGACAATCCTGTGTGCGTCACAAGTCGGACAGAGCAGCACAATTCTCTGAGCCTGTTAAAATGCCGGCCCATTTCGCAAACGACTCCCTGACTCTGTCATGTCCCGACTCAATCCCCGGCAGCAAGAAGCCGTGAACTATGTCGGCGGCCCTCTTTTGGTGCTCGCCGGTGCAGGCTCCGGCAAGACCAGCGTAATCACCCGCAAGATCGCGCACCTGATCCAGAATTGCGGCATCCGCGCCCAATACATCGTCGCCATGACGTTCACCAACAAGGCCGCCCGAGAAATGAAAGAGCGGGTCGGCGGCCTGTTGCGCGCCGGCGAAGGCCGCGGCCTGACGGTGTGTACCTTCCACAACCTGGGCCTGAACATCATCCGCAAGGAGCACGCGCGGCTGGGCTACAAACCGGGCTTCTCGATTTTCGACGAGACCGACGTCAAGGCCTTGATGACCGACATCATGCAAAAGGAATACTCGGGCGACGACGGCGTGGACGAGATCAAGAACATGATCGGTTCGTGGAAAAACGACCTGATCCTGCCCGCCGAAGCCCTGGAGAACGCCCGCAACCCCAAGGAACAGACTGCCGCCATCGTCTACACCCACTACCAGCGTACCCTCAAGGCGTTCAATGCGGTGGACTTCGACGACCTGATCCTGTTGCCGGTCAAGCTGTTCCAGGACCACGCCGACATTCTCGAAAAATGGCAGAACAAGGTCCGCTACCTGCTGGTGGATGAATACCAGGACACCAACGCCAGCCAGTATTTGCTGGTGAAGCTGCTGATCGGCAAACGCAACCAGTTCACCGTGGTGGGCGACGATGACCAGTCGATCTATGCCTGGCGCGGCGCGCGGCCGGAAAACCTGATGTTGCTCAAGGACGACTACCCGTCGCTCAAAGTGGTGATGCTGGAGCAGAACTACCGCTCCACCAGCCGCATCCTGCGCTGCGCCAACGTGCTGATTTCCAACAACCCCCACGAGTTCGAAAAACAACTGTGGAGCGAGATGGGCCACGGCGACGAGATCCGCGTGATCCGTTGCCGCAACGAAGACGCCGAAGCCGAGCGCGTGGCCATGGAAATCCTCAGCCTGCACCTGCGCACCGACCGGCCGTACAGCGACTTTGCGATCCTGTACCGCGGCAACTACCAGGCCAAGCTGATCGAGCTGAAATTGCAGCATCACCAGATCCCCTACCGCCTGTCGGGGGGCAACAGCTTCTTCGGGCGCCAGGAAGTGAAGGACCTGATGGCCTACTTCCGCCTGATCGTGAACCCGGACGACGACAACGCCTTCCTGCGGGTGATCAACGTGCCGCGCCGGGAAATCGGTTCGACCACCCTGGAAAAACTCGGCAACTACGCCACCGAGCGCAAGATCTCGATGTACGCCGCCACCGATGAAATCGGCCTGGGCGAACATCTGGACAGCCGCTTCACCGATCGCCTGGCGCGCTTCAAGCGTTTCATGGACAAGGTACGTGAGCAGTGCGCCGGGGAAGATCCGATCTCGGCGCTGCGCAGCATGGTCATGGACATCGACTACGAGAACTGGCTGCGCACCAACAGCTCCAGCGACAAGGCCGCCGATTACCGCATGGGTAACGTCTGGTTCCTGATCGAGGCGTTGAAGAACACCCTGGAAAAGGACGAAGACGGCGAGATGACGGTCGAGGACGCCATCGGCAAACTCGTCTTGCGGGACATGCTCGAGCGCCAGCAGGAAGAGGAAGACGGCGCCGAAGGCGTGCAGATGATGACCCTTCACGCTTCCAAGGGCCTGGAATTTCCCTACGTGTTCATCATGGGCATGGAAGAGGAAATCCTGCCGCACCGTTCCAGCATCGAGGCCGACACCATCGAGGAAGAACGGCGCCTGGCCTATGTCGGCATTACCCGGGCACGCCAGACGCTGGCCTTTACCTTCGCCGCCAAGCGCAAGCAGTACGGCGAAGTAATCGACTGCGCCCCGAGTCGTTTTCTCGATGAGCTGCCGCCGGACGACCTGGCCTGGGAAGGCAACGACGACACGCCGACGGAAGTCAAAGTCGTTCGCGGCAACAGTGCCCTGGCGGATATACGCGCGATGCTAAAGCGCTAGAATCGACTACTTTTTTCAACGACTTCAGGCGCTGAAGGCGTCATCAGAGGAGGCTTCATGGAAGCCCTGCACCAGAAAATTCGTGAACAAGGCATCGTGCTTTCCGATCAGGTCCTGAAAGTCGACGCTTTCCTGAACCACCAGATCGACCCGCAATTGATGAAGCTGATCGGCGACGAATTCGCCGCGCTGTTCAAGGATTCGGGCATCACCAAGATCGTCACCATCGAAGCCTCGGGCATTGCCCCGGCGATCATGACCGGGCTGAACCTTGGCGTACCGGTGATCTTCGCCCGCAAGCAACAATCCCTGACCCTGACGGAGAACCTGCTGTCGGCCACCGTGTATTCGTTTACCAAGAAAACCGAAAGCACCGTCGCCATCAGCCCGCGTCACCTGACCAGCAGCGATCGGGTGCTGATCATCGATGACTTCCTGGCCAACGGCAAAGCCTCCCAGGCGCTGATTTCCATCATCAAGCAGGCCGGCGCCACCGTCGCCGGGCTGGGGATCGTGATCGAGAAGTCGTTCCAGGGCGGCCGCGCGGAACTGGATGCCCAGGGTTATCGCGTCGAGTCGTTGGCCCGGGTGCAGTCGCTGGCGGGTGGGGTCGTGACCTTCATCGATTGACCCAGTGTCCCCTGTGGGAGCGAGCTTGCTCGCGATAGCGGTGTATCTGTTACATAAAAGGTGTCTGACAGATCGCCATCGCGAGCAAGCTCGCTCCCACAGGGGTTTCAGGTTGATTGTTGTTGTGCAGTAGCCTTGAGACCGGCCAACAGCAACCGCTGGAACAGCTCCTCCTTCAGCCCTTCAGGACTGGTCAGCTGCATCCGTTCCAGATGCCCGGCAAATTCCCAGGGCTCTGGCGCATCCAGCGCGGCTTTGCCCAACTCCAGGATCTCGGTGAGCTTGAATTTGCTCTTGAGCCAGTTCAGCGCCCGCAACAGGTCCCGCTCGACCCCGTCGAAATCACAGCCCAGCGGGTATTCGGGAAACAGATTCGGATGCCGAGCCTGGATCGCCTGCAACCGCTCCGACGTGTTGTCGGCGAACCGCGGATCGAGGCGGAAATCCTTCGGCAATTTGCCAGCCTTCTGCGCCTGCTCGATCAGCCCGGGCTGGAAGCGTGAGTCGCTGATGTTCAGCAACGCCTCGATCACCGCGGCGTCGGTCTTGCCGCGCAGGTCGGCGATGCCGTATTCGGTCACCACGATGTCGCGCAGATGCCGGGGAATCGTGCAATGGCCGTACTCCCAGACGATGTTCGAGCTGATCTCGCCCCCGGCCTCGCGCCAACTGCGCAGCAGCAGGATCGAGCGCCCGCCCTCCAGCGCATGGCCCTGGGCAACGAAGTTGTATTGCCCGCCCACGCCGCTGAGCACCCGTCCGTCTTCCAACTGATCGGCCACCCCGGCCCCCATCAGGGTCATGGTGAAGACGGTATTGATGAAGCGGGCATCGAGGCGCTGCAGGCGCTTGAGCGGCTCCTGGCCGTAGAGCTCGTTGATGTAACTGATGCGCGTCATGTTGAATTCGAGACGCCGGCTCTGCGGCAACTCGCGCAGGCGCTCGTAAAAACTGCGCGGGCCGAGGAAGAAGCCGCCGTGTATGCAGATGCCGTCGGGTTGTGCCGCCTCGTCGAGGGTTCCGGCGTTCGCTCGTTCCTGGGTCGGCTCGTCGGGGTAGACCTTGCGCCGGATGATCCCGGCCTCGGCCAGCACCAGCAAACCGTTGACGAACATTTCACTGCAACCGTACAGCCCTTTGGCAAACGGCTCGACCCCGCCCTCGCGCTCGATCAGTTGCGCCCACTGGCTAAGGTTCAGGTCCGCCAGCAACGCCTGGTAACCGGCGTTATCGGCCTGACGCGCCAGCAGCGCCGCCGTCAACGCGTCGCCCATGGCGCCAATGCCGATCTGCAATGTCCCGCCGTCACGCACCAGGGTACTGGCGTGCAGGCCTATCAGATGATCCTGGAACCCCACCGGCATGTTCGGCGTGGAAAACAGCGTGTGGCTGTCCTTCTCGTCGATCAACAGGTCGAAAGCGTCGATGCCGACTTCCGCGTCGCCCGGCATGTAAGGCAAATCGTTGTGCACCTGGCCGACCAGGAGAATGGTTTCCCCGGCCGCCCGGCGCTTGGCGATCATCGGCAGCAGGTCGAGGGTGATGTCCGGGTTGCAGCTCAGGCTCAGGCGATCCGGGTGTTCCGGGGCGCTCGCCACCAGTTGCGCCACCAGGTTCAAGCCGGCGGCGTTGATGTCCCGGGCCGCATGGCTGTAGTTGCTGCTGACATAGTCCTGCTGGGCCGACGCACTGTGCAACAGGCTGCCGGGCTGCATGAAGAACTGCTGGACGCGGATGTTGGCCGGCAGACTGTCCTGGTGCAGGTCAACCAGGTAATCCAGCTCGGGATAGTTGCCGAAGACCCGTTCGACAAAGGGTTCGAGGAAGCGCTTCTGCAAACCATCGCCCAGGTTTGGCCGGCCCAGGCTCAGGGCGGTGTAGATCGTCAGTTGTCGCTCGGGCAGTTGTGCGATGCGCCGGTACAACGCGTTGGCGAACAGGTTGGGCTTGCCCAGCCCCAGGGGCATGCCGAGGTGGATATGCGCGGGCAGGCGCTCGAGCACGTCATCCACCGCCTGTTCGATTGAACACAACTGCACCATCGGACCCTCCAGGACATTCCATGAATGTGGGTTGGACCGAGCTTGCCGGGTCTTGGTTGCGATGAACAGTCCCGAAAAATCCGAGGCGCAAAAAAGCCGCTCGTAAGCGGCTTTTTTGTGAAGGATGCCGGCGTATTACAGACCGGACATCTCTTTGATGGCGCCCTTGAGGTCGTCATCCGAGCAATCGGCGCAGGTGCCTTTAGGCGGCATTGCGTTGATGCCGGTAATGGCCTTGGCCAGGATGCCGTCGAGACCGCCCTGGTGATCGGCGCGTTCTTTCCACGCAGCCTTGTCACCAATTTTCGGCGCGCCCAGCAGGCCCGTGCCGTGGCAAGCGTTGCAATGCTTTGCAATTACGTCTTTCGGCGCCTTGGCACCGCCGGCGCCGCCGGCCGAGGCCACGACTTCCATACCCTTGCATTCCTTGCCCTGGACGCAGACCTGGCCGACGGGTTCAAGGCGCTTGGCGATTTCGTCGTTCGGCGCCGCTTGAGCGGTCGCAGCCCATAGGGCCAATACGGTTGCTGGTGCAGCCAGCATTTTCATAATTAGGTTCACGCGTACACCCTCAATGGTGGCTAGTCACGCCTGCGGCCACGGTTTGCAGGCGGGCGCAAGTATAGCGGTAAGCCTGTCACTCTGAAACAACCCCAAAGTCGCAAGGGTCTTGTTTGTCATGACAGCCCAACAGGTGGGCGCCTTTGCCACGCGGGCCTGGCGCCTCTTGGTCTAGAAATTGGCCGGCGTGGCTGCGCTGATCAGTCGCGCCGGCACGTCGAACGGATTACGGAAACGGTGGGGCTTGGTGCTTTCGAAATAGTAGCTGTCGCCAGCCTCGAGCACGAAGGTTTCGAGGCCCACCACCAGTTCCAGCCGCCCTTCCACCAGGATCCCGGTCTCCTCGCCCTCATGGGTGAGCATCTCTTCACCGGTATCGGCACCCGGCGGATAGATCTCGTTGAGGAAGGCAATCGCCCGGCTCGGATGTGCCCGGCCCACCAGCTTCATGGTCACGGCACCATCGGAGATGTCGATCAGTTCGTTGGCTTTGTAGACGATCTGGGTCGGTTTTTCCTGAAGGATCTCTTCGGAGAAAAACTCGACCATGGACATGGGAATCCCGCCAAGGACCTTACGCAGCGAGCTGATCGAGGGGCTGACGCTGTTCTTCTCGATCATCGAAATAGTGCTGTTGGTGACGCCCGCGCGCTTGGCGAGTTCACGCTGGGAAAGGCCTTTGAGTTTACGAATGGATTGCAGTCGTTCACCGACGTCCAATGCTGGAGCCTCCAGGGAATCAGGTTGTGAGGAAAGTGAGCGTTATCATGGCGACAGCGTTCAGTATTTACAACACTTTGACCCGAATCCTGTGCGGTGAAGCGACTTTCGGTAGGTGGCGCTTCGTCTCAGCCCCCGGAATAGAGCCGTGGCACCCGCCGCAGGTTGCAGAAAATCTGATAAGGAATCGTGTCGGCGGCCTTGGCGACATCACTGGCGAGGATGTTCTTGCCCCACAATTCCACGGTCGAGCCGAGTCCGGCCTGGGGGACATGGGTCAAGTCGACACACAGCATGTCCATCGACACCCGCCCGACCAGTTGGCTGCGCTGCCCATCCACCAGCACCGGCGTGCCGTTAGGCGCCTGGCGCGGGTAGCCGTCGGCATAGCCCATGGCGACCACCCCGACCCGGGTCGGTTGCGTGGTCACGAAGCGAGCACCGTAGCCCACCGGCTCACCGGCGGGCAATTCACGCACGCAGATGATCTTCGATTCCAGGGTCATCACCGGTTGCAGGCGCGAGGCGACAGTGTTGGGTTCGTCGAAGGGGGTCGCGCCGTAGAGCATGATGCCCGGCCGCACCCAGTCGCTAGGCATCTGCGGCCAACCCAGCACCGCTGGGGAGTTGCGCAGGCTGATCTCTGCCGCCAGCCCCTGGCGGGCCGCCTCGAACACGACCAGTTGCTCGGTGCTGCTGGGATCGTGCAGTTCATCGGCACGGGCGAAGTGGCTCATCAGGACAATCTTCGCCACTTTGCCGCTGGCCAGCAGGCGACGGTAGGCCGCCTGGTAATCCGCCGGATGCAGGCCGACCCGGTGCATGCCGGAATCGAGCTTGAGCCAGACCGTGATCGGCTGGCTCAGCGCCGCTTTTTCAATCGCTTCGAGTTGCCACAACGAATGCACCACGCACCAGAAATCATGCTCGACGATCAACAGCAGCTCATCGGCTTCGAAAAACCCTTCCAACAGCAGGATCGGCCCACGGATCCCTCCGGCCCGTAGCTCCAGGGCTTCTTCGATGCAGGCCACGGCGAACCCGTCCGCCGTGGCCTGCAGCGCCTCGGCGCAACGCACCGCACCGTGCCCGTAGGCGTCGGCCTTGATCACCGCAAGGGCCTTGGCCCCCGTGACTTCGCGGGCCAATTGGTAGTTGTGACGCAGGGCTTGGAGATCGATCAGGGCACGGGCAGGACGCATGGCGGCAGGCTTCTAGGCGGTCATGAATAAAAAACCGGCGCAGGTTGGCAGGGTGAACCACCCAGCGCCGGGAGAGGGATCGTTTAGGCAGGTATTAAGGCAGCGCAGCCACGACGGACAGCTCCACCAGGATCTGCGGTTCACACAGCTTGGCCTCGACCGTGGCCCGGGCCGGGGCGACGCCTTTGGGCAACCACTTATCCCAGACCGCGTTCATGCCTGCGAAGTGAGCCTCGATGTCCTTCAGGTAGATCGTCACCGATAACAGACGCGTCTTGTCGGTCCCGGACAACTCCAGCAAACGCTCGATATTGGCCAGGCATTCGCGGGTCTGCTGCTCAATACCGGCGTTCATGTCGTCGCCGACCTGCCCGGCCAGGTAAACGGTGCCGTTGTGCACGACAACCTGGCTCATGCGGTCATTGGTGAGCTGGCGCTGGATTGACATGTTTTGCAGACTCCTGGGTTTTGCTGCCATAACGGGAAATATCGAGGCCTTCGGCGCTGATCTGCGGCTTTTTCTTCGCCATCAGGTCGGCCAACAGGCGACCGGAACCACAGGCCATGGTCCATCCGAGGGTACCGTGGCCGGTGTTCAGGAACAGATTCTTGAAGGGCGTGGCACCGACGATGGGCGTGCCATCCGGGGTGGTCGGACGCAAGCCGGTCCAGAAACTGGCCTCGGCCAGATCGCCGCCCTGAGGATAAAGGTCGTTGACGATCATCTCCAGGGTTTCACGCCGACGCGGGTTGAGGGACAGGTCAAAACCGGCGATTTCCGCCATGCCGCCCACCCGAATGCGATTGTCGAAGCGGGTGATCGCGACCTTGTAGGTTTCGTCGAGAATGGTCGAGGTCGGGGCCATCGCCGGGTTGGTGATCGGCACGGTCAGGGAATAACCCTTGAGCGGATACACCGGCGCGCGGATCCCGAGGGGCTTGAGCAATTGCGGCGAATAGCTGCCCAGAGCGAGCACATAGCGGTCGGCGGTTTCCAGCTTGCCGTCGATCCAGACACCGTTGATGCGGTCGCCAGCGAAGTCCAGGCGCTGGATATCCTGGCCGAAGCGGAATTGCACACCCAGCTTCACCGCCATTTCCGCCAGGCGCGTGGTAAACATCTGGCAGTCGCCGGTCTGGTCGTTAGGCAGGCGCAAGGCACCGGCCAGGATGTCGGTGACATTGGCCAGGGCCGGCTCGACCCGGGCGATGCCTTCGCGGTCGAGCACTTCGAACGGTACGCCGGACTCTTTCAGCACGGCGATATCTTTTGCCGCGCCATCGAGCTGGGCCTGGGTGCGGAACAACTGTGTAGTCCCCAGGCTACGGCCCTCGTAGGCAATGCCGGTTTCGGCGCGCAGCTCGTCGAGGCAGTCACGGCTGTACTCGGACAGGCGCACCATGCGTTCCTTGTTGATGGCATAGCGGCTGGCGGTGCAGTTGCGCAACATCTGCGCCATCCACAGGTATTGATCGATGTCGGCCGTGGCCTTGATCGCCAGTGGCGCATGCCGTTGCAGCAGCCACTTGATGGCCTTGAGCGGCACGCCCGGCGCGGCCCATGGCGAGGCATAACCCGGCGACACCTGGCCGGCGTTGGCGAAACTGGTTTCCATGGCAGGCGCTGGCTGACGGTCGACCACCACTACTTCAAACCCGGCACGAGCCAGATAATAAGCACTGACGGTACCGATGACGCCGCTACCCAAGACCAGAACGCGCATGTTGATGCCCTCATCGCGGATGAACCGCTGACGTTTGTTGTACAAAGCTTTGATGGGCGCAGTGTAAAAAAGATCAGCCAGTGCTTTTCACTATATAAACACCTATATTTGGCGAGAATTCTCGGCAAAACCCCTTTTCATGGAGGCGCATCACCTGTGCGTACCAACACCCAGACCAAACGCGAGCTGGACAAGATCGACCGCAACATCCTGCGCATTCTCCAGGCGGACGGACGGATCTCCTTCACCGAGCTGGGGGAAAAGGTCGGCCTGTCCACCACGCCCTGTACCGAGCGGGTTCGACGCCTGGAGCGCGAGGGCATCATCATGGGCTACAACGCCCGGCTCAATCCACAGCACTTGAAGGGCAGCCTGCTGGTATTTGTCGAGATCAGCCTCGACTACAAATCCGGCGACACCTTCGAAGAGTTCCGACGCGCCGTGCTGAAACTGCCTCACGTGCTGGAATGTCACCTGGTGTCAGGGGATTTCGATTACCTGGTGAAAGCACGGATTTCCGAGATGGCTTCGTACCGCAAGCTGCTGGGGGACATCCTGCTCAAGCTGCCCCACGTGCGCGAATCCAAGAGCTACATCGTGATGGAAGAAGTGAAGGAAAGCTTGAACCTGCCGATTCCGGATTGAGCCTGGCTCCGGACCGCTTTCGCGAGCAGGCTCGCTCCCAGCCAGCTAAGGGATGAGCACGTGCTTGCGAACGAACCGAGATCCATTGTGGGAGCGAGCTTGCTCGCGAAGGCCGCGACTCGGCCCCCCTGGCGGCTAGACCAACACCTGCCGGGTGCTGGCCATGTACTCATGAATCTGCTTCTCGACCCGCGGATGAATCAGTTCCACCGGCCGCCGGCCATTGGGACACGGCAAGGTCGCCGTGGTGCCGAACAGCCGGCAGATCAGCGGTCGCTCGTCATAGACGGTGCAACCGTCGGGCCCCAGGTGCACGCAGTCCAAGGCGTCCATGGCAGCGTCCTGTTCGGCGCGGGTCTTGCGGGGCAAGCGGGCCATTTCCTCGGGCGAGGTGGTGACCGGACCGCAGCAGTCATGGCAGCCCGGTACGCACTCGAACGAGGGAATCTGCTGGCGTAGCGTGCGGATCTTCTGACTGTTGCAGCTCATCGAGGCGGTTACCGAGAGGGACAAACCGGGATTCTGCCTTAAAGGCCGCGTGCCAGACAGCGCCAACCGACCGGTGTTGCCCAGGAAGGAAGCCCCGGCTTATGCTCCGTAAAATTTCTCAAACACAACAATCAGGATTACGCACATGAACGCCCGTGTTCAGCAACCGGTCCCGAACCACGCGCACGCCGCCTCTTACTACGCCGCCAGCAGCCTGCCGCAACCGGACCATCCGCTGCTGCAGGGCGAGTTGCGGGCGGATGTCTGCGTCGTCGGCGGCGGGTTCTCCGGGTTGAACACGGCGATCGAACTGGCCGAACGCGGCATGAGCGTGGTGCTGCTGGAAGCGCACCGGATCGGCTGGGGGGCCAGCGGGCGCAACGGCGGCCAATTGATCCGTGGCGTCGGTCATGGCCTCGACCAGTTCGCGCCGATCCTCGGCACCGACGGCGTGCGCCAGATGAAACTCATGGGCCTCGAGGCCGTGGAAATCGTCCGACAGCGCGTCGAGCGCTTTCAAATCCCCTGTGACCTTACCTGGGGCTACTGCGACCTTGCCAACAAACCCAGCGACCTGGAAGGCTTCGCCGAAGACGCCGAAGAATTGCGCAGCCTGGGTTATCGCCACCCGACCCGACTGCTGCAAGCCGACGAAATGCACAGCGTCGTGGGTTCGGATCGCTACGTCGGCGGACTGATCGACATGGGTTCGGGCCATTTGCATCCGTTGAACCTGGCCCTGGGCGAAGCCGCCGCGGCGCAGCAATTGGGGGTCCGGCTGTTCGAACAATCGGCGGTCACGCGCATCGACTACGGCCCTGAGGTGAACGTGCACACCCAACAGGGTTCGGTCCGTGCCAAGACGCTGGTGCTGGGCTGCAATGCCTACCTCAATGGACTCAATCCGCAACTCGGCGGCAAAGTCCTGCCGGCCGGCAGCTACATCATCGCCACCGAGCCCTTGAGCCAGACCCAGGCACAGGCGCTGTTGCCGCAGAACATGGCCGTCTGTGATCAACGGGTCGCACTGGATTACTACCGGCTTTCGGCGGATCGCCGCTTGCTGTTCGGCGGGGCTTGTCACTATTCCGGCCGCGACCCGCAGGACATTGGCGCCTACATGCGTCCGAAAATGCTCAAGGTGTTCCCGCAATTGGCGGATGTGAAAATCGATTATCAATGGGGCGGGATGATCGGCATTGGTGCCAACCGTTTGCCGCAGATCGGCCGGCTGAAGGACCAGCCCAATGTGTATTACGCCCAGGCCTATTCCGGCCATGGGGTGAATGCCACGCACCTGGCCGGCAAACTGTTGGCCGAAGCCATCAGCGGGCAGCACAGCAGCGGTTTCGACCTGTTCGCCCAGGTCCCGCACATGACCTTCCCGGGGGGCAAGCACTTGCGCTCACCGCTGTTGGCGCTGGGGATGTTGTGGCATCGGTTGAAAGAGTTGGTTTAGTCCTGGATCCGTGGCGAGGGAGCTTGCTCCCGCTCGGTTGCGCAGCAACCGCAAAAAAGAAGGTCTGCTACGCAGCCCAGCGGGAGCAAGCTCCCTCGCCACCGGGTTCCTATTGCTTCAAAGCTGCCAGAACGGCCTGAGCCCCTCCTCCAACGCCTGCTCCCGACTCAGCCCGACGTCACGCAACTGTTCGGGTGTAAGTTCCAATAGGGCCTTGCGTGTATGCAGACGATGCCAGAACAGGGCCCAGCGGCTCAGGCCGGACGGCGAATTGCGCAATGTCGCGCTGCGCAGCCCCTTCTCCTGCCCTGCCGCCAGTTCCTGACTGTGTAACGTCAGCCGCACATCGCTCAAGCCGTTCATTTTGATCGCTCCTGTTTACTTGGGTAGCCAGAGGTTTCATGATGCGCGAACGGCTAAAAGCAATACAGATTCAACCTATTCCTTTTATAAGCATACAGATTCGGTATTTCCGCCACTGAATTGTCATTTTCCAATCCAACTGTATCGGTCGCAGTTGTCCATCTCATCGGGAGCGCACCATGACCCTCTACGTGAACCTCGCCGAACTGCTCGGCACCCGCATCGAACAGGGCTTCTACCGCCCCGGCGACCGGCTGCCGTCGGTGCGGGCATTGAGCACCGAACATGGGGTCAGCTTGAGTACGGTGCAGCAGGCCTATCGGGTGCTGGAGGACAGTGGGCTGGCGATGCCGAGACCCAAGTCCGGTTACTTCGTACCCGTGGGCCGCGAATTGCCAGACCTGCCGGTAGTAGGCCGTCCGGCCCAACGCCCCGTGGATATTTCCCAGTGGGACCAGGTGCTGGAGCTGATACGCGCCGTACCGCGCCCGGATGTGGTGCAACTGGGACGCGGCATGCCGGACATCAACTCGCCGACCATGAAACCGTTGCTGCGCAGCCTGGCGCAGATCAGCCGCCGGCAAGACATGCCCGGCCTGTATTACGACAACATCTACGGCAACCTCGAGTTGCGTGAACAGATCGCCCGACTGTCGTTGGACTCCGGCTGCCAACTGGGCCCCAACGACCTGATCGTCACCACCGGCTGTCATGAAGCCCTGTCGGTCAGCATCCGCGCCACCTGCGAACAAGGCGATATCGTCGCCGTGGACTCACCCAGCTTTCACGGGGCCATGCAAACCCTCAAGGGCCTGGGCATGAAGGCCTTGGAAATCCCCACCGACCCGCTCACCGGCATCAGCCTGGATGCACTGGAACTGGCCCTGGAGCAATGGCCCATCAAGGCCATACAGTTGACCCCCAGCTGCAATAACCCGCTGGGCTACATCATGCCCGACGCCAATAAACGCGCGCTGCTGAACCTGGCACAGCGCTTCGACGTGGCGATCATCGAAGATGATGTGTATGGGGAATTGGCCTACACCTACCCCCGCCCACGCACCATCAAGTCCTTCGATGAAGACGGTCGCGTGCTGCTCTGCAGTTCGTTTTCCAAGACCCTGGCGCCTGGCCTGCGCATTGGCTGGGTCGCGCCAGGCCGGTATCTGGAGCGGGTGCTGCACATGAAATACATCAGCACCGGCTCTACCGCGCCACAGCCGCAGATTGCCATTGCCGAGTTTCTCAAGGGCGGGCATTTCGAACCCCATTTGCGGCGGATGCGTACGCAATACCAGCGCAATCGCGACGTAATGATCGACTGGGTCAGCCGCTATTTTCCAGCGGGCACCCGTGCCAGTCGCCCACGGGGCAGTTTCATGCTGTGGATCGAATTGCCCGACGGCTTCGACACGCTGAGGCTCAATCGGGCTCTGCTGGACCAAGGCGTGCAGGTCGCCGTCGGCAGTATTTTTTCGGCATCGGGCAAGTACCGCAACTGCTTGCGGATGAACTACGCTGCCAAGCCAACGGCCCAGATCGAAGAGGCCGTGCGCAAGGTCGGGGCCGCCGCTATCGCGCTGTTGAACGAAACCCAGCGCGACGTCGTCTGAACTTTATCCAGGGAAGCAGCACCCAATAGCCGATCAACGTGAACAAGCGGAACGATCCTACGTGAGATCCAGACCGATCCTGCCTGCGCTACTGTTAGTCGGCTCACTGCTGAGCGGCTGCGCCGGTCTTGATATCACCCGCGAGCCGTCCCAGGCCCTGCCGGCCACCGAATCCTCGTTCGGCCGCTCGGTCCAGGCCCAGGCCGCCGCCCATGAAGGGCGCTCGGGCTTTCGGCTGCTGTCGGACAGCACCGAGGCCTTCACCGCCCGGGCCGAGCTGATTCGCCACGCCCAAGGCAGCCTGGATTTGCAGTACTACATCGTCCATGACGGCATCAGCACGCGGATGCTGGTGGATGAACTGCTCAAGGCCGCCGACCGGGGCGTACGCGTGCGGATCCTGCTGGACGACACCACCAGCGATGGCCAGGATCAGATCATCGCCACCCTCGCCGCCCATCCGCAAATCCAGATCCGCCTGTTCAATCCGCTGCACCTGGGACGCGCCACCGGCGTGACTCGCGGCCTCGGACGCCTGTTCGACCTGTCGTTGCAACACCGCCGGATGCACAACAAGCTGTGGCTGGCGGACAACAGCATGGCCATCGTCGGCGGTCGCAACCTGGGCGATGAGTACTTCGACGCCGAACCCAACCTGAACTTCACCGACATCGACCTGCTCAGTGTCGGTCCGGTGGCCGAACAATTGGGCCACAGCTTCGACCAGTACTGGAACAGCGCCCTGAGCAAACCCATCGAACAGTTCCTGTCCCATCGCCCCACGCCCAAGGACCTGGCCAACAGCCGCCTGCGCCTGCAAGAGTCCCTGGAGCAGACCCACAAGGAAAACCACGCGCTCTACCAGCAGTTGACCGCCTACAAGACCCAACCGCGCCTGGACACCTGGCGCGACCAGTTGATCTGGGCCTGGAACCAGGCGCTGTGGGACGCGCCCAGCAAAGTGCTGGCCAAGGACGAACCGGACCCTCAGTTGTTGCTGACCACCCAACTGGCCCCCGAGCTGACGGGCGTCAGCAAAGAACTGATCATGATTTCCGCCTACTTCGTCCCCGGCCAGCCAGGCTTGGTGTACCTGACCAGTCGCGCCGATGCCGGCGTGTCGGTGAGCCTGCTGACCAACTCCCTGGAAGCCACCGACGTGCCCGCCGTGCACGGCGGCTATGCACCGTACCGCAAGGCCCTGCTGCAACATGGCGTGCGCCTGTTCGAACTGCGACGACAACCGGGCGACACCGGCGGCAGCCCGCATCTGTTCTACAGCAAATCCTACGGCGAATCGGACTCCAGCCTGCACAGCAAGGCGATCATCTTCGACCAGCAGAAATCCTTCATCGGCTCGTTCAATTTCGACCCGCGCTCAGTGCTGTGGAACACCGAAGTCGGCGTGCTGGTGGACAGCCCGGAACTCGCCGGCCAAGTCCGCGAGCTGGCCTTGCAAGGCATGGCGCCGGCCCTGAGTTACCAGGCCAGGCTGAAAGATGGAAAGCTTGTATGGACCACCGAAGACAACGGCAAGATCCACGACCTGGACCGCGAACCGGGCAGTTGGTGGCGCCGGTTCAATGCCTGGTTCGCCACGACTGTCGGGTTGGAGCGGATGCTTTAGAGGCAGCCCGCTTTTGTGACAAGGGATTTGGGTGTGCTCAGGCCGCTTGGGTTGCCCCGAACGCCCCTTGGCGCAACAGCAGGATCACCAACCCGAACGCCCCGGCCGCCATGAACAACGGCAGCGCATGTCCGCTGACCCATTGGCTGCCCGCTCCCGCCACCAGCGGACCGACCAGGCAGCCGATCCCCCACAACTGCGCGATATGGGCATTGGCCCGCACCAGCGCATCGTCGCGGTAACGCTCGCCGATCAGGATCAGCGACAGCGTGAACAACCCGCCCGCGCTGGCACCGAACAGCACCCACAGCGGCCAGATCAACAGGGTATCGATCAACAGCGGAACCGCCAGGCTCGATAACATCAACGCCACCGCGCACCCCGTCAACAGGGCCCGGCGAGACACGCGATCAGCCAGGGCGCCGATGGGCAATTGCAGCAAGGCATCACCGACCACCACGGTGCTGACCATCGCCAGCGCAATGTCGGCCGTGAAACCCTGGCGCAGGCAATACACCGGCAACAACGTGAGGATCATCGCCTCGAACGCAGCGAACAACGAGACCGCCCAGGCAATCGCCGGCAAGCCACGGCAAAACGTCCACAAATCGCCGAACGTGACGCTGCCGGCCTCGCTGCTCGGTGCACCACTACGGCCCAGCAACAACAAGGGCGCGACCAACAGCAGGCCGACGCCCACCCAGAACCCGTAGTCATGATCGGTCCCCAGCGCGCCCAGCAGCAGCGGGCCGGACAACTGGCTCAGGGCGTAGCTACTGCCGTACAGCGCCACCAACCGTCCACGCCATTTTTCAATGACCAGTTGGTTGATCCAGCTCTCCCCCAGAATGAACACCAAGGTCAGGACCACGCCAATCATCAGGCGCAGCAGCAACCAGACCGGATAGCTGGGCAGCAGCGCCAGCAACCCGATGGACACCGCACCGCCCCACAGGCACAGGCGCATCAACGCCGCCGTGCCGAACCGCGCCGCCAGCCGGCTCGACACCTTGGCCCCGAGCAACACCCCCACCGCCGGCATGGCCGCCATCACACCGATGGCGAACGAGCCATAACCCCAGCCCTCCAGGCGCAGCGACACCAAAGGCATGCTCACGCCCAGGGCCAGGCCGACGCTCAGGACAGACGCCAGCACGGCGAAATAGGTTGCCCAACGCATTTCCACGCTCCTGTGGAGGGTTATCAATCTCAACCATCACCCAAAACACTGTGGGAGCGAGCTTGCTCGCGATGGCGGCGTAACATTCAACAACGTCGTCGACTGTCATACCGCTTTCGCGAGCAAGCTCGCTCCCACAGGGGACTTTTATTGGCCGCTAATCTCCCGCCCATCCCCGACCAATGTGGGAGCGAGCTTGCTCGCGATGGCGGCGCAACATTCAACAACGTCGTCGACTGTCATGCCGCTTTCGCGAGCAAGCTCGCTCCCACAGGGGACTTTTATTGGCCGCTAATCTCCCGCCCATCCCCGACCAATGTGGGAGCGAGCTTGCTCGCGATGGCGGCGCAACATTCAACGAAGTCGTCGACTGTCGTACCGTTATCGCGAGCAAGCTCGCTCCCACAGAGGGAATCAGCGCTGCATGAAAGCCCCGGACAGGATCCGGGGCCGTCACTGTCAGAGCTTGATCCAGGTCGACTTCAGCTCGGTGTATTTGTCGAACGCATGCAGCGACTTGTCGCGACCGTTGCCCGACTGCTTGAAGCCACCGAACGGTGCGGTCATGTCGCCGCCGTCGTACTGGTTGACCCATACGCTGCCGGCACGCAGGGCCTTGGCGGTCAGGTGAGCCTTGGAGATATCCTTGGTCCATACCGCTGCGGCCAGGCCATACGGCGTGTCGTTGGCGATCTCGATGGCCTGCTCGGCGGTGTCGAAGGCGATGACCGACAACACCGGGCCGAAAATCTCTTCCTGGGCAATTTTCATGGCGTTGCTCACACCGTCGAAAATCGTCGGCTCGACGTATGTGCCGCCGGTTTCCTCAAGGATGCGCTTGCCACCGGCCACCAGTTTGGCGCCGTCGCTATGGCCCGCCTCGATGTAGGACAGC
Organism: Pseudomonas sp. FW300-N2F2; assembly: GCF_017351655.1. Lineage (NCBI taxonomy): Bacteria > Pseudomonadati > Pseudomonadota > Gammaproteobacteria > Pseudomonadales > Pseudomonadaceae > Pseudomonas > Pseudomonas sp. FW300-N2F2. The sequence goes on along the minus strand of NZ_JACNDQ010000004.1, from coordinate 392,255 downwards.
ACGGTGTTCATCTGCTGGGTATCGACCAGGGCGCCGACGTTGGTGGCCGGGTCCAGGGGATTGCCCGGCTTCCAGCCCTTGAGGGCTTCGATCACCAGCGGCAGGAACGTGTCCTTGATGGAGCGCTCCACCAACAGTCGCGAGCCGGCGGTGCAGACTTCGCCCTGGTTGAAGGCGATGGCGCTGGCAGCGGATTCGGCGGCGGCTTGCAGGTCCGGGGCATCGGCGAACACGATGTTCGGGCTCTTGCCGCCGGCTTCCAGCCAGATGCGCTTCATGTTGGATTCGCCGGAATAGATCATCAGTTGCTTGGCGATCTTGGTGGAGCCGGTGAACACCAGCGTATCGACGTCCATATGCAGGGCCAGGGCCTTGCCGACGGTGTGGCCGTAGCCTGGCAACACGTTCAGCACGCCTTTCGGAATGCCGGCCTCGATCGCCAGCGCAGCGATACGGATGGCGGTCAGCGGGGATTTTTCCGACGGCTTGAGCACTACCGAGTTACCGGTGGACAGCGCCGGGCCGAGCTTCCAGCAGGCCATCATCAACGGGAAGTTCCAGGGCACGATAGCCCCCACGACACCCACCGGCTCACGGGTCACCAGGCCCAGTTGATCGTGCGGGGTGGCCGCCACTTCGTCGTAGAGCTTGTCGATGGCTTCACCGCTCCAGCTCAACGCCTGGGCTGCGCCGGGCACATCGATGTTCAGCGAATCGCTGATCGGCTTGCCCATGTCCAGGGTTTCCAGCAGCGCCAGTTCCTCGGCATGCTGCTTGAGCAAGCCGGCGAAACGGATCATGGTGGTTTTGCGCTTGCTTGGCGCCAGGCGCGACCAGACGCCGGAGTTGAAGGTGGCGCGGGCATTTTCGACGGCACGCTGGGCGTCGGCCACGTCGCAACTGGCGATCTTGCCCAGCAGGCGGCCATCCACCGGGCTGAGGCAATCGAACGTTTCGCCGGACACCGCATCGGTGTACTCACCGTTGATGAAGGCGCGGCCTTCGATCTTCAGGTCGCGAGCGCGTTGTTCCCAATCGGTACGAGTCAGGGTGGTCATGCGTGTGTCCTCCTCTTATTGAGTACGAACGCCGCGCAATGCGCAGCGCTCAAAAGAATTCTGCCCGGCCAGCCTGTTTTCGGCGCTGTTTTCGGCATAGGGCACCCGCCACCCTAAACCAGCGGCCGGTCATGTTTCAATATATTTGACACATCGACGGCAAACGGCCTTGCGATGTTCGTTTTAATAAACATAGACTCGAGGCCTTCCAAGCGATCACTGGGGATCAACCGCATGAGCATTCAGGACATCGTCGACTTCAGCCAGGCCAATACCACCGCCGAGCGTTATCGCCCGGACCCGGCCAAAGTGTTCAAGGGCGATCCCGAGCAAACGGTGTTCAACCACTACAGCAGCCCCTGTGGGCAAATGAACGCTGGCGTATGGGAAGGCGCCGTCGGCCAATGGACGGTCAATTACACCGAGCATGAATACTGCGAGATCGTCCAGGGCGTCTCGGTGCTGCGGGACAACGATGGCAACGCCAAGACCCTGCGGGCCGGCGACCGCTTCGTGATCCCGGCCGGATTCAAGGGCACCTGGGAAGTGCTCGAGCCTTGCCGCAAGATCTACGTGGTGTTTGAAGCAAAGCTATAAATATGTACCGCACAGCGTGTGGCGCCGAGGAAGAAGATCGAGTTGTCCATCCGGACATCACTTCTTACTCAAAGGATTAATGACCATGACCAATGACGAGGTCCAACACAAGCTCCGCTACCTGATTGGCAGCTCTTATGTATCCTCCCTGAAGGCTTACATCAGCGAGCTGACCGGGCGTGCACACGTCGTAGGCCCTAATGAAGGGGCCTCTAGGGAATGGGATCCCAATCGAATTCGCGTCGTCGCCAATGCTTGTGGGACCATTGAATCGTTCCGCTTCGGCTGAAAACAAGACACATCGAACAAGTAACAAAAAAGGGCCCGTATCTCACGATACGGGCCCTTTTTTAGCCACCGAAAAAGAAGCTGACACTCTATCGCTGGCCAATGTCTCCCACCACAGATAAGACTGCTCACGGGCGCCACGCATTTTATTGTCGCAACGACAACGCACAGGACGTGCGGTCAACCCGACAAGTGAGCGCCCCGACCCCATAACTATTTGCAAGGAGGCAAACATGCCCGTCTTACCCGATCAATGCGACCTGGCCATCGCCCGATACACCATCGGCCAAAAATGCACCCCCGAGCTGCTTGAAGAGGTTCGCGCCTTGGCCAATGGGGCTCCCGTACGCGCTACGGGGCCGAAGTATCCTTCGAGCTGGGACCTGCGTCCGCGACGCATCAACCTGCACACCGATGCCAACAGGATCATTGTCAGCATCCACTGCGGTTGACCCCTCTCGTTGCTGACCACGAAACCTGAGCAACAAAAAAGGCCCGTATCTCGCGATACGGGCCTTTTTCGTAAGAGGGAAAAATCAATTACTTGATTTTGCCTTCCTTGTAGATCACGTGCTTGCGAACAACCGGATCATATTTCTTGATCTCGATTTTGTCCGGGGTAGTACGCTTGTTCTTGTCGGTAGTGTAGAAGTGACCAGTACCGGCGCTCGAGATCAAACGAATCAATTCACGCATGATTAGCTCCCTTAAACCTTGCCATCGCGACGAAGTTCGGCCAGCACGACACTGATGCCACGCTTGTCGATGATACGCATGCCCTTGGCAGATACGCGCAGACGCACAAAACGTTTCTCTTCTTCAACCCAGAAGCGGTGATGCTGCAGGTTCGGCAGGAAACGACGACGGGTTTTGTTGTTTGCGTGGGAAATGTTATTCCCAGTCACCGGACCCTTACCGGTAACTTGACAGACTCTCGACATGCCTCAGCCCTCTAAAACCACATGCCCAACCCGGCATGGGTTGGCCGCTTAATCTCTCAGTCATTTGGCGCCAGGCGCCGCGTTTCTTTAAGGGTCTTACCGGCTACACCTACAGTGAAGGAACCGGGCCCCTAGAAAAGAGCGCTGCTTTATACCAGAAAGACCACAGCGCAACAACAGCCGATGTGATTTGTCTTCCTGGAGAAACATCGGCTCACCGCCCCGGACGGCTGGGGCAGAGGCTGGCACGGCCCCTGACCGCTCGTCGCTGCACGCAGGTTTTTTTCACGTGCGGCAGGTTCTGGCCACCCATACCGTCGCCGCAGAGTGCCGGAAAATGCAAAAAGGGGATAGTCATTTGGCGGCGAGCCCACTAGGGTAGGCTTTTTCCAGACTGCACTCGCAGATGGGCCTTCGACTTGCACAGGAAACCGACCATGCGCCTCGCTGCCCTACCGTTGTTGCTCGCCCCTCTGCTGATCACCCCGCAGGCCTGGGCCGCCGCCCTGAGCGTCTGCACCGAAGCCAGCCCGGAAGGGTTCGATGTCGTCCAGTACAACTCCCTGACCACCACCAACGCCTCCGCCGACGTGCTGATGAACCGCCTGGTGGATTTCGATACCGCCAGCGGCAAAGTGGTCCCCAGCCTGGCCGAGCGCTGGGAGATCTCTACCGATGGCCTGACCTACGTGTTCAAGCTGCGGCCACAGGTCAAGTTCCATCACACCGAGTACTTCACGCCGCGCCGCGACCTGACCGCCGAGGACGTGAAGTTCAGCTTCGAGCGCATGCTCGACCCGGCGAACCCGTGGCACAAGGTTGCGCAAAGCGGCTTCCCCCACGCCCAGTCCATGCAATTGCCGGCACTGATCAAGAAAATCGACGCCCTGGACCCGCTGACCGTGCGTTTCACCCTCGATCACGCCGATTCGACCTTCCTGGCAACGTTGAGCATGGGCTTTGCCTCCATCTATTCGGCCGAATACGCCGATCAGCTGATGCAGGCCGGCACGCCGGAAAAACTCAACAATCAGCCGATCGGCACCGGCCCGTTCATCTTCAGCCGGTTCCAGAAGGACGCCTCGATCCGCTACAAGGCCAATGAAGCCTATTTCGGCGGCAAGCCCAAAGTGGACCCGCTGGTCTTCGCTATCACGCCGGATGCCAATGTGCGCCTGCAGAAACTGCGCCGCAACGAATGCCAGATCGCCTTGTCGCCCAAGCCGCTGGACGTGCAGGCCGCCCGGCAGGAATCGACCCTGAGCGTGGCCCAGACCGACGCCTTCATGACCGCGTTCGTGGCGATCAACAGCCAGCATCCGCCACTGGACAAGCCTGAGGTGCGACAAGCCATCAACCTGGCCTTCGACAAGGCCAGCTACCTCAAGACTGTCTTCGAAGGCACCGCCGAAGCCGCCAACGGCCCCTACCCGCCCAACACCTGGAGCTACGCCAAGAGCCTGCCCGGCTACGCCCACGACCCAGCGAAGGCCCGCGACCTGCTGGCCAAGGCCGGCTTGAAGGAAGGCTTCCAGACCACCATCTGGACCCGCCCTTCCGGCAGCCTGCTGAACCCCAACCCCAGCGTTGGCGCCCAGCTGCTGCAATCCGACCTGGCGCAGATCGGCATCCAGGCGGAAATCCGCGTGATCGAATGGGGCGAACTGATCCGCCGCGCCAAGGCCGGCGAACATGACCTGCTGTTCATGGGCTGGGCCGGCGACAACGGCGACCCGGACAATTTCCTCACACCGCAGTTTTCCTGCGCGGCACTCAAGTCCGGCACCAACTTCGCCCGCTACTGCAACCCGGACCTGGACAAACTGATCAGCGCCGGCAAGACCACCGGCGAACAAGGCGTGCGTGCCAAGCTCTACGAGCAGGCCCAGGCCCAGATCCAGCAGCAGGCCCTGTGGCTGCCCCTGGCGCACCCCACCGCCTTCGCACTGACCCGCAAGGATGTGCAGGGTTATGCAGTAAGCCCGTTTGGGCGGCAGGATTACTCCAAGGTCAGCCTCAAGTAACCCCGGCCCATAGCAAACCCTGTAGGAGCGAGCTTGCTCGCGATTGCGGCGCGTCAGATAACATCGATGTTGACTGACCGACCGCTATCGCGAGCAAGCTCGCTCCCACAAAGGCCTCGTATCGTCAGACCGCGCCTACATCCACCCATACTCCGCCATCGACAGCGGCTCCCCATCGCCAACAATGAAGTGGTCGAGCACCCGCACGTCGATCAGTTCCAGGGCCTCCTGGAGCCGCTCGGTGAGCACCCGGTCGGCCTGGCTGGGCTCGGTGTTGCCGGAGGGGTGGTTGTGGCACAGGATCAACGCGGCGGCGTTGTGGGCGAGTGCGCGCTTGACCACCTGCCGGGGATGGACACTGGCGCTGTCGATAGAACCGCGAAACAGCGCCTCGAAGGTCAGCACCTGATGCTTGGAATTGAGAAACAGGCAACCGAACACCTCGTGGGGTTCGTGGCGCAGCATGGATTTCAGGTATTCACGAACCGCGAACGGGCTTTCCAGCATGGTCTTTTCCCGCGCTCGTTCAGCCAAATGCCGCCGACTCATTTCCTGAGCCGCCTGCAGTTGGGCAAACTTCGCCGGCCCGAGCCCCATGTGGTTGCTGAATGTGATCTGATCCGCTTCAAGCAGCGCGCGCAGGCTGCCAAATTGAATCAACAGTTGTCGCGCCAGATCCACCGCGCTTTTGCCGGACACGCCGGTTCGTAAAAAAATCGCCAGCAGCTCGGCGTCCGAAAGACTCCCCGCCCCCAGCGCCAATAACCTCTCCCGCGGCCGCTCGGCCACAGGCCAATCGCGAATACTCATGGCATCTGCCTGATTGTGGGCGCCGCTGTTCCGTAGCGGTCGCTGTGATATCGTAGCCCATCTTTTTTGCAGGCGATTTGCACCCTGGCAGCTGCTGCCAAGGGGTTCGCCTTGCACTGACCACTGAAATCGAAAGGCAGGCCTATGCAGCGGCTGTATCGGAAACGCATCGTTCTGGGCGTCGGCGGCGGCATTGCCGCCTACAAGAGCGCCGAGCTGGTTCGCCGACTCATCGACCAGGGCGCGGAAGTACGGGTCGTCATGACCCGTGGCGGCAGCGAGTTCATTACCCCACTGACCATGCAAGCCTTGTCGGGGCACCCGGTCCATCTGGACTTGCTCGACCCGGCGGCCGAGGCCGCCATGGGCCATATCGAACTGGCCAAGTGGGCCGACCTGGTGCTGATCGCCCCGGCCACGGCCGACCTGATCGCCCGCCTGGCCCAAGGCATCGCCGACGACCTGTTGACCACCCTGGTGCTCGCCACCGACGCCGTGGTCGCCGTCGCACCCGCCATGAACCAGGCCATGTGGCGCGACCCGGCCACCCAGGCCAACCTGCAATTGCTGGAAAGCCGCGCCCTGAAAGTCTTCGGCCCGGCCTCCGGCAGCCAGGCCTGCGGCGATGTCGGCATGGGGCGCATGCTCGAAGCCACGGACCTGGCCCAGTGCGCCGCCGACTGCTTCCAGCGCCAGGCCCTGACCGGCAAGCACGTGCTGATCACCGCCGGGCCGACCCAGGAAAACATCGACCCGGTGCGCTACATCACCAACCACAGCTCCGGGAAAATGGGCTTCGCCCTGGCCGAAGCCGCCGTGGAAGCCGGCGCCCGGGTGACGCTGATCACCGGCCCCGTGCACCTGCCAACCCCGGACCGGGTCACGCGCATCGACGTGGTCAGTGCCCGGGACATGCTCGCGGCGTGTGAAGCGGCCATCCCCTGCGACCTGTTCATCGCCTCGGCTGCGGTAGCGGACTACCGCCCCGAAGTCGTTGCCCCGCAAAAATTGAAGAAAGACCCTACAAGCGGCGACGGCCTGCTACTACAAATGGTGCGCAACCCGGACATCCTGGCCAGCATCGCCACCCGCCCCGACCGCCCGTTCAGTGTCGGCTTCGCCGCCGAGACCGAACACCTGCTCGATTACGCCGCCCGCAAGCTCAAGGACAAGAACCTCGACTTGATCGTCGCCAACGACGTCGCCAATCCGAGCATTGGCTTCAACAGCGAAGAAAACGCCTGCAGCGTGATCGACCGCCAGTTGCACGCCACGCTTTTCGCCCAGACCAGCAAGAGCAAGATTGCCCGCCAGCTGATCACTTTTATCGCCGAACGTCTGAACCAGGTTTAATTTTCATGCACGCCTTACAAGCCAAGATTCTCGATCCACGCATCGGTAGCGAATTCCCGCTGCCGCAATACGCCACACCGGGCTCCGCCGGCCTCGACCTGCGGGCGATGCTCAAGCAGGACACGATCCTGGAACCAGGCCAGACCCTGCTGATTCCTACCGGCCTGTCGGTGTACATCGGCGACCCGGGCCTGGCCGCGCTGATCCTGCCGCGCTCGGGCCTGGGCCACAAGCACGGCATCGTGCTGGGCAACCTGGTGGGCCTGATCGATTCCGACTACCAGGGCGAATTGATGGTGTCGTGCTGGAACCGCGGCCAAACGGCCTTCAACATTGCTGTGGGCGAACGCATCGCGCAGTTGGTGCTGGTGCCGGTGGTCCAGGCCCACTTCGAACTGGTCGAGGAATTCGACGAGAGCCAGCGCGGCGCCGGTGGTTTCGGGCACTCCGGCAGCCATTGACCGTGCGGTTCCGGGCCGGGCGTCCTGCCCGGCCCGTTTGTTAAGCTTCTGTTTCAGGACAAAAAATGCGCAATGGCTTTCTGCTAGGTTTCCCATCCGGAATCAATGTATTAGGCGAGCGAGGCCGGGGTAACGCTGTCTCATGGCATTTTCCCACCACGAACTCTCTGTCAAAAACGCCGTCATACCCTTCAGCTTGAGCCTGCCGACACCCAGTGTCGGCCTGTCCAGTCACTTTCCTGATAGAGCGCCCCGCCCATGAACACCCCAGCCGCAATCGCCCCGATCTTCCCTGATAGCATCTTCCGCGCCTACGACATCCGTGGCGTGGTACCGGAAACCCTCACCGCCGAAACCGCCTACTGGATCGGTCGCGCCATTGGCTCCCAAAGCCTGGCCCAGGGTGAACCGAACGTGTGCGTCGGCCGCGACGGCCGCTTGTCGGGCCCCGAGCTGGTCGAACAATTGATCAAAGGCGTTGCCGACAGCGGCTGCCACGTCAGTGACGTGGGCCTGGTGCCCACGCCTGCGCTGTACTACGCCGCCAACGTGCTGGCTGGCAAGTCCGGGGTCATGCTCACCGGCAGCCACAACCCGTCGAACTACAACGGCTTCAAGATCGTCATCGCCGGCGACACCCTCGCCAACGAGCAGATCCAGGCCCTGCACACCCGCCTCAAGACCAACGACCTGAGCAGCGGCCAGGGCAGCGTGACCAAGGTCGACATCCTCGAGCGCTACAACGACGAGATCGTCAAGGACGTGAAGCTCGCCCGACGCCTGAAAGTGGTGGTCGACTGCGGCAACGGCGCGGCCGGCGTGATCGCTCCGCAACTGATCGAAGCCCTGAACTGCGAAGTCATCCCGCTGTTCTGCGACGTGGACGGCAACTTCCCTAACCACCACCCGGACCCGGGCAAACTGGAAAACCTGCAAGACCTGATCGCCAAGGTCAAGGAAACCAACGCCGACCTGGGCCTGGCCTTCGACGGCGACGGCGACCGCGTCGGCGTGGTGACCAATACCGGCAGCGTGGTGTTCCCCGACCGCCTGCTGATGCTGTTCGCTCGCGACGTAGTGGCGCGCAATCCGAATGCCGAAATCATTTTCGACGTTAAGTGCACCCGTCGCCTGGTCCCGCTGATCAAGGAATATGGCGGTCGTCCGCTGATGTGGAAAACCGGTCATTCGCTGATCAAGAAGAAAATGAAACAGAGCGGCGCCCTGCTGGCCGGTGAAATGAGCGGCCACATCTTCTTCAAGGAGCGCTGGTTCGGTTTCGACGACGGTATCTACAGCGCCGCGCGCCTGCTGGAGATCCTCAGCAAGGAAAAATCCACGGCCGAAGAACTGTTCGCGACCTTCCCGAACGATATTTCTACGCCGGAAATCAATATCCATGTGACCGAAGAGAGCAAATTCAGCATCATTGATGCACTGCACGACGCCCAGTGGGGCGAAGGCGCCGCACTGACCACCATCGACGGTGTACGGGTCGACTACCCACAAGGCTGGGGCCTGGTCCGCGCGTCCAACACCACCCCGGTGCTGGTGCTGCGTTTCGAGGCCGACAACGAGGCTGAACTGCAGCGCATCAAGGACGTGTTCCACACCCAACTCAAACGTGTTGCACCTGATCTCCAACTACCGTTTTGATTTTTTGAAGCACTACCGGAGCCCTGAATGACCCTCGAACGCGAAGCCGCCGCCAACACCGCCAAGGTCCTGTCCGAAGCGTTGCCTTATATCCGACGCTACGTCGGCAAGACCCTGGTGATCAAATACGGCGGCAACGCGATGGAAAGCGAGGAGCTGAAAACCGGCTTCGCCCGCGACATCGTGCTGATGAAGGCCGTGGGCATCAACCCGGTGGTGGTCCATGGCGGCGGCCCGCAAATCGGCGACCTGCTCAAGCGCCTGTCGATCGAGAGCCACTTCATCGACGGCATGCGCGTGACTGACGCACAGACCATGGATGTGGTGGAAATGGTCCTCGGCGGCCAGGTCAACAAGGACATCGTCAACCTGATCAACCGCCATGGCGGCAGCGCCATTGGCCTGACGGGCAAGGACGCCGAGCTGATCCGGGCGAAGAAACTCACCGTCACCCGCCAGACGCCGGAGATGACCCAGCCGGAAATCATCGACATCGGTCATGTGGGCGAAGTGGTCGGCATCAACACCGACCTGCTGAATCTGCTGGTCAAGGGCGACTTCATCCCGGTGATCGCGCCAATCGGCGTGGGCGCCAACGGTGAGTCGTACAACATCAACGCCGACCTGGTGGCGGGCAAGGTTGCCGAGGCACTGAAAGCTGAAAAGCTGATGCTGCTGACCAACATCGCCGGCCTGATGGACAAGACCGGCAAGGTCCTGACCGGGTTGTCGACCCAGCAGGTAGATGACCTGATCGCCGATGGCACCATCTACGGCGGCATGCTGCCGAAGATTCGTTGCGCGCTGGAAGCGGTACAGGGCGGCGTCGGCAGCTCGCTGATCATCGATGGCCGGGTACCGAATGCGATTCTGCTGGAGATCTTCACCGATACGGGTGTGGGTACGTTGATCAGCAATCGCAAGCGTCCTTAAGCGATACCGGTAAAAAAAGACCCCGCTCAACCAGGTTGAGCGGGGTCTTTTTTTCTGACTACTGTGGGAGCGAGCTTGCTCGCGATAGCAGTGGGTCAGTCAATAGTAATGCTGAATGATAGGCCGCCATCGCGAGCAAGCTCGCTCCCACAAGGCTTGGCGCAAGCCTTTTAGACACCGAACTGCGCGCGATAAGCCTCAACCGCCGGCAAATGCTGCTTGAGCTGCGGGTCGTCGGCCAAAAACTCCAGCACCTGGTTCAGCGACACGATGCTGATCACCGGAATGCCGAAATCGCGCTCCACTTCCTGGATCGCCGACAACTCACCGTTGCCACGCTCCTGGCGGTTCAGGGCGATCAGCACGCCGGCCGCCTTGGCACCTTCCTGGGAAGCGATGATCTGCATCACTTCGCGAATGGCGGTGCCGGCAGTGATCACGTCGTCGATGATCAACACATCGCCGGTCAGCGGCGCGCCGACCAGGCTGCCGCCTTCGCCGTGGGCCTTGGCTTCCTTGCGGTTGAAACACCAAGGCAGGTCGCGGTCATGGTGTTCGGCCAGGGCGACGGCGGTGGTGGCAGCCAGCGGGATGCCTTTGTAGGCCGGGCCGAACAATACATCGAACGGGATGCCGCTCTCGACGATGGCCGCCGCATAGAAACGGCCCAACTGCGCCAGGGCGGTTCCGCTGTTGAACAGGCCCGCATTGAAGAAGTACGGGCTGGTGCGCCCGGACTTGAGGGTGAATTCACCGAAGCGCAAAACCCCGCGATCGATGGCAAAACGAATGAAATCGCGCTGATACGCCTGCATGAAAAAAGCCTCAAATACCGCGGATTTAGCTAAATAGGTACACGGCGTGTATCATACACGCACGTGATTTTTGGGGCCATTTATGCGGATCATCAGTGTGAACGTCAATGGTATTCAGGCTGCAGTGGAGCGTGGTTTGCTCAGTTGGCTGCAAGCACAGAATGCCGACGTCATCTGCCTGCAGGACACCCGCGCCTCCGCCTTTGAACTGGACGATGCAGCCTTCCAACTGGATGGTTACTTCCTTTATGCCTGCGATGCCGAAGTCCCCGCCCAGGGTGGCGTGGCTTTGTACTCGCGGCTGCAACCGAAGGCTGTCATCAACGGTCTCGGTTTCGAGACGGCGGACCGCTACGGGCGCTACCTGCAAGCCGATTTCGACAAGGTCAGCATCGCGACCTTACTGCTCCCTTCGGGGCAGAACGGCGATGAAGATTTGAATCAGAAATTCAAGTTGATGGACGACTTCGCCCGTTACCTGGATAAACAGCGGCGCAAACGTCGCGAGTACATCTATTGTGGCTCGCTGTACGTGGCGCAACAGAAGCTGGATATCAAGAACTGGCGCGACAGCCAACAATCTCCTGGTTTCCTGGCGCCGGAACGGGCCTGGATGGACGAGATCATTGGCAACATGGGCTATGTCGATGCCCTGCGTGAAGTCAGCCGCGAAGGCGACCAGTACAGCTGGTGGCCGGACAACGAGCAGGCCGAAATGCTCAACCTCGGTTGGCGTTTCGACTACCAGTTGCTGACGCCTGGGCTGCGCCGCTTCGTACGCAGCGCCCGCCTGCCGCGCCAGCCACGGTTCTCGCAGCATGCGCCGCTGATCGTGGATTACGACTGGACGCTGACCATCTAAGCGTATCGGCGACAGCCTTCAAGCCGATCGCCCCAAAAAATGCCCGTATCGCAAGATACGGGCATTTTTCATGGGGCGCGCTAGCGCCTCGATCATCAAGCCGCGGCAAAAAACGGCAGGGCCAGGTACAACTTGATGACGATGACGTTAATGATATCGATGAAGAACGCCCCTACCATCGGCACCACCAGAAACGCTATCTGCGAAGGTCCGTAGCGCTGCGTCACGGCTTGCATGTTGGCGATGGCCGTTGGCGTGGCGCCCAGTCCAAAACCGCAATGCCCCGCCGCCAATACCGCGGCATCGTAGTGACTGCCCATGAGCCTGAACGTCACGAAAATCGCAAACAGGGCCATGACCAATGTCTGGGCCGCCAGAATGATAAAGATCGGCAAGGCCAGTGATGCCAGGTCCCACAACTTGAGTGACATCAAGGCAATCGCCAGGAACAGTGACAAGCTGACGTTGCCGAGCACGGACACTTCTCGCTCGAATACTTGATACAGGCCGAGGGCCGAAAGCCCGTTGCGCAGGATAACACCCACGAAAAGGACACAAACGAACGTCGGTAACTCGAATGCGGTGTCGTGGAGCTGTCCATTCAGGAGCGTGCCGGCCAACAGGCTGACCGCGATCAGGGCGAGCGTCTCGATAAACGAAAATGGCGTAATCGAGCGCTCTTTGTTTGGCTGTTCGAAGCCCTTGGGCACGCGGGGCTTTTCTGGCTCAAGGCCGCCGGGCGATTGGACACGCTTGATGAGCAGGCGCGCAACCGGCCCACCGATCAAGCCACCCAACACCAAGCCAAACGTCGCAGAAGCCATCGCAAGCTCGGAGGCGGAAGCCAGACCGAACTTCTCGCTGAACACCGTTCCCCACGCCGCGCCGGTGCCGTGACCGCCCGCCAAGGTAATCGAGCCGGTCAGCAATCCCATCAACGGATCGAGCCCCAATGCTTTTGCGAGTCCGATGCCCATGGCATTCTGGACCACCAACAGGCCGGTGACCGCCAACAGGAAAATCCCCACCACGCGCCCACCTTTCTTCAGGCTGGCGAAATCCGCACTCAGGCCAATCGTGGCAAAAAACGCCAGCATCAAGGGTGTTTGCAATGAAGTATCAAAACGCACTTCAACTTCAAGCCCCCGTAACGCCAGGAGAATCAGGGCAACTACCAACCCTCCCGCCACGGGTTCGGGAATATTGTAGACGCGTAGAAAACCGACACGTTTAACAAGACCGCGGCCCAGCAAAAGCACTAAAGAGGCGGCGACAAGGGTTCCGTAGAAGTCGAGCTGAAACATAAGTGTTTATTCTTTGAATATATCTATTCAGGGCGAACTTTTTACCTGGGCACGCCGCTTGAACAGGTTGATTGCCTCAACACTGATTGGCTTTGAATTCAGGGACCTTCAATGGTCTGAATATATCGAAATATTTCTAAAGGAATATAACTTGGGGCAACTCTATCAATCGACGCGTGTTATTGCCAAGGACATAGACCGCTTTGAAACTTCGTGAGTTGTGACTAAAAATTTAAGAGCGGTACATGTATGCGCACGATAATGCGTCGGGCAATTGTATGCCCTACATGGAGAAAAACATTTTTGTTAAAAAGGAATGCCCCGATAAATCGGGGCATTTCCTTTGAATCACGGCATTGATCGTTACTTGACCAACCGCCAGGTGAACGGATACCGATACGGCTGCCCTTCATTGGCCTTCACGCCACCTATGATGGTCAGCACCAGCGCACCGATGGCCACCAGGCCGAACAGGAAGAAGCCAATCACCACGATCATCAGCAGCAGGCAGATCGCCGAAGCAATCGCCACGGTGATCTGGAAGTTCAGCGCTTCCTTGCCCTGGGCATCGATGAACGGGTCGGATTCACGCTTGAGCTGCCAGAGCACCAACGGCCCGATCAGCGTGCCAAACGGAATCCAGATCCCCAACAAGGCGGACAGGTGACAAAACATTGCCCATTGACGCGCCTCTTGGCTCGGCTGGGGCAGCAGGATTTGCTCATCACTCATGACGCTCTCCTTGTTGTCTTGAAGCAGGGATCGATCAGTCGGCCAACGCGGCCTTTTGCAATTCGAAGATCTCGTTCATGCCTTTCTTCGCCAACTCCAGCATAGCGTTCAAATCTTCCGGCTGGAACGGCGCGCCTTCAGCGGTACCCTGGACTTCGATGAAACCGCCGGCGCTGGTCATGACCACGTTCAGGTCGGTCTCGGCGGCGGAGTCTTCCAGATAATCCAGGTCGAGCACCGGCTCGCCCTGGTACATGCCCACGGACACAGCGGCGATCATTTGCTTGAGCGGGTCGCCGCCCTTGAGGCCGCCGCGCTTCTTGATCACTTTCAAGGCATCGACCAGCGCAACCATGGCCCCGGTGATGGAGGCCGTACGGGTGCCGCCATCGGCCTGGATCACGTCGCAATCGACATACAGCGTCACGTCGCCCAGCTTGGACATGTCCAGCGCAGCGCGCAGCGAACGGCCGATCAGCCGTTGGATTTCCAGGGTACGACCGCCCTGCTTGCCACGGCTGGCCTCACGCTGGTTCCGCTCACCGGTGGCGCGCGGCAGCATGCCGTATTCGGCGGTCAGCCAGCCCTGGCCCTGGCCCTTGAGGAACCGTGGCACGCCGTTTTCGACGCTGACGGTGCAGATGACCTTGGTATCACCGAACTCGACCAGTACAGATCCCTCGGCGTGTTTGGTGTAGTTGCGGGTAATGCGGATCGAGCGAAGCTGATCGGCAGCGCGACCACTTGGACGTTTCATAGGGAACACCTGTACAGAGGACGGAAAACTGCCTGGCATTATAGAGCCGTGAACCGTCAGAGGGCAGTTAAAACGTCGCACAGCGCTAAAAAGCTGGCGCGGGTGAGCGCCCTCAAAGCCCCGGCCGACGGGCTGCGGCGCTTTGTTACCGGAGCTGTTTGGGCGCTTGCGTCCCACTGCGCTACAATCCTGCGCCTTTGCTGCCCTCGGGCTTTTATCTACAGATCCCAGGCCCACGACCACCGTCGGGCGGCCTGCATTGCGAGGAACCCCCATGGTGCACAGCATGACCGCCTTCGCCCGCGTCGAAAAAGCCGGGGCCCAAGGCACGCTGAGCTGGGAACTGCGCTCGGTCAACAGCCGTTACCTGGAGCCGCACCTGCGCTTGCCCGAGTCCTTCCGCGACCTGGAAGGCGGTGTGCGCGAAGCGCTGCGCCAGGGCCTGTCCCGGGGCAAACTGGAATGCACCCTGCGTTTCACCGAAGAAAATACCGGCAAGACCCTGCAAGTGGACCGCGAGCGCGCCGCGCAACTGGTCGCTGCCGCTGAAACCGTCGCCAGCCTGATCAAGAACCCCGCCGCCCTGAACCCGCTGGAAGTCCTGGCCTGGCCCGGCGTGCTGGTGGGTGACGCGAGCGACCCGCAAGCGCTGAACGCCGAGGCGCTGGCGCTGTTCAACCAAGGTTTGCAAGAACTCAAGGCCGGTCGCGAGCGTGAAGGCGCGGAGCTGGCCCGGCTGATCAACGAGCGCCTGACCTCCATCGAAGAAGACGTCAGCACCCTGCGCGAGCTGGTCCCGCAGATGCTCGCCACCCAGCGTCAGAAAGTCCTCGACCGCTTCGCCGATATGAAGGCCGAGCTGGACCCGCAACGGCTGGAACAGGAAATGGTCATGCTCGCGCAAAAGAGCGACGTGGCCGAAGAACTGGATCGCCTGAGCACTCATATCATCGAAGTTCGCCGGGTGCTCAAGTCCGGCGGCGCGGCCGGTCGCCGCCTCGACTTCCTGATGCAGGAGCTCAACCGCGAAGCCAATACACTGGGCTCCAAGGCCTTCGACCCGCGCAGCACCCAGGCGGCGGTCAACCTCAAGGTGTTGATCGAGCAAATGCGCGAACAAGTGCAGAACATTGAGTAAGGCTAACAACATGACCCACAGCACCGGCACTCTCTACATCATTTCCGCGCCCTCGGGCGCCGGCAAGACCAGCCTGGTCAAGGCCCTGATCGACGCCGAGCCGCAGATCCGCGTCTCGGTCTCGCACACCACCCGTGCCATGCGCCCGGGCGAAGTGAACGGCGTGAACTATCACTTCGTCGACCGCGAAGAATTCGTGAAGATGGCCGAACACGGCGACTTCCTGGAGCGCGCCGAAGTCTTCGGCAACCTCTACGGCACCTCGCAAAGCTATCTGCAGCAGACCCTCGACGAAGGCCATGACCTGATCCTGGAAATCGACTGGCAAGGCGCCGAGCAGGTGCGCAAGCTGATGCCCCAGGCCCGTTCGATCTTCATCCTGCCGCCGAGCCAGCAGGCGTTGCGCCAGCGCCTGACCAATCGCGGCCAGGACAGCGACGAGATCATCGAAGGCCGGATGCGTGAAGCGGTCAGCGAAATGAGCCACTACGTCGAGTACGATTACCTGATCATCAACGACGATTTCGCCCACGCGCTGGACGATCTGAAGGCGATTTTCCGCGCCAGCCAGCTGCAGCAGAAACGCCAGCAGCAACGTTTCGGTAAATTATTGGCCGAACTGTTGGGCTGAACAGCCCTTCCCAAAACCGCTGCGACGGCTTTACATTGGTACTCGCAGCGCGCCGAGGGGGTTTGGTTAAAAAATCAGCGCTTCCCTAAACGCTGGTGTTTTTTTAAACTGTCGAGTCCGCTCGCCCAACCGGGCAGCGCGCATATTGCATTCGCTCCGAGGAATACCATGGCCCGCGTAACCGTTGAAGACTGCCTAGAACACGTGGAAAACCGCTTTGAGCTGGTCATGCTCTCTACCAAGCGTGCCCGTCAACTGGCCACCGGCGGCAAAGAGCCATTGGTCCAGTGGGAAAACGACAAGCCTACCGTGGTAGCGCTGCGTGAAATCGCCGAGGGCCTGATGAGCTACGAGTTCATCGCCAACGCTGAAATCGTCGAAGACGAACCGCTGTTCGCAGCGTTCGAGGACGAGTCCAACGAGGCGGTCTAAGCCTATGCCTGGTCGACGTAGCACGGCGCGGGGTCACAGCAAACGGCAGGAGTCATCATCATGCCGAGCATAGACGCCCTCGCCGATCGCTTATCGGCCTACCTCGGCACGGACCAGGTCAACCTGGTCCGCCGAGCCTATTTCTACGCCGAACAAGCCCACGACGGCCAACGCCGCCGCAGCGGCGAGGCGTACGTCACGCACCCGCTTGCCGTGGCGAATATTCTTGCCGACATGCACATGGACCATCAGAGCCTGATGGCGGCGATGCTGCATGACGTGATCGAAGACACCGGCATTGCCAAGGAAGCGCTGCAAGCGCAGTTCGGCGAAACCGTGGCCGAACTGGTCGACGGGGTCAGCAAGCTGACCCAGATGAACTTCGAGACCAAGGCCGAGGCCCAGGCCGAGAACTTCCAGAAAATGGCCATGGCCATGGCACGCGACATCCGCGTGATCCTGGTCAAGCTCGCCGACCGCCTGCACAACATGCGCACCCTGGAAGTGCTGTCCGGCGAAAAACGCCGGCGCATCGCCAAGGAAACCCTGGAAATCTACGCCCCCATCGCCAATCGCCTGGGCATGCACGCGATCCGCATCGAGTTCGAAGACCTCGGCTTCAAGGCCATGCACCCGATGCGTTCGGCGCGGATCAACCAGGCCGTCAAGCGCGCCCGGGGCAACCGCAAGGAAATCGTCAACAAGATCGAAGAGTCCCTGAGCCACTGCCTGGCCATCGACGGCATCGAAGGCGAAGTCAGCGGGCGCCAGAAACACCTCTACGGCATCTACAAGAAAATGCGCGGCAAGCGGCGGGCCTTCAACGAGATCATGGACGTCTATGCGTTCCGGATCATCGTCGACAAGGTCGACACCTGCTACCGCGTGCTGGGTGCTGTACATAATTTGTACAAACCGTTGCCGGGGCGCTTCAAGGATTACATCGCGATCCCCAAGGCCAACGGCTACCAGTCGCTGCACACCACGTTGTTCGGCATGCACGGCGTCCCGATCGAAATCCAGATCCGCACCCGCGAAATGGAAGAGATGGCCAACAACGGCATTGCCGCCCATTGGCTCTACAAATCCAGCGGTGACGAACAACCCAAGAGCACCCACGCCCGTGCCCGGCAGTGGGTCAAGGGTGTGTTGGAAATGCAGCAGCGCGCTGGCAATTCCCTGGAATTCATCGAGAGCGTGAAGATCGACCTGTTCCCGGACGAGGTCTATGTGTTCACGCCCAAAGGCCGGATCATGGAGCTGCCCAAAGGCTCCACGGCCGTGGACTTTGCCTATGCGGTGCACACCGACGTCGGCAACAGTTGCATCGCCTGTCGCATCAATCGGCGCCTGGCACCGTTGTCCGAGCCGCTGCAAAGCGGCTCCACGGTGGAGATCGTCAGTGCCCCCGGCGCACGGCCCAACCCGGCATGGCTCAACTTCGTGGTCACCGGCAAGGCCCGTACGCACATCCGGCATGCGTTGAAACTGCAACGCCGCTCCGAATCCATCAGCCTCGGCGAACGCCTGCTGAACAAGGTCCTGAACGGTTTCGACAGCTCCCTGGACAAGATCCCCGGCGAGCGCGTGCAGGTGATGCTCCACGAATACCGCCTCGAATTGATCGAAGACCTGCTCGAAGACATCGGCCTGGGCAATCGCATGGCCTATGTCGTCGCCCGTCGCCTGCTCGGCGAAGGCGAACAACTGCCAAGCCCCGAAGGCCCGCTGGCGATTCGCGGCACCGAAGGCCTGGTGCTCAGCTATGCCAAGTGTTGCACGCCGATCCCGGGCGACCCGATTGTCGGCCACCTGTCCGCCGGCAAGGGGATGGTGGTGCACCTGGACAACTGCCGCAACATCAGCGAAATCCGCCATAACCCGGAAAAATGCATCCAGCTCTCCTGGGCCAAGGATGTCACCGGCGAATTCAACGTCGAGCTGCGGGTCGAGCTGGAACACCAGCGCGGCCTGATCGCGCTGCTGGCCAGCAGCGTCAATGCCGCCGACGGCAATATCGAAAAAATCAGCATGGACGAGCGCGATGGCCGCATCAGCGTCGTCCAATTGGTGGTCAGCGTGCACGACCGTGTGCACCTGGCCCGTGTGATCAAGAAACTGCGCGCCCTGACCGGCGTTATCCGCATCACCCGCATGCGCGCATAGCGCCTCAATAGCCCTATTCCTTACAAGGAGTCATCAATGACCAAGACCGTTATCACCAGCGACAAGGCCCCAGCCGCCATCGGCACCTACTCCCAGGCGATCAAGGCCGGCAACACCGTGTACATGTCGGGCCAGATCCCGCTGGACCCGAAGACCATGGAGCTGGTGGAAGGCTTCGAAGCCCAGACCGTGCAGGTGTTCGAAAACCTCAAGGCCGTGGCCGAGGCCGCCGGTGGTTCCTTCAAGGACATCGTCAAGCTGAACATCTTCCTCACCGACCTGAGCCACTTCGCCAAGGTCAACGAGATCATGGGCAAGTACTTCGACCAGCCTTACCCTGCCCGCGCCGCCATTGGCGTGGCGGCCCTGCCAAAGGGCGCGCAGGTTGAGATGGATGCCATCCTGGTCATCGAGTAATAAGGTCGGCGCAGCCTCCCCCGCTGCGCCGTTTTCGTCTTGAAAGGATTCCACCATGCGCAAAGCGCTTGCTTTCTCGCTGCTCGCCCTTTTTCTGGGCGGTTGCGCCAGCGACCCTGCCGACCGTGACATCAGCGGCACCTGGATCAACCAGGCGGCCATCGACGCTGCCGCCAAGGGCGGCCCGCTGCGCGAAGCGCTGCAAGGCTATGGCCCGAACCTGGAATGGGACGTCAATACCCGGGCCGGCCAGGCGCGCTACACCAATGGTTTTGAAAACGTCGAAGGCAAGCTGCTGGGCGAAGAAGACGGCGCCTGGAAAGTCGACTTCTACGGCAGCTCCGCCAGCGAACTCAAGCGCGACGGCGACCAGTTGAGCCAGGCCGCCACCGAGAACGAACCGCAGCAGGTGTTTCACCGCGCGCAAGTCCAGGTACCGGAAGGCGCCCCCATCGGCGCCAGTTTCGAACGCGCGCTGTATGCCGCCTACCTGGGCGGCACCTGGAACATCGCCAGCGGCCCCGGCCAGGGCGCCACCGTGCAATTCCAACCCGACGGCCAGGTCAGCGGCCTGCCGGGCGCTGACCGTTACGCCCTGTGCCTGGCCGGCGATTGCGCCTCCATGAGCGGCGGCAACGACAATATCTGGCTGCAACAGAACGGCCAGGGCAACACCTGGATCTTTGCCCGCAATGGCAAGACGCTGGAAATTTTCCAGACGGTGAATGCAGCGCTGGCCGATGAAATGCCGTCGTTCACGCCGGGCAACCGGCAGTGGGTGTTGGAAAAGCAGTAAGTCGGATCTGAGCCCTTCAGACCGAAATCCTCTGCTCGCGATAGCGCGGTGAAGCAACGCCGCCATCGCGAGCAAGCCCGGCCCTTGAGCCCTCCCTGTGTGCATGACTTTCATGACCCGCTTCAGGTTGAAGGCGAGCACGTTCAAGCTCATCTCGGCACTCACCCCCGCAAGCTTTAGTGTCAGGAAGTACGTCGCGCCCATCCATTGTTTGAGCGTCCCGAAGGAATGCTTCAAATGCGTGAGCGAAAGGCTTTCAGCATGGGACGGTTCTCACCGCCGTCGCCTTTCTGAGGATGCATGGCGAGGGATTGGCGAGGCAGCAATTTGCCATCTACGCTCCGATTGGGCATGCAGCACCGCCTCCCCTTCGCATTCTTAGGGAAGAGATCATGAAGAACTTGGCTTGGTCATCCGTGTTGATTGTGAGTGTCTGTTTACTGACGGGGTGTGCGCCTTATCAGAAGTCTCGAGTTCTTGAGGCCGACGAGCGTTTACTGACCTACTCCACTCGCGTGGATAGGGCTGGCAAGAACACCGAAGTGTTGTGCCCCGAGCCCAGCCCGGATGCGCTCAAGACCTTGGCTGGTTCGTTATCCCTGGAAAAAGAGGACGTGGCTGCGCTGGCGGCAGCGTTTCAGGAATCGGGGGCAAGTATCGGCCTGCGAACCCATTCTATTCAGCTGCTGAGGGATCAGCTCTACAGCATTTGCCAAGCCTACGGTAACTCCGGCATTACACCGAGCGCGTACCGGATGATGCTCACCAGGAACCAGCGCAACACAGTCGCTTTAATGGCGATCGAACAGCTCACGGGAGTGGTTCGTGGTCCAAGTGTGACGCTGAGCGGCTCGGCGACAGCGGACAGGGCGGGCACCGTACTTGAGCTGACCACCCAGTTGAACGCGGCGAGTGCAAAGTACAAGGGCATGGATCCGGCGACTGATGAAGCCAAGCAGTTGAAAACGTCGATTGACGCCATTGAGGCTGCGCTGAAGGAGGCGAGAAAGTCGCTGGTTACGGCTTCTGGATCAAGCGCCTCCACCTTGGCAAGCACGAGCGAAATCAATAAGGACGTTATGGCAGTGGTTGCCGCCAGTGTCGAGAAAATTGCTGGCTCGGTGATCGGTGTAGATGATCAGTTTTATCTGTGCCTTGACCTGTATGAAAGTATTGGCGAGAACAATGTCCCGGCCATACTGAGAGACAGGTGCTCGGCTGTTTTCGCAAGAGACCTGAACTATGACGTGAAAAGCCTAGGACAGTCAGGTCAACGACTAGGCCAACCAACTCGACCCGGTGGTGGGGGGGTTGTTGATACGACGCCACCGCCTACGCTCGGAGGGAACTCCCGAGTTGCCCGTACCGTAACGTTGCCATCGGGAGCACAACTGTTTCTATATGATGATCAAAGTATGGCTGTGATGAAAAAACTCGAACCTGGTAAATCGCTCGGGGAGGAAATGGCAGTCGACTCCAAAGGCTTGCAAAAGGCGATTGAGGAACTGCGCCGAGGCGAGATGTAGCTTTCGCGGGAAACGAACCGGGGGTCGACTTCAAGCCACAGCGTCGTGTGGGCAGGCATCATCTCTGAGGTCCTGACCATTGCCGGCGGCTTCGGCCCACCTCTGCCGGAGGACTTTGGCCTGCGCATGGTTGGCCGACGCGGGGAAAGGGTTGCATGCTAAAAATCGGCAGCGTCTCCAAGACATTGGGATCTGTATATATAGACCTCGATCGCTCGCTCCAGCGCGGCCGTGGTTCGATCATTCAGCTCGATGCGCAACGCCACCGCCCGTTCCACGCCAACCTGCAGGGCCGGGCCGAAGCGGCTGGTGTCCAATCCCAGACGGATGAGCATCTTCTCGACACCGACGGTGGTAACCGTCACGAACTGCTTCACCCCACACCCGAGGGCGAAATTCACAATGGCGTGGATCGCCTGGACAGTGCCTTGGGAGAAACCGAAGCGGTTGTCATGGGGCATCTCGATGGCAAACCGGCTCAACTCCCAGATCGAATCGGAGCACGGCGCCGGTTGTCCGTGCAGCAGTTCGGGAAATGTATGCGCCAACATGTTCGGCCCGGTGGTAGGAAGGATCCGCCAGCAACCGCAGACGTATGCCTGCTCCGCGCTTCGATTGATGATCATGTAATAAGGATCGAGTGCATCGTACCCATCGATTTCCATGTCATTGATCAGCGGTATATCCCACATCTTCTTTTGCTTGAAGATGCGCGCCCGAAGTTTGTGCATGTTATTCAGCGCTTGAGGATTGATCTTGTGGCGACGGCCAATGGAAATAAACATGACGGGTATATACCGGCGGATTGAAATATGTCGCACAGCGTATATTCGCAATGAATAAATGAGACCCTCCCCGATCCGGGAGGTAGTTCGGGCCGGACGGATTTGCTAGTTTTTGCCTTTTGAAGGACTCAGCCCGATGAAGCTACTCAACACCTCGACCGTGCGCGAGGTTGCGCGCCAAGCCATCAGCCTGCGCCTGGATCAAAAGCAGAGCCAGACCGAGTTCTGGTCAAGGTTCGGCATCAGCCAGGCCTGCGCCAGTCGTATCGAATGCACCAGCCAGGTCCCCGCCCCGGTTTACATTCTGTTGCGCCTGTACTTGAGCGGGCGCCTGCAGGAGAGCGACCTCGCCCAGCGTCCACAGTGACGCTCAAGGCGTGATCGATTTCTGCTGGATAGCCTTGAGCACTGCCATCTGGCGCGAGCTGACCTGAAACTTGCGGCGAATGTTCTTGAAATGGAAGTCGATTGCCGAGGTTGTACAAGAGAGGATCATCGCGATCTCCCAAGTCGTCTTGCCCGCCGCGCTCCATTGCAGCACCTCTTTCTCCCGTTTCGTCACATGCACCGGTGCATGGTGTTCAGCCTGGGCCTTGAGGACCCGCTCGATGACGTAGTCACGCAGCATTGTCGCCAGGGGCAAGGTTTCGATCATGGCACGGGTGGCTCGGGCGTCGTGTTCGGAGTGCTTGAGACAGAGCATACCCGCCTCACCCCGTGGGCCATGCAGGGGCAGCGCCAGTCCGCGCTGGAGCCCATACATGGCAGCCTCTTCAAAGAACGCCGATTCCGAGGGCCGACGGTAATTTTCACGGTTCCAGAGCAACGGCTGGTTCAGGTTCAGGCAATGCTGGACGATCGGGTCAACCGCCACATAGCCCTGGGCGTCGTAACGCTTGCGCCAGGCGCCGGGATAGTCACTGTGGATCAGCACCTGCTGGTTCATGGCAGCGGGGCCGGGCTTGAGGCCCAACAGGAAGTTCGCGTAGCCCAGCTTGCGGGTCAGCGTCTTCAACCCTGCCAGCCAATCCTCGAAGCACTCCGTTTCGCTGAGTTGTATCAGCTCATCCATTGCCAGCACAGCCATTCCCTTCCTTGTGACACCGCTCGACGGTGCTCTCATCCTGAGACAGCACGTGAGGGAAACCGCCCCCCTCGCAAAAGTGGGGCGATAAGATAGAGATATGGCGCTTTGAAATCAATGTGCGAGCGAGGCCCTCTGGCAAAGGCTCACGCGCGAGACGGGACAGGCGTTTTTCTGCCCAGGCGGATCAGCTCGTTGGAGAAACACAAACCGATGATGATCAGTGCCGCGCCCGCGTACAGACTTTCGCGAGGCACCTCATTGAGCACCACAAACGCCAGCAGGGCGGCGAACAGCGGTTCGGTCAGCTCCAAGGCCTGCACCTGGGAGGGCTTGAGGTATTCGATGGCCTTGGTGGTGCAGAAAAAGCCGAGGATGGTCGGCAACGCGGCCAGCGCCAGCAGCGCGGCAACCGCCAGGGACGACAGCTCACCGATCACGAAACCGTCGGCCGCGGCCGGCATCAACAAGTACAGGCTGCCGAAGAACAGCAGTTGACGGGTGAAGTGCAACCCACCGGACACGCCCATCCGCTTCATGGCAACCGAAAACGCCCCGTAGCCGCAGCCCGCCATGGAAGCCAGCGCAGCGCCTTGGAGAGTGAAGCCCTGCCGCAGGTCGGCACCGAAGATCACCGCGATCCCGGCGATAGCCAGGGCCGCGCCCACGGTGGCGTTGGCGGTGATGGCGTCCTTGAGGAATATGCGGCCGAGCACGATGGAGGAGATGGATGCGCTGGCCATCAACATCACGACCACGCCCGCCGCAGCGTAATGCCGATAGGCAGATGTTTCGAAGTGGAACAGCACGAAGATACCGAGGAACGCACAGATCGCCGCCTGGGTCCATTTGGCTGTCGTCGCCGGACGCTTGAGAAACAGCAGCAAAGCCGAGAGCAGCAGACAACCCAGGACCGTCTTTATGACGGCGACACTGCTGGCGGTAAAGCCATTGCTCATGAGCACTTTACTGAGCACGCCGATCGTGGCGTTAAGTGCGGCGGCGGAGAGTGCAAAGATAACGCCTTTGCTGAAACTAGCTTGCATTGATGACGGTCCCTGTCGCTGGTAGGTCGTTCGATAAAATGTCGGCCCACATCGACGGCGCGAAATTGGAGGATATGAAGATCCCGCCAAACCCCGCATTCGTGGTGGCGTATGCCGCGTCGCAGAGCAGGATCCGATGAGCCTTCTTGAGGTTCCAGTACGGAATGGCAGGGAAGAGATGGTGGATCAGGTGGAAGTTCTCTCCATGCATGGCCGTGAAGAAATGCTCGAGCGGATGGCTGAAGCGGTTTCGGGTGGCCTGCAGATCGCTCTTGGCTTGGGCGATCATCGGGTAATGCTCGGCGAGCTCGATGAACCAAGTCAAGGCCTGGAAGGTACTGAGGTAGGGCAAGAGCCAGTAGAGGACATAGCCCTTGGCGCCGAACAGCATCGTCAGGCCCACGCCGAGCAGGCCCTGGCAGGCGAGCACCGCAAACAGCTCACGCTTGCTGGGGCTGCGGATCAGTCGGTTGACCAGCAGATACTTCAAGCTCTGCGGTGCGCCCAGGAATAGCAGCGGCCTGATGAGATGCGCAAGCGCGAACCTGGCCGTCGAGCGCGCCTCGAACACCCCGGACTGCTGATAGTACCGATAGTCGGGATCGCGCTCCGGGTCACCCAACTTGTGGTGGTGATCCAGGGTGTGGGAGCACTTGTAGCTGGCCCAGCCCTGGAAAATCAGGTAACCCGAGCACCAGGTGCCGAGGAATTTTTCCAGCCGTTTACTGCGACACAGCGCACCATGCGCCGCTTCGTGCAGCAGCGTGGCCAATGCCCGTTGTCGTGAACCAATCAGCAGGATGGACAACGGCAGCAGCCAGGGACTGGACTCGCCCAGGTAGATCGCCAGGCTGATCCAGAACAGGTTCTGCAGCAACGCGAGGGGGCCATGGTAATTGTCGTAGCGGTACAACTGCTTGATCTGGTCCTTGATCTCTTTCGAGAACCGGTGTCTGGGTAACATCGATGATCCTGTTTCATTCGCCATGGAGACTCGGGCCCTGCGGATAGGGCGTCCGCCAGCCTTCGAGCGGCCGCAGAAACTAGTGAGTTGCCATGACGCTAACAACCTCCCTGTTCCGGGAGGTACCAGGCCGTACGCGCGCCCTATCTACTAGGCAGTGCCGGGCGCTATCGGGCCCGACAGCACCACTTCGCACCAAGGACGCCACGGGAAGTTAGCGATGCCAGGTCTTGAAAACGATTACCTCACTTACGATTTCGACATTACTTTCGAAAACAGCGTCGCGCTGGTGGCCTTCACCGACTCGCACCGGCACAACCTGTGGTCGATGCCGCGGATGGCCCAGCTGACCCGACTGCTGAGACAGTTGAACGAGGATGACGCGGTAGGTGCAGTGCTGCTGCACAGCGGCGAGGGCCGGTCGTTCGGTGCCGGCGGCAGCTTCCACGAAACCTCGACATTCACCGGTGGCAACGAGGTCGATGTCTGGATCGACCACGTCACCGACCTGTACATCGCAGCCCTGCAGTTGAACCGTCCGCTGATCGCAGCCATCGATGGCTACGCCATCGGCATCGGCCTGCAGATAGCCCTGACCGCCGACTACCGGATTGGCAGCGATCGCTGCGTGCTGAAGATGCCCGAGTTCGAACTGGGCATCGCCTGCACCTTCGGCGGCTTCATGCTGGAGAAGATCGTCGGCCGCAGCCTGATGCAGAACATGCTGATGTCCTGTGCCGAGTGGCCAGCACCGCGCGCCATGGCCGACGGGCTGCTGCATGCAGTGGCCGATGCCGGACAACTGCGCGCCAGCGCCCTGGAACAGGCCCACCGCGCCGCCGCGTTCACCGATGCCGCGTTCCGCAATACCAAGACCTACCTCAACCGAGACTTCATCGCCGGGCTGGAGCAGACCCGCATCGCCGGCAAACAGGCGCATCGCGCGGCCTTCGCCGCTGGCGAGGCACAAGGCCGGATGAAGACGATCCTCAACCGCTCCAGTGTGCAACCGAGCCTGGAGGCGACCCCATGACCGTACAACCCTGGTTGCTGCTTTCCAGCCGTCCCCTCGACCGCTTCGAATCCGCCCACGTGCCGCTGGCCGCCTCGGCTTTCCACGGCTATGCCTCGGCCTGGCCGGTTCCCGCTCCCGACGACCGTCACGATGCGTCTGGCCGTCCTCGCACGCGCCTGCACGTAGGGGGAGACAACCTGATCGAGGTGCAAGGCGACCAGCTGACCGTGACGACCAGCAGCCGTAACACCTGCGCGCTGTACTGGAGCGCCGACCATCAAGGCAACTTCGTCCTGTCGACCGACCTGCTGATCGCTGCCAGCGCCTGGATGAGCCTGACCGATTGCCAGTTGGGCGTGCGCGAACAGGCGGGCGTGCACCTGGACGATCGCTCGAGCATCCATGGCATCGGCCGGTTGTTGCACAGCAGCCGCCTTGAGGTTGTGTTGCAGGGCAACCAGGTGCGCGTCGGACGTGACGCAATGCAAGACACCCTGGCCCTGCAAAGCGACCGCTACGGCAACGCCCTGTTCGCCGGACAGACGCAGATCAGGGCGTTGCAGGAAAGTATCGCCGGCCATCTGCAGCGGCCCGGCAAGGTCGCCGCACTGGTTTCCGGTGGTGTCGACTCCGGGTTGGTCGCCGCCCTGCTCGCCGCGCAGTGCCCGGACTTCGAAGCCTTCAGCATCGGTACCCCCTGGGGCAACGAGTTCGATGACGCCCAGCAACTGGCCGACGCACTCGGACGCCCGTTGAACCGTGTCGAACTCGACCCGCAATCGATCCTGCTGGCACTGCCCCAGACCATCCGCGCCTTTGGCCATCCGCAGCCCCAAGCCGTAGAGATCGGCGTGGCAATCACCGCGTTCTGTCGGCAGTTGGAAGAAGGCCGGACGATTTTCACCGGTTATGGCTCGGATCTGATCAACTCCGGCATGGCCACGGGTGACGGCCTGGCTGAAGATATCCGCAGCAGCATCGCGGTCGAGGTCGACAAGACCCGTTACTCCAGCGAACTCACAGGCATCGCGGCCCAAGCCTGCGGCAGCGAACTGGTTCATCCCTACTGGGACCTGCCCGTGCTGCGTAGCGCGCTGGACACGTGTCCGTCGGTCAAGACCACCCGCGGCCGCGAAAAGGGCCACCTGCGCCTTGCCGCCGAGCAATGGCTGCCTGCCGAGGTCGCCTGGCGCAAGAAGACCGCCATCCACCACGGCAATGGGTTGGGCACGGCGCTGTCGCAGTTGATCGACGTCACCACCCACCAGTCCGCCAGCGCGCCGGCGCTGTACCGCCAGATGCTGGCGACCCAGTTGGACCAGGCCGTACGAGCCCCATTGGCGCCGCTGTGTGCCGAAGAAGTACTCGACCGCGCCCTGCACTCACTCGCTCACCGCCGCTGAAGGAACCGCCCATGAACTCATCCGTTTCTTTGCGCGACCTGCGCGGCCAGACCCTGACCGCCTCTGGCCTGGGCGTCCATCTGCCGGACGAAACACCGCTGGCGGCTGTTCGCCAGGCGGTGCTCGACCATGGCGTGACCCTGCTGCGCAACGTCCACCTCGACGAAGACAGCTTCCGGCAGTTCGTCGAAAGCCTGGGGGACAAGGTGTCCTACGACGAGGGCAACGCCAACGTTGGCTACGGCTTCGCCGACATCCTCAAGCTCGACGGCACCCACGATAAGGAAAAGGTCATTACCGGCCGGGGCAGCCTGCCGCTGCATACGGACGGCATCCTGCTCGGCACCCAGGTCGACCTCATCATCCTGTATGCCGCCGACGTTGCGAACATCGACGAAGATGGTGCAACCGTCGTGTGCGACCAGCTCGCGGCCTGGAAGGACATGCCCGATTCGTTGCGCCAACCGCTGCTGGACGGCCGGCTCGAATACCTGGCCTTCGAGCGAGGCTATTTCGCCACGGTGCCCGAGGGCTGGTATCCGATATCCACGTTCCGCGACTACGGCCGTGTCCGCTCGCTCAACCTCGCGTTGCCTTTCGACAGCCAGGTCAAGGCCAGTTGGGATGTTCGCGTGCCGGGGCTGAGCGAGGACGCATCGGCTGCCTGGTTCGCGGAACTGGAACGGCACCTGACAGCCGACCCGTACCTGTACTGCCATCGCTGGCGCAAGGGTGACCTGTTGATCATCGATAACCAGCGCACCCTGCACGGCCGGCGCGGGCTGTTGCCCAATACCTGCCGCAAGCTGCTACGCGGCCAGGTGACGTTCGAGGCCATCGCCTCGGCACCCGGCGCGGCGCTGGAGAGTGCCTGAGCGTGTGCACGATCATTGCCGCGCTCGGCCTTTCACCGCAGTGGCCGGTGATGCTGGCCACGGTGCGGGACGAGTCGGTCGCGCGGCCATGGCAAGCCCCGGCCGCGCATTGGCCCGAGCAGCATCCACAGGTGATCGGCGGCCTGGACCTGCAATCCGGCGGCACCTGGCTGGCGCTTGACGTTCACCAGCACCGCGCGAGTTTTCTGGTCAACCGCCCAGAGCACGTCGCCGGTAAAACCCGCAGCCGTGGCGACCTGCCGCTCATCGCATTGCAAGCACCCGCGCACCGCTGGGACGCCGACAGCCTGAGCCAGTACAACGGCTTCATCCTGGGATTGGCCGATGCCAACGGCCTGGTGCTCCATCAATGGGACACCCGCACCCTGCGCTCGGTGCATCTGGGCAAGGGTTTCCACGGCCTGTGCTACCGCGGCATCGGCGAGGATCACCCACGCCTGGCGCGACACCTGCCCCGTTTCGCCGTCAGCCCGCTGCCTCGGCCTCTCGCGACGGCCTCCCCGGCGCAAGCCTGGGGTCGCTGGCTGCACCTATTGGCCGATGGCGGCCAGTACAGCAGCGCCGACGATGCGCTGATGTGGCGGCGCGACGTTGAAGGCGGCCCCTGGGCCTCTCAATCGGCCGCTTGCCTGGCGCTGGGCAAACAACAGTCGCGACTGGACTTCAGCGCCTCGCCACTGGACCCGACCAGTTGGCGCAACTTGCCATCCCCTTTATCCCATTAGAACGAGAATGCCGCCTTGAACATCCACCTCCTCGCGCCGGACCAATACCCCCAGTTGCTGGCTTTCATCGGCCAGTCGAACGATGCCGACGCCCAGTTGTTCCTCGCCGGCGCACTGAGCAATCGCGCCGAGGGCCTGCAGGTCTATGTGCGTCAGGAGGGCGACCACCTGCTCGGTGCCGTCGCCCTGTTGCCCAGCCTGCCGCCGTTCGCCGTGCCGGTCATCCTCGTTACCGGCGAGCCGGACGCAGCGTTGCTGGCACACGTTGCCGCAGGGCATGTCAGCCCGCAGATGGCAATCGGTCCCAAGGCCGTCCTGGAGCGCTTGCTGGAACACTGGCCGGCCGCCTGGCTGCCGCTGATCGGGCGGCGCGACGAAGTGCTGCTCAAACAGTTCGCCCCCTTCCCGGTCGAATCGATACCGGCACTCAGCACCCGCCTGGCCGGGCCTGAGGATGAAGCCACCCTGGTTGGCTACCGGATCCAGATGGAGAAAGACTCCGGCGTAAAGCTCGTGTCCAGTAGCGAACAGGCCACGCATACCGTCCGCCAGCTCACCCAGCGCCAGGCGCTGCATGTGATCGAGGTGGACGGCCAGCTCGGCGGCTGCACGGCCCTGACCAGCCGGGACGAACAGCACGAGCAACTGGGCTTCATCTTCGTCGAGGCCCGTCACCGGCTGCGTGGCGTTTCGGACAGGCTGCTGAGTGACGTCTGTGCCGGCATCCACCGCCGTCAGCGCAAGCCGCTGACGTTTACCTGCAGCGGCGGCCCGTTGCGTCATCGCCTGGGTGAGATCGGCTTTCGCACAGTGGGCGAACATTTGAAGCTGTATTTCGGCTGATCACCAAGGAATCCAACGAATGTTCCAGCGCCAGTTTCTCAGCATGGTTGCGCATCATCGAAACCATCCGGCAGTCATCGACAGCCACGGCACGCCCAGCACCTACGGCGACCTGCTGCAAGCCATCGACCTGTTGCGCGCCCGCTTGCAGGCGGCGGGCCTGCGAGAAGGCGATGTGGTGGCGACCCAACTTGGCAACAGCACCGGCTATGTGGCGCTCTTGTTCGCCATGGCCAGCCTGGGCCTGGTCCATTGCCCGATCAATCTGGCCAGCAGTGCCGAGCACCGGGCGATGCGCCTGACCCAGGTCGGTGCCACCGTGCTGGTCAATGAACGGGGCATCGTACCCGACGGCATCGATGTACCCGGCTTCGCCCTGCACTCCTCGCTCCCCGTCAACCAGGAAGCTCCCGCCTGGCAGGAGCGAACCGGGCTGATGCGCATGCAGGAGACCTCCGGCAGCACGGGTACGCCGAAACTCGCCCTATGGCGCCAGGACCGCCTGTTTCGGGAGATCCTGCACTGGGTCGAGTGCGCCGGCCTCGATGACAGCGCGCGCTACCTGAACATCCACACCCTCGATGGCGGCCATGCCGTCGACCTCCATGTGTTCCCAGCCTTGCTGACGGGCGCCACGCTTTACCTGGGCGAAGCGTCCCGAATCGAGGACACCCTGCGCACCCTCGACGAGCAGCGCATCAGCGTGATGAGCGCGTTGCCCTCGCAATACCTGGCGCTGGCGCAAGCCGCGCAACGGCTCGGTACCCGGTTGCCGGCGCTGACCCGGCCGTTCTGCGGCGGCGCCTACCTGGACGATCAGGTGGTGCTGGAAGCCGAACGCGGTCTGGGCATACACATCAAGCGAATCTATGGTTCCACCGAGTTCGGCATGATCCTGGCCAATTTCGCCCCCGGCCTGCAGGTCAACTGTGGCATGCGTGCGGTGGGGGATGTCGAGGTGACGCTGGCGGTACTCGACCCCGCGCAGCCGGAGGTCGGCGAAATCGTCGCTCGCTCTGCGCATCGGGGCTCCGGTTACTTCCCCCTCCCGGCCAACCCGGTCGAGGACGACGCCTATCCCACCGGGGATGTCGCACGAAGACTGGACGATGGCAGCCTGATGCCCTTGGGACGCACGAACGACGCCCTGCTGACCGCACAGGGGACACAATTCACGCCCGCCCTGGAAGGACGTCTTGCACAGTCGCTGGTACTCGAACGGGTGGTCGTGCTTGTTGACGAACATGATCGCCGTCGCGCCCACGTGGTGCTGCAAGCCAGCCCTGTCATCGCAGCTCAAAAGCGATCGACGCTGGTCATGCTGCTGGAGCGACTGGGTGTTGCCGCTGGCATCGCGGCAATCGAAAGGATACCGTTGACGCCGACCGGCAAGCCGGACCGCATGCGCTTGCGCATGCTGCTTGGCACAAGGCACACAGGCATGGAATCAATCATTCATCTGAAGGACCTGACATGAGCGCCACGCACATTCAGCCAAAAGGCTTTCGTAGCATCATCGCCAACCTGGGCATCAAGGACAGCCGCGACGACTTCATGGCCGTCATCTCCGACGTTCCGGCCAGCATCAGTGCCGTGTTCACTCAGTCGCGCTTTGCCGGCCCGAGTGTGACGCTGTCCCGCGAGGTCGCCCAACGTGATACCGCACAAGGCGTGGTGGTGATCGCGCGCAACGCCAACGTCGCCACGGGCCCAGAGGGCCTGGCCAATGCCCAGGAAGTTCGCGCGGGGCTGGCCCGGGCCGTGGACGTCGACCCGCAGGCGCTGGTGATCGCCTCGACCGGCGTGATCGGTCGCCAGTATCCGATGGAGAAGATCCGCACCTTCCTGGGCAACGTACCGCCCCTGCAACCCGCCGACTTCCAACGCTGCGCGGCGGCGATCATGACCACCGACACCCATACCAAGTACGCAGCACGCCAGGTCGGCAGCGCAAGCCTGGTTGGCATCGCCAAGGGCGTGGGGATGATCGAGCCGAACATGGCGACCCTGCTGACGTTCTTCTTTACCGATGCCCGCATCGCCCCCGATGTGCTGGATGTGCTGTTTCGTCGGGTGATCGACAAGACCTTCAATGCCTTGAGCATCGATACCGATACCTCCACCAGCGACTCGGCGGCGATCCTCGCCAACGGACTGGCGGGCGAAGTGGACATGGTCGAATTCGAGCAAGCACTTTATGACATCGCCCTTGGGCTGGTGCGCATGATCGCCTCGGACGGCGAAGGCGCGAGCAAGGCGCTGGAGGTGCACGTCACGGGGGCGCGTGATGATGCGCAGGCCAAGCGTGTGGCCAAGGCCATCGTCAACTCGCCGCTGGTCAAGACCGCTGTCCATGGCGCAGACCCGAACTGGGGGCGCGTAGCCATGGCAATCGGCAAGTGCGAGGCAGAGCAGGACATCGACCCGGACAAGGTACGCATCGTTTTTGGTGAGACCGAGGCGTATCCACAGCAGTTGAACGAGGCTGGGCTACTGGCGGTCAAGGGTTACCTGCAGGGCAAGGAAGTGCTGATCTCGGTAGACCTGAACATCGCCCAAGGGCAGTTCACCGTCTATGGGTGCGATCTTTCGGAGGGTTACATCCGCATCAACGCCGACTACACGACCTGAGTGCAGGCGTGGGCTGGAGTTCGAAGGTGGACCCGTGGTGCCCGTGCATTCAATGGGCACCACGGATCCTGCGTATGCCACAGCAATAGCGGCTCACGGCCAACGAGCGAGCCTAGTCCCCGAGGACATCGTTGATGCCGTGTCAGCAGCGCCCTTCCAGAATCGCCGCATACCCCTCGCGAAAACTCGGATAACGCGGCGACCAGCCCAGGGCCTTGGCCCGGGCGTTGCTGCAGCGTTTGCTACCGGCGCGGCGGACGCTGGCGTTTTCGGCCCATTGGGTGACACCCAGGTAGTCGCGCAGCCAGGCCACCACGTCGGCCAGCGCGGCGGGAGTGTCGTCGACGCCGATGTAGCAGTCTTCCAGGGGCTTGCCCTGGCGATCGGCTTCCAGCAGAAAGGCCAGCAGGCCCGCCGCGTCGTCGGCGTGGATGCGGTTGGCGTACAGGGGCGGATCCTCCACCACGCTGTAGCCCTGGCGCACCTGGCTCAGCAGCCATTCGCGACCCGGGCCGTAGATGCCGGTCAGGCGCACGCGGCTGGCGGGGATACCACTGTCCAAGGCCACTTGCTCGGCTTCGAGCATCAGCCGGCCGGAATACCCCCCGGCCACGGTGGGCGAGGTTTCATCCACCCATTCCCCCGCTTGCTGCCCATACACACTGCTGCTGGACACAAACAGCAGGCGCTTGGGCCGCTGCCCGTGCTGCTCCAGCCAGCCCAACACATGCTGCAAGCCTTCGACATACGCCGTGCGATAGCCCGCTTCGTCATGGTCGGTGGCCGCGGCGCTGTACACCAGGTAATCCAGCGACCCGGTGGGCCAATCGGCAGGACATTGCTCGCTGAACAAATCCCCCGCCACCCCGATGACGCCGGCCGGCAGGTTCGAAACCGTACGCCGCAAGCCATGGACCTGCCAATGTGCGGCCAATAACTGGCGGGCCAGGCGGCCGCCGATATCACCGCAGCCGGCGATCAAAACAGAAGGCGCGGACATCAAGAACTCCTCTGGCAAAGCCGCAGACTAGCCTCCGAAAGGGACGAGCGGCTAGCCATGGGACAAAAAAAGTAACTGTATTACTTTTGTTAACAAGAATTACTTGCAATAATGCCTGCCACTTTTGTTCTCGGCCCACGAGGCCTGGAAGAACATCAACCTTCTTTTTTTCTCAGGTCCGGCCAGCATGAAACGCTCTCTATCCCCCGCTTCGCCAACCAACCGACCTCGTGCCTGGAGCACGGTAGCCGCCCTGCTGTTCAGCCTGCTGCTGGCACCTGTCGCCGCGTTCGCTGATGCGCAGACGCCCGCCACGGCCCCAGCCACAACCCCGGCCGCCGCCCAGGCACCGGCAGACCCGGCCGCTCCCGTTGCGACGCCGGTCGCCATCGATCCGGCCCAAGCCGTCGAGGCCCAGGCACCTGAAGCGCTCGAAGCCGACAACTCGCTGGGCATGGCCCACGACCTGTCGCCATGGGGCATGTACAAGAACGCCGACATCATCGTGAAAATCGTGATGATCGGCCTAGCCATCGCCTCGATCATCACCTGGACCATCTGGATTGCCAAAGGCTTCGAGCTGTTGGGTGCCAAGCGTCGCTTGCGCGGTGAAATCGCCGCCCTGAAAAAAGCCGCCACCCTCAAGGACGCCAGCGCCACCGCCGCGAAGGAAGGCACCCTCGCCAACCTGCTGGTGCATGACGCACTCGAAGAGATGCGCCTGTCGGCCAACAGCCGCGAGAAAGAAGGCATCAAGGAACGCGTGAGTTTCCGCCTGGAGCGCCTGGTCGCCGCCTGCGGTCGCAACATGAGCAGCGGCACCGGCGTGCTCGCCACCATCGGCTCCACCGCCCCCTTCGTCGGCCTGTTCGGCACCGTGTGGGGCATCATGAACAGCTTCATCGGCATCGCCAAGACCCAGACCACCAACCTCGCCGTCGTCGCTCCAGGCATCGCCGAAGCCCTGCTGGCAACGGCACTGGGCCTGGTCGCAGCCATTCCAGCCGTGGTGATCTACAACGTCTTCGCCCGCTCCATTGCCGGCTACAAGGCCCAGGTCTCCGACGCTTCGGCGCAAGTCCTGCTGTTGGTCAGCCGTGACCTCGATCACCTGCCGTCCGAGCGCAGCTCGCAACCGCACATGGTGAAAGTGGGGTAATCGGCCATGGGCCTGCATTTGAAAGAAGGCGCAGACGACGATCTGGCCGAGAACCACGAAATCAACGTCACGCCGTTCATCGACGTGATGCTGGTGCTGTTGATCATCTTCATGGTGGCCGCCCCGCTGGCCACCGTGGACATCAAGGTCGACCTGCCGGCGTCGACGGCAAAGCCTTCGCCGCGCCCGGAAAAACCGGTGTTCCTCAGCGTCAAGGCCGACCAACGCCTGTTCCTGGGTGAAGACGAGGTCAAGGCCGACACCCTCGGTGCGACCCTCGATGCCAAGACCCAGGGCAAGAAAGACACGACGATCTTCTTCCAGGCCGATAAAGGCGTGGACTACGGCGACCTGATGAGCGTGATGGATGCGCTGCGAAGCGCCGGCTACCTGAAGGTCGGCCTGGTCGGACTCGAGACGGCGCCCAAGAAATGATCACGACGCGCCAAAAGCTGACGCGTTACAGCGGTAGCCTGATGGTGGTATTGGGCGTGCATGCGCTCGCCATCGCCCTGGCGCTGAACTGGACCTCGCGCGCGCCCATCGAATTGCCGCCCCAGGCGATGATGGTCGAACTGGCGCCAGTGCCAGCCCCGCCACCGCCGGCACCGCCAAAAGTCGTCACACCGCCGCAACCGCCCGAGCCGGTCGAAGAGCTGCCGCTGCCCAAGCTTGCCGAGGCGCCGACGCCGGAAATCGCCGTGCCCAAGCCGGTCAAGCCCAAGCCCAAGCCTCAACCGCCCAAACCCAAGCCCGTGGTCGAGAAAAAGCCGGAGCCGCCGAAGGAACAGCCGTCGGAGCCGAAACCGAGCGACACTCAGCCGACCCAGGCACCGACCGAGAAGTCCGCGCAACCGGCGCCCGGCCCGTCACCTGCGCAAACGGCCGCCAAGGCCAATTGGCAGGGCACGCTGCTGGCGCACTTGGGCAAGTACAAGAAGTACCCGCCCAGGGCCCAGCAAATGAACAAGGAAGGCACCAACCGCTTGCGTTTCGTGGTGGATGCCGACGGCAACGTGCTGTCATTCGAATTGGTGGGCAGTTCCGGCACGGAGTTGCTGGACCGGGCCACCCTGGAAATGATCCGCCGCGCCCAACCGCTGCCCAAGCCACCGGCGGAGTTGCTGACCAACGGCACCATCGAACTGACGGCACCGTTTGTGTACTCCATCGACAAGCGTCGGCGCTGATCGCAAATTTGCAAGCCCCTGTAACAGGGGCTTTTTGTTTCTCCACATTCTTAAATAAATCCCTGACCACACAGACATTCGACAGTGTCACACTGCGCCCCCAGTCTGATAACGTGCGTCTATCGATTGCAGCCGGTATGCTTGGCTCGCAACTTCACGGACGCTCGCCATGACCCTCACAGAATTACGCTACATCGTGACCCTCGCCCAAGAGCAGCATTTCGGCCATGCGGCCGAGCGTTGCCACGTCAGCCAGCCGACGCTGTCGGTGGGCGTGAAAAAACTTGAAGACGAACTCGGTGTACTGATTTTCGAGCGCAGCAAAAGCGCCGTGCGCCTGACCCCGGTGGGTGAAGGCATCGTCGCCCAGGCACAGAAAGTCCTGGAGCAGGCCCAAGGCATTCGCGAACTGGCCCAGGCCGGCAAGAACCAACTGACCGCCCCGCTGAAAGTCGGCGCGATCTACACCGTCGGCCCATACCTGTTCCCCCACCTGATTCCACAACTGCACCGGGTCGCCCCGCAGATGCCGTTGTACATCGAAGAAAACTTCACCCACGTGCTGCGCGACAAGCTGCGCAACGGCGAGCTGGACGCGATCATCATCGCCCTGCCGTTCAACGAAGCCGACGTCCTTACCCTGCCGCTCTACGACGAACCCTTCTACGTCCTGATGCCGGCAGAGCACCCCTGGACCCAGAAAAAAACCATCGACGCGGCCCTGCTCAACGACAAGAGCCTGCTGCTGCTCGGCGAAGGCCATTGCTTCCGCGACCAGGTGCTCGAAGCCTGCCCGACCCTGACCAAGGGCAGCGAAGGGGCCAAGCACACCACGGTGGAATCCAGCTCCCTGGAAACCATTCGCCACATGGTCGCATCCGGCCTGGGCATCTCGATCCTGCCGCTGTCGGCAGTGGACAGCCATCATTACTCCCCCGGGGTGATCGAAGTCCGCCCGCTGACGCCGCCCGTGCCGTTCCGTACCGTCGCCATCGCCTGGCGCGCCAGTTTCCCGCGGCCCAAGGCCATCGAAATCCTCGCCGACTCGATCCGCCTGTGCTCCGTGGCCAAGCCGCCCGCTGGCAAGTAAGCCGCGGTCATGACTGAGCTGTCGAAGGTGCCGGTCACGACACTCAAGGGTGTCGGTGAAGCCATGGCCGAGAAACTGGCCAAGGTCGGCCTGGAAAACCTCCAGGACCTGCTGTTCCACCTGCCGTTGCGCTATCAGGACCGCACCCGCGTGGTGCCCATCGGCCATCTGCGCCCGGGACAGGATGCGGTGATCGAAGGCACCGTCAGCGGCGCCGACGTGGTCATGGGCCGTCGCCGCAGCCTGGTGGTGCGCCTGCAGGACGGCACCGGCGGGCTCAGCCTGCGCTTCTATCACTTCAGCAATGCGCAAAAGGAAGGCCTCAAGCGTGGCACCCGCGTGCGCTGCTACGGTGAGGCGCGGCCCGGGGCGTCGGGACTGGAAATCTACCACCCGGAATACCGCAGCATTACCGGCGACGAACCGCCGCCCGTGGATGAAACCCTGACCCCGGTCTATCCGCTCACCGAAGGCCTGACCCAGCAACGCCTGCGCCAGCTCTGCCAGCAAACCCTGACGTTGCTCGGCCCCAGCAGCCTGCCCGACTGGCTACCCACGGAACTGGCCCGGGATTACCACTTGGCGCCGCTGGCCGACGCGATCCGCTACCTGCATCATCCGCCCGCCGACGCCGACGTGGACGAACTCGCCCTCGGCCATCACTGGGCCCAGCATCGTCTGGCGTTCGAAGAGCTGCTGACCCATCAACTGTCCCAGCAACGCCTGCGCGAAAGCCTGCGCTCCCTGCGCGCCCCGGCCATGCCCAAGGCCAGGGATCTGCCGACCCGCTACCTGGCCAACCTCGGCTTCACCCCCACAGGCGCCCAGCAACGAGTTGGCAACGAAATCGCCTACGACCTGAGCCAGCCCGAGCCAATGCTGCGGCTGATCCAGGGCGATGTCGGCGCCGGCAAGACCGTGGTCGCCGCCCTCGCCGCGCTGCAGGCCTTGGAGGCGGGTTATCAGGTGGCGCTGATGGCGCCCACCGAGATCCTTGCCGAACAACACTTCATCACCTTCCAGCGCTGGCTCGAACCGCTGGGCATCGAAGTCGCCTGGCTGGCCGGCAAGCTCAAGGGCAAGAACCGCGCCGCCGCCCTGGCGCAGATCGCCGAGGGCGCACCGATGGTGGTCGGCACCCATGCGCTGTTCCAGGACGAAGTGCAGTTCAAGAACCTGGCCCTGGTGATCATCGACGAACAGCACCGCTTCGGCGTGCAACAACGCCTGGCCCTGCGGCAGAAAGGCGTCGGTGGGCGGATGTGCCCTCATCAATTGATCATGACCGCCACGCCGATCCCACGGACCCTGGCGATGAGCGCCTACGCCGACCTCGACACCTCGATCCTCGACGAACTGCCTCCCGGCCGCACGCCGGTCAATACCGTGTTGGTCACCGATACCCGACGGGTGGAAGTGATCGAACGCGTGCGCAGCGCCTGTGCCGAGGGTCGGCAGGCCTATTGGGTGTGTACGCTGATCGAAGAGTCGGAAGAACTGACCTGCCAGGCGGCCGAAACCACCTTCGAGGACCTCACCGCCGCCCTCGGCGAGTTGAAGGTCGGGTTGATCCACGGCCGCATGAAGCCCGCCGAGAAAGCCGCGGTGATGGCTGAATTCAAGGCCGGCGCCCTGCAACTGCTGGTCGCCACCACCGTGATCGAGGTGGGCGTCGACGTGCCCAATGCCAGCCTGATGATCATCGAAAACCCCGAGCGCCTGGGCCTGGCGCAATTGCACCAGCTGCGCGGCCGGGTGGGCCGGGGCAGCGCCGCCAGCCATTGCGTCTTGCTCTATCACCCGCCGCTGTCGCAGATCGGCCGCCAACGGCTGGGGATCATGCGCGAAACCAACGACGGTTTCGTCATCGCCGAAAAAGACCTCGAATTGCGCGGCCCCGGTGAAATGCTCGGCACACGCCAGACAGGTCTGCTTCAATTCAAGGTAGCCGACCTGATGCGCGACGCCGATCTGCTCCCCGCCGTACGCGACGCCGCCCAGGCCCTGCTGGAACGCTGGCCCGACCACGTCAGCCCGCTGCTGGATCGCTGGCTGCGTCATGGGCAGCAATACGGCCAAGTGTGAGCACGCGCTCAGTTTTCCAGACCCGCGTGCAGGACAAGCTGGTTATACTGACCAACTTGTAGGAAAACGGATACAGACCATGACAGAAGCTGCCCTCGTCCCCGAAGCCCCGCACGCTCCGTCTGTTATTCGGCTGTTGCTCGAGAAATTGGGCATCGGCTATGACGAAGTACTCGAACGACCCGGTCTGAACCCCGCACGCAAAGTGCAGGCGGTGTTGCTGCACGATGCCGTTGGCGCGCTCATGGTGCTGTTTCCGCAAAGCCAGCTATTGGACCTCAACCGCCTGGCCGAACTCACCGGCCGCAAGCTCACGGCGGTGCCGACCGAACGCCTGGAGCGCATGCTTGGCAAACACAGCCTGAGCCTGCTGCCCGGGCTGCCGGCGCTGACCAGCTCACCGTGCCTGTACGAAGAAAGCCTGCTGCGCGAACCGAAGCTGCTGATCAACTCCGGCGAGCCGGGGCTGCTGCTGGAAGTGACCAGCGAAGCGTTCAAGACCATGCTCACCAAGGCCAGCGCCGCGACGTTCGGCGAAGCCGTGAGCAACATCACCCCCAACCTGGACCGCCCCCACGACGACCGCGCGGAAATCACCCAGGCTGTGCAGGCGTTCACCGCCCGGCGTATCCAGCAACGGCTGGAAGAAACCATCGAGATCCCGCCGCTGGCTGAAACCGCGCAAAAAATCATCAAGCTGCGGGTCGACCCCGACGCCACCATCGACGACATCACCGGCGTGGTGGAAACCGACCCGGCCCTGGCCGCGCAAGTGGTGAGCTGGGCCGCCTCACCCTACTACGCGTCGCCGGGCAAGATTCGCTCAGTGGAAGACGCCATCGTGCGGGTACTGGGCTTCGACCTGGTGATCAACCTGGCACTGGGCCTGGCCCTGGGCAAGACCCTGAGCCTGCCCAAGGACCACCCGCAACACACCACGCCGTACTGGCACCAGTCGATCTACACCGCCGCCGTCATCGAAGGCCTGACCCGCGCCATGCCGCGCGCGCAACGTCCCGAGGGTGGCCTGACCTACCTGTCCGGCCTGCTGCACAACTTCGGCTACCTGCTGCTGGCCCACGTGTTCCCACCGCACTTCTCGCTGATCTGCCGGCACCTGGAGGTCAACCCGCACCTGTGCCACAGCTACGTGGAGCAGCACCTGCTGGGCATCAGCCGCGAGCAGATTGGCGCCTGGCTGATGCGCTACTGGGACATGCCCGACGAACTGGCCACCGCCCTGCGCTTCCAGCACGACCCCAACTACGACGGTGAATACGCCGCCTACCCGAACCTGGTGTGCCTGGCCGTGCGCCTGCTGCGCGCCCGCAGCATCGGCTCCGGCCCGGACGAAGACATCCCGGATGCCCTGCTCGAACGCGTGGGCCTGACCCGGGAAAAGGCCAACGACGTGGTCAGCAAGGTGCTTGAAGCAGAAGTGCTGCTTCGGGAACTGGCCTCGCAGTTTCACAGCTGAGCACCGCTCTCATTGGGTTTTGCCACCCAGTGAGAGCGGCTTCGCTCGCAACGGACACCGCAGGCGGTTTAGCCCAAGTAACGTAGAATCCAGTCTTGTCTGGAACTACCGAAAACTCGAAAGCCACTGATCACGATCCGTTCATCCGCCATGACAACCATATCTTCCGGTACGTTCGCCCCATCGATCCCCTCATAAACAACATAGCCTACGCCATCGTTGAATTGCGGGTCTAAAGAGCCATCAGGACGGTATCGCGCTGTCAGCACTCCATTACGAGAAGTATCGAGATGCCCCACGGCGCCTGTAACAACTATCGCGCCATCAGGTCGCCAATCGCATTTTGTCCAAGTAAGATTCCTGGCATACAACGTGGCAAACAAGGGAGCTCCATTATTAAAAGCGGAATCGTAGGATCCTTGCTCATTCAAAACAACAAGCACTCCTTTTGTGCCATCACTCTCTACAGATTCACCGACAACAAGGATTTTCTCAAAACCCGCACTTCTGCCTATCGCTATTGAAAAAAATCTTGCCGTGTTGGCGAGGGGGATTACGATGGGACGGTTGTTATTGAA
The DNA here is from genome assembly GCF_017351655.1 of Pseudomonas sp. FW300-N2F2. Lineage (NCBI taxonomy): Bacteria > Pseudomonadati > Pseudomonadota > Gammaproteobacteria > Pseudomonadales > Pseudomonadaceae > Pseudomonas > Pseudomonas sp. FW300-N2F2. The sequence goes on along the minus strand of NZ_JACNDQ010000004.1, from coordinate 350,587 downwards.
ATCTGGATCCACCCGCCCCTCACTGTCGAAACGTACAACATAAAGCCCATACTGTATTTCATCACCATAATGACCGCAGACCAGCACTTTTGTATCCGACTGAACGGTGACACCTGAAGCAGTAGTCCATCTGTACTCGACGCCAGGGAGTTCAACAATTGAAGTGCGTCTGTCGAAAGTGTCATCCAACGAACCATCTACGTTCAAACGAATAGCAATGGCTCTGATACCTTGCGTAAGATAAGTTTGATCTACCAATACAATCTTGCCGTTTGCGTCCTCAATCGCAGAATATCTCCAGTTTCCCTCCGCCTTGCCTGAATAACTTTCACCTTCTGAACCCTGCTCGCTCTGTTGCTTGCGCCCCCAAATAGGCAGACGGACGACACCATTATTTCCAAACTCGCTATTGAACTCGCCATTCTCACGCAACTTTATGATAATGGTGCCGAAATCATCGTCATTAGCAAATCGGCCACCTATAATCGATCCGCCGTCAGACAATGAATTAATACCCAGTAAATTGGGGTGCATCCCTCTCTCTGGCAATTCAATATAACCCGTTCCCGAATTGCCAAATGTGCTGTCGAGTGTTCCATCCTCGTTCAAACGCAAGACCACCATAGGAGCCCCCACTCCCAGTAACGGCATGACTGCAAGCAATTTGCCGCTAGGAAGTGCCAATATACCGGGTGCTCCGGCCGCGGAAACTTCTGGTATGGGAAGATGCAACACGCCCCCTTCCCCAAAGGATGGGTCGAGGGTGCCCGCCTTAAGACCGCCTGCAGGATGAGTCATGATTTTGTGCTCCATCGGTGCATGGGGAATCCAACAACGATGTTGAGTAGACACCTCAACCCGCGATCACACACCTGTCAGAGATGACAGTTCTGATTGCCCGTACAGACAACGTGCTGAGCTGACCGGCCATTGCAGACACTGAATGGCTCAAGCGCCAGGAGATGAGGGTGCCTTTACGCCAAGGGCAGAGCGTGCCCCCTCGCCCCCAATCCCATGGTTACTCAAGCCAGATAGCGAAGGATCCAGCTTCCAATAATCCGGGACCAAACCGGGCCGGGTAGCCGCGCAAAACCGCCAACGACGATCCGTCCGTCTGGCATTAGCGCCATATCCTCGACCGTCTCGTACTGTCCTTCTTCGTCAAAAAGCACAAAACCAACGCCGTTGAAGGTCAGGTCCGGCGAACCATCAGAACGGAACCGTGCGGTGAGCGCTGACACGCCCTCTTCCACAACCCCTCTGCCGGTACTGCCCCCGACAAGAATGGAACCGTCTGCCTGCCATGCGCAGCGATACCAGTCATGCCCCTGATCCACCCACTTAGAGAACAGCGGCTGCCCGCTATTGAACGCAAAATCGAAGAATCCATCGCGACTCAACACGAACATCAGCCCGTGCCTGTATTGGTCGCGCCAAACATCCCCGACAACAACAATCGCGTCGTCGCTTTCTCTCAGCGCCATCGCATTCGCATTCATGAAAGTGGGATTCGCAACGGTCACAACGCCGACGCCGCCATTGAAACTGGTATCGAGACGCCCCGTTACATCCAGACGTATCACATAGATACCGTTGGAATCCGGAGTGTCTTGGGAAGAATACTCCCCGCAAACCAACACCTGGCCATCTGCCTGAAGGACAACACTTCTGATACTGGTAGGTGTACGGGGAATGCCGGGGAGTTCGATAACCACGAATCCACTCCCGTTAAACGTGTCGTCAGTAGACCCATCCGGGTTAAGACGAAGCACCGCCCACTGCCCTGGTGACGTGCCGAACTCTACCCAACTGGGCAGAACGATCTTCCCATCCGACTGCACAACCGCAGAGACGCCCTGATTGCCTGAAGATCGCGCAGCCCCTGCGGAGGGTTCTCGCTCCCGCCGACTGAAAGTCGCCGGGCCATCTTCCCTATCTTCAGCCCTTGGCTCATTGCGATACGGAAGCAAGCGCACACCGCCCTCGCCAAAGAGCGTATTCAGCCGTCCATCCTCGAGGAATCGCACGACATAAGCACCGCTCTGATCGAACGATGAAAATTGACCGATCACCAACCATCCACTATCGCTCAGGCCGCAGAGTTGGTAGACCTCCAAGTCTGTATTTTTGATGGAGAACTCCACCAAGCCCGTCCCGGCGCCACCAAACGCCATATCGAGCGATCCATCCTCATTCACTTTCGCCAGTCTGATAGGGGCGGGGTCTCCCGGTAAAAGCACGGTGATCAGCAGTTTGTTTTCAGCCAGCGGCAGGATGGCTAGCGTGCGATAGCCTGTTAAATCGGGAGTCGGCAGTGTCAGTACCCCCTCTTCGGCAAAGGTCGGGTCGAGCGTGCCAGCCTGAACGGCGCTTGGTGCCTGGGCCATGATCGTCACTCCATCAAGGTGTATGAAACCACGCGGGTTTCATCACAATGGAGCACCCAAACACCGATCCACACACCTGTCAGAGCTGACAGTCACCATGATCCCTGACGGCCAAATCAATGGCCTTTCAGGCCAAACCCGATCAAGCCTTCGGCTTGGCCTTCTTCGGCTTCAGATACTTGGTCAGCCCCTGGAACCAGATCACCAGCGCCGGGTTGCCCTTGATCTGGATCGACTTGTCCTGGATCCCTGTCATGAACGCCAACTGCTTGTTCTTGGCCTGCATCGTGGCGAAGCCATAGGCGGCGTCCTTGAAGGCGATGGCGAACGCAGGCTCCGGGTAAGTACCGGACTGGCTGGTGATGCGCTGGTTTTTCACGGTGAAATGCCGGGCGACCTTGCCGTCCAGGGTTTGCAGCTGAAACACCAATTCCTTGTCACCCAACTGCTGCTGGAACGCCGGATTGGTCCGGCTGGCCTTGCCCATCAACAACCCCAGCATCCACAGCAGAAAACGAAATTTCATGGGCACAGCCTCGTGAGAAAAGATCAATGGCTGGCAGTTTAGCGATTCTTCGGCACAACGCCATCATCGGATCGCTTTGTCGGAAGATAAGCTGGTTTTCGCGAAAGATGACTGCCAAGTCACAAAACCTGAAATCAAAAGATCGCGGCCTTCGGCAGCTCCTACATCGGTTTCTGTAGGAGCTGCCGAAGGCTGCGATCTTTTGATCCCTTTCCCCTGCCAAACCCTCGGACATTTCCTTCAACACGCCGGGCTGTTCGTGAACTAGGCAGGGCTCTGGGGCACCGCTAACCTTTGTTCGTCATCGCAAAAAACGGTGACACGGACGTGCAAGTCCGGATTGGTACGCAATTGGTCATGGCTATTGACCGAGCATTTTTTTATGCTCGCGTCCGTTATGGCGATTGTGCGTGGGAGACCTTCGGGTCTGCCGGGGGTACCAGCCGGTCTTGCACACCTACGCACAGTTGCCACCTCTTCGAATGCAAGCGAAAGGATGTCGACCCCAACTCTGGTACATAGATATGTTCAAGGTCACTCCAAATCCGCCACAAAGCGGCCACAAATCCCGCGTCGAAGCGCAGGAAGAAAAAAAGCTCGAGGACGCCGCCACCCGCGCCCTCGACTACTACCTCAACCCCAAACCCTCTGCCCCACCCGAAATCGATAAAAGCCAGCTCTTCATCGTTGCTCCCCACATCGACACCGAAACCCTGCTCGCCAACGCCTCCGAAGACCTGCTGTCCATCAGCACCATCGCCGCCGACCTGGCTGACGACGTGGATGACTCACGCCGCTGCATCGCCCTGGCAATCAGCCGCATGGCCGATGGGGTGCAGTTGTTGGTCGAGCGGGCGTTGGATCATCTGGAAACCAAGGAGATGGCGGCGCCTGATGCCAAGGGATAGCGCTTGCATTGATGCAGGCTGAGCCGACGCCATCGCGAGCAGGCTCGCTCCCACAATTGGATCGGGTACAACCGCAAGAGATAGGCCGGCTACTAGGCCGCCTTCGCGGGCAAGCCCGCTCCCACAATTGGATCGGGTACAACCGCAAGAGATAGGCCGGCTACTAGGCCGCCTTCGCGAGCAAGCTCGCTCCCACAATTGGATCGGGGTACAACCGCAAGAGATAGGCCGGCTACTAGGCCGCCTTCGCGAGCAAGCTTTGCTCCCACAATTGGATCGGGGGATGGCCAAAGAGCCAGGTCGGCTATAAGGCCGCCTCGGCGGGCTTTTGATCTGGGGCCCCGTTGACCACGCTGGCCGAACGCAGGTATTGCGCAGTGGGCATCCCGGCATGGATGCCGGGATAGCCGCGCTGGGCCATGGATGGCCCTTCGCGGCGGCCCACGGAGCAATGCCGGAGTGAGGGCACACCGAGCCTAGGCGAGGTGCCGAGTGGTGGGGCAAAGACCTTTTGGTTACTTTTGGGGCGTTTGCCAAAAGTGACCCGCTGTAAGAGCGGAACCGCCAGCCGCCGTTACCGCAGAAATGGATATGTACTCAATCAGACCGCCATCGCGAGCAAGCTCGGCTCCCACAGTTTGATCGGAGTACAGCCGGAAGAGACAGGCCGGCTGTAAGGCCGCCTTCGCGGGCAAGCCCGCTCCCACAGGGGATTGGAGGTGTCGCAGATATCACCGGCAACATAAAACAACTGTGGGAGCGAGCTTGCTCGCGATGGCGGCGGGTCAGTCGACATGGATGCCAACTGAACGGACGCTATCGCGAGCAGACTCGCTCCCACAGGTTTTGGCTGCTGACCAAAGATCAGCAGCCCTCACTCAATCAAACATTCGGGCAAGGCACCGGTGCCCAGTCGCCCAGGTCCGGGTTTTTGCACATGCTGTTGACCTGAGTGGTACCGGCACTGGCAACCTGCTTGCTTTCATCCTGCTTGACCTTGGCGGTCTGCAGGGTTTTCTCGGTGGTCACCGCTTCTTTCGGCACGGTCGGCAGGTCTTTCTTCTTCGCCGGCTGCACTTTCTTGATTTTCTTGTTGTTGGTGGTCTGAGCCACGACCGCCGGGGTATCAGCAGTGGCCACAGTCACCACGTCAGTACGCTGCACACCCACCTGCTGCAGGTCTTTCTCGTAGGCCTGGGTGTAGTTGTTCAGGTCTTCCGAGGCTTTGCCGTTGACCGCGACGATCAGGTCATTCGACTCTTTCAGGCCGGAAACGATTTCCGCCAGGCGCTTGCGGCCTTCGGTGTCGTTGACGGTCTTGGCCTTGCGGTCGGCAACCAGTTTGCTGAACGCATTCTGGTAGCACTGCTGCGAAGTCTTGGCGTAAGCGGTGCTGCGGTCGATGTCGGAGACGCTTTTGTTGACGTCGGCAGCGTAGGAGGCGATGCGCTGGTTGTCATCGGCGATCTGCTTCTGGCGCTCGGTGTAGTAACCGGCTGCGCCACCGGCCAATGCACCGCCCGCGGCACCGATGGCGGCGTTGCGGCCACGGTCTTCCTTGTCGGCGGTCAGGGCGCCCAGCAGTGCACCACCGACGGCGCCGACAGCGGCACCGGTGACGACCGACTTGGTCATGTTGCCTTCGGTGGAGCGCAGGTGCTGCACCGGCTCGTAGCAGTTCGGGTAGTACTCGACCTTGGTGCTCGAGGCGACCTTGGAGGTCGGCGACGTGGCGCAGCCGGTCAGTACGGTGCTGAAGCCGACAGCGACCATCAGCAAGTGACGCTTGGAAACCGAAGCAAATGGTTTACGGGAGAAAAGCATAGTTGTGTTCTCGTTTAAGTGTTGACCAGCTCAGCACGGCGCTATCGCCGCCTGAGTCCCTTCCAAGCTCGCTGACAACGAACACTCAAGACCGCTGAGCGTTCGATGCGAGCAATTCCTTCAATATCGCCGCCGGGTCGGCTCGTTTTTGCTGACGATAATCCCCGACATGACGAACGAATAACGTTGCACGCGCCACCAGGCTCTTGCCCAGTACCGGTTTGCGCTCCAACTCTTCCTTGATGCGCTGGAACTGCGCCTGGATCACGGCATCGGTGTAGCGCGTGCCGGTGGCCAGGTTGTCGATGTAGATCGCCACCGCGCCATCCAGTGCGCTGCGGCCGTTGTCGATGGCCGTGGCAAACAGCGTGGCGCTGGCCTCATCCTTGGCATCCAGCGCGGCCTGCCGGCTGTTCTGCAGATTGGTCAGGCGAATGTTGTAGTTGTTGACGGTCTCGGCCACCAGGGCCGACGACTGGATCAGGTTGCCCGCCGCTTCCTCGCGCTGCTGGGCGATGAGCGAGACGTTGCGCTTGAGCTCTTCGTTGACCAGGCCCAGTTCGGCTTGCAGCTGCGGATCGACGCTGGCGGCGATGATGCTGTCCAGGCGTTTGGTCGGGTCGTCGGCGTCATCGATGGCGTCGGTCAGGGACGCGAGCCGCCCTTCTTTCTGCCATTGGGCGAACAATTCCTTGTAGCGCGAACGCGGCGCCGACAACGCCCCGACGGCCACGCGAAAACCGGTGGTTTCGTTGCTTTGCTCGGTGCCGTCGGCGGCGAACAACGGGTATTCGCGGCGCATGCCGGTGAACAGCGTGCCCTCGCCTTCCAGGTAGTTGCCGCCCTTGACTACAAAGCCGCCATAAGCGCCCTGGCGGCGACCGGCGTGCACCAACTGGAAGGATTCCTGGACCATCTCGGCCGCGTTGCCCACCACATCGAACAGGCCGATAGGGTTCGGCAACTTGGTGCCGATGGGCATCAGCCGCGCCGCCTGACCGGTGCCACCGGCGACCTGGTTGAACACCGCCCAATCGGCCAGCGGCCCGTCGCTTTCACTGCCCTCCAGGCGCCGGGGAAACAGGCGCCCTTCCAGGTCCTGGCGGCTGACGGCTTGACCGCCACGGGCGGCGAATTCCCATTCGACTTCCGTCGGCAAGCGCACGAAACCCAACCCGCCGTCTTCGGCGGAGGTGCCGCGACCGCTCACCGGCAGCAGGTCCTTGTGGTATTTCATCAGCCAGGCGCTGTACACCGCCGAGAAGCGCTCGGCCTCGAACTTCGACAGTTTCACCTTGGGCAAACGCCCCGCCACCCCTTGGGGCAAATCGGCTTGCAGGGTTTCGCAGGCCGGCGCCGCTTCGCCGCTGGCCAGCGATTGCGCCTGGGCCATGACCTGGGCGTATTGGCGGGCCGTGACCTCGTACTTGCCGATGAAGTACAGCATCGGCTTGAGCGGCGTCTTGGCATCGGTCTTGGGCATCAACGGCGTGATGGTCTTATTCCAGTCCTTGGGCAAGTCCTTGAGGGTAAACTGGCCGTTGATGAAGTCGCGCCGGTAGCCGGAAATGAACGACTGTTGATAGCCCGCCTCGCCTTCGCTGAACGGGTAACCGAGGCTGATCTCGCGGTCGTCCAGGGTGCCCTGGGCGAGGATGTAGACGTAGCGGAACACCATCTGGCCTTCGCACGGCAGCGGCAGGCTGACGTCGTCGGGCAATGGCTTGGGGTTGTCCAGTTTGTCCGTGCTTTCATCTGCCCAGACCAAACCGGCCAGGCTCAGCGCCACGGCGGCGCCCAATAACTTATACATCGCGAATTCCTTCACACGCCTGGATGCGCGCCACCCGCCAGCCACCACAAGCCGCCGCGACGGCACTGACGCCGAGCACGGCCACCAGGGCCAAAGTGTAGTGACGCACCAACAGATGGCTGGCGTATTCGCCGGGCATCTGTGCAAATAAATAATTCAGGCCCGACTGCGCCAGGCCATACAGGCCGGCACTCAGCAGGGCCGCGAACGTGGCGCTGTAGAGCGCCTGCAACACCACGAACAGCAACAGCGCCGCGGTGGAAACCCCCAACAGGCGCAACACCGACAGCTCCCGACGCTTACGCTCGACCGCCGCCAGGGCGCCGGCAAAGATCGCCGCGAACGCGCCGGCCAAGGCCAACCCGGCGATGATCCAGAACACGATCGACAGATTGCGGCTCAGCGATTGCACTTGTGCGATGGTCTGGGCCTGGGTCGAGACCAGCAGGTTCTGCCCGGCGAAATACTGACGCAGCGGCTCGACGTCGCCGAGGCTGCGGGCATACAAACGAAACGCCGGGTAGACCCGTTGCCCGGCCACACTCACCGCATCGCCCGGCCAGCCGAACGCGGGCACGGCACGGCCGTCTCGGTAATCCTCGGCGGCCTCCAGCAAGGCCAGCGGTGCAAACAGGCCGTCCCGGGCGAAGGCTTCCAAGGGCAGCACGTGCAATACCTGAACGCGGGTGCGCTGCGCCTCGCTGCGACCGGCCACCTGCCGGCCGAAACTGGCCTGCACCCAATCGCCAGCCTTGGCGCCGAGCTTTTCAGCGGCGGTCTGGCTGAGCACCACTTGATCCAAGCCTTGAGGCACCGGCAAATGCTCGAACAAGGGATCGTTGGCCGCAGTGGGGATCATCTCGACCGTGACGGCCGAAGCATCGCTGCTCAGATCCGCCGTGGCGGCGATCTGGCGGGTGCGCGGCAAGGCAAAGGCCACGTCGCCGCGCTGGCTCAACTGCTCGATGAATTCGGCACTGAAGCGACCGCCGCCCAAGGGGATGATTTCCCGGGTGGCCGGGTCGTTCTGCAAGCGCTCGGTCAGGCTGCTGACCAGGCCGAACTTCAGGCCGAACAACACCAGCAACGGCGCCACCACAGCCACCAGAGCAAGCACCGAGCAGGCCGACAGCCAGGCATCGTTGCGGTAATCCTGCCAGGCCAGGGAAGCCACCAGCGCGCCTCGCATCAGCAAGCCTCCCCGAGGGTGGCGGTGACACCGCCGTCGGCATCGCGACGGCAACTGATGCGTCGCACCTGCAAACCGCTGGCGCGAGCCAACGCCTCGTCGTGGGTGGCGACCACACAGCACACGCCATGTTCGCGAGCCTGGGCCACCAGCAAGTGCATGACGCGCTCGGCGTTCAGCGGGTCGAGGGCGGCGGTCGGCTCATCGGCCAGCAGCAGGCGCGGCCCATGGGCCAACGCCCGGGCACAGCTGACCCGCTGGCGCTGGCCGACGGATAAGTCCGCCGGTTTCTTGTCCAGTTGATCGGCGATGTCCAACTGCCCAGCCAGGCGCGTCACGCTTGCGTCATCCTTCAAGCCCAGCAATTTGCGCGACAACGCGATGTTGCCGCGCACATCCAGGAAGCCCAACAGGCCGCCGGTTTGCAGAACATAACCCAGGTAACGACTGCGCAGCTCGGCCAAGGTGCCCTGTTGCGACGCACGCCACAATTTGGCGATGTCCAGCGGCGTGTCGGCGGGCGTGAAGTCGAACTGTCCGGCCTGATCCGGTGCCAACACCAGCGCCAGCAGGTCCAGCAACGTACTCTTGCCGCAACCGCTGGGGCCGACCACCGCCAGTTGTTCACCGCCGCGCAATTGCAGCCGTGGAATCACCAGGCTGTAGCGCTGGCTGCCGGCGCCCCGGCTTTTGTGCACTGCGTTGAGGGTCAGCATCACGGCAGCGTCGACAACGGAACGCGGTACAAGGCATCACCCGGCTCGGCGTCGCCGAAGCGCACCCAGTTGGCGAGGTCGTTGTGGAAGGTTTCGTAGAGGCGGATTTTCGAATCCAGCTCGTCGATGAAATCTTCCTGCTCGGCCACGCTCAAGGACAGCCACAAGTCCTGGGTCATGTTCAGCGACTTGCTGCGGTACGGCAGCCCTTCCAGGTACTCGCCCAGAATGCCGCCGTCGGCCAGGTTGCCGCCCTTGCGCAGGGCCGACGGGTCGCGGCTCATGTAGGCACTGGCGCTGGCGATTTCCTGGAAGAAATCCTTGGGCGAGCTCTGGGTCTTGCGGGCCGCGTCGACAATCAGCTTCAGCGACTGCTGCAGGTCGTTGAGTTGCAGCTTGGTCAGCATCACGCAGACCTGGAACGCCGGCAGCGCCGGGTTGGTCAGGTCGCGGTCGGCGGTCCAGGCGCTGACCAGTTGCGGCGCCTGGCTGGCGGATTTGCGCCCCAGGAAATCCATGTGCATCGCGTAGCCGACCGCGGCCGACTTGTCGGCCAGGCTCGGCGCGGCACTGAGCAGCGGCACGCTTTGCGCCTTGTTGCTGCGCACCTGATGCACCAGGTCGGCGAACACCGAACCGATCTCGTCGACCCGCTCGCCGAACTTGCGCACGTCGGCGCCCGGCACCGGAATGTACAGGTCGCCGATCTGCGGGTTGGCGTCGGCGGTCAGGGTGCGGTACTGGCTCTGGGCGCCGGCATGGGTTTTCTTGCCCGCGTCGCTGAGCAGGTGCAAGGCGTAGATCTTGATCTGCTTGCCCAGCGCCGCCTGGCGCACTTCGGCCTCGTTCATTTGCGTGGCGGCAAATGGATCGTTCTTGCGCAGGGCACCGGCGTCAGTGACCAACAGGATCAAGCGCCCACCGTAACCGGACCAGTCCATGCCTTCGACGGCTTCCATGACCCCGGCGAACGCATCTTCGTTGAACGAATGGCTCGACACCGTGGACGCCTTGACCTGCCGCGCCAGCTCCATGAAGCGTTGCGGGTCGCGCCCCTGTTCGAGGGTGATCAGGGTCTTGGCGACGTATTCCAGGCCCGGGGTTTTCTTGATGCTGCTGCGGAAACCCACCATGCCGAAGCTGACGCTGTCCAACTCGCCGCGCTCGGCGATGCGGGTTTGCAGTTCGTGGACCACGTCGCGCACCTGGTCGATGTAGGGCTGCATCGACACGGTGGTGTCCACCACCAGCACCACGGCGGTGCGGAACGCGTCGGCGTTGGCGGTGGTGATCGGCGTGTTGCCCGCCGCCTTGGGGGTGTTGCCAGGGTCGATGGACGCCACGTTCAGCAACTGCACCGGCTGGCCGTTTTCATCGAGGCTTTCGCGGGAATCGAAGATCGGCAACAGATAGAACTGGCTCTGCGGCACCGCGCTGGCGGCCGGCTCAAGGGCCAGCACTTGCTGGTCGTCCTGCGGGCTCTGCTGGGCCTTGAGCAACACGTTCTTGGCGGCCGAGGGGTTAGCCAGGAGCTTTTCCACTTCGCCAGGCTGACGCAGGAACATCACTGGCGCACGACCGGAACGTTCGGTGAATTTGAGCACCAGGCTTTGCTTCCAGTCGCTGACCTGGGCGGCAGGCAACCAGCCGTCGCTGCGCCCGTCGGTGGCCGCGCCGACCCGTACCCAGGCGCTGCCATCGAGGTCTTTGCGCTGATACACGTACAACACCGAAAACGCCGGCAGTGCCTTGCCCGGTGCGGCACCCGGCGCCTCGGCGAGTTTCGCCCCCGGCTTGCTGAGCACACGCTGGAACAGGGTTTTCTTGCCGGCCATCAACAGCGGACGCTGGCCACCGTCGGCATCGGTCGCCACGGGGGGCTGGGCCGGCGGGGCGACGGGTGGCTTGACCGCCGGCACGTCCGGGGCCTTCGGCGGCTTCACTTCCGGTGGCTTGACCGAGGTGGTCGTGGCCACCGGCGTCTTCACTTCTTTGCCGTCGTCACCGGCCAACCACCAATAACCCGCGCCACCCAACGCCAGCGCCACGGCGACCGCAACGGCAGCCAGGGCGAACACCGGGCCCTTGCGTTGCTCCGACACCGAGGATTGAGCCGTCGGTTTTATCGGCGGCGGAACGGGCTTGGACTGTGGCTTCGACTGTGACTGCGGTGGTGAATAAGCCGGGCCGCTGGGAATGTCGATGGACATGGGCGTCAAGCCCGCCAAGTCATCCACCGCAGGCGACGTGGTCGGCAGTTGCAACGACAACGGCCGGATCAGCGTCGCTTCCGACGATTCCTCAGGCAGGTTATCCAGCGCCCGCAGCAATGCCGCCGCGTCCGGGAAACGCTCCGCCGGGTCCTTCGCCAACAGTTTGCGCAACACGTCCTGATAACGGCCGTGGTGCACCGGCAACTCCGGCAAAGGTTCGGTCAGGTGCGCCAGGGCCGTGGACAGTGCGTCGTTGCCGGTATACGGCAGTTTGCCGACGAGAATTTCGTAGAGCACCACGCCCAGGGCGTACAGGTCGGCGCGACCGTCGATGTCTTGCCCACGGGCCTGTTCCGGGCTCATGTAGCTGGGCGTACCGACGGCAAAGCCGGCCTGGGTGAACTGGGTGCGGTCGTCCAGGGACTTGGCGATGCCGAAGTCCGAGAGCACCGCCGTGCCATCGGCGCGGAACAGGATGTTGGCCGGTTTGACGTCGCGGTGGACCAGGCCCAAGCCGTGGGCATACCCCAGGGCCGAGGCGATCTGGCGGATGTAGGTCAGGCCTTGCTCCGGCGTCAGGCCCGCGGCGATGCGTTCCTTGAGCGTGCCGTTGGGCAGGTACTCCATCGCCATGTAATACAGCTCACCGACGTTGCCGATGTCATGGATGGTGACGGTGTGCGGGTGCGACAGGCGCGCCAGGGTCTTGCCTTCGCGCAAAAACCGCTCGCAGAACGTCGGGTCGGCGGCCAGGGCTGCCGCCATCACTTTCAACGCCACCTTGCGCTCCAGCGAACGCTGGGTCGCCAGGTACACGCTGGCCATCGCGCCTTCGCCGATCGGCCCTTCGATGTCGTAGCCGGGGATGACAATGTTCAGGGTCAAGCTCATGACGGCACCTTCACGACCACCACGGTGATGTTGTCCGGCGCGCCGCGCATCAGGCCCAGGGACACCAGGCTGCTGGCGATTTCGCCGGGCTCGTCGTGGCTCAGTACTTCGCGGATCTCCTCATCCTCGACGGTCTTGGTCAGGCCGTCGCTGCACAACAGGTAGCTGTCGCCAGGCACCAGCAGCAATTCGGTCAGCGCCAGGTTCAGTTGCGCCTCGACGCCAATGGCCCGGGTGACGATGTTCGCCCGCGGGTGCACCCGCGCCTCGGCTTCGCTGAGCAGGCCGCTGTCCTGCAGATCCTGGACGTAGCTGTGGTCCCGGGAGATGCCTTCGAGCACGCCGTCGCGCAGGCGATACAGGCGGCTGTCACCGGCCCACAGGCACATGCCCCGCAGGTCACGGACGGCCAGGACCACCACGGTGCTGCCCATCATGGTCACGCCACGGTTGGCGGTTTCTTCCCGCACGGCGGCGTTGACCCGTAGCAGGTCGCTTTGCAGCGCCGCGACGTATTCGTCCAGCGAACGCCCCACGGCGATGCCGCGCAGGCTGTCGACGATCAGGCTGCTGACGTAATCGCCCGCCGCGTGCCCGCCCATGCCGTCGGCCACCACCCAGAGGCCGTTTTCCGGCAGGTCCAGGCAGGCGTCTTCGTTGACCTGGCGGACCATCCCGACATGGCTCTTGCTTGCAGACTTGATTGCTTTTCCGGCACTTGGACGCATCTACACAACACCTTCTTGGCCGAGCAAAAATTGCGCAAAATCAGCGGCTGCCGGCAATCCCTGGCAGCGCATCAAACCCGGGGCAATGCGCTCCGATCCCTGGCCCCACCACAGGCTCACGCCTTCACAGGCCGACTCGGCCAAGGCGCTCATGCGCCGCTGCGGGTCGGTGGCATCGAAGCGATGCAGGCTGGCGAAACGGCTGCTCGAGGTGCGCGGCAGGTACATCGGGCTACCGAGGGTTTCCAACTGTTCGTTGAACGCCTCGAAACTGGCCTCCACGCTCAACGTGCTCAGCAACAGGTTCTCGACCCGCTCAAACCACTCGTCCGCACCGCCCACCACGGACGCCGGGTCCGCGTCGGGCTCCAGCAGCACCGCGACGGTCAGCGGGAAATAACGGCCGACCCGGTCGATGCTCGGCATCACCACCCCGACGGCAGCGTCCGGGCCACACACACCCGGCGCGAGCATGAAGCGCCACAGCGGGCTGACCAGATAAGCATCCAGCCAGCGCTCGCCGAGGCTGCTCTGGCTGGCGAGCAGACCCGCCGCCAACCACGAATCCCACGGGCCGATAAACCCCTGGGGCAAACCCCGGCTGACGAAATCGCCGCGGCTGGCCAACTTTCCGTAGAAGCCCGGCGTACTCATAGCCGCTCCGGCAGGCTGAAGCCGCTGAGCACCCGGCTCTTGAACGGGTTGAAGGCGCTGTTGGCCCGCAACTCGTAAGAGGCACTGGCACCATCGACCCGCAGCCGCAGGTTGAAGCGATCCGGCGAGTTGCCGGCGGTCAGGTCCGATTGTTCCAGCAAGCGGAACCAGGCCCACGGCCCGTCCAGGGTGATGCCGGAACGACCGCTGGACGACGGCGGCATGATGGAGATCCGCACCACGCCGATGCTGCCCGGGTTCGGCCACTGCATGGCGGTCGGGCGGCTCGGGCCGTGGTCATAGCTCAACTGTTGGCCGTCGAGGTCGAGCAGGAATTGGGTGATGGTCGAGTCCATCGCCACCGGCTTGAGTTCGAAGCGCACCATCGGCTGGGTGCCGCCGGAGCGGAAGAACGCATCGCGGATGGTCGCCGCGCGCTGGAAGGTCTGCAGCACGCCGGGGGCGATGCCGAGCTTCTGCGCCGCGCCCGGCTGCCAGCGCCAGGTCGGCGTCGAGGTGTCGACGTAGGGTTGCAGGTACTTGCGGAAGTAGTTGTCCATCACCCCGCCAACGCCGAAGAACTGGCCGAAATCGTCCAGGGTCGCGTCCCGCGCACTGCCCGGCGACATCGGATAGCGCCCGGCCAGGGACTGGCGATAGATGTTCACCACTTCGCTGGTCCAGGCGGCGTTCAGTTGGTTGCGCACCCCGCCCATCATGCTGTTGGTGGTGGAGTTGACCACCGACTTGACCAGCCCTTGCACCAGCGGCGGCTGGCGTTCGGCGTTGAGGCTGACGCGAGTGGCGGCGGCCGTGGCCTGGTTCTTGGCTTCGCCAAGCAAGGCGTCGCCGCTGGCCCCGACCATGGCGCTGACCTGCACGTACAGAGCGTTCATGTCGGCCAACAGACCGTCGATGGCCGCCGGCTCGCCTTCGCTTTTGCTGACGATGCTGTTGAGCTCGGCGAAGTGCGCGGTGATCGGGTCATCGCTCGTCGCCGGCGCGTTTGGCGTCGCCTGCTCCTGGCCGAGCAAGCTGCCCAGGCGTTCCTTGAGCTTGTCCACGCCGCCTTCCACCGGCGCACCTTGGGCGGCCAGCAGGCGTTCATCCTGTTGCAGGTCGGTTTCCTTCGCCACCGCCACCAGCAGTTTTTTCAGCGGCGAGGTCGGGCCGGAAATCACCCGCAGCACATCGGCCGCCTGGGCCACGCTGGTGATCGGTACAAAGTCGATGTCGGCGAGCAAGGCGTCCCATTGGCGCAGGTAGTCCTGGAAGTACAAGCGACGCACATCGGCAGCCAGGCTGGCGACGTTCTGCTGATCGGCTTGTTCGTGGCCCAGCACCCACTGCTCTTCGGCCAGGGTGCCGGTCTGGCTCAGGCTGGTGAGCAAGAAGCCCTGGCGGTAGCCCTTGACGGTGAAGAACCCGCTCAGTGGTTCGCCCAGCGGCTTGCCGCTCTTGCGGCTGAACACCAGCGCCGCGTCACGCCCGGCGGCTTCGTTGATGCGGAAGTCCGGGATGCCTTCGGGCAGTTTCTGGCGCTTGATCCGGTCATAGACCCGCTGGGCCACCGGCAATTGCTGCAACTGGCGGCGCAGGTCTTCGACCAGGCGCTGGTCCAGGCGCGCGAGGGGCGGACGCCGCTCGAACAACGCCTGCAAATGCGCGGCCAGGGCCTGGCGCTGCTCGGCCGGCAAGTCCCGCGGCAGGCTGCGGTCCCAATCCAGGGCGATCCAGGCCTTGATGAAGTCGGCATCGTAATGCTCGGTGTCGGCGAGCATCAGGTAGGCCTTCAGGCCTTCGTAGAGGAAATCCGAATTGCCGCCGCTGTGCAGTTGCTCTTCGATGCGCGTCAGCAGGCGTGGCGCAAACACTGCGATTAGCAGCTTGCGGTAGACGCTGCCGGACTCGGCTTCGAGCATGTCACCCTGGTACAGGCCCAGGCCTTCGGCCCAGCTCGGGGCGTCGTCGGCCAGGTGTTTCACGGCGTTGAGCAAGGGCAACACCGCGAGCACATCCCGTTGCGCCGGGCTGAGGTTCTGCACGGTCTGGCCCAGCGGCGCGACCTTTTGATCGACCTGGGCGATGTAGGCTTGGTTGGCACGGTAGCTGACCCACCACAACGTGCTGACCACCAGCACCAGCACCACGGTGGAGGCCAGAACGCCGCGGGCGATCCACTTGCGCCGACGCTCGACTTTCGGGTCGACGCCCACCAGCCCGCGCTCGGCGAAGGCCACGGCGGTGAAGAGTTTTTCGATGAAGTAGCTGCGCCCGGTGCCGGTCTGGCGCGCCAGGTGTTGACGGTCCAGGTTCATGCTCTGGGCCATGGAGCCGATCAGGCGGTCGATCGGGCTGCCTTCCTGGGTGCCGCTGGTGAAATACACACCGCGCAGCAACACGCGCTCTTCGAAGGCGTTGGGTTTGAACACGCCTTCGAGGAAGCTTTGCAGGCAATCTTTCAGCGCGCCGAACTGCTGCGGGAAGCCGTAGATCAGGTCGCGCCGCGCCGGGTCGCGCTCTTGTTGCAGGCGCTCCACCAGGCGGTCGTTGAGGCGTTGCTCAAGGCCGGTGAATTCACTTTGCAGGTGCGCCAGCGGGCTGTCGTTGCTCTTGCCATCGTCCAGGGCGAAGGTCATGCCCCAGACCTGGGCGCGCTCTTCCTTGCTCAGGGTATCGAAATACTCCATGAACCCGGGCACCAGGTCGAGCTTGGTCAGCATCAGGTAGATCGGGAAGCGCACGCCCAGCTGGGTGTACAGCTCCTGGATCCGCAAGCGAATCGCCGCGGCATGGGCGGCGCGCTCGGCGTCGCTGCCCAGCAGCAGGTCGGACAGGCTGATGGCGATGAACGCACCGTCAATCGGGCGGCGGGCCCGTTGCTTTTTCAACAGCCCCAGGAAGCCCAGCCAGGCGGCCTTGTCGATGGTCGCGTCGCTGTCCTGGGTGGTGTAGCGGCCGGCGGTGTCGAGCAGGACGGCCTGGTCGGTGAACCACCAATCGCAATTGCGCGTACCGCCGACACCGCGCACGGCACCGGCGCCCAGTTGCGCGGCCAGTGGGAAATGCAGCCCGGAGTTGACCAGCGCGGTGGTCTTGCCCGACCCCGGCGGGCCGATGATCACGTACCACGGCAGCTCGTAGAGGTTGCGACGCTCGTCACCGCCCAGCTTGGCTTTCTTGAGCAGGGCCAAGGCTTCGTCCATGCGCTGGCGCAGGGTTTCGAGCTCTTCGGCGGTGGCGATGCTGGTGGGGTCGGGCGGGGTTTGCGCGGCCAGGCTGCGCATCACTTCGGCGGCCTGACGGCGCGCCTGGATGATGCGGAACACCCGGTAGGCGATCCACACCGCGAACACCAGAATGATCAAGGCCCAGCGGCGGCCTTCAGGCACCAGCCAATCGAGCAGCGGGCCGACGAACCAGATGATCAGGCTCAGGGCGATCAGCCCCAGCAATGGGATGACCCAGCGGGTCATAAAACTGAAAAACGCCTTCACTCGACCCCCTCCGCCAATACTGTGATTTCAACCCGACGATTGCGCGCACGCCCCTCTGGGGTGGCGTTGGACGCCAACGGCTCGGTGTCGCTGCGGCCTTCGGCGCTGAAGCGCTCGGGCTGGCCGGTCTTGGCCGAAAGGATTTGCAGCACCGATTGGGCCCGCGCTTCGGACAACGCCCAGTTGGACGGGAACCGCAGGGTGGCGATCGGCCGATTGTCGCTGTGGCCGGTGACCAGGACCTGGCCCTTGACCTTGCGCACCGCATCGGCGATGCGCAGCATCAGCGGCTGGAAATCGTCCTTGATGCTGGCGCTGCCCGAGGCGAACAGTTCGTCGCCGCGGATGGTCACCACCGAGCGGTCGACGGCGTCTTCCACGGCAATCCGGTTGGCCCGGATTTCATCGGCCAAAAAGCCTGCCAGACGTGGGCGCTCGACCACTTTGGGCTGCACCACGGGGCGGTCGATGGTCTGCACCGGGATTTCGCCCAGGAAGTGAATGTTCTTGAACACCGGCTCGGCATCGGAGGCCAGTTTCATCCGCAGGCCGAACAGCAGCGCCAGCAGCAAGGCCGCGCCGATGGCCACGGCGATCCACGGCGGCATGAATTGCGCCAGTCGATCACGGGCCACGGTGACACCGCGCCAGTGCGGCGACAGCTCGCGCTCGTAGTCGCCCCGGGCGCTGCGGATTACCGCGCTGGTGCGCTCACGCAACGCTTCCAGTTGGCTGCGACCGTCGTTCATCACCCGGTAGCGCCCCTCGAAACCCAGGCACATGCACAGGTACAACAGCTCCAGCAGATACAGGCGCTCGCGGGGGCTTTGCAGGCAATGCTCCAGCAACTGGAACACCTTCTCGCCGCCCCAGGCTTCGTTGTGCACGGTGATCAACAGGCTTTGCTTGCCCCAGTCACTGGTGCCGCCCCACGGCGTGCTCAATACCGCTTCGTCCAGCGCGGTGCACAAGGCGTAGCGGGCCAGCAACACATCGTTGCGCACCACACCGGCGGCCTCGGCGCGCTCTTCGAACTGGCGCAGATAGGCCAGCAGTTGTGCGCGCAAACTGGCCGGCGCCGGGTGGGCGATGGTATTGCGCAGGCGCGTCAGCAGGGCCAACAGCGGGCCGGCGGCGCTTTCCAACGGGTTGAGGCCCTCGGCCTTGCCGGTCAGGACCGGCGCGGCCGGCATCGACAGCGGCGCCGGCTGTGGACGAGCCGGGTCCGGACGGCCAGGGTCCGGGCGGAATGGATCGGCGCCACGGCCACCGGGCGTCGGCATGAATTGGGTACGATCGTCGTTGCTCATCGCGGTTTATCCTCGGATCGCCCAGAAAGCCAGGTTCAGCCCTGGGAACTGGCCGGCGATGTGGAACGCAAAGCCGCCGGAGTTGCTCAACTGCTGCCAGTGGTCGCTGCCCCGGTCGAGTTCGTAGTAGGTGGAGCCGGCGTGGTACGGCAGTTGCCGTGGCGCCACCGGCAACGGCAGCAGGCCGATGCCCGGCAGTTGCAGGTTGACCAGGTCGCGGATGTGCTCCACCGAGCCGACCTTGCTCTGCTGGCCGAAGCGGCTGCGCAGGGTTTCGGCCGGCACATCGGCACGCACCACCAGGATGAAACTGGCGCTGTCGAGCAGGGTCTTGTCGGCCAGCATCGCCACGTGGATGCCGTAGGCTTTCTCGACAATCGGAATCGGCGTCGCCTTGCTGTCGATCAGCATCGACAAGGCTTCGCGCAGGGCCTGCATCACCGGCGCGTAGCTGAGGGCCAGGTCATCGTGCTGGTACGGCGGGTATTGCTGCGGTCGTCGCCCGGACGCGGTGAACGTGGAAAACTCCCCGGCCAGGCTCACCAGTTCGCTGTAGAAGCGCTCGGGGTGCAGCGGGCTCAACTGGCTCAGGTGCTGGATCAACGGCTGGGCGCGGTTGACCAGTTGCAGCAGCATGAAGTCGGCAATCTCCGAGGCGCCACCGGCACCGGACGCCACCACCCGCCCCGCCAAGGCTTCGCCGCGTTGATGCAGCAGGCCCAGCAGTTCGCTGCGAAACGCCGCCAGCGGTTTGGAGGCGATGACATCCAGCAGTGGCGGGATGTAGGTGTCGTCGAGCACCAAGGCACGGTCGGCACGTTTTTCCTTGATGCGCACCACACCGATGGCGGCGTAGTCGCCGATGCCATCCTGTTCGGTCAACAACCGCAGGGCCCGGGAGCCAAGGGCCACCGGCGCGCGGTTTTCGAACGGCGCGTTGTCGTCGCGCACTTCGCACACCTGGCTCACATAACGTGCAGCGCCGAGGTCCTCGCCTTCGTCCACGGTGTCACGGGCGCCGGCGCGCTTGAGCGGCAAGGCCAGGTACACCAGGCCATCGCGCAGGTTGTCATCGACGTTCAGCGGTGTGGGCGCCAGGTCATCCTGGGGAATGTTGAAGGGCGTGCCGTCCGGCAACAGGCCCCGCGCCGAGATGATCGCCAGCTTGCCCTGGGCCAGCAGGCCCTGGTCGATCAGCAATTCGGAAAAACCCCAAGCGCCGGCCGACAATGGGCGGCTGCGTGCGTCGATGAGGTTTTCCAGGTAACGGTCATGCTGTTGGAAGTGCTGCGTTCCAATGAACATGCCTTCCGACCAGACCACGCGATTGTTCCAGGACATGGGGGCTCCGATTGCTTATTGGGCAGGGCTGGATGGGGGAACGACGACGGCGCTGCGCACGGCGCGCACATCGAGGCTGATCTGGTATTCGGTGTATTCGCGCGCCGGGACATTCATCACCGTGCGCCACAACGACTGGTCCAGCTCGCGATAGCCCACCAGTATTCCGATATGCCGCGTGGCCGGGTCGAGGTCGCGTTGCAGGCTCAGTTGCTGGCCGGGCTGGATCAGCACCTCGTCCTGGTCGATCAGGTCGGCGCCTAGCGTGGCCTGGGCCCGTTCGGCCAGGGCGAAATAATCGGAACGGCCAAAGGTCGCGGCATTTTTCAGTTCGAAAATGCGTACCCGGACCGGGGCCGGCTGGCCGGTGGCGCCGGGGTTGAGGCCGGCAATGGCATGGAAATGCAACTCGATGGCGGCGGTGTCGGCCTCAGCTTCTTCGGGCTGGGGGTTGGCCGCATCCTTGGCGCACGCCGTCAGCAGAAGCGCGGTGGCGACTGCGAGTAAAAACCTGGGAATCATCCTGCGTCCTCAATGACGTTTGAGCTATCCGTTCTATTGTTATAGGACAGCGCCGCTCAACGGCGTCGCTGTCGTGTGCTGTGTTCTTCGTAGGCGCGACTGAACTCGCGACCGAACAGGTCCTGGAAATCCTCCTGGGCTTCCCGGGAAATGTTGCTGTAGAGCTCGGTGAATTGCTGCCAGTACTGGGCCTGCCGCGAGCCGCTGAAAATCCCCGAAAGCCCGCCGGGCTTGGCCATGCGTTCTTCCAGTTGCGCCGGCTCGAAGCGCCCCAGCAAATGCTTGATGGCCGCTTCCACACCGGCCATTACCGCCAGTTGGTGGGCCCGCAAGTCATCGAAACTGTCACGCACCGCCGCGTCCGGGGCCATGAACGCCTGGTTGCCGTGGCGCAACAGCAACAGCAAGGCTTCGTCGACATTGGGGGCGAACTTCAGCGGGTTGTTTTCCACCGGCTGGATCATCGTCTGCTGGATGCGGAACTCACCCTTGAGGCTGCTGCGGGCGCGCAAGACATCGATCAGGCCTTCGACCATCAAGCGATAACTGCGCCCGATGCTTTCCATCTGTGCTTCGGCATTGGCCTTGTCCAGGCGCAACTGATCCAGCCCGGCGCCGCGCAGGAAGGCTTGCAGCAAGTCGGGTTGGGCGGCCTCGACCGGGGCGGCCGGAGCAACTGGGGCAACTGAGGCGGCCGGGGCAACTGGAGCAACCGGGGCAACTGGAGGTGCGACCGGGGTCTCGACGCGGGTCACCGGTGCTTCACGCACGGGCGCCGGCGGCGGTGCACTGATTTCAGCAAAGATGTCGACGAGCGGAGGCTGCGAAACCGGGGTCGCGATCGGCTCAACCACCGGCGGTAGCGGCACCGGCGGCGGGGCCACGGGCAGCGGGGCAACCGCCACCGGTGCAGGCTTGTCGCTGAACGGGTCCCAGTCGTCCGGAATCACCGAGGCAGACGGCGGTACAACCGGCTCGACCACGGGTGGCGGGCTCGGCCGGGCAATTGGCGTCGGCGGGCGGAAGTTGTGTTGCTCGGCCGGGACATGGTCAGGCTGGGTGGCCGGCGGGACACTGCTCGGGGCCAAGAAGTCGAACAGGTCCGGCAGGGTGTCCATGGCCGACACGCCCTGGAAATGCGCAGGCGAAGCCACCTGGATCGGCGACGGCACATGCGCCGCGGCGCTCTGCTGCCCCATCAAGGCCTCGAAACTGCTGGGCGATTCGGCGAACGGATTGCTGTCGGTGACCGGCAGGTTGAAATCGACGCGGGCCTGGATTTCATAATCACCAATGCGGATCACTTCGCCGTCCTGCAGGGGCTCGCTGTTGCCCTTGCGCAAGCGAACGCCGGCCTTGACCAATTCCACACCATTGGTGCTGTTATCGGTCAAATAATAACGCCCGTCTTTGTATTGGATAACGCAATGTTTACCGGAAACCAGGCGCTCAGGGTCCGGTAATACCCAGTCATTATCGGAATTACGGCCAATTGCCATCACCCCCTGGTCCATGGACTTTTCAGAACACTGGCCTGGGGTAATTTTGTGATAACTAGTGATAGTCAAACACAGCGGCATCTTGCCTCCTTGCTGAATACTTCGCGCGCGGGCAGGAGTGAGGGTTCAGACCCTGACCACCCGCCGGCAACCTGCCAACAACCGTAAAAACGGCTTTTTGCCAGCATGATCGCTGATCATAACCGGCTTGCGTGACAAAAACCCCACGTCAGTTGCCGCTTCGACCGGCAGGTCGGACAGGCTGTTAAGCGCATCACAACTGTTACATAGGGCATACACAGGCGAAATAGCTTACCTTGACAAGCGATAAGTACTACACCAAAAATGCACAACTTCTTGAATATACATGATGGCACTTTAGGATCATCGCAGATCTAAAGGGCCATTACCGTCAAGGAACATGTGAAGTTTCATCCGAAACTTGCGTGTGAACTGCCCGACTTCTATCAAGCGGGTGATAGGGAGATCGATCCAAGTGGATGTGCCTTTGCTGCTCGCCGCCGTTTCCGCGACTTCTCCGTGCGGTGAAGATCTGGAATATGACGCGGATTTCCTGCGCCTGGAACGCGACTCCCGGGGCCAACCCGAGCGCAGCATGGGCGATTCGATCCTGCCTGCCGAACCTCCTGAATGGCGCAGC
This sequence comes from Pseudomonas sp. FW300-N2F2, assembly GCF_017351655.1. NCBI lineage: Bacteria > Pseudomonadati > Pseudomonadota > Gammaproteobacteria > Pseudomonadales > Pseudomonadaceae > Pseudomonas > Pseudomonas sp. FW300-N2F2. The sequence goes on along the minus strand of NZ_JACNDQ010000004.1, from coordinate 327,908 downwards.
ATCCAGCAGCAGAGCCTGGACTTGCTGCAGCGCAGCAAAGACCTGCGCATCACCCATTTCCTGATGCAAAGCTCCCTGGCCCTCGAAGGCCTGCCGGGCATGGCCCGTGTGCTGACGCTGATCAGCGAATTGCTCAAGCAATACTGGGCCGAACTGCATCCGCGCCTGGACGCAGATGACGACAACGACCCCACCGTGCGCATCAATGCCCTCGCCGGCCTGACGTCCGATCTCACCATCCGCCTGTTGCGTGAAAGCATCCTGACCCGTTCACGGACCTTCGGTGCCGTCAGCTTGCGCGCCGCCGCCAACGCCAGTGGCCTGCAAAGTTTCCCGGATGAAAACCTCGGTGCCGAACAGCTCGCCGGGGCCCTGCTCGACAGCGACCCCGAGCAGCTGGAAATCACCCGCGCCGCCCTGCTCGAAGCCCGCAGCGCCGCCGAAGCCATCGAGCAGCAGGTCAGCGACCAGGTCGGTTCCGCCCAAGGCGTGGACCTCGGCCCGTTGAAGCAACCGTTGAAGATGGCCCTGCAGATTCTCGGTCAGTTCGCCCCGCAGAGTGGCGACAGCGCCCAGGCCGATTCCGTCAGCGACAACAGCGCAGCGCCCGCTGAGCATGCAAATGTCACAAGCTCACCGCGCAACACCAATAACAGCACCAACACCGTCAGCGGCGACATCAACAACCGCGACGACGTGCTGCGCAGCCTGGACCGGATTCTCGCGTACTACACCCGTCATGAGCCCTCCAGCCCGCTGCCGGTGCTGTTGAACCGGGCCAAGAATCTGGTGCACGCCGATTTCGCGGCCATTGTGCGCAACCTGATTCCCGACGGCATGAGTCAATTTGAAAACCTGCGCGGCCCAGACAGCGAATAAAAAGCGAGCGGATCACGCAGTCACGTCACCGGCACCCCCGATGACGCCAACACCGTCGCTCAAGCGACCAGGAGCAGCAACGTGGCGAAGCAAAGTTCTCAGAAATTCATCGCGCGCAACCGCGCGCCTCGAGTGCAGATCGAGTACGACGTCGAGCTCTACGGCGCCGAGAAAAAGGTCCAGTTGCCCTTCGTCATGGGCGTCATGGCCGACCTCGCCGGCAAGCCCGCCGAGCCTCTGGCTGCGGTAGCCGACCGCAAGTTCCTCGAGATCGACGTCGATAACTTCGACTCGCGCCTCAAGGCCATGCAGCCGCGCGTGGCGTTCCATGTGCCTAACGAACTGACCGGCGAAGGCAACCTGAGCCTGGACCTGACGTTCGAAAGCATGGACGACTTCAGCCCGGCGGCCGTGGCCCGCAAGGTCGACTCGCTGAACAAGCTGCTCGAAGCGCGCACCCAGTTGGCCAACCTGCTGACCTACATGGACGGCAAGACCGGCGCCGAAGAAATCATCATGAAGGCGATCAAGGACCCAGCGCTGTTGCAGGCCCTGGCGAGCGCGCCGAAGCCAGCACAGGACCAATGATCATGACTGACAATACAGCCCGCGAAGGCGCACAGAACCTCGGCGCGACAGAAGAAACCAGCGAGTTCGCGTCCCTGCTGCTGCAAGAATTCAAACCCAAGACCGAGCGCGCCCGCGAAGCCGTCGAGACCGCCGTGCGGACCCTGGCCGAACAGGCCCTGGCGCAGACCGACCTGGTGTCCAACGACGCCATCAAGTCGATCGAATCGATCATCGCCGCCATCGACGCCAAGCTCACCGCCCAGGTCAACCAGGTCATCCACCACCCCGACTTCCAGCAACTGGAAAGCGCCTGGCGTGGCCTGCACTACCTGGTCAACAACACCGAGACCGATGAGCAGCTCAAGATCCGCGTGCTCAACATCTCCAAGACCGACCTGCACAAGACCCTGAAGAAATTCAAGGGCACCGCGTGGGACCAGAGCCCGCTCTTCAAGAAGATGTACGAAGAAGAATACGGCCAGTTCGGCGGCGAACCTTACGGCTGCCTGGTGGGCGACTACTACTTCGACCAGTCGCCACCGGATGTCGAGCTGCTGGGCGAGCTGTCGAAAGTCTGCGCGGCCATGCACTCCCCGTTCATCGCCGCGGCATCGCCGACCGTGATGGGCATGGGCTCGTGGCAGGAACTGTCGAACCCGCGCGACCTGACCAAGATCTTCACCACCCCGGAATACGCCGGCTGGCGCTCGCTGCGTGAGTCGGAAGACTCGCGCTACATCGGCCTGACCATGCCGCGCTTCCTGGCGCGCCTGCCTTATGGCGCCAAGACCGACCCGGTGGAAGCCTTCGCCTTCGAAGAAAACACCGACGGCGCCGACAGCTCCAAGTACACCTGGGCCAACGCCGCCTACGCGATGGCGGTGAACATCAACCGTTCGTTCAAACACTTCGGCTGGTGCTCGCGCATCCGTGGCGTTGAATCGGGCGGCGAAGTGGAAAACCTGCCAGCCCACACGTTCCCGACCGACGACGGTGGCGTGGACATGAAGTGCCCGACCGAAATCGCCATCTCGGACCGCCGTGAAGCGGAACTGGCGAAGAACGGTTTCATGCCGCTGCTGCACAAGAAAAACACCGACTTCGCCGCATTCATCGGCGCCCAGTCGTTGCAGAAACCGGCCGAATACGACGACCCGGACGCCACCGCCAACGCCAACCTGGCCGCGCGCCTGCCGTACCTGTTCGCCACCTGCCGTTTCGCCCATTACCTGAAGTGCATCGTGCGCGACAAGATCGGTTCCTTCAAAGAGAAGGACGAGATGCAGCGCTGGTTGCAGGACTGGATCCTCAACTACGTCGACGGTGACCCGGCACACTCCACCGAGACCACCAAGGCCCAGCATCCACTGGCTGCCGCCGAAGTGATCGTCGAAGAAGTCGAAGGCAACCCGGGGTACTACAACTCCAAGTTCTACCTGCGCCCGCACTACCAGCTCGAAGGGCTGACCGTGTCGCTGCGCCTGGTATCGAAACTGCCGTCGGCCAAGGGCGCGTAAACAACAGTTGAAATGGGCTTTCCTGTGGAGGCCCTTTGTGGCGAGGGAGCTTGCTCCCGCTGGGTCGCGTAGCGGCCCCTTCTTGTGGGCGCTGCGCACCCAAGCGGGAGCAAGCTCCCTCGCCACAGGGTGGTCCACAGGAGATCTTCATTGAGTTCACAGATTTCGCAAGGTCAGCGTCAACCAAACAATGTGGTTAGAAACCACACAGGGAGAAAACATGGCTGTTGATATTTTCATCAAGATCGGCGACATCAAGGGCGAGTCCATGGACAAGGCCCACAAGGACGAGATCGACGTCCTGAACTGGAGCTGGGGCATGTCCCAGTCCGGCAACATGCACGTAGGCAGCGGCGGCGGTGCCGGCAAGGTCAACGTCCAGGACCTGTCGCTGACCAAGTTCGTCGACAAGGCTTCGCCGAACCTGATGATGCACTGCGCCAGCGGCAAGCACATCGACAAGGTCAAGCTGACCGTGCGCAAGGCCGGCGGTGAAAGCCAGGTCGAGTACATGATCATCAACCTGGAAGAAGTGCTGGTCACTTCCCTGAGCACTGGCGGCTCGGGCGGCGATGATCGCCTGACTGAAAACGTCACCCTGAACTTCGCCAAGGTGCTGGTGGACTACCAGCCACAGAAAGCCGACGGCACCAAGGAAGGCGGTCCGGTCAAGTTCGGCTGGAACATCCGTCAGAACGTCAAGGTGTAATCGAAAATACCCCCGGTGCCACGCACCGGGGGTGTTTGGTGCTTGCTCGAATCCAATCTTTTCCCTTTCGGTGTCTGAGTCATGGCCAAGCCTTCGTTTATCAATTTGTGGAAAGCCTATTCCGACCTGCTGATTGCCCATCCTGACGCAAAACCCTGTGACGGTCCCTGGGCAAACCAATGCGCCATACGCATGAGCCTGACGCTCAATGCGGAGAAAACCATCAAGGTCAACAAATCCACCTACACCAAAGACCCCCTGTGTAAGCATGAACACGCCAGGGGCGCCGAGTCATTGGCGAATTGGTTGTGGAAACATCATCTGGGCCATCCAACTATTCTCAGTAACAGCCCCGAAGATCGAAAGACATTGATGGGCAAGACCGGCCTGATTTTCTTCAAGGACTGCTTTCAGCAATCAGGAGAGACTGCCGAAGGTCGTAGCGGCGACCATATCGATCTATGGAATCGTGGCCTGACCCAAACCAGCGACCTTTTCTATCGATCCAAGAAGGTCTGGTTCTGGGAGCTCATTTAATGAACAAGCCCCTGCTCGCCTTATGCCTGACGACTAGCCTGATCAGCCTGAGCGCGTGCGCCGAGCATGCCGGGGCGCCGACGACCCAGGCGGTTTTCGAGGGCCAGTCACTCAGCCTGGTTGACGATCAGGGCCAATGCACGCTGGTCAAACCCGACCAGAGTCGCATGAAGCTGGACATGGAATGGCCGTGCGGCTTCAGCCTGGATAAACAGCAGAAACTGCGCGTGGAAATGTTCAACAACATCCCGATTTTTGCGGTCTGGCGCAGCGAACACATGCCCGCTCCCAGCCGCGATTGTCTGAGCAAAATGCAGGCTATTCGTCAGATGCCGGAAGGTTTTGAGGCGGGAACGGTCAGCCTGTATGCAGCTTGCGGCTCCGGCGGAGACCAGAAAATGTACGTGGCACCCTTTACGTGGTAACCGAAATCGCCACCCGCGATCGCCTCCAACCCTCCCTATTGGACCGGTTGACCGACGACGATCCGACCAACCCCAAGGAAAGCGCCGACAAACGCGTGCTGTCCCTGACCCAATTGAAAGCCTCGGTGCTGCGTGACCTGGCGTGGCTGCTCAACACCACCTCACTGCTCGACGCCGATGCCACGCTGCACACCCCGGCGGGCACCTCGGTGGTGAATTTCGGCCTGCCGGCACTGGCCGGCAACAGCGCGTCGAACGTCGATGTCTCGGCCCTGGAAACCTTGATCCACCAAGCCATTGCTACTTTCGAACCGCGCATCCTGCGCCACACCCTGCGGGTGCGCGCCCGGGCGACCGCCGAGATGAACCACAACGCCTTGAGTTTCGAGATCGAGGGCGACCTCTGGGCCCAGCCGGTGCCCCTGCGCCTGATGCTGCAGACCGACCTGGATCTGGAAACCGGCCATGTGCGCGTGGTCAACGCCGACCAGCGGAGACGCTCATGAACCCGCGCCTGCTGGAGCTGTACAACCAGGAACTGCACCACGTGCGCGAAAGCGCGGCGGAGTTCGCCAAGGAATACCCGAAGATCGCCAGTCGGCTGACGTTGTCCGGCATGGATTGCGCCGATCCGTATGTCGAGCGCCTGCTGGAAGGCTTCGCCTACCTGACGGCGCGGGTGCAGCTCAAGCTCGACGCCGAGTACCCGACCTTCACCCACAACCTGCTGGAAATCGCCTACCCCCATTACCTGGCGCCGACACCGTCGATGACCGTGGTGCAGATGCAGGCCGACCCGGACGAAGGCTCGCTGAGCAGTGGCTTCCCGCTGCCCCGCGATACCGTCCTGCGCGCCGCCCTGGGTCGCGAAACCCAGACCTGCTGCGAGTACCGCACCGCCCACGCGGTGACATTGTGGCCGTTGCAGGTCAGCCAGGCCGAATACTTCGGCAACCCGTCCGTGGTGCTCGGGCGCCTGGCCGCCAGCGAGCCCAAGGCCAAGGCCGGGCTGCGCATCACACTGCGCACCGGTGCCGAACTGCCGTTCAACAGCCTGGCCCTGGACAACCTGCCGCTGTACTTGAGTGGCGCCGACGAACAGCCCTTCCGCCTCTACGAACAACTGCTGGGCAATGCCTGCGCGGTGTTCGCCCGCAAGCCCGGCGGCGACTGGGTGGAGCGCCTGCCCCAGGATGCGTTGCGCTCGCGCGGCTTCGACGATGCCGACGCCGCGCTGCCGGTGGTGTCCCGGGCCTTCCAGGGCTATCGCCTGTTGCAGGAATACTTCGCCCTGCCCCACCGCTTCCTGTTTGTCGATTTCACCCAGTTGAGCCGTGCGGTCAAACGCTGCGACGGCCAGGAACTGGAGTTGATCGTGCTGTTCGACCGTCACGATCCAAGCCTGGAGGGCAGCGTCGGGGCTTCGCAATTCCTGCCGTTCTGCACCCCGGCCATCAACCTGTTCCCCAAGCGCCTGGATCGCATTCACCTGTCGGAGCGGGTCAACGAACACCACGTGATCGCCGACCGCACCCGGCCGATGGATTTCGAAGTGCATTCGCTCAGCGGCCTCACCGGCCACGGCACCGGACCGGAGCAGCCGTTCTTGCCGTTCTACGCCGTGCGCGATCCGTCCCGCTATGGCCGCGACCAGGCCTACTACACCGTGCGCCGCGAACCGCGCGTGCTGTCCAGCGACCAACGGCGCAACGGCCCGCGCTCGACCTACATCGGCAGCGAAACCTTCGTCAGCCTGGTGGACAGCCAGCAAGCGCCCTACCGCCACGACCTGCGCCAGTTGGGCGTGACGGCGTTGTGCACCAACCGCGACCTGCCGCTGTTCATGGGCGTGGGCAACGGCAAGACCGACTTCACCCTGGCCGACAGTGCGCCGGTTGGCGCCGTGCGCTGCGTGGCAGGTCCCAGTCGCCCACGGGCCAGCCATGCCCACGATGCCAAGGCCTGGCGGCTGATCAGCCAGTTGTCGCTGAACTACTTGTCGTTGAGCGAACAAGGCCAAGGCGCCGCCGCCCTGCGTGAACTGCTGCGCCTGTACGGCGACAGCAACGACGCGGCGCTGCAATTGCAGATCGAAGGCCTGCGGGAAGTCAGCAGCAAGGCTTGCACCCGGCGCTTGCCGATGCCCGGCCCGATCGTGTTCGGTCGGGGCCTGGAGATCACCCTGGAATTCGATGAAAACGCGTTTCGCGGCACCGGGGTGTTCCTGCTCGGTGCGGTGTTCGAGCGCTTCCTGGCACGCTACGTGTCGATCAACAGTTTTACCGAGACGGTGATCCGTACCACCGAACGCGGCGAGATCATGCGATGGAAAGCCAAGCCCGGACGTCGTCCGACCCTGTGAGTACCCTGGAAGCGATGCACCAGGAACCCTGGGAATACGACTTCTTCCAGGCGTTGCGGCGCATCGAGTGCGAATCCCCCGAGCTGCCGCGCCTGGGCCATTCCCTGCGCCTGGCCGATGACCCGTTGCGCCTCGGGCAACAGGCCGACTGCACCTTCGCCCCGGCCACCCTCGCTTCGGTGCAACCGGGCGGTGACGGTACGCCGGCGCGCCTGGAGCAATTTTTCTTCGGCCTCGGCGGCCCCAACGGCCCGATGCCGCTGCACATCACCGAATACGTGCGCGAACGCCAGCGCAACAACGCCGACAGCACCAGCAAACGCTTCCTCGATGTGTTTCACCATCGCCTGCTCAGCCTGTTCTACCGGGCCTGGGCCGAAGCGCGGCCGACCGTCAGCCATGACCGCCCGGACGATGACTACTGGTCGGCGCGCCTGGCGGCGCTCAGCGGCCGGGGCATGCCGAGCCTGCTCAACCAGGGGCTGATCCCCGACACGGCGAAACTCCATTACAGCGGCCACCTGTCGGCGCAAACCCGTTACCCGGACGGTTTGAAGGCGATTCTCAGCGAGTACTTCGGCCTGCCGGTGGAGATCGAAGAATACGTCGGCCAATGGCTGGAGCTGCCCGAACGCAGCCGCGTCGGGGTCAGCGCTCATCAATTGGGCGTGGACTTCTGCCTGGGCCGCTTCGTGTGGGATCGCCAGCACAAATTCCGCATTCGCCTGGGGCCACTCAAGCTCGTCGACTACATGGGCATGCTGCCCGGCAGCCAACCGTTCAACGAGCTGGTGGCCTGGGTCGCCGAATACCTGGGCCATGAGTTGGACTGGGACCTGAACTTGGTCCTGGAACAGCCCGAAGTCCCGGCACTGCAACTCAACGGTCGTTTCCGCCTGGGGTTCAATACCTGGCTCGGCCGCCCCGAAACAGATGCCAACGATTTAATACTGGCCCGGCATTACGCCGAACAGGCCAACACCTCACAGACCTCAAGGAGCCATGAGCATGGGTGAAATCAGTCGCGCCGCGTTGTTCGGCAAACTCAACAGCGTGGCCTACAAAGCCATCGAAGCCGCCACCGTGTTCTGCAAGTTGCGCGGTAACCCTTATGTGGAACTGGCCCACTGGTTTCACCAGTTGCTGCAACTGCAGGACTCGGACCTGCATCGCATCATCCGCCAGTTCAACATCGAGCCGGCGCGCCTGGCCCGTGACCTCACCGAAGCCCTCGACCGCCTGCCACGGGGTTCGACTTCCATCACCGACCTGTCCTCCCACGTCGAAGAAGCCGTGGAACGCGGCTGGGTCTACGGCAGCCTGATGTTCGGCGAAAGCCAGGTACGCACCGGTTACCTGGTGCTGGGCATCCTCAAGACGCCGAGCCTGCGCCACGCGTTGCTGGGCCTGTCGTCGGAGTTCGACAAGGTCAAGGTCGAAGCCCTGAGCGAGCGCTTTGACGAATACGTCGGCGACTCGCCGGAAAACGCCCTGACCGCCAGCGACGGCTTCAATGCCGGCGCCGTGCCGGGCGAAGCCAGCGGCGCCATGGCCCCCAGCGCCATGGGCAAGCAGGAAGCCCTCAAGCGCTTCACCGTCGACCTCACCGAGCAGGCCCGCAGCGGCAAGCTCGACCCGATCGTCGGCCGTGACGAAGAGATCCGCCAACTGGTGGACATTCTCATGCGCCGCCGGCAGAACAACCCGATCCTCACCGGTGAAGCCGGTGTGGGCAAGACCGCCGTGGTCGAAGGCTTTGCCCTGCGCATCGTCGCCGGCGACGTGCCGCCGGCCCTCAAGGACGTGGAACTGCGCAGCCTCGACGTGGGCCTGTTGCAGGCCGGCGCGAGCATGAAAGGCGAATTCGAACAGCGCCTGCGCCAGGTCATCGAAGACGTCCAGGCTTCGCCCAAGCCGATCATCCTGTTCATCGACGAAGCTCACACCCTGGTGGGTGCCGGTGGCGCCGCCGGCACGGGCGACGCGGCCAACCTGCTCAAGCCGGCCCTGGCCCGCGGCACCTTGCGCACCGTGGCGGCCACGACCTGGGCCGAGTACAAGAAACACATCGAAAAAGACCCGGCCCTGACCCGCCGTTTCCAAGTGGTACAAGTGGCCGAGCCGTCGGAAGACAAAGCCCTGCTGATGATGCGCGGCGTGGCCTCGACCATGGAAAAACACCACCAGGTGCAGATCCTCGACGAAGCCCTGGAAGCCTCGGTCAAGCTGTCCCACCGCTACATTCCCGCGCGCCAGCTGCCGGACAAATCCGTGAGCCTGCTGGACACCGCCTGCGCCCGCGTCGCCATCAGCCTGCACGCCGTGCCGGCCGAAGTGGACGACAGCCGCCGGCGCATCGAAGCGCTGGAAACCGAGTTGCAAATCATCGCCCGTGAGCACGCGATTGGCGTGGTCATCGGCACTCGCCAGACCCACAGCGAAAGCCTGCTGAGCGCCGAACGCGAGCGCCTGGCCGAGCTGGAAAGCCGCTGGGCCGAAGAGAAAACCCTGGTGGACGAACTGCTCGCCACCCGCGCCACCCTGCGCGAGCGCGTCGGCGTGGTGGACAGCGAAGACGCCAGCGAAGCCTCCGACAACGAAAGCCACGCCCTGCGCGAGAAACTGGTGGACCTGCAACAGCGCCTGACCGCCCTGCAAGGCGAAACCCCGCTGATCCTGCCCACCGTGGATTACCAGGCCGTGGCCTCGGTGGTCGCCGACTGGACCGGTATCCCGGTGGGCCGCATGGCCCGCAACGAACTGGAAACCGTGCTCAACCTCGACCAGCACCTGAAAAAACGCATCATCGGCCAGGACCATGCCTTGCAGATGATCGCCAAGCGCATCCAGACCTCCCGCGCCGGCCTCGACAACCCGAGCAAGCCGATTGGCGTGTTCATGCTCGCCGGCACCTCCGGCGTGGGCAAGACCGAAACCGCCCTGGCCCTGGCCGAAGCCATGTACGGCGGCGAGCAGAACGTCATCACCATCAACATGAGCGAGTTCCAGGAAGCCCACACCGTGTCCACCCTCAAGGGTGCGCCACCGGGCTACATCGGCTATGGCGAAGGCGGCGTGCTGACCGAAGCCGTGCGGCGCAAACCGTACAGTGTGGTGCTGCTGGACGAGGTGGAAAAAGCCCACCCGGATGTGCATGAAATCTTCTTCCAGGTGTTCGACAAAGGCGTGATGGAGGACGGCGAAGGCCGGGTGATCGACTTCAAGAACACGCTGATCCTGCTGACCACCAACGCCGGCACCGAGCTGATTGCCGACGTCTGCAAGGATCCGCAGAACGTGCCCGAGCCGGAAGAAATCGCCAAGGCCCTGCGCCAGCCGCTGCTGGAGATTTTCCCGCCGGCCTTGCTCGGCCGCCTGGTGACGATCCCGTACTACCCGCTCAGCGACGAGATGCTCAAGGCCATCACCCGCCTGCAACTCAACCGCATCAAGAAGCGCGTGGAGAGCACCCACAAAGTGGCCTTCGACTACGACGACGCGGTGATCGATTTGATCGTCTCGCGTTGCACCGAAACCGAAAGCGGCGGGCGTATGATCGACACCATCCTGACCAACAGCCTGCTGCCGGACATGAGCCGCGAGTTCCTGACCCGCATGCTCGAAGGCAAGGCCTTGGCCGGCGTGCGGATCAGCGCGGTGGACAACGAATTGCAGTACGATTTCAGCGACGCGGCCTGACGGTAAGGAACACTGCAAAACCCCGTGGGAGCGAGCTTGCTCGCGATAGCGCAGTCACATTCAACATCCGTGTTGACTGACATACCGCCATCGCGAGCAAGCTCGCTCCCACAGTTGTTCCAATCAGCGGCGCAGCCATTACAACGATGAGATGAGCGATGTTATTCAACCAAGCCTCACGCCTGGCCAAGATCACCAGCCCCCTGGGACCTGAGGTACTGCTGCTCAAGGACATGGGCGGCGGCGAAGAACTGGGGCGGCTGTTCAACTATGAGCTGCAGCTGCACTCGCTGGACAACGCCATCGACCTCAATCAGGTGCTCGGCAAGCCCATGTGCGTGAGCCTGCAACTCGATGGCGGTGGCGAGCGTTATTTCCATGGCATCGTCGCCCGTTTCAGCCAGAACGTCGACCAGGGCCAGTTCGCCAGTTACCAGGCCACCCTGCGCCCGTGGTTTTGGCTGCTGACCCGCACCTCCGATTGCCGGATTTTCCAGAACCTGACCATCCCGCAGATCATCAAGCAGGTGTTTCGCGACCTGGGCTTTTCCGATTTCGAAGACGCCTTGAGCCAGACGTATCGCGAGTGGGAATACTGCGTGCAGTATCGCGAGACCAGCTTCGATTTCGTCAGCCGCTTGATGGAACAGGAAGGCATCTACTATTTCTTCCGCCATGAGCAGGGCCGGCATGTGCTGGTGCTGGCCGATGCCTATGGCGCCCACACCACGGCCCCCGGCTACGGCTCAGTACCGTACTACCCGAAGAACGAGCAGCAGCGCGAGCGTGACCACATTCACAACTGGCACCTGGCCCAGGAAGTCCAGCCCGGCTCCCTGGAGCTCAACGACTACGACTTCCAGCGCCCGAGTGCGCGCATCGACGTGCGCTCGGCCATGCCCCGCCCGCACACGGCCGGCGACTATCCCCTGTACGACTACCCTGGCACCTACGTGCAGAGCCAGGACGGCGAACACTACGCCCGCACCCGCATCGAAGCCTTGCAGACCCAGCACGAACAGGTCGAGCTGGCCGGTAACGCTCGGGGCCTGGGCTCGGGGCATCTGTTCAGCCTCACCGGCTTCACCCGCCAGGACCAGAACCGCGAATACCTGATCGTCGGCGCCCGCTACTACATTTCCCAGGAAAGCGGCGAAACCGGCGGCGGCGCGCCTTCGGCGCAGTTCGAAAGCAGCCTGATCTGTATCGACGCCCAGCAAAGCTATCGGCCACTGCCCATCACCCATCGCCCTATCGTCAAAGGCCCGCAGACTGCGTTAGTGGTGGGTCCCAAGGGCGAGGAAATCTGGACTGACCAGTTCGGCCGGGTGAAGGTGCATTTCTACTGGGACCGTCACGACCAATCCAACGAAAACAGCTCGTGCTGGATTCGCGTGTCCCAGGCATGGGCCGGGAAAAACTGGGGCTCGATGCAGATCCCGCGAATTGGCCAGGAAGTGATCGTCAGTTTCCTCGAAGGCGACCCGGATCGGCCGATCATCACCGGTCGCGTCTACAACGCCGAACAGACCGTGCCCTACGACTTGCCCGCCAATGCCACCCAGAGCGGCATGAAAAGCCGTTCGAGCAAGGGCGGCACGCCAGCGAATTTCAACGAAATCCGCATGGAAGACAAGAAAGGCGCCGAGCAACTGTACATCCACGCCGAGCGTAACCAGGACATCGTGGTCGAGGTGGATGAAAGCCATTCGGTGGGCCATGACCGCAACAAGAGCATCGGCCACAACGAGACGGTGACCATCGGCAACAACCGCCTGCGCATCGTCAAGCAGGAGGACATCCTCTCCGTCGGCCAGCGCAAGACCGACAGCATCAGCCAGAGCTACGTGATTGAAGTGGGCGAAAACCTGCGCCTGGTATGTGGCGAAAGCATCCTGGAGCTCAACGCCAGCGGCCAGATCAACCTGACCGGCGTACAGATCAGCTTCTACGCCAGCGGCGATGCCGAGTTCAACACCGGCGGCGTGCTGCACCTGAACAACGGTGGCGGCCCCGGAGCCACGCCGGACGGCCAGGGCGTCAAGGGCAGCATTGATGCCAACATCCAAGCCGCGTTCCCTGCACCCAAGGGCTAACCTCGAGATTTTCGCGCCATGACTTACCGCCTCAATGAATTCCAGTTCCAGCTGCCGCCCAGCGAATTGCTGGACGCGACAATCAACATCCTCAAGTTCCCCGAACTGGGCACGTCCTTGATCGTCAGCCGCAGCTTGCTGGCCGAGGGCGAGACCCTGCAAAGCAACCTCGACGACCAGCTCAAGCGCCTGGAAAAACAGGTCCAGGACCTGCGCTGCCAACCGGGCGCCACCGTGCGCGTAGGCGCCAACCAGGAAGTCGAAGCCATCGAACTGCGCAGCCAGTTCAACAAGGGCAATGAAAAGGTCTTCCAGTTCCAGCTGGCCCTGGTGCTGCCCGGCACCCGCAAAATGCTTGCCCTGAGCTACGTGAAAGCCGAGAAACTGGGCGATGCCGAAGCGGCGCATTGGGCAACGATCAAGGGTTCGCTGCTGTTCGACGTTCAGGCTTGATGAGCACCCTGCATGTCTGACGCACTCTGGGCCGCTCGGCTAGGCGACGCGCTGAACCACACCTCGATGATGGCCGATATCCTCGGCGGCGTCCTGGAAGTGGCCGCGAACATTGCGATCACCGCGGTGGCGACGGCTGCCGTGGTCGCGGCCACGGGCATTACCGTTGCCACTGGCGGCTTGGGTTGCTTCCTGCTCGGCGCGGTGGTGGGTGCCGTGGTCGGCCTCGCCATGAGCAAGACCGGGGCCGACAAGGGGCTAAGCGACCTCTGCGAGGGCATCGGCAACGCCCTCTTCCCGCCCACGGTGCAGGCCAACATCCTCACCGGCTCCACCAACACCTTGACCAACAACATCCCTGCCGCCCGCGCCGCCGGGGCGATCGAGTCCCATGTCGCGCCGGCCGGCACCGAACTTGAAGCACCCGAAGCCGAACCCAGCTACCTGGACATGGCCGAGAATTTCTTCTCGCAGATGTGGCGTCCCACCGTCGCCGTGCCCGCGCCCGGTGCCGTGCCCAAGCCGCTGGACATGATCACCTGCATGAAACACCCGCCGATGCCGCCGCAGTTCCTGGCCGAAGGCTCGGACAAAGTCACCATCAACGGCCAGCCCGCCGTGCGCAGTGGCGACCGCAGCACCTGCGATGCGACCGTGGTATCAGCCGGGCTGATTTCACCTGACGTGACCATCGGTGGCGGTTCGGTGGTGGTGCGCGAGATCCGCAGCGGCAAGACCCCGGGCGTCGGGCTGGCGGTCACGGCGCTGCTGATGCTCAAGGGCGGCAAGGGTAAATTCCTCAGTAACCTGCCCTGCATGTTGATCGGCGGTGCGGCGTCGATGGCGGTCAGTAGCGCGATGGGCGCCGCGGCCAACGCCGCGATGGGCTCGTCGAACCCCGTGCACGCCGCCACCGGGGCCAAAGTGTTGGGCGATGTCGAGGAGATGGACTTCGTCCTGCCCGGCATCTTGCCGATCGACTGGCAACGCTTCTACAACAGCCGCGACGAACGCCGCGACGGATTGTTCGGTGCCGGTTGGAGCGTGCCCTACGAGGTGCGCGTCGAAATCCTGCCCCATCCAGACGGCGGCGAAACCCTGGTCTATAGCGACGAACAGGGCCGCCGCATCGACATGGGCTCGATCCCCCTGGGCGGTGCCGTGTTCAGTGCCGGTGAAGGCCTCAGCGTGCGCCGGCATGCCAACGGCGAGTTGCTGATAGAGAGCGCGGACGGGCTGTACCGCTTGTTCGAACCCACGCCAGCCAATGCAGCGCTGCTGCGCCTGAACCAACTGGGTGACCGCAACGACAACCGTATCCACCTGGAATACGACGATAACGGACGCCTGGCGCAACTGCGTGACACCTTCGACCTGACCCGCATCGCACTGGCGTATGACGAGCGCTGGCCACAACGGGTCAGCCGGATCGACCGCCTCTATGCCGATCAACGCCGGGAAGTGCTGATGCACTATGGCTACGACGGCCAGGGCGATCTCGCGCAGGTCCGTCAGTCCAACGACCAGGTAAAACGTCGCTACGCCTACGACGCCGGGCGGCGAATGGTGGAACACCAACTGCCTACCGGGCTTCGCTGTTTCTATGAATGGGCGTTGGTTGAAAACCAGGAATGGCGCGTGGTTCGCCACTGGACCGACGCGGGCGACGCCTACACCTTCGATTACGACCTGGCCGCCGGGACCACGCGCATCACCGACGGTTTGCAGCGCATCAGCACCCGTCGCTGGGATACCCGATATCAGATTACCGAAAACACCGACGCGCTGGGTCGCACCTGGACCTTCCAGTGGAACGACGAAAGCCAGTTGCTGGGGGCGACCGATCCCAACGGCGGACAACATCAGTTCAGCTATGACGAAGCGGGCAACCTCTGCGAAACCCGCGACCCGCTGGGGCGCAGCGAGTCAACCCTGTGGCTCGAACACTGGGCCCTGCCCCTGGCTGAAACCGATGCCGCGGGAAATACCTGGCAGTACCGCTATGACGCGCGGGGCAACCGTATTCGCGAAACCGACCCGCTGGGCCACGTCACCCGCTATCGCCACGACGCCCACGGTCAAGTGGTGGAGGTCATCGACGCCACCGGCAAAAGCAAGCGCATGCGCTGGACGGCGCTTGGGCAACTCAGCGAACACATCGATTGTTCCGGTTACACCACACGGTTGAGCTATTGCGAGCGAGGGCTATTGCTCAGCAGCACCGACGCACTGGGAGAGCGGACGCTTTTCAGCTACGACGACCAGGGTCGACTGCTGAGCAAGCAACTGCCGGACGGGCGCACCGAGCACTATCAGCGTGACGCAAGCGGACAGTTGATCAGCTATAGCGATCCGGCCGGGCATACGACAACTTTCCAACACACCCTAAGCGGCCAACTGCGGGTGCGCACCGACGCCCATGGTCGCCGGGTGGAGCTGAGCTACGACGACTACGGGCGCCTGCTGGCCCTGACCAACGAAAACGGTGAGCGCTACCGGTTCGCCTGGGACGCCGCCGACCGCTTGACCGCCCAACACAGCCTGGACGGCAGCCTCAAGCGCTACGCCTACGACCCGCTGGACAACGTCACCCGCGTGGAAGCGCTCGCGGTGCCTGGCAACACCGACCTGGACCTCGCCCCCCAAGCCCCCATCATTCATGAGCTGGAGCGCGATGCGATGGGGCGACTGGTGGCGAAAGTCACCGCAGACGGGCGCACCGAGTACCGCTATGACGCGCTCGACCAGGTCAACGCGATCACCTTCACCAGCCAGACCGGTGAAGTACAAAGCCTGGGCTTGCGTTACGACGCCCTGGGGCAATTGATTACCGAGCAAGGCTGGGCGGGGAACCTCGAACATCGCTATGACGAACTGGGCAACCTGAACCAGACGCTGCTTCCCGACGGTCGTTGGCTGAACCGCCTGCACTACGGCAGCGGTCACCTGCACCAGATCAACCTCGACGGCCAGGTCATCAGCGATTTCGAGCGCGACCGCCTGCACCGCGAAGTACTGCGCACCCAAGGGCGCCAGAGCACCCGCAGCGAATACGACCGCAGTGGCCGCCTGCGGGCCCGCCAGCGGCGGCAACAGGGTCAATCCACGCTGCTGCAGCCTGTGGCGCAATCGCTGTTTGGCTATGACGCCAGCGATCAACGGGTGGAGCGCTTCGACAGCCAGCCCGAAGCGTCCCATCGCCAGTTACTGCACTATGACGCCACCGGCCGCATTCTTGCCAGCCAGGACAACCTTCAAGGCCAGCGTGAAAGCTTCGCCTATGACCCGGCCGCCAACCTGCTGGACGGCCTGGGCACAGGCCAGGTCGCGCATAACCGCTTGTTGACCTACCAGGACAAGCGCTACCGCTATGACGGTTTCGGTCGCATGGTGGAAAAACGCAGCGCCCGACGTGGCGTCCAGCGTTTTCGCTACGATGCCGAACAACGCCTGGTGGAAGTGCGCAACGATAACGGCTCGGTCGTAAAAATGACCTATGACCCGTTGGGTCGACGCATCGAAAAAGCCGAGTACGACCGCAACGCCACGCTGCTCAGCCGCACCCGTTTCACCTGGGATGCGCTGCAACTTTTGCAGGAACACCGCGACAGCCAGACCAGCCTCTACATCTACGCCGACGACAGCCACGAACCCCTGGCGAGGGTCGACGGCCTGGGCGATCAGCAGAAGGTCCGCTACTACCACAACGACTTCAACGGCCTGCCCGAACAGCTCTCGGAAGCCGACGGCCACACACTCTGGCGAGCCCGTTACCAGGTCTGGGGCAACACCGCCGAAGAGCTGCGCGAACCGTATTACATCGAAGAGCAGAACCTGCGCTTCCAGGGCCAATACCTGGACCGCGAAACCGGGCTGCACTACAACACCCTGCGTTTCTACGACCCGGACATCGGCCGCTTCACCACACCGGACCCGATCGGCCTAGCCGGTGGGCTGAACC
Source organism: Pseudomonas sp. FW300-N2F2 (assembly GCF_017351655.1). Taxonomy (NCBI): domain Bacteria; kingdom Pseudomonadati; phylum Pseudomonadota; class Gammaproteobacteria; order Pseudomonadales; family Pseudomonadaceae; genus Pseudomonas; species Pseudomonas sp. FW300-N2F2. The sequence goes on along the minus strand of NZ_JACNDQ010000004.1, from coordinate 310,700 downwards.
TCTACCAGTACGCACCGAACCCGGTGAGTTGGATCGACCCCTTCGGGCTGATGAAATGCTCGACGCCGCCCAAGGGTCGCAAGGTCAACCGAACGGTGTATCGCTTTGAAGAGCCGGGGCGGATCAGCACGACCTGGACGGCGCACAAGTGGAACGTCGCCTCCAGGCACCGTTACACCGCCCCCGGCCTGGGCGGTGTCTATGGCGCCAACTCACGCAAGACAGCCATGGGCGAAGTCAATCACTGGGGCGTGGACCTGTCCACACGGGTGCTGGTCAGCAAGAAAGTGCAGCTCAACAACGTCCTGGACCTGACCCGGGCCGATGTGCGCAAACAATTGGGGGTCTCCCTCAAGAGCATTACCGGCGACAAATACACCCAGACCCATCAAATCGGCGCCTGGGCCAAGGCTAATGGTTATGATGGGATCCTGGCGCCGTCGGCGCGAAACCCGACCGGCAGCAACTTGATTTCGTTTGCAGGTTTTTAAAATGGGACTGGAAGACGAATACGTCGGCGATGCCGATTGGCAGCATTTCGTGCGGTTGTACGAAGAGGACTACCTCGACGACAACGCCCGCGTGCTGGCCAAGGCCATGGATGACAACCTCGACATGGCCGTGGTGCTCTATGGCAAAAGGGGGCTCAAGGAAGGCTTATGGTGGCTGGAACAGACCGTGCCCGCCCTGGGTAACAAACGCCCGGCCGATTGCCTCAAGACCCCGAAACTGATCAAGCGCCTGAGAATGGCCCTGATGAGCATGCCCTAACCCACAAGGACAGATGCAATGGAAGGCATCCAACTGCTTGAACGCACCCTCCCCAACCACCCTACCCGCCTGAGCAACGTGCATGTCTGACGCGCTCTGGGCCGCCCGCCTGGGCGATGCACTCAACCACACCTCGATGATGGCCGACATCCTGGGCGGTGTATTGGAGGTGGCGGCCAACATTGCGATCACCGCCCTGGCGACCGCCGCCGTGGTCGCGGCCACGGGCATCACCGTGGTCACCGGCGGCCTGGGCTGCTTCGTCCTGGGCCTGGTGGTGGGCACCATCGTCGGCCTGGCCATGAGCAAGACCGGGGCCGACAAAGGCCTGAGCAATTTATGCGAGGGCATCGGCAACGCCCTCTTTCCGCCCACGGTGCAGGCCAACATGCTCACCGGCTCCAAGGACACCTTCACCAACAACATCCCCTCGGCCCGGGCCGCCGGCGCGGTTGTTTCCCATGTCGCACCGGCCGGCACCGAACTGGAAATGCCCGAGCCGGAAGAAGAACCCAGTTACCTGGACATGGCCGGGAGTTTCTTCTCGCAAATGTGGCGCCCCACTGTCGCCTCGCCCGCCCCCGGTACGGAGACCCGACCGGAAGACCTGGTGATCTGCACCAAGCACCCACCCATGCCACCGCAGTTCATGGCCGAAGGTTCGGAGAAGGTCACCATCAACGGCCAGCCCGCCGTGCGCAGCGGCGACCGCAGCACCTGCGATGCCACGGTGGTGTCGGCCGGGCTGATTTCCCCTGACGTGACCATTGGCGGCGGCTCGGTGGTGGTGCGCGAGATTCGCAGCGGCAAGACCCCGGGCGTGGGCCTGGCGGTCACCGCACTGCTGATGCTCAAGGGCGGCAAGGGCAAGTTCTTCAGCAAACTGCCGTGCATGCTGGTGGGCGGCGCGGTGTCCATGGCTGCCAGCAGCGCGGCGAACGCGGCCGCCAACGCCGCCATGGGTTCGTCGAACCCGGTGCATGCCGCCACCGGAGCCAAGGTGCTGGGCGCTGACGAGGACCTGGATTTCGTCTTGCCCGGCATCCTGCCGATTGACTGGCAGCGCGTCTACAACAGCCGCGACGAACGCCGCGACAGTTTGTTCGGCGCCGGCTGGAGCATCGCCTACGAAGTCCAGGTGCAAATCCAGCCCCACCCCGAGGGCGGCGAAACCCTGGTCTACACCGACGAACAGGGCCGGCCCATCGACATGGGCTCCATCCCGTTGGGCGGCGCGGTGTTCAGCGCCGGCGAAGGCCTGGCCGTGCGCCGCCACGTGAACGGGCAATTGCTGATCGAAAGCGAAGACGGCCTGTACCGTTTGTTCGAACCGTCACCAACCAACCCCTCACACCTGCGCCTGAGCCAACTGGGCGACCGCAACGACAACCGCATCCACCTCGACTACGACGACGCCGGACGCCTGGTACGGCTGCGCGACACCTTCGACTTGGTGCACGTCGAGCTGATCCGCGCAGGCGAACGCGTCACCCACATCGAGCGCCTCTACCCCGACCAAACGCGGGAGGTGCTGGTCAGCTACGCCTACGACACGGCCAACACACTCGCCGAAGTGCGCGACGCCAGCGGCCAGGTGCAACGGCGCTTCCGCTACGACGCCGGGCAGCGGATGGTCGAGCACCAGTTGCCCACCGGCCTGCACTGCTTCTACGAATGGGCCCTGATCGACGACCAGGAATGGCGCGTGGTCCGGCACTGGAGCGACGAAGGCGACGCCTACCAGTTCGACTATGACCTCGAGGCCGGCATCACCCGCATCAGCGACAGCCTGCAACGCGTCAGCACCCGGCAGTGGAACAGCCAGCACCAGATCACCCACTACACCGACAACCTCGGCCAGACCTGGCTGTTCGAATGGAACGACGAACGCCAATTGCTCAGCGCCACCGATCCACAAGGCGGCCAGTACCAATTCAACTACGACGACGCTGGCAACCTGATCAGCGAAACCGACCCGTTGGGCCGCAGCGAATCCACCCTCTGGCTCGAACACTGGGCCCTGCCGCGGGTGGACACCAACCCCGCCGGCCACAGCTGGAAATACCGCTACGATCAACGCGGCAACTGCACAGCGCAAACCGACCCGCTGGGCCACGTCACCCGCTATCGCCACGACGCCCACGGCCAGGTCGTGGAAATCATCGACGCCACCGGCAAAAGCAAAAAACTGCGCTGGAACCCGTTCGGCCAATTGGTGGAACACGTCGATTGCTCGGGTTACCCGACGCGCTTCAGCTACGACGCCCGCGGTTACCTGCAGACCATCACCGACGCCCTCGGCGAGCGCACCCAGTTCAGCTACGACGCCCAGGGGCGTTTGCTCGGCAGCCAGTTGCCGGACGGCCGCACCGAGCGCTACCAGCGCGACACCGCCGGCCAGCTCACCGGCTACACCGACCCGGCCGGGCACACCACGCTCTACCAACACAACCGCCGCGGCCAGGTCCGCCAACGCACCGACGCCCAGGGTCGGCAGGTGCAGTTTGTCTACGACAGCTTCGGCCGGCTGCAAGCGCTGACCAACGAGAATGGCGAAAGCTACCGGTTTGCCTGGGATGCAGGGGATCGGTTGGCCGAACAGCGCAACCTTGATGGCAGCGCCAAAGGCTACACGTACGACGCCCTCAACAACGTAAAGCGAGTCGAAACCGTCGCCGCGTCGCGAGGTGGTCATCAGCCCAGTGAAAAGCCCCTTGTTCATCAGTTAGAACGTGATGCCATTGGCCGGCTGACAACCCGAATCACACCGGATGGACAGTCGCGGTACAGCTATAGCCCGTTGAATCAGTTAATCGAAGCCACGGTCATCGATAACGACGGCAACGAACAACGACTGGGCTTTGCCTATGACGCTCTGGGTTATCTGATTGAGGAGCAGAGTTCAGCAGGTGTTCTGAAGCATCACTACGATGAACTCGGCAACCTGATCCAGACCTACCTACCCGATGGCCGTTGGGTCAACCGTTTGTACTACGGCAGTGGTCATCTGCACCAAATCAACCTCGACGGCCACGTCATCAGCGACTTCGAACGCGATCGGCTGCATCGAGAGGTGCTGCGCACCCAAGGCCAAATCAGCACACGGAGTGAGTACGACCGTAGCGGGCGCTTACGCAGCCGCCAACGTCGGCATACCCGCCAACCGGCGTTGATCCCTGCCACCGATCAGACCCATTTCGAGTTTGATCCTGGTGACCACCTGGTGGGGCGCCTTGAGCGGCTGCCAACAGGTCAACAACGCCAATTGCTGCACTACGATGTGACGGGCCGGATCCTGGCCAGCCAGGGCACTCGGCAAAGCCAGAATGAAACATTTTCCTTCGATGCCGCCGCCAATCTCCTCGACAGTTCCGGCACCGGTGGGCGGGTTACGCACAACCAACTCAAGCGCTATCAGGATAAGCACTATCGCTACGATGGCTTTGGCCGAATGATTGAAAAGCGCAGCAGCCGGCATGGCCTGCAGCGTTTCAGCTACGACTCGGATCATCGACTGGTTGAAGTTAGAACGCACAAGTCCGACGGTGAAAGCATCGTCAGGATGCGCTACGACCCGTTGGGCCGAAGGATTGAGAAAACCGAACACGATGACGACGGGCGTCTCATCGCCTGCACGCGTTTCGACTGGGATGGCCTGCAACTACTCAAGGAACATAAAAATAGCCTGACCAGCCTGTACCTCTACATCGGCGACAGTCACGAGCCCTTGGCCCGCGTCGACGGCATCGATGAACATCAACGCATCCGCTATTACCACAACGACCCCAATGGCCTGCCACAAGCCTTGACGGAAAGTGACGGCCATCCGCTATGGCACGCTCGCTACCAGGTATGGGGCAACACCACTGATGAAGTCCGTGAACCGTACTACATCGAAGAACAGAACCTGCGGTTTCAGGGGCAGTACCTGGACCGGGAAACGGGCCTGCACTACAGCACCTTCCGCTTCTATGATCCCGACATAGGCCGCTTTACCACGCCCGACCCGTTGGGCCTGGCGGCAAGCCTGAATCTTTATCGCTACGCACCGAATCCATTTACCTGGATCGACCCGCTGGGGCTCAAAGAGAATGAGATTATCCGGTACATGGGCGAGAGCGAAACCGTCTCGTCCAAGGCTGCCAACGGAGGCAAAGGTGGCCTGGTTCCGAATATCCGAGGAGAGAAAGCGGTGTGGGTCAACCAGGACAGTAACCCTGGATTCAACCCAGGCAATGAGAAGTATCGGGTAGTGGCCACCGTTAATAACGAAGGTGTGAGCATGCTCAATAATCACAAGGACATCTCTACCGTTGACTATAAAGAGACGGGCCTGAAAGATGGCGTGCTGTCCAAGACGAATGAGCCCAAGGCCAGAGGCATCGGTTTCCGATTATTGGATAAATTCAATAAAACCATTACGTCATTTCGTGTCGAGAAAAAAGGCCCGAACGGAAAATGGAAGACCTGCGGATAACGCCAGATGGACATATTCGATCTTCTCTCCTACAAGCTTGAAAACTTCCTGAACGTCCGGCCGTATCCGAAGGCGTTGGGTGCTGTTTTTTACGAAGAAGACGAGCCTGCGCTGCTGACCGCTGTCGCCAGAAAACGCAATGGCGCGCCCTTCAGCGTTAGCCGCTGGCATGATTTGTTTTCCGTCAGCGCTTTCGAAAAAGCCATGTTGAAGAACGGCTTCACAGAACCCGACTGCTACGCCCTGCTGCTGGTCCTGTCGCGTTTTGGCTACCTGCTTGAAATCGACAACCGTCAACGAACCAACAAGCAGTACTTTATTTTCTTCTACCTGATCCAGCTGATCAGCTTGAAGAACAGCGCCCTGGATGCGGACGCGCACCTGAGGAACTACATGCTCAGGTTCCTGCTTTTCGAATTGAGCATTGATGACGAGGCTTATCGCCGGTTCAGCATCGAAGGCAATCAACTGATGATGGCGACCGACGGGCTGGGGCCCGTGGCTTTTCTGGATGTGATTGATCGGGTCTACAAAACGATCAAGGCCGACAGCAGGAAAGAGCATGAACTGCTCAGGACGCTGAAAACCTTTCAAACAAGCACCGTCAGATTACTCACCGAGCCCGACGAGACTCATTACCGCTTCGCGATCAATGATCGCCACAGCGAGCTTATGTACCCCGATGTATTTCTGCTCACGTACGCTCAGGACCCGAAAAAAATATTTGATGCGTTGATCGATGCGGTCAATCCGCTTCAATCAACGGCAAACCTGTTCGTCTCCAATATGGTTGTGATGAATTACGCCTTTCACATCCTGAAAGACAAACCTCGCGACGTTCTAAAACTGAAAAAACACGTCCGTGATGAAGCGTTGTTTGGCCAATTGCTGGAAGTGATCATCCGGCGTCGGATGGGGGTCGACAAAGCGCTGTTCAAAAAAATTCCCACGGGGCAGGATCTTGCCTTGATCAACGATGAGCACACCTCGTTCTACAACATCTTGTACAGCCACGCAGGTTAAGCACAAATCCCCGTGGCGAGGGAGCTTGCTCCCGCTGGGCGGGCATGCTGAAAGAGCAAGTCCGTAGTGGTCACGATGCTTTCGATCTCGGAACTGTCCTTGGCTTCCAACAAGGGGATGGTGTTGATCAACACCGTTTGGTTGGGGATCAGTTCGGCTGCCTGCTTCAGCTCAGCCAAGGCCGTGCGTGCCTCGATACAGCGCTTGAGTACTGCACGGGTTTCCAGTTCGGCGGCTGGAGGCAGAGGCGGTAATTGGTTATACGGTTTATCGGGCTGCCAGATGGGAGGGGCTGCAGTCATGGGGCGATCCTGGTCCTTTAGATAAGGGGCGAGGGCGCTCGGTCAGGCGCCCTCTCATGTCGTCAGTGTGAACACGACGGAATAACGTGTCGCTGTTTTTCGATTTTTGCGACACGTCATCCTCTCATGTCGTTGGCGACGACATGAGAACGGAACGTGTCGTCGAAATGGCTTTTTAGCGACACAATGGAGGCGTCCTGAATGGCTTCAGCGCTCATCGAGCCTTTGACAAACTGATCGATGAACTCCTGGGGGATCGAGGGCAACTCCCTCGCTAACCGCAGCCCCCCGTGGCGAGGGAGCTTGCTTCCGCTGGGTGGCGAAGCCGCCCCAAAGCAGGCTGACGCATTCTCCCATGCAGACCGCAGCAACCGGTTTACGGCGGCGCCACCGAACGCAAGCAAGCTCCTTCGCCACGGTCTGCATACACCTTGAAGCCAGGTAGGTATGGCTGCCGCCTTCGCAAGCAAGCTCGCTCCCACAAAGGAGGCGGCCTCCCCGTCCTGTGAAGCCCAGCCTGCGCGCCTTAAGGTGTACTGCAAGTTAAGAAAAAATCCGCAAAACCAGCGTAAGTGAAGATTTTCTTGGCGCACTGAAGAAAAACTGGGCCTAAGGCAGAAAAGTAAAAAATTCACCATGAGCTCGGCTAGTACGTGCGGATCTAGGAGTCCTTTCAAGGATCCTTACCAAATTTGGAGTGGTTCAGAGACAGCAGCAAAACTTCCTATACGTGCAATACCTTAGCTCTAATTGCATATTTAGCTGTATAGCTAAACATGCCAAACAAGCTAATAATCGATCATTTTTTGATCTATCAAGACTCTGGTACCAGTTAGGATGGGCTTGTAGAACATCAAGGAATTCACCGTACGGTTTCCCTGCCCGACGTCCAACGACTGCTCAAACTCATTCATTGCCGACGAGCCGAATGCCGGGTTATGTCGCCTCCCCCTCTCCGCAGCACCACAATCCCGCTGGACGATAACCCCCCAAAACAGCCGGCTCATTCCTACAGAAAAATCACTGTGCCACCGAACGAGAGCAAGCTCCCTCGCCCCGAATCCTGGGCATTACAAAGGCTTGTTTATTCTCCCTCCGCAACGCCTCCACCAAGCTACGAATCCTTGCGCCATTGCCTACAACTACGCCAGAATCCGCCCGCTTGTGCGCTTTGTCTCTGGCCTCTATCGTTTCCCTGCCACTGCCCATCAGTGGTCGGGTTTAGTAGCCCTGGTTGGAAATACATAATGGTTGCATGAGTCTCATCAGTCAGGCGTTGTCTGCACTTGATGGTGGCTGTGCGCATGGCGCCCTCGGGCGCGCCGGGCTTTTATGTGTTTTCCACCGGTCTACTAACTTGCGCACAGCTGCCACCCCTTCGTTTAGTAGCGAGATGGTTGCGGCCTACTAAAGGGAAAAATGCATATGTTCAAGATAACTCCGAACCCTCCAGAAACAGACCCAACCACTACCCGTTCCGGTAGCAAAAACAAAAAGCAGGACGAAGCCGCCAAACGCGCCTTGGATTACTACCTGCTACCGAAACCGGAAAAGTCCGAAGATGCATCCAAACCGGGCCAGCTATTCACCGTGGCAAAAAACGCTGACAACGAATGCCTGCTCGCCAACCTTAGCGAAAACCTGGCATCTGCCGACGCGATGATCAGCAACCTGGCCTTTGACCTGGAAGGCCCCCGCCGTCACATCGCCCTCGGAATCCAGCAACTGATTGAACTGAGTTCATTGCTGGCAAACCGAGTGCTCGATAACGTCGACCCACGCTAGCCGCTACAGCATCGATCCCGTGGTGAGGAACTTCCTCCCTCACCACGGATCGCCTACACCTCAAAAGCAAGCATGTAACCCGCTGCCGCCTTCGCAAGCATGCTCGCTCCCACAGAGAATTGGTGGAGGGCGTTTGTTCGGAGGAACTCTGCTTTACTATTTTTTAGGTGCGCTGCAAGTTAAGAAAAAATCAGAAAAGCCCCCTCAACTGAAGATTTTCTTGGCCCACTTAAGAAATCCTGATCAAGGGCAGAGAATTAAGGATTTGCCACGGACACACGGCTGGACGCGTGTGGACTACAGGAATCGTGAAAGGCATCGACGATGCGGTCGAATACACCTCAAATCACCTTCGCGACGTCCCGACTGACATAATGTCTTTTCCATTCTCCCCATGATGAATCTCCTTCTAGCCACAGACAGCAACCGGCCAAAAGCAGAGCATGGACACACTGCTAATACGCCAGTAATGTGTGCCCAAGTCATGTCGCTTTTCCTCCTCGCCTCGCTCTCTGGGACTGCGTGCCGCAGCCCCTTAACCTAAACGTTAGCACTCACGGCAGAATAATGGTTATCCAAACAACTATCGGCGCACTGTTCTTCTCTGCTTACGCGAAAGGCCGGGCACTGGCTACCGACGAAGCCATCTTTAAACATACGCAACTAGAACCTCGTCTTCCTCCTAGGATGAGCGTCGATTTACTTGAAGCAGTACTAGTCGTACTTAAACCGCAAGTACCAATCAACACCGTTACGATTTCTTGCAAGTGGGTTAAGGTTCCAGGCCCTTGGGATGATCGACCATCTGGAGAATGCTTGGATGCACAATCTTGGGTGCTTGGTGAAAAACTTGTTCTCATTGGCACAGAGGACCTCGATAGTCTTAGCATTCGTTTAACAGAGCATGGCCTCTTAAACGCGCCTTACCCGGTTAACTACTGCAACGATGGTTTTGAGATCGTGTTGCCACTGGTTCCTGCGTGTCGGATAACATCGTTGCACTTCATAGTGGCATCCAATTCTTACCCAGAAGCTGTAGATTACTCTGCTTGGTACGCCGTTGATGTACCTCACGGCCACGTATTGACCGCCGTAGGTGAGGGCTAACAACTGGTTCAAGTCGCTCGCTTCGCTCATTCGGGACCGGCTAAAGCCAGCCCCTTAATCGTAGAGATGTTTGGTGTTCCGCCCGGGTATGCGCAACGTTTAGCGGTAGGTGCCCTAGATGGAATTCAGTCGTATGGAGGAAATCCGGAGAATGGGCTCACGATGAAATAGACAGTGGGAGTAGTTGTGGCAGGCCGGATCAACTTTGGCGCATTTTTTTCAAAAGTCCATAAACCGAGTGAGTGCTTAGGGCAGAAAACGGCCAATAGCTGCCTGTGGAGAAGACAGGTTTGATGCGCGGTCGCCGTGGATACTCCGAACAGACTGAAAGTGTCAAACTGTGCGTATTTCGACCTACGGAGCAGCATTCTTTATCCACCATATCTGCGTGGGTACCGGTTCAAAGAGAATCATCGCCAGGACCTTTCTTCCCATAATTGATCGCAAGTGGCGGTTGCCATCCTGCAACCGGCCCAACGTGTACCTTCACACCTCTGGCGAATTGCTCTTGTAGGTATGGAGCCCCTCTATACAAAATCGCATTACAATCTTTCTCCAGCTCTTTGTACAAAGAGTTATCGCTGGCGCAGCTGTACAGGAGTGCCACGTTAAGCACACCTTCCTTGCTTTGGGCTGATACTTTTACATAAAGATCACTTGAATTATCCGTAAACTCAACTGCCCATCCAGCGCTTCTTAAAGGACGTACTAAATCGTCGATGCAATCCTTCATAAGCAGCGCCTTTCGAAGGGTCGCTCCGTCGTCGGTTGGCACGATAGGGACCAATTTGCCGTTTTCTTGATAATGCTTCTCCTCCATGAGTTTTATGACCATTTGAGCAGATCCATGAAGAATCGCTTGCTGCCATAATAGTTCGCTGTCTTTGTTCGTCGCCGGAAAGAGAAGTGGAGCTGAATTATCTTGGTGGTACCACGACTCAATGACACTCACCGTAGATATGGCAACAATCAATCGAGACAAATTTGCCTGTTGCCATTCGGGCGAAAGCCCATGTGCAAAGAGATGTCTATTTAAGCGAGCCGCACCTTTGTATCCGTCTGTGTTTTTGTAGAATGAATCTTGCAGCCACCGCCTGAATGTTTCAAAAGCAAAAACCATCTCGTCCATGCCGAACAGATATTCAGTGGTTTTGTAGTTCGTGGGAGTCCACATCCCTTCGAAGTGCAGCTCGGCGGCATTACTGATGGCTCCAGCAACGGCTTTGTTCACTCTTTCCATGGTCGCTAAGGACTGGGTTTCCATGGGAAGTATTTTTGAAACTGCACCTTCAATGGCTGGGATGAGCGCCGCTATGCTTGCCGATTTGTAACCGGCGTAAAATGCCAAATACGCTTCTCTGGCCAATGGGCGGATATCAGCGAGGCATGACGCGCCGACCATTATTTGCTCTATGCAGACAGCTTCGAAAGAAAGCGTGTAAATAGTGGAAGTATGATAATTGAACAGCTTTATCGCGTCTTCGGCGGTTCGGTGCTCACAGTCATTGAGTATTTTTGTCACATCTTCTCTACAGACCCAGAACGGGGAGAACCACTCGAGCTTTTCCCAAATTGCTGCCGTCTTTGAATATGACTCGTCCCGCTTAATCCAAGCTTCTCGGCTCGCTTCTGTGGTCACTGGAAAGCATGCGCTTCCGTGCTCAGTATGAATTATCACGCAATCGGTCTTGCCAAATCTCCCCACATCTCTGCGTACGACTCCGGAGACGGTTAAACCTTTCGCCACCGCCCAGCTTTCAATCTCTTCCAGATTTACTTTATCTTGGTTGGAGTTCTTAAATCTAGCCCAGATGCCGCTGAACGCACATTCCAACGTTTTCCTTTCCATGATTTTCTCCAAAAAGCCCCAGACCGAGTCATTCGATATTGGCAAACCTGACACTGTCGCATTCAGATTGACGAGTGTAGAGATATATCATCGTCGTTTGGGGCGAAAAGATTGCTTGTGGTCGATGAAGCCCTTGCCACAGGCAGAAATAGGCCAAAGCGAACACAATCGTTTGATTAAGGGGCGGGCTCCAACCCGTCCCGTTGAGCGAAGCGAACGGTTGGAACCATTCGCTATATACTACTGCAACAAATGCCCGAGTAAATTCCTTATTAAGTTTTTGATTTGATTTATCAGGCCGAGAAACAGCATAAAACCACGATAGCTTCTTGCAGCTTAAATTCAAGAAACATCCATTTTGTTGACAAGTTCGATCCGTGAAGATGCAAGCTTCTGCATTTCTCTACGATGTCGAAAATCTCTAGCGTCGGATGCAAACTCTACAACAGTTCGTACAACTGCTTCCTGCGGGTCTTTATCTGGCATTTGTCCAATCCAGTCTCTCCAAGGAATAATCAAATGTTCAACGGAAGCCCGCTCATATGGATCTCGCGCCGCTGCGATCAGATAACCGACAACCACAGCAATTGAATGGTCAAAGACTACATTTCCGATTGGGCCACCTAGGATAAATTCGGCCACTTCATTTGCGCATGAAGCATTTGCCGTATATCTATGGTATAGGTCCGGATTTTCCTGGCGCAATACCATTAGGGGGATTAGCAAAGGAATATCTAAGAAGTGATCTTTTGGAATGCTGCGCAGTATCAATCTTAACCTAACAACAAGCTGATCAATATCTCGAAGAGTAAACTTAAATCGCACTGCTAAAAAGCTTAATACTTTCGCTCCATACTCATAATCATCCCGCTCTGAATGTCGCGACTTAAAGTAGTCTAATATGTCGGGCTGCCTAATTCGAGCGTTAATGTATGCATCCACATCCACCAAGTTTAGATGGTAATCCAAATCGATAAACCTTCTCAAATAATGAGAGCCATCGAATGCTGGGCCGTAAACCCCCTGAAAACTTTTACTAAGTTGATTGCGATTTATTGCAAGAACAAAGACCAGGCGATCCACGTCGAATAAATGCTTTATTCGTTCCAAAACCTCGATTGCGTAAGTTGGTTTGCATCTATCCAATTCATCAACAAAAAGAATTAGATTTTCTTGTCCTTCTGGCAATGCATCGAGAGCTTTACTCAACTGAACCTTAAAGCGTTCTAAGGATTTCTGCTTGATATTAAAGCTATCTACTAAACTACCAACAGAGCCACCGGCCAACTCGGAAGCAAGTTTTTCGTATTCCTTATCTAGATCCAGGGCTCCAAAGGTTGCAGCCTTTGCGGCAGCAACTGCGGTGGACTTGATAATGCTTGGCGCATATGTTTTGGCTTTCTCCCACGCACTTCTGACGGCAGGCGTATTACTCTGATCGCTAAGCCAGCGATCCAGTACCGATAACATCGGCAGCAAGGGGTCCTCAGCGAAATCGCTTTCCCAAGCATTGAGATATAGGCTGACTTTTTTTTCGTAACTCAAGTAACACTGCCAAAGCCGAAAAAAAGTAGTTTTTCCTCCCCCCCACGGGGCATCTATAGCGAAAACCAATGGAGACTGCGCATTCAGCAAAACTGGCGACAGATTCTCAATCTCTGCATGCCGCCCTAGTAAGTCTTGAGGACAAGGCCAAGTGTTTGTATCGAATTGGAGACTTTTGAAGCGTAGTTGGATTGATTTTCTCTCAGAAGGAGTCGTAGCGTCCGTAGTCAAAAGGTTTCTCCTATTTTAAATTCGTGTTGGTGATGACCAAATGCTCGTCTGAGTATCGCCGAATCGCTACTTCTTTTGTCGATCTGTTTGATAGTCCGCTCCTAGCCGGAAGCGGTAGCGTGTGAACGTCCGCTTTTGGCCGTTTGCTGCCATCCATGACCGATCGCCCTACCTGAACTACAACAGCCAGATATCAAGCCATCGTGGCTGATCTTAAGGAAAAAGTTTTCGCAACCATCTATTTGACTCTCGAGCTTTTCTGATGTGATGAAAAAGCACCGTCTGCTGCATACTGAGAGTGTTAAAAGCTCAAGCCCGATCCGCCTCCACTTCACTCAAAGAATCATTGCAGCTACTGACACTTAAAAAGTCGACATCGCCTGCCATTGGCAAGCCTTTAACTACAGACCATAAAACTATTCTTGCATCGGTGCCATTTAACCCTAAACCACCGACTTCATTGAGAACCCTTCTACAAAAGGCATCTGCAGCAGCCTTCTTGGCCAAAGGATTCATAAAACTCATCTGTGCCGACGTGTACCAATCCTGCTGAGAAATAAATGCTTTGATGCTTCCGAGCCCCAGGGGATCACTGGTCAGCTTATAGTTAAGCACTTGGCTAACATCAATTTCTTTATGAATCTTCTCCAGTGCGGCTCTCCTGGATGCTGCACATTTGGGAAAGGTCGACGCACTACACACTCGCCAATCTGAAAATATAGACGGTCGCGGATGATCGAAGGTGATAATCCATTTTCCCACGGGCGAAGGCGCCGAGTTCCAGTCAGTCGTATCATTCGGTATGTGGAAACTCACTTTCACACCCTGAGGCTCGTTGTTGTTCCCCGTTCTCCAGAATCGAAGATCTCTGTCAGTCCAATGCTCCTCGGTGACACCGCTAGAAAAAAGACGAGATATAGCATCATCAATCGCTCTTGCTTTGTCTTTCGTTGCCTGTTCGGAGAGCCGCGTTATCACTGACGCTGACCCTGCAGAGGCGCGCGCCACTCCAAGTGCAACCTGAACAGCCGCTGCGGCACCTCTAGAGGAATAGGATTGCGTACCGTTGACTGTAAGCTTAACGACGGGAACTGAAGCGCTACCATCTGCTTTTACCAGAAATAATGGGAAGTTAGCCTTAGAGTGATGGATAACCCGGTTCCACTGTTCGCCATTCGAATCACTTACGTGGCCTATGGTTGCCAGTGGGATGGTTGATTCAAATCCCCCCACTGTGACACCTGCCGTCAAGTTTATGGAAAAGTCGCGCCCGACCAGAAAGCGTGATAACCAACCTCTTTTTTCGTAGCCCATCACCGGCAGCGAGTCACCGGCGTCTCCGTGTCGATAAGCAGGTATATCGCTAAGAATCAATAATCTCGTGTAGGAGTCGGAAAAGTTTTCTCCGTCTGCCCCTTCATATCCCCAGTCGTCATCAAACCCACTCAGAGGTGTGAGATTTAGCGGTTTTCCCTTTGCTAGGGCTTCAGGTGTGGGTGTGACTGCAGGTGCAGGTGCAGGTGCAGGTGCAGGTGCAGGTGCAGCTACCGCTACGTTCACTATTTGCGCATTTGCGGAGTATTCAGGAATGAGATACCCGCGTTGTTCGGAAGTGCTTGTGCAGCCCGTCAAAAAAATCATAAATGCAAGGCAGAGAGAAATCTCAGACACTCTTGTCTTTATGAAATGCTCGTCATTTAAATGAAACTCATGTCGGCTATTCCCAGCATGCTCCAGCTCCATTGCAGAATCTCCGAAATGATCGTCTCTAGAGTTTTGCCAGGATCACTTTTTCTACTATCGCTGATCTGAGCACAGAACTCGCCGTACGTACGATAGTAGAGTGCCATCACCCTCGCAAGTCGTCTCGGGACGATCTAGGGGCTAAAAGTCAACCAGCGTTTATATCCTGAATGTCCGCTTCTGGCCGTTAGCGGTCAGATTGTTTGTCCAACCGGGCGACTTCCTCGGTCGACACCATCACCCAACACGCCGCCTGCGAGGTGGCCCTAGAGCACAAACATGGCCTGCCGCACCGCCCTGCATTACTGGCCCAACTCATCCAGACCGGCAACCATTTCATGCTTCCCAGCTACATCCCCGCCTGCTGGGCGACCTTACGGCGCTGGCAGGAAGCGCACATAACCGAAAGCCCACTGGCGACAAAACGCGAATATGAATGGATCGACAATGCGCTGGCACGCATTACCCAACAGCTACGTGATGAAGAGCGCTCCCTAGCGGGACGGAGCGCACCCAATGGACGTAGCGAAAGCGACATCAACATTGCGCTCATCCGCGAGGTCGACAAGCTGCACAGCACCCGCGCGCGCCTGGCTACATTGCGCACTGCGTCGGTCAGCGAAAAAGACGTCTATGGGAGCTTGTCGGAACACCCCGAGCAACTGGCACGAAACCTGGCCCGCTGGCAGGCACACCCGGAAAACAGGGAGGTGGAGCAACTGGCGATGGCACCGGCCCGGGATGACGACGGTGAATTGATCCGTGGTGCTCACGGATACGCTATTGGTGAACCGTATACGCTGGATCTCGATTCAATCGTTTGACCGGCGTAGCCGCCCCCGAGCGAGGAGCAAGCACCGTCGCCAACCAGCTACAAGCCCGTCCTAACGCGCCCAGGATCCTAATAGGTCAAAAAATGATCTATGATTAGCTTATTCGGCTTATTTAGCTGCTCAGCTAAACACCTAATTTGAGCTAAGGTATTGCCTCTTGCAGAGGTTTTTCTGGCCAGCTAAAGATGGGATTGGAGCTAAGATATGGAACGACATCATGATTGGGACTCCAAGCTTGAGGGTCAGGTCTTGGATAGCTTAGAGCACAGTCTCACTGACGCCTTTGGTCACGAGGCACACGTTAAAGTGCACTCAGGCCTAGATTTTTATCATGGGCATGAAGGCCTAAACGCAAGTCCCGACGGTGTGATCGAGCTGAGCATGTCAGCTAAAGACCTAAAGATCCTCGTCGAGATCATTGGCAGTGCTTACCCCCGAGACATCCGAGACGCAGTCTGGCGCCTGGACAGTTTTGAACGAAATCGCCTCCGCGATGTGGATAGTGTCCGGATGATTGCAGCGGAATCGCTGAGTCCTGGCGCAAAGAAAGAACTGAAAGAGAGAGACATCGCATTTTTTGAGCTAGGTGGAAGCCTCTACCTAAAACATGGCCACTGGCTAGTTGATATACAGCGGCCATCAAAACCCAACACCTCAAGGCGAGCGATACAGCTTTTTACAGGTGCTCGCGAAAACGTCATTCATTCGCTGCTAGTGCACAGTCATGAATGGCTGACAGGAACCGAGCTATCGAATTTGGCAGAAACCTCTCAGTACACCTGCTCACTGGTGCTTCAAGAGCTAACGCAGCGCGAATGGTGCGAGTCTGTAGGTGGAGGGCCGACCCGCCGGAGACGGTTGGTCAACCCTGGAGCCTTACTCGACGCGTGGGCCGAGCAATGGCAGGCGCGAGCACGTGAGAACTCATCCACTTGGTATACGTTTGTGGAAAGCTCAAAGCACTTACTTGCCCGGGCTGCAGAAACAGTTGCCGAAAAGCAGGTCGATTATCCATGGGCATTCACAGGGACCGCTGCTGGAAACGTATTCGCACCCTTGCTCACAAGCACAGATACCGTCGATCTGATTGTTCCTAAGGGGTACACGCAGGACATGGCGGATGTGCTCGGGCTCAAGCCCGCAAAAAAAGGGTCGAACGTAACCATCACTGAGCGTGAAGGCGCTAGCTTGCTGTTCAGGCAGCCGCACCCTGAATA
This sequence comes from Pseudomonas sp. FW300-N2F2, assembly GCF_017351655.1. Classification (NCBI taxonomy): domain Bacteria; kingdom Pseudomonadati; phylum Pseudomonadota; class Gammaproteobacteria; order Pseudomonadales; family Pseudomonadaceae; genus Pseudomonas; species Pseudomonas sp. FW300-N2F2. Next base: position 293,817 of record NZ_JACNDQ010000004.1, on the reverse strand, counting down.
CCCTGCATATTTTGCAAGCCCATACATTCTTTATCTTGATCTCCTTGATGGTAGAGGGCGAAACAAAGAGCTGGCAGAGCACATCAGGAATTTTTTGGAGGTTGAATGGGCAAGGAATTGAAACCCCGCACGGCTGCGGGGTACGACGCTGATGTGACGAACGCCTGTGAGAGGACCTTGCTCACGCTACTCAGTGCGTTTGGTAATTTGAAGGGCACATTGCGCTTAGTCGGCGGCCTAGTGCCTCGCTATCTGACTCCAGAGGCACCACCAGAGGTGCCAACGCATGCGGGTACGTCTGATGTAGATATTGTGCTGAACCTGGAAGTCCTAGCGACCGGCGACGAATACGTTAGCCTTGCCGATCAGTTGAAGGCGCGAGGATTTGTACGTTGGGTCGAGAATGGAAACCAACGTCTTGGAGATGGCGCAGACAAGTTGATGAGCATATTGAGGTCGTCGTAGAGCTACTGCGTGATGCCGGTGACGAGCAACCTGGAAAGGCCGTAAGCGTCAGCGGTGAGCAGGTCTCAGCACTCACCATTAAACACGCCAGAATCGTGCACGACTGGTATCAAGAAAAAGAGGTCGGTGCTCAACTGCTCGACAGTGGAGGAATGTCGGTCGATATCATACGTTTTGCAGACGTGCCTGCATTCGTGATTCTGAAAGCGCTTGCCCTTGACCAGCGGCAAGAGAACAAGGATGCAGCGGATCTCATCCATGTAGTTCGGTACTCAGGCTCACTTGAAAATGTTGCCAGGCTTTTTGTCGAGCGAATTCGCACGGGGAGGCATGGAGAGGCCGTAAGCGATGGGTTGGCTGCATTGGCCCGGCGTTTTGGCGATGATCATTTCAGCGAAGGTTTTGAAAAGGTGGGGGCAGTCGCATACGCACGGTTTCATGGCGGCGAAGATGAAGACGACCTCATTAGCGCACAGCGTTATGCGGCAGGCTTAATTCAAGGCTTGCTCGCAGAAATTGAAGCTCAAATGGCCTGACTTCGGGTTGTTCAAACACCTTTAGACTGCACTCTGGCATGACCGCTGTGCTGCCGCCATCGCGAGCAAGCTCGCTCCCACAAGGCGGTGGCGGTGGACGTACATTTTGTGGCGAGGGGATTTATCCCCGCTGGGCTGCGCAGCAGCCCCAAAAAGGCCGGCGCATTCCTACAGAAAAACCGCTGCGCCACCGAGCGGGAACGAGCTCCTTCGCCCCGAATCCTGGGCATTACGAAGGCTTGTTTATTCTCCCTTCGCAACGCTTCCACCAAGCTACGAATCCTTGCGCCATTGCCTACAACTACGCCAGAATCCGCCCGCTTGTGCGCCTTGCCCCCGGGTTCTATCGTTTCCCTGCCACTGCCCATCAGTGGTCGGGTTTAGTAGCCCGGGGTTGTGTCAGTAAGATGTACAAGCTCTCCATCGAAGCAGGTTCCTAACCTGTCCTTGATGGTGGCTGTGCGCAGGGCGCTTCGGCGCGCCGGCAATGCTGATCTCCCCGGTCTACTAACCTGCGTACAGCCGCCACCCTTCTTTTAGTAGGGAAGAGGTTGCGGCTTAACCATGGAGTATCAGCACATGTTCAAGCCTACACCGAATCCCCCAGGGACAGACCGCACCTCCCCGCACACCAGATCCGAGGCTAAAAGGCACGACGAAGCCGCCAAACGTGCCTTGGATCATTACCTGCTACCGAAACCGGAAAAGTCCGAAGATACATCCAAACCAGGCCAGCTCTTCACCGTGGCAAAAAACGCCGACAACGAATGCCTGCTCGCCAACCTCAGCGAGAACCTGGCATCCGCCGACGCGATGATCAGCAACCTGGCCTTCGACCTGGAAGGCCCCCGCCGCCACATCGCCCTCGGCATCCAGCAACTGATCGAAATGAGTTCATTGCTGGCAAACCGAGTGCTGGATAACGTCGACCCGCGCTAACTGCTACACCACCAACCCGTGGCGAGGGAGCAATCTCTGGCCACGGATCACCTGCACCTTCAGACCGAGGAGGGGGCGGATTTAGATGTGTATGGGCTGCAGCCATCGCGAGCAAGCTCGCTCCCACAGGGGATTGGTGGTGGGTGCCCGCTCTGTGATCGCCTCGGGATAAGGCACGTCCTAGAACCATCGAAATTCACATCACAACAAAATAACCATATTTTATTTTATGAACCACAATTGACTAAATGGTTTTTCAGGTAGACGATGGTTCCATCTCTTCTACGTCGGAGGAGCTTTCCCAGAGTCATTCCCTATGAACGATGTTGAAAAGGCCGAAACGGTCTCCTACACGCTGCGTAATTTGAGCAGCAGCCTGGACAGGACCATTGCCGCTGTCGCCAATACCCTTGGCAAATCGAAAAACGCCTTGATCCTGGAGACCTTGGAGCGGGAGTTCTACGCCTACATCTCCACCTACGCCCGGTCGAATCTGCTGGTTTCGGCGATGGATGCCGAGCTGGCGAAAAAGTTCGGCATCGAGATTCTTTCGGAATGGTATGAAAGCGACCACACCATTCGATACGACCGCTACCTCAGCGGCGAACTCAAACTGGACAGCATCGATAAGGTGGATGCTATGTTCAAGACGAACCTCCCATTGCTTGAACTGCGTGCCAAGCAACTTATAGACAAAGGTTACTTCCGGCTGCCACGGGGCATCTCTTTGACGTTTGCCGTGTTCATTGAGATCGCCAAGCAAGATGAGGCTCTCGTTCACAAGATCTACAGAGGGGCGTTCGGCAACACTGAGGATTTCTACGCGTCCTTGAACGCAATACGTTCATCCCTTTCGCTTCCCGCTATCAAACCTGAATAGCCAATGCCCAGGGGGCTTCCCCCGTTAACCCGCGCATTCGTTCAGCTAACAAATGAACAAGGAAATATGACGCATGCTCCTCGATCACCTGAGTGAAATTACTGACAACCAGCACTACCTTGTAAAAACCAGCATTCATTACGACGAGTACCTACACGCGCTGAATAAAATCCTCAACTCGCTTCAAGCTAAGATAGGTGAGAAACAAGTCAAGCGTCTCATCCGAGATAAATTGCAAGTTCGCGCCGGGGCTTTTAACGAAAGTCAATATATACAGGCTGCTTGCGAGCTAACAGCCATGAATGAATTTATCGACTACCCCAATGCGGCATTCGTCTACGAAGATAAAGTCACGTCGCCTAAAGATGTTGACTTCAGCGTAACTGTAAAAGGGGAAAAATATAATCTCGAAGTAAAATGTGCCTCTTACAAAGATGAAGTACGCTCCCCTGACGAAGTGACGCTTACCTTTTCAAACAGAATGCCCCATAACGCACTCCGCGAACAGGCGCTTAAGGAAGCGCGTGAGCGCTTAACGCCACAAGGCAAGACAGTGAAAGAAGGGAAAAATCTAGATAACGTAATGAAGGATTTTCTGGAATCCACCCAAGCAAAAGTCAAGCAATGCAGAGTCGAAGACACCAACATATTGATTGTGTGCTGTCACGAAGAGATCGACATGCAACTGTGGCGTGGCTACCTGTTTGGTGAGGGTGGATTCTTTACCGAGAACAGTCCAATTGAGCATGAACGATTCGATCTCGTGGATTTTGTCTTGCTCACCAATATCTACAACCGACATTTCAACTACTTCAATGACCTCAGGGTATCCAATCACTGGCGCCTTTCGTCCTCTTTCAATCTGTTGTACCCCAATAGGTTTTCAAAGAAAAGCAAGTCCATAACCGTAGAAAATGGACGAAAAAAACTAAATGAGCTAAATGAAATATTTCCCAACCACAATGTAAAATTTGAAGAATTCTTAAAAAACCGGGACGATGTTCCTTCCGGAGAAAAGGAAGCAATGAAGCATATTCTTGGCGTTGCTTGGTACGCCGACAAATTCAAGAACAACGGTATTTTCTATTTTCAACAGAGCTGAATCACGAAATCTTGCGTGATCAAAAATATTATCCATTACAAGCAAAATTACTTGAGCACCTCTAAATGGCCTCTATCCCTGACGTTTTCATTATTGAAACACTTAATCCTGACGATGAGGGCAATGGCCGCTTTGAAGGGGGTGTTATTTCTTCAGTCTTAAGGCTACACGAAAAAAACCCCATCTACCGTTATGTCAGGACGCGAGATCAATTCATCGAAGCCGTTACAGAGTTCGGAAAATCGAGATATCGCTACCTACACATCTCAGCTCATGGGAATAAACACGGGTTATTTACTACCAATCAGGATGAGATAAGTTATACAGATCTTGCAAAGATCCTAGCACCTCACCTGAAGAAACGTCGCCTATTCTTATCTGCTTGTTCCATGATCCATGAAAAATTTTTACTGGCACTTTTTTCTAGTACAGAATGCATCTCAATTGTCGGTTCTCGCAAGGCAATATACTTTTCTGATGCTGCGGTGACTTGGCCCGCCATTTACCACCTTATGTTTTCTGAAGATAGTGAAGGTATGGCTAAAGCTCATCTTAAAGAACAGCTCACCCACGTCCGCGCTCTTTTTAAAATCGACCTGGCTTACTACTCAAAATCAAAAAATAAATGCGGCTATACCCACAATCTCTAGTCTGATTAGCTCCCCATGCCCCAACCCCGCGCACACCCGCGCCAACAAGGGGCGATTTACGGTCAAACCTTTTGGCCATTTCGATCCCCTTTTGGCCTCTCCTGCCGTTCTCTGAAACGCCGCTGGCCGCAAGACTGTGTTCAAACCGAATCAGCCTAGCGGAGAACAAAAAAATGCTGACGATCTACTCAGACGATCACCACCTGCACCATGGGCGCTGCGAGTTGATGGATGGGCAATTGATGCCCTGCTTCGAGATGCCGTCCCGGGCCGATCATGTGTTGGAGCGGGTCAAGGCGCAGGGGCTGGGGCCGGTGGAGGCGCCGCAGGATTTTGGCCTGGGGCCGATCCAGCGCATCCACAGTGCGGCGTACCTGGAGTTTTTCAAAGGCGCCTGGGACCGCTGGGCCAAGTACAACCGCGACGGTGATTTGTTGCCCTTTACCTGGCCGGCGCGAACGCTGCGCTCGGTCATTCCCACGAGCCTGCACGGCCAGTTGGGTTATTACAGTTTCGACGGCGGCGCGCCGATTACCGCCGGCACTTGGCAGGCGGCCTACAGCGCCGCGCAAGTGGCCCTCACCGCTCAGGCGGACATCCAGCGCGGGGCGCGCAGTGCCTTTGCGTTGTGCCGCCCACCGGGGCACCACGCCGCCGGCGATTTGATGGGCGGTTATTGCTACCTCAACAACGCCGCCATCGCCGCCCAGGCCTTTCTCGACCAGGGCCATCAGAAGGTCGCGATCCTGGATGTGGATTACCACCACGGCAACGGCACCCAATCGATTTTCTATGAGCGCAGCGACGTGTTGTTCGCCTCGATCCACGGTCACCCCGAGGCGGAGTTTCCGTTCTTCCTGGGGTATGCCGACGAGCATGGCGAGGGCGACGGCGAGGGCTTCAATTTCAACTACCCTTTGCCGGCCGGCTCCGGCTGGGACACCTGGAGCGCGGCGCTGGAGCAGGCCTGCGGGCAAATCCGGGGTTACGACGCCGATGTCATCGTCGTGTCCCTGGGTGTCGACACGTTCAAGGACGACCCCATCTCGCAATTCAAGCTCGACAGCCCGGATTACCTGGCGATGGGCAAGCGCATCGCGGCGCTCGGCAAGCCGACGCTGTTCGTGATGGAAGGCGGCTACGCGGTGGCAGAAATCGGCATCAATGCCGTGAACGTTCTTGAAGGTTTCCAAAGCGCCCCATGAGGAATCACAGCATGAACAGACTCAAGCGTTTTATGGCTCCAGCCGTGTGCGCCGCGCTGCTTTGCGGCGCTGTCCAGGCCGAGGAGCGCACCTTGCGCGTCTACAACTGGTTCGACTACATCACGCCCAAGGCCCTGGACGATTTCAAGGCGCAGAACAGCCAGGTCAAGCTGGTCTACGACATCTTCGACACCAACGAGGCCCTGGAGGCCAAGCTGCTGACGGGTAACTCCGGCTATGACGTGGTGGTGCCGTCCAACGTGTTCCTGGCCAAGCAGATCGAGGCCGGGGTGTTCCAACCCCTGGACCGCAGCAAGCTGCCAAACTGGAACCACCTCGATCCCAAGCTGATGAAGCTGATCGAAGCCAACGACCCAGGCAACAAGTTCGCCGTGCCCTACATGTACGGCACCATCCTGATCGGCTTCAACCCGGACAAGGTCAAGGCCGCCCTGGGCGACAACGCGCCGGTGGACAGTTGGGACCTGATCTTCAAGGAAGAGAACATCAGCAAGCTCAAGCAGTGCGGCGTGGCGCTGCTGGATTCGCCGTCGGAGATCCTGCCCCTGGCCTTGCAGCACCTGGGCCTGGACCCCAACAGCAAGAAGCCGGCGGACTACGCCAAGGCCGAAGCGCTGATGATGAAGATTCGCCCGCACATCACCTATTTCCACTCGTCCAAATACATGGCCGACATCGCCAACGGCGACATTTGCGTGGCCGTGGGTTACTCCGGCAGCTTTTCCCAGGCGGCCAACCGCGCCAAGGAGGCCAAGAACGGCGTGACGGTGGACATGCGCCTGCCCAAGGAAGGCGCGCCGATCTGGTTCGATATGCTCGCCATTCCCAAAGGCGCCGCCAACCCAGGCGACGCCTACACCTTCATCAACTATTTGCTGCAACCGCAGGTGATCGCGCCGGTCAGTGATTTTGTCGGCTATCCGAACCCGAACAAGGACGCGACCGAGATGGTCGACCCGGCGATCCGCAACAACCCCAACCTGTACCCGACCGAAGCGGCCATGGCCACGCTCTACACCTTGCAACCGTTGCCACGAGATGCCGAACGGGCGCGGACGCGGGCCTGGACGCGGATCAAGTCCGGTCAGTGAGCTCGTCAAGCTAAACAGAAAACCTGTGGGAGCGAGCTTGCTCGCGAAGACGCCGGTACATTCAACATTATCGGCGCCTGATACATCGCTTTCGCGAGCAAGCTCGCTCCCACAGGCGTTATCCCCGCCACCTCCACGCCCCATACATAGTTACCACCTTCCCTGTTTTTCGCCTCACTAGTATGGCTATCCCGAAGCGCTCGGCTTCGCCATTCCATTCGTCGCGAGAGACAGGAAGACTCAGATGACACCCACGCCCCCTATCACGGCCCCCAGGGCCAATGCCAATCCCAAAGATGCAATCCTCAATCAGTTGCTCGCAGGGCCCACGTATCCGGAGGTCGCGTCCATTCTCTTGCGCGATGCCCTCAAGAAGCTCTACCCCACGCTGAACCTCGATCCACACAACACCGTGGTGGGCGAGCCGGACTGGGAGATTGTCGACGATGAAATCGTGCGACGGCCCACCCGCTACGAAACCCTCAGTGAAATGCTGGCCGGGCTGGTGAACGAGGAAGGCAATTCGATGCTGTTGATCGAAGGCCTGCATTTCCTTACCCGACTGCCGCTCACCTCTCCCGATGTGCATTTACCGGTGCGCATCGACCAGATCGGGCATCTGCTCAACGAGCTGGTGCCGGCCATGCTGACGGCCTGCCAGGAGCAACAGTTGGCCTATTGGAATGCCTCCCTCGGCGAGTCCGGGCCCCGCTGGCATCAGCTTTCCAGTGCGCTGCGTCAAGCCTGGAACGTCGGGCGCGTCCGCGGCTGGACGACGACCGAATGCGACATGGCCAGGCAATTGTTCCACCACCCCGACCGCAAGGACCGCAAGGAGAACGACCCCTACGATAGCCATGGTTATCTGATCGACATCGATAACGTCGACGGTTCCGAGGTGAAGCGCCTGGGCGACAATTCCATCGTCGTGCTGATCGGTACCATCGACAAAAAGGAGGTCATCCTCAAATACTCGATCGCCAACGGCTACCAGAAATTCGATTCACAGCAGGCCCTTGGTCAATCCCTCACGACCCATTTCGGTACGGCCACCTACCGCAAGATCCAGTGGCGACTGTATGAGCCCGAGGGCAATCTCTTCGATCACAAGGCCTGCGGGATGATTGCCGAGCAGGTCAAGATCATCGGTTCTTCCCCGCAGACATGGGCGACCTACGATCCCCCCGCCAGCGGTGAAGAAAGCGACGAAGATGCGCTCGTGGCCTGGTTCCAGAGGCAGATGCCCCACTGGTTGCTGGACGCCTCGCCGTCCGATCAGATCCTGTTTGCCCAGCACATGAAAAACCTCTCGATCTTGAACCAGGAGCATGCCGGCAAGACCTACCTGGACGGGATCGTGCCGATCAAGACGTTCACCTTGAACCTGCTGAAGCAGCAGATGGTCTCGGACCATGCCGACGCCTCGACATTCGATCTGGAGAACATCGAGATCGAGGTGCGCAGCCCCGTGGTCTGGGGAAGCTTCGTGCTGCCCGGCAAGATCGAGACCACCCGGTTCAGCCTCGTCGAACTGGCCTTGCAGAACCTGATCGCCCTGCCCCTTGGCGACAAGACCGTCAAGTTTCGGGACGACACGGAACTGCCCGGATGGATGACCGTCGAGTACATCGAAAACCTCATCACCCAGGCCGACATCGGTCGTGTCTACCCCGAGCTGATCAAGCACAAGCTGCTCGACGATCCAACCGAATCGAGCCGTCGCGAACAGCTGTACACCTCTCAGTTGCGCATCCAGCTGCCGATGTTGGCGTTGGAACGCAAGATCCGCAGAGAGGACCACCTGGACGATACGGGTTACCGCTACGTCGCCGCGCTGATGGAACCTGCCGAGGCGGATCGCAAGGTGGACGGAAAAACCATTGTCCTGCGCCAACTGGCCTTCGTGCCGGAACTGCAACTGGGCGATGCGCAAGACGTGGTGGGCAATATGTTCATCATCGGCCCCGAGGATTCCAGCGCCGGGCCCTGCCTGTTGTATCGGCCCCTGCTGGAACCACAGTTGAGCCAGTACCCCTCCTTCAGCAACCTGCTGTACGCCATCAGGCAAACCCCGTCGTTACGCCAGTCGGTACTGGCCTGGTTGCCCGATGGGGTACGGGACGATTACGGCCGGTTTGTCTTCCCGGACCTGTTGCCCTCCCCCTGGAGCATCGTGGCATTCGTGGTCGATCCGTTGAGTTCCTTGGCCAACAGCGGTCCTGTCAGTTTGACCGACAAGACCCTGGGGGCGAATTTCTTGCCGCAGCTGTTCAAGGCCAATGCCAACGCCTTGGTCGAACTGGCCGATCGTCAATCGGTGTCCAATCGGGAAAACCGCTGGGAGACCTTCAAACGGGCAGGCTGGCTGCTGTTCAACCTGGCCCTGCCGTACCTGGGAACCGCCGTAGGCACGGCCGGCTGGCTCTGGCAGATCCTGGACGACATCGACAAGCTCACGCAGGGCAAGGAAGGCGCCGACAAACCGGCCAAGTGGGAGGCGTTCACCGACCTGCTGCTGAACGTTGCGCTGGCGATCATCACTCATGCCATTGACCGCGCCAGGTCAGCCAGGAGCCCCCACCGGCTCCAGGCCTCGCAAGAAGTAAGGGAACTGGAAAGCCTGCCCAAGCCCCCCCATGAGCTGGTGATCGAGCGACTCCCACCGCTTCCAGGCGCTTCGCTGCCGACCGAACACTACGAAGCCATTCGCTCCAGCGGTGCCTTGATGGGCAAATCGAAAGAAAGCGCCCGGTTTCTCGACACCTTCAGCATCGCCGAACCCGAAGACCCCGGACAGTTCCGAACCTGGGGGGCCCTCAAGGGGCTCTACGAAAAGGACGGCGTCTGGCACGCAAAAATGGCCGGCAAGTGGTTCAAGGTGCAGGTCGAAGGCGAGCTGGTTTCTATCGTCGACGCAAAGGATCCCGCGCGTGAAGGCCCTCCGCTGATGAGTGACACCCACGGCAAATGGCACATCGACACGCGCCTGCGCGTACGTGGCAGCGGGTCCAAGGGCATCCGGCAAAAAGTCATCGCCGATGCGCAGCGGCGCCGGATCGATCTGCTTGCCTCGCTCAATCAATTCGAAGCGAAGAAACCGCAGAACCAGAAACTGTTGACCATGCAAGCGGTGGAAATGGACGTGGCCTCGGGCGCTGCCAAGGAGGTGAAACGCGACGCCTATGTCGCGGCACTGAAGACGCAGCGGGAAAACTATGAGCAGGCACTGGCGCTGCTGTTGGAATGGCCGCTCTTCCAGTCCAGGCCCGACTACCCCCGCACTCGGCTCGGCTACCTGAATGCGCAGATCAACTTCACCTTTGCCGAGATGGAAGCCCTGGAGGATCGGTTCGCCCCGGCCATGGACAAAGCCAAGGGCATGATCACCTCCGGGATCAAGGTGCTGGAGCAAGAGCACATCGACGCGGCCGAAAGCATGATCAGCGTCGGCGACGACATGACCGAACGCCTGGACTACATAGAGACGCGCTTCACCGAACTGAAGAGCCTTGGCTACGAAGGTTTCGAATTCATCCGACGGCACCGCAAGAAGATGCCGCTCTACACCGGCGCCGACCTGCGCCTGATCAAGCTCGATATGTTCCGTCACTTGTGCCTGACACTCGACAGCGTCGAGTCGATGCCCGAAGGCTGGGAAGCGATCAACCAGATCGTGGACAACGCCACGGTCGCCTACCAGAGCCTGCGCGACGCAATCGATGAACGCAGCGTGATCCGGCTCGATGAGCGCATCGACGCCTTCGGCAGCCTGGCCGAACAGTTCGCCGCCATCGACGAACATCTCACCTACCTGGGCAACGAGTACAAGGGCAGCGTGCGCCCGCCCCAGCTCGCCCGCCTGCGCAAGGGGATTGGCACGCTTGAACAATCGACGATGCGGCACTTGGCGGCGGCCCTCGAAGAACGCAGGGACCAGCGCAGCGCCGGCTCCCCGTACGTGCAACGCCCTCGGCCGAGGAAAAAATTCATCCGGGCGCGCTTCTGGGGCCTGGTCAGCGGCGAGCCGCGCCTGTCTCGGTTGATGGAGGAAACCGATTGGGTCGATGTGAAGAACCCGTTTTCCGGGGAGATCATCATTACGTTCCACCGCAAAGAAACCGGCGAGTGGATCCCTCATGTCAAACCCGACGCGACGCCGCCCGCCGTCCCGCCCCTGGACGTCAGCGTCACCAAGGGTCAGGACCTGATCAACGGCCTGACGGCGTTCAAGGCGCAAATGCAAGCCACCGTCAAACAGCCCAGCCATACACCTGCCGGGATCGGGATGATCCTCAATGCCCATGCCGGCAGGATGGAGAAAATCAGCGCGGCCATCCAAAAGGCCCTCGACCAGGCGCAAGGTGTGGCTTCGAATGAAACCTTCGAGCTGCCAGAAGCACAGCGGCGCTCGGCCGAGACCCTGCGCGCGCAGCTTCAGCGGGAAGCGAGCGCGTTGTATGTCCTGGGGTTCGACACCGTGTTGAATGTCATCAAGCAACGCCCGCCGACCATGAGCAGCATCCTGTGGCTTAAAAGCCGGAACCAGATTTCCATTACCAAACAAAAGAGCCGGCAGCGCATCAAGACTCCGCCCTACGGCTACCTTGACCGGTATGAGATCAGGGACGTGAAAAGCGGTGAGACCCTCTGGTTTGCCGATTTCCGCTATTCGACGAACTGGGTGCCCGCCTATGCGTTCCTTTCGGCGCGCTTGAAAACCATTGAGCAAGCCAGCCGAGAAGCCACTGCCGCCGATGCCACACAAGTCCTCAGCCAGCGCCAGCTGGTCGACCGTTATCGCAGCGAAATTGCCGTGGACCAGGCCAAGGAGGTGTTCTTTCAAAAAGCCCGCTCATGAACCCAATGCGGTTCATTTAAGAAAAATGATGGACCTGTGGCGAGGGAGCTTGCTCCCGCTCGGCTGCGAAGCAGTCGTAAACCGGCGGGTGCGGTGTGTCTGATGCTGCGCATTTGGCAGGTTTTGGGACCGCTTCGCGGCCCAACGGGAGCAAGCTCCCTCGCCACGGGTTTGTCGATTGCCTTAAGTGAACCGTATTACGGTCATGCACCCGGGGCGTCAGAGCCTCCAGGCTTGGGCCAGGCTCGCCAACGCGGTCGCGATCGCCGTGGGCGGGACTGCGGCGAATCCCAGCACCAACCCGCCGTGGATAGGCGTGGTGGTGCTGGGCAACCAGTAGCTGCTCAAACCATTGACTTCGACCCCCGCCGCCGTCGCCTGGGCGATCAGTTCGCGTTCCCGGGCGAGGCTGTCCACCGGCACCGTGACATGCAGCCCGGCCACGACGGTCGGCAAGGTGCCAACCCCCGGGATGTCTTTGGGCCAACCCGCCAGCAGCGCGTCTCGTCGGACCAGCGCGGCCCGACGCATGCGCCGGATGTGGCGCTGGAAATGCCCGGCGGCCATGAACTCGGCCATCACGGCCTGGGTGCTGACTTCGGAATGGCGTACGTCCACGGCGCGACGCCGGGCGAAGGCGTTGACCAGGCCCGGCGGCAGCACTAGGTAGCCCAGGCGCAGGGCCGGGAACGCCACTTTGCCGAACGTACCGACGTAGAGCACCCTCCCCTGGCGATCCAATGCCGCCAAGGGCGCCAGGGGCGCGCCGCTGTAGCGGTACTCGCCATCGTAGTCGTCCTCGACGATCCAGCCGTTGTTGCGTTCGGCCCAGGCCAGCAGTTCCAGGCGCCGGGGCAGGCTCATGACCACCCCGGTCGGGTATTGATGGGACGGGGTGACGTAGGCCAGCCGGCAATGGCTCAACCCACCGAGCGCCGTGCAATCCAGGCCATCACCATCGACCGGCACGCCTCTGACGTCGGCACCGGCGACGGCGAACGCATGCCCGGCCGCGCGATAGCCGGGATTTTCCACCGCCACGACGTCGCCCGGGTCCACCAGCAGCTGTGCACAAAGGCTGATGCCCTGCTGTGCGCCACTGGTGATCACAATTTGTTCAGCCGTGCAGTGCAGCCCCCGGGAGCTGCGCAGGTAAGCGGCGATCAGCCCGCGCAAGCGCGCATCCCCTTGGGGGTCGCCATAACACAACTGTTGCAGATCCGGCTTGCGCCAGAAAGCCGCGTTCAGCTTGGCCCAGACGTCGAAAGGGAACAGATCGAACGCCGGCACACCGACCCTGAATGCTCGCGGCGGGCCACTGGGCGGCTGGGGTAAATGGTGGTTTTCGACACGATTCAACCCATCGCTGTGGATAACTTTACTGGATGGAACCACAGGCAAATCGAGCCAATCTGTGGATAAGGCTGTGGGTAAGCCTGTTGAAAACCCTGTGGATACTTTTGTGGATATGTTTTTCAGCGGCAGGGTCGTCGAGGACAGTTTCGCCACGTAAGTACCGTCCCCTACCCGCCCTTCGATGAAACCTTCGGCGTAGAGCTGGTCGTAGGCCCGCACCACGCTGTTGCGCGAGATCGACAAGGCCGCCGCCAGGTCACGGCTGGCCGGCAGGCGCGTGCCGCTGGCCAGGCGTCCGTCCAGCACCCGGGCGCGCAACGCCTGGTAAAGCTGGCGGCTGAGCCCCTGGCGGCGGTCCAGTTCGATGCCTGCGGGGTTGAACGACAGTGGCGGCACGACGTTGTGCATGGCAGCCCTCACGAATGGACCTATCGAATTGGCCGGAAGTGGCTCTTACAACAGACCAATAGCCTGCCTAGGATGCTCGCATTCGCCAAGGAAAATCATCATGTACAACCCCAAAGCCTTTGCCGTCGAAGACTTGCCCCAATTGCACCAGATGATGGGCGATTGCCGCTTGGCCGTGCTCGTTACCCACGGTGAACACGGTTTGCAGGCCAGCCATCTGCCCCTGTTGCTGGACACGCAACAGGGGCCGAACGGCACCCTTTACGGGCACATGGCCCGGGCCAATCCACAATGGCGCGACTTGGAAGCCGGCGCCGAGGCCCTGGTGATATTCGCCGGTGCCGAGGCCTACGTCAGCCCGGGTTTCTACCCGAGCAAGGCCGAACACGGCAAGGTCGTGCCGACCTGGAACTACGTGGCCGTACACGCCTACGGCAGCGCTGAGGTGTTCAGCGATGCGCAGCGCCTGCGCAACCTGGTCGGCGCCCTCACCGACCGCCACGAAACCGCTCGCGAGCAGCCGTGGAGAATCGACGATGCACCGCCGGAGTACATCGACAGCATGCTCAAGGCCATCGTCGGCTTCGCCCTGCCCATCCAGCGCCTGGAAGGCAAGCGCAAGCTCAGCCAGAACCGCAGCCTCGCGGATGTCGCCGGGGTACGCAACGGCCTTGCCGCCAGCCCCGACCCGCAGGACCAGACGCTCGCGCGGCTGATGCCTGATCCATCGTCCAAGGAGTGAACATGAGCCAGATTGAAATCCGCCTCGTCAGCGCCAACGATCACGCCGCGTGGTTGCCGCTGTGGCAGGCCTACCTGCGTTTCTACAACACCGAGCTGCCGGAGGCGGTCAGCCAAAGCACCTGGCAGCGCTTGCTCGACGACCGCGAGCCCACCCACGGCGCCCTCGCCTGGAACGGCGACACGGCAGTCGGCCTGGTACATTTCATCTACCATCGCTCGAACTGGAGCATCGAAAACTCCTGCTACCTGCAAGACCTGCTGGTGACAGAACAGAGCCGTGGCACCGGGGTGGGTCGCCAGCTCATCGAATTCGTCTACACCACCGCCAAGGCCGATGGCTGCTGCAAGGTGCACTGGTTGACCCACGAAACCAACGCCACGGCGATCCAGCTGTACGAGCGCATCGCCGAGCGCCCAGGCTTCATTCAATTTCGCAAAGCCCTTTAAGGAGCACCCCATGTCGTCTTCACTCGCTGATTGGAAAGGTGTCCCGGCGCCGTCTGCGCAGTTGCTCGAAGGGCGTTTCATCCGCCTGGAAAAACTCGATCCGGCGCGGCATGCCGACGGCCTCTGGCAAGCCCTCGAAGGCCCCGGGGCCGACCCGAAGCTCTGGGATTACTTGCCCTATGGCCCGTTCAAGGATCGCGGCGCGTTCGATGCCTGGCTGAACAACCACGCCGCCAACACCGACCCGTATTTCTTCAGCGTGATCGACCGCGCCAGCGGCGAGGTGCAGGGCATTCTCAGCCTGATGTCCATCGTCCCGGCCCAGGGTCGCATCGAGATCGGCCACGTGACCTTCGGCGCACCGATGCAGCGCTCGCCGAAAAGCACCGAGGCGGTCTACCTGCTGGCCAAGGAGTCTTTCGCCCTGGGTTACCGCCGGCTGGAGTGGAAGTGCAACAACGGCAACGCTCGCTCCAAATACGCCGCCGAGCGGCTGGGGTTCACGTTCGAGGGTGTGTTCCGCCAGCACATGGTGGTCAAGGGCCAGAACCGTGACACCGCGTGGTATTCGATGCTGGATTCGGAGTGGCCCGCCATTGGCGCCGGGTTCGAGCAGTGGTTGAGCGAGGCCAATCAGCGCGACGGCGGACAGGTGCGCAGCCTGGCGCAATGCCGCGCATAGGTTTAAGTGACGGATGATCGCCAGCGCGAACCGCTTCGCGCTGGCGATCGATCAGGACGCGCTACTTCGGCTTGGACGGCTTCCTGCGCTCCAGGAACCCTGCGAGCGTTTCGTCGCTTACCCCGGGGCGGGCGTAGGGCCATGCCCATTGTGGTATCTCGCCATTGATATTCACATAGCGAGCCAGGTTCAACCGGCTGTGATCGGCACGATGGTTAGTGAATTGAAAGTTGTGGAGAAAGTGCTGGGCCTGTCTTCGGGTCACGACGTACGCGTCCATGATCAGCTGGTGCGCCAGGGCTTCTTCCTCGACCAGGCTGTCGATCAAGGCTTGGGTAAACGCCGCCTCGGAACTTAGCGAACCCGCCCGCCCGAGGGCGAAGCGGATGTTGTCGTCGGTGAACTGCGGCCCCATCAGGTCTTCCCAGATGCCCCTGGCGCTCTGGAGCGTGATACCGGGCATATTCTGTAGAGAGCCCCATATATCCAGCGTATCGAGCACGATGGCGATCCGGCTATTGGGAACGGGCCCACCGGCAACGCTGAACAGCCTGGCGATCGCCGCCATGTCACTGTCCTCGACATACCGGGTACCGCCAAGAAAGGTGAAGAAGTTCGACACTGCAGAGCGCTGATTGAACAGGCGACGCAGGTTCCGGTCATTGAACCGCCGCATCCAATCGATATCAATGCGGCCCCGGTTCGCCACTTCCTGATACCGGCTGCCGGCATACTCGGCAATCACCTGCAGGCGCGCATCGGACAACGCCGGGGTGCGTATCCATTGCGAAACGACATTCAAGGGCAGCAGCCCGCCCAGGTTGGAAGCAATCACCGGAGACTGCAGCAGGATATTGGCCCGCCGCAGCAAGATCGGGTAACGCCCAAGGACAACGGTCAACAGATCGACCAGGTCTTCAGCCCGGTCGTAATAGATAAACTGATCCAACAGGTCCGAAGCGTCGTCCATGACATCGCCGGTCTCGCGCTCGTATCGCGTCTTCACTTTTGCCAGATCGTCGCTTTCCACCAGAAGCGCGCCATTGAGCAGCTCCTCCATTTGCTCGTAGCTGAGGTGACCATGCAAGGCCTGGTCGTACGCAACATAGCCCAGCTGGTTCTTGGGGTGGTGATCGGTCAGCTCCCGGGCCCGGACGCCGTACTCGAGCATGATATGGAGCACGTCCTGGGACAGCATCAAATACTCATTGTTGAGCAGTTCGGTGACCTCCTGGTGCAGGACCGGTCCCAACAACGTGTCCTCGAAGAAGGTTCGCAGTGCTTGATCTTTCAACGAGTAAAAAGGCGTGCTGCTCAATGGCAGGCGAACGGGCGTGCGCGGCGACAGATAGCTGCCGATCAGGCGCAGCATCTCCGGTGGCAGGTTGGCGCCTTCGGCCTGATTCAAGTAGCGGCGCCCCATGTCCAGGGCATACTGATTCAGGCGGTTCAAGACCGGTTGAAACAGACCCTGGGGATTGGGCGACCCAAAGACGATTTGCGTCAGGTCCAATACCGCCGACTCGCCCAACAAATTTTCCAGCGCCGGGGCGTTGTAAGCCAGTGCCTGTTGCATCGCAGTGGGCTGCGCCACCAGGTAGTTCCCCATCTCCGGATGCTGGTCGATATAGTCGGCAATGTCATTGCGCAGTCGCTGCATCGTGAATCTTCGTTGCACCGGCCCCTCGTTCAGGCCCCGGGCGACCGCGTTGAAGAAGCAATTGCCGTCGGCCGGGAACAAGACTTCATTATCCTGATCCAGCATCAACGTGTAGTGGTTTTCACCCGTGCGCAGCAGCACCACGTCGGTGCTCGATCTAAGCGGATGGGTGCGCATCGGATAGCCGACTTCATCCTGTCCCGGCGTAAAGCGTACGGACCAGTCCTGGTGCCCGCGCCTTTGATCGATGATCAACAGACTGCGGTTCTGCGGCCAATTCGGAAGGCGGGTGATGACGGACGGCACCAGATCCATGATCTCTACGTCCCATTGGTTGGGCGTACGGATCAGGTCGGAAACGGCGCGAAGCAACGATGTGGCCGGTCGCTTGGGTGCCGACGGGCCCGCTTCAGGGGAACCTGGCTGCGACCGTTTGCCCCCGCCCATGCCAAACCCTACGGCACGCCACTCACCATCGGGCGCGCGCGCCACGGTGCTGCGCATCACGCCACTGGAGCGAATGTTCACCCCCGTGACAGGGTCGACGATGTTGGCCTCGGTAGCCCTGATCGGCGTGTTGTCGTGGACCCGGAACACCGTCCCATCAGGTTGGCGTACGAACACAGGCCGGGTCACGCTGCCGGTGGCGCCATCGGTAATCACCGGTCGATAGAAGCCCTGGGCATCGGCTGGCAGGCTCTGGATCAGCGTGGTATCCGCCACGGCATAGCGGCGATAAAGCGCCTCCTCCAGGGGCAATCCGATCGATGCTTCAGCCTGGCTCTGCTGCGCCGTTATTGCCCGGAATGAGGCCTGCCCTCGCAAGTTGACGCTCACGCCGCCGAAGCCTGTCGTGGTGCGGGTGTTTGCCACCCGATGGACGAATACCAGCGTTGCCAGGTCCGTCGGAACCCCGCCGGTCTTGACCACCAACAGGCCCGTGCGGATGGCACGCGTGAGCAGCTGGAACCCGGGAATCAGCAGCAGGCCGGCCAGGTCCATGACGATCTCCACCACCATCATCACGATCCGCGCCGCGGTTTGCAGGCCGATATCGCGGTTGCTGTTGGAGCGGTGGTCCGCGTAGGCACTGTGGAAATTGACGTGGGCCCGGTGAAGCTCTTCAAGTACATCGCCGTTGAGCAGATAGCCACGGATCAGTGGCCGACCGCGGTGCTGGCCCAGCGCACGCTTGATCTCCTCCTGGTCGAGGGTCGAAATGCGCGAGCGGAAATACGCTCGCCACTCTTGCTCTTGCAGCAACCCTGTGACGCCATCGCTCAGGTCGGCGAATTCGTGAAGGTCATTGCCATGAGGACTGTCCGGGAAGTAAACGCCCACGGCCCCCTTGATGTCCGGCCCGCTCTGGTCTGAAAGGATCAGCGCGCCGTCAATGGTGACCGCGTTGCCCATGGTGCCACGTTGCAAACCGACGGTTCCGCCCAGCAGCAGGCCATGGACGTGCACCCTGCGCCCACCTACCAGCGCACGTTTCGCAGCGCTGGGCGCTTGCAAGACCGCTTCCAGCCATTGCGCGACCAGCTTTTGCGATTTGGGTGGGTCGCACACTTCATCGATCACAGTGGCCTTGAACACTTCGTCGCCCTTGAGCACCGCCTCGTAGCCTTTGAACTCCAGACTGGCGCGGTAGGCGGTCTGCCAAGCAGCCTTGTATCGAGGCTGGTTCATTTGCTCGCGAAGCAGAATTTCGTAGTTGCCACCGGCATCGATGCTCGACGCCATCCTCGCCAGCTCACCGCCCGTCAAGGTGATCAGAAAACCGCTCGCCGGGTGACGCACGCGTTGTCCATGTTTATCGACCAGCTGGACCGCCAGCACTTCGCGCATGGCGTTGGGGTACTGCGGCGGGCGCAGGTTATCGAGCATCAACTGGGTCAGGCTGCTGACCCGCGACTGTCTCGGGTTGGCTGCATCACCGAAGGAAAACCGGATCATGGTTCGGTCAGGATCCAGGTCCAGGCGCGGATGGATGGTTCGCTGCAGGTATTGCCTGATCTTCTGGTGAGTGAATTGCACCAGCGTCGGAATATCGCTGCCCAGTGCATAGACCGCCTGGAATACCTGCCCTTCCAGACGGCGATAGCGGACCTGCTCGGCAAACGTCGCCATTTTGTAGAAGCCGGGGCGACGATTCTCCGCCAGGTTTTCCTGACGAGTCGCCAGTGGCCCGGCCAAGGACAACATGGGTAAACCCAAGGCGTCTTCGGCTCGTTGAGCGAACACGCGCACGGCGAGGGTTTCGTTGCCTGGCGCATTCAGGGCCCTGTCCAGCGCAGCGCTTTGGCTCTGCAACAGGTCCGCCGACGCCACTTCAAAGACATGCCCGGACAGCTCCATGGAGATATCCAGGATCGTGCGTTCCTGGCCCTGGACGCTGGGCCGCACGTGAGCGACCAGATCCTGGAATGAACGAAATCGCTGCAGCCCGTGCTCCAGGGAGTACAGGAACAGCGACTGCCTGTCGGTGAACTTGATCACCATCGCCGCGGGCCATTTCCGCGGCGAGGCCATGCCCTGGTCGAGCAGGACGGCATAGACATGGGGAATGGGCGCCCGTAGCAGCCGGTTCCTGTCAGCCTGGGAAGGATGGGTGGTGATGAGGTCCAGCAGGCGATCGTCATCGGCCTGCTGGATTCGCGCGGCTTGGCTGAGTGGAGCGGCAGGATCCCGATCCGCTTTATACAAGTTGAACAGGTGCAGGAATCGTTGGGAAAGCAATTGGGCGAGGACCGCTTCAGCCGTGGACGGTGCGGTCGCCTCGCTGGCGTCGCCCCGGTTCTTGCCCAGGCGAAAGCGCGCCAGTTCGTCACGGAACTGACGTATTACCCGTTCGTTCGCGGTGGGCCGGGGAAAATGGAACACCGACTCCAAGGCCCGTAGCATCTGCGCGTCCGGTTGCCGGGCGAATACATTGTCGGCCTCCTCCAGCGAGTCCGGACGGGTGAAGAAGCCGACGCCACCGTTCGTGAAGTCAGGCGCGGTGTCGCTGAGCAAACCGTTGTGCAGGACATCGGTGAAACGCTCCGAGGACGTCAGGGTGCGGCCACCGGCCTGGTCCGTGGTGAAGCGGTTCACGTAGCAGTTATCCGGATCGATATCCGCGAGCAGCGATGGGCGGAATCTGTCGGCGGGAATCTTCGCCTTGAGCAGGCTGACCAGCAGGTTCCCAAGCACCCCGTCGAACGTGGGAAGGCCTGCAAACAACCGGGTGAGTTGAATCTGGTTGGTGTCCAGCAACTCCAGTTGCCTGAGTTGCACCCTTGCCTGGGCGCTGAGCGGTTCGCCCTGGGGGACGACGGCGTTGGCCGGGTCGCCTTTGGAGAAAGTAGCCATCTGAATGGTCCGGTTCTGATTGAAGAGTCCGGACCCTATCGCGCCGTTCGACCCGAAACGGCATACATATGTATGGCTTGGCTACGTCATTCAACGAAAAACGTAATCGCGGATGTCGCTCAGCTAAGCCACAGCCCCGTGGGAGCAAAGCTTGCTCGCGATTGCTGGGCACGAGCCAGTACCGGTGTCGACTGACTTATCCACTCGCGAGCAAGCTTTGCTCCCACAAGCTTTGCATCGTTTTGACGATTGATTCATTCATCTGCCGACATCGCCAGACGGCTCAACCCAGTTGCTGTGCCAATACCGCAATATGCTCCGGCCCGATCCCGCAGCAGCCGCCCAAATGGCTGGCCCCGCGCTTGCGCCAGTCCGCCGCCCATTGCAGATAACCCGGTGGATCGAGGTCTTCGCGCAGCGGGTCCAACCCGTCGTTGGCGGTCGCTTCTTTGGGTTGCGGCGGAAAGGCGTTGGCGTAGGCGCCGATGTGGATCGCCACGCCCAGGCGCTCGAAGGTATCGCGGGCAGCGTCAATCGCCGCGCCGATCACTTCCGGCTGGCTGCAGTTGAACAGCAGCACTTCGACGCCCAGTTCGGCCGCCACTGCCGCGGCGTCTGCCACCGGTTCGCCGGAGCGCAGGCGCGGCACTTCATCGGTGTCTTCGTCTTTCAGGGTGAACGACAGCCAGAACGGCTTGCCGTCCTTCGGCAACCCGGCGTGGATCGCCCGCGCTTCAACGGTCGAGCTTTGGGTCTCGGCCAGCCACAAATCGATGTGGGGGGCCAAGCCGTTTACCAGGGGCGCCAACAGTTCACTGGCGCGGGAAGCATCGAACAGATCCGGCCGATAGGAACCGAACAGCGGCGGCAGCGACCCGGCCACGCGCACCGCTTTGCCTGAGGCCTGCACCGCCCGTTGCGCCAACTCGCCAGCCAATGCGGCCAGGGCCTGGCCTTCGGCGGCGAAACGCGCTTCGCCAATATGGAACGGCACCACCGCATAGCTGTTGCTGGTGATCACGTTGGCGCCGCTGGCGATGTAGGCCGCGTGCACGGCTTCAACCGCCTGGGGCGCTTCGCTCAAGGCCAGGGCCGACCACTCGGGCTGGCGGAACGGCGCGCCCCGGCGTTGCAGTTCGCGGCCCATGCCGCCATCGAGAATGACTGTCGTTGCTGCGCCCATATGCGATTCACTCATAAGCTTATGAAAAATACTCACTACCGGAGTTGTTCTTATAACTATTTAATACGCACCATTCAGAGAACTACAACTTATTTTTCTAACAGGGCCCTCACATGAAACGACAACCATTGCTGGCCCTGGGCCTGACGCTGCTGGCCGCCTCTTCGCAAGTGTTTGCCGGTGCCACGCTGGATCGCATCGAACAGAAAAAAGAACTGGTCGGCGTGTTGATGGAAAGCTATCCGCCCTTCTCGTTCCTCAACGATCAGAACCAACTCGACGGATTCGACGTCGACGTGGCCAAGGCCGTGGCGCAGAAACTGGGGGTGAAGCTGCGCCTGGAGACGCCGTCCTGGGACGTGATCGCGGCCGGTCACTGGAGCGGGCGCTATGACATCTGCATCTGCTCCATGACGCCGAGCAAGGCCCGCGCCGAAGTGTTCGACTTCCCGGTGCAGTACTACGCTTCGCCCGCGGTGATCGTGGTCAACGCCAAGGACGACCGTATCCACGGCGCCAAGGACTTGAGCGGCAAGAAAGTCGGCCTCACTAGCGCCTCCAGCTACGAAAGCTACCTGAACAAGAACCTGGTGATCGAAGGTGCCGAGGATACCCAACTGAGCTACCCGTTCGAGGACGTGCAGATCGCCCCGTACGACACCGACAACGTGGCGTTCCAGGACCTGGGCCTGGGCGCCGGGGTGCGCCTGGACGCGGTGCTGACCAACCTGGTGACGGCGCAGCCGCGCCTGACCGAAGACAAGCGCTTCAAGCTGGCCGGCGAGCCGCTCTATTCCGAACCGAACTCGGTGGCCATCGAAAAAGGCGACGCCCAATGGGACAGCAAAGTGCGTGAAGTCTTCGCCCAGTTGAAACAGGACGGCACCTTGAGCAAACTCTCGCAAAAATGGATCGGCGCCGACATCACCCAATGACTTCTTTTCCACCCCCTCAGCCACCGCCATCGGTGGCTGAGTCACGCCTGCAAAAAATCTTCGGTTTTCGCACCCGGCTGTATTTGACTTGGGCGGCCATGCTGGTGCTGTTCGCGAGCTTCTTCCTGAGCTTCGACCTGAAGTTCTCCATCATCCTCGACAAACTGCCGAACCTGTTGGGTGTGCACCTGGCGCCCAATGGCTTTTTGCAGGGTGCGGTGCTGACGTTGTTCCTGTGCCTGTGCTCGATCGTCGCCTCGTCATTGCTGGGCTTCATCACCGCCCTGGCGCGGCTGTCCAGCAGCGCGGTGGCGTTCGGCATCGCCAGTTTCTACGCGTCGTTCTTTCGCGGCACGCCGCTGCTGATCCAGATCCTGCTGATCTACCTGGGCCTGCCCCAACTGGGCGTGGTCCCGGGCGCCATCGCCGCCGGGATCATCGCCCTGTCGCTGAACTACGGCGCCTACCTGAGCGAAATCTTCCGCGCCGGCATCCTCGGCGTCCCCAACGGCCAACGCGAAGCCTCCCTCGCCCTGGGCCTGAGCGAAACCGTGATCTTCTGGCGCGTCACCCTGCCCCAGGCCATGCGCACCATCATCCCGCCGACCACCAACCAATTCATCTCGATGCTCAAGGACTCTTCGCTGATCTCGGTGATGGGGGTCTGGGAGGTGATGTTCCTGGCGCAGTCCTATGGTCGTTCCAGCTATCGCTACATCGAAATGCTCACCACGGCGGCGATCATTTACTGGTTGATGTCCATTGCGCTGGAGCTGATCCAGGCGCGGATGGAGCGGCATTATGGGAAGGCGTATCTGAATAACCGCTGAGCTGTTGCCAGAGTTGCCGGTATGACTCACCCACACGGCACGGTACAAAACCCTGTGGGAGCGAGCTTGCTCGCGATGACGTCGGCACAGCCAACATCATCGCAAGCTGCCTCACCGCTATCGCGAGCAAGCTCGCTCCCACAGGAGATACGCGTTCATTCCTAACCAGGCACACCGAGCCTAGGCGAGGTGCCGGGTGTTGGGACATTGCTCCGTCAAACGCCGGTCAAATAGAAAGGTCCGTGCGGGCTGTAAGGCAAAGCTTCGAACCATGAAAGCCAACGAACCGCCACGCTGATCGCAGCATGAGCAGCCTACAGATTTCATCCGCCGAATCTTGCCCACGGCGAGAAAGTGGCTGGCATCGCCGCCCAGGTGAAATTTTTAAAGTGCGACCTCTTCCATCAGAGGTTCCATTCGATGCCTACCCAGCACCTGTTTCTGCCCCAGCATCTCGCGCTGGCAATTGCCTTGGCACTTGGTTGTGTCGAGGTTTCGATGGCGCAGTCCGTTGACGGGCCACCCCGTCCATTCGAAACAACCGCCGAAATGCAGGCTCGCCTCAAGGCGTTCGCAGCTACGCCGGGCATCAATATCAAGCGGGTCATCAACGCCCAGGAAATGCCGCTGTCGCAGGACGACGGCGACGATCTGGTGCTTGTCAGCAGGCAAGGCGAACTCGTCGGGCTCACCGACGGTGGTGGCGGTGCCAATGTCTTGCAACTGGAGATCGCCAAGGGCGGCGAGTTAGGCGAGATACGCAATATCCAGGATGTGTATTTGAAGCGAGGCGAATGGTCGAACGGCAAGGACTTCGACAGCCGCAGCCTGATTGATTCGAACGCCAAATTGATCAACACCGGCCGTATCGGTGGCGCGGTTCACGTTCTGGGTGAGTTCGCTAACCAGGGCTTCGTCACCGGGCCGGTCTTCGTGGGGAAAAAGGCCAGGTTCAGCGGCAGCGGAACGGTCGACGCGCTGGACGTGGCGGGCTCGATGGAAGTCGGTCCTGATATGGGCGCCCCGTCAGTGGTCAACGACCTCAGGTTTTCCAAGGGCGCGACGCTGGTCTATGGCGTCGACGCAAAGAAAGACAGCGCCACGATCAAGGTCGGCGGCACCGCCACCCTGGACAATGCCATCTTGAAAATCGCAGCCGTACCGGGCGAATACATCGACACGAGCAGGCACATCGTGATCGACGCGGATACGGTCGAGGGGGAATTCGGGAAGATCGTCAATGACCTTGCGTACATGACGGCTACAGTGGACTACACCACAGGAAAACAGGTCGGCCTGACCTACACACGTAACAATGTCCCGCTCGAACAGGCCGCGACCACTGATAGCGGCCAGGCACTTGCAGCCAGCATCCTGGCGCCAGCCCCAGAAACCGTCGTCACGGCAACAGCCCCACAACCGCCTGCCACCGAGCTGCAACCCCATCACGTCACACCCAAGCCCGCGGAACCCGCAAAAATCGCCAGCGCCACGCCTACCCCCGCCAGCCAAGCGCAAACCACCCAACCGGGCCCCAAGCCCAACGCCGCCATCAACGCCCTGCTCGGCAGCAACCTGGTCACCGCCGCCGATGCCCTCGACCAGTTGAGCGGATACGACACAGCCGACCTGGGCAACGCCACGCTGAGCAGTGTCGTTCCCATCAGCACCGGGATACTCGCGGCCATGGGCCAGAACACTTCGCAGAGCGCCCATGGCAATGGGCAGGTCTGGGTCCAGGCCATCGGCAACAGTGGCCGTATCGGTAAGCATCTGGACGACTCCGCGCTAAAGCATTCGACAACAGGTTTGCTGCTGGGAACCGACTGGGCGATCAACCCGACTTGGCGCCTGGGGGTCATTGGCGCCAAGAGCGAGACGCGGCTGGACGGTCATCGATTCGATGGCCGGCTCGACAGTTGGCATGTCGGCGCCTATGCCTTGCGCCAGGATGGGCCGCTGGCGCTACGCCTGGGCGCGGTGTATGGCGATCACGACGGCAGCACCAAGCGCCACGTGGCTTTCAACGGTTTCAGCGATCGACTCAAAGGTCGTTACGACGCCAACACGCAACAGGTCTTCGGGCAAGTCGGCTACAACCTGGACGTCGGGCATTTCGATATCGAGCCCTATGTCCAGTTGGGTTACCAGCGCTACCAACGCGATCACTTCACGGAGAAAGGTGGCGACGCGGCGCTGCGGTTCGAGAGCCAGACCCAAGACCACTACACCAGCGAACTGGGCCTGCACCTCGCCCGCCCCTTCGTTCTTGACCAGGGAGCGCGGTTGACGCCGCGCCTGAATGTCGGCTGGAAACACCTCTATGGCGACGTCCGAGGCAGTTCTCGTCAACGTCTGGTCGACGGCGGCAAGCCCTATACCGTCGAGGGCATCGAGCTGGACCGGGACAGCTTGCTCCTGGAAGCCGGCCTGGACCTGGCCGTTTCGCCACGACACACCTTGGGGGTGAGCTACCAGGGTGAAACCGGCCAGGACAATCGCAACAGCGCGCTGATGGGGCAGTGGCGGATGATGTTCTGACTCATTTTGGGCAGACACCACCATCCCCTGTGGGAGCGAGCTTGCTCGCGAAAGCGTCGGCACATTCAACATTTTTGCTGGCGGTCACACCTCTTTCGCGAGCAAGCTCGCTCCCACAGGGGGACCGCGCAAAGCCAGGCAAAAAAAAAGGGGAGCACATGCCCCCCCGAGGTTAAAACGTTGTATCGAGGCTGTTCAGTCAGCCTTCGATCTCGATCAGGATCTCGCCCGGGTTGACCCGGTCGCCCTTGGCCACATGAATGGCAGTGACCTTGCCGGCGATGGCCGCCTGCACTTCGGTTTCCATCTTCATGGCTTCGGTGATCAGCACCGCTTGGCCGGCCTTCACCACGTCGCCCTCCTTGACCAGGACATCGACGATGTTGCCCGGCATGGTGGTGCTGACATGGCCCGGCGCAGTGGCTTGCTTGCGCTTGCTGCTGCCGCCGCTGACAAACTCATTGAGCGGTTCGAACACGACCTCTTCCGGCATGCCATCGATGGACAGGTAGAAGTGACGCTTGCCTTCGGCCTTGACGCCCACACCGGTGATGTCGACGCGGTAGGTTTCCCCGTGAACGTCGATGACGAACTCGGTCGGCACACCTTCGCCGCCCGCGGAGCTGACGCTGCCCGCCTCGGGGATCGGCAGCAGCACTTCCGGGGTCAGGGTGCCGGCGTCGCGTTCTTCGAGGAACTTGCGACCGATGTCCGGGAACATGGCATAGGTCAGCACGTCCTCTTCGGACTTGGCCAGCGCACCGATTTCGCCACGCAGCTTGGTCATTTCCGGCTTGAGCAAATCGGCCGGACGCACGTCGATCACCTCTTCGCTGCCGATGGCCTGGCGACGCAGCTTTTCACTCACCGAACCCGGCGCCTTGCCGTAGCCGCCCTGCAGGTAGAGCTTCACTTCGTTGGTGATGGTCTTGTAGCGCTCACCAGCCAACACGTTGAAGAACGCCTGGGTGCCGACGATCTGCGAGGTCGGGGTCACCAGCGGCGGGAAGCCGAGGTCTTCGCGCACCCGCGGGATCTCCGCCAGCACTTCGTTCATCCGGTTCAGTGCGCCCTGCTCTTTCAACTGGTTGGCGAGGTTGGAGATCATCCCGCCCGGTACCTGGTTGACCTGGACGCGGGTGTCCACGGCGGTGAACTCGCTTTCGAACTGGTGGTACTTCTTGCGCACGGCGTAGAAGTACAGGCCGATTTCCTGCAACAGCTCCAGGTCCAGCCCCGTGTCGAACTCACTGCCTTTAAGGGCCGCGACCATCGATTCGGTGCCCGGATGGCTGGTGCCCCAGGCGAAGCTGGAGATCGCGGTGTCAATGTGATCGGCACCGTTTTCGATGGCCTTGAGCTGGCACATGGCGGCCAGGCCGGCGGTGTCGTGGGAATGGATGAACACCGGCAACGATTGCTCGGCCTTCAGCGCCTTCACCAGTTCGCCAGTGGCATACGGGGTCAGCAGGCCGGCCATGTCCTTGATCGCCACCGAGTCGCAACCCATGGATTCCATCTGCTTGGCCTGGGCCACGAACGCCTCGATGGTGTGCACCGGGCTGGTGGTGTAGGCGATGGTGCCCTGGGCGTGCTTGCCGGCGGCCTTCACCGCTTCGATGGCGACCCGCAGGTTACGCACGTCGTTCATCGCATCGAAAATACGGAACACGTCGATGCCGTTGACGGCGGCCTTGGCCACGAACGCCCTGACCACATCATCGCTGTAATGACGGTAGCCCAGCAGGTTCTGGCCGCGCAGGAGCATCTGCAAGCGAGTGTTGGGCAGCGCCGCGCGCAGTTGGCGCAGGCGCTCCCACGGGTCTTCCTTGAGGAAGCGCACGCAGGCGTCGAATGTCGCGCCGCCCCAGACTTCCAGCGACCAATAGCCGACTTTGTCGAGCTTGTCGCAGATAGGCAGCATGTCTTCGGTGCGCATGCGGGTGGCGAGCAGCGATTGGTGGGCGTCGCGCAGGATTGTGTCGGTAACAAAGATCTTCTTGGACATGGTCATACTTTCCTTACAGGCCTGCGTGGGCGGCAATGGCGGCGGCGATGGCCAGGGCCAGCTCTTCGGGTTTGCGCTTGATCGAGTAGTTGGTCAGTTCAGGGTGGCTTTCAACGAAGCTGGTATTGAACTGGCCGCTGCGGAATTCCGGATTGCGCAGGATCTCCTGGTAATACGCGGCAGTGGTCTTGACCCCCTGCAGGCGCATGTCATCCAGGGCTCGCAGGCCACGGTCCATCGCTTCTTCCCAGGTCAACGCCCAGACCACCAGTTTCAGGCACATCGAATCGTAGAACGGCGGAATGGTGTAGCCGGTGTAGATCGCCGTGTCGGTGCGCACACCCGGGCCGCCCGGGGCGTAGTAGCGGGTGATCTTGCCGAAGCTGGGCAGGAAGTTGTTTTTCGGGTCCTCGGCGTTGATACGGAACTGCAACGCGAAACCCCGGTGCAGGATGTCTTCCTGCTTGACCGACAGTGGCAGCCCGGAAGCGATGCGGATCTGTTCGCGAACGATGTCGATACCGGTGATTTCTTCGGTGATGGTGTGTTCCACCTGCACCCGAGTGTTCATTTCCATGAAGTACACCTCGCCTTCGGCGAGCAGGAACTCCACGGTGCCGGCATTCTCGTAGCCCACGGCCTTGGCCGCGCGCACCGACAGGTCGCCGATGTAGGCGCGCTGCTCGGGGGTCAATTGCGGGCTCGGGGCGATTTCGATCAGCTTCTGGTTGCGGCGCTGGATCGAGCAATCACGCTCGAACAGGTGCACCACGTTGCCGAAACTGTCCCCCAGGATCTGCGCTTCGATGTGCTTGGGGTTGACGATGCATTTTTCCAGGAACACTTCCGCCGAACCGAATGCCTTGGTGGCTTCGGAGATGACCCGGGGGAAGGCTTGTTCGAGTTCTTCACGACTGTTGCAGCGACGGATACCGCGACCGCCGCCGCCAGACGTGGCCTTGAGCATCACCGGGTAACCGATCCGATCACCTTCGGTCAGCGCTTCTTCAATGCCCGATACGTTGCCTTCGGTGCCTGGCGTGACCGGCACACCGGCCTTGATCATGCTGCGGCGCGCTTCGGTCTTGTCGCCCATGCGGCGAATGACTTCCGCCGACGGGCCAATGAATTTGATGCCGCGTTCAGCGCAGATGTCCGCCAGTTCGGCGTTTTCCGAAAGGAAACCGTAACCGGGGTGCAAGGCATCGCAGCCGGTTTCCACCGCCAGGTTCACCAGTTTGCGCGGGTTGAGGTAGCCGGCCAGCGGATCGGCGCCGATGCTGTGGGCCTCGTCCGCACGCTTGACATGCAACGCATGACGGTCCGCGTCGGAGTAGACCGCGACCGAGCGAATGCCCATCTCGGCGCAAGCGCGCACGATGCGGACGGCAATCTCACCACGGTTGGCGATCAGGATCTTTGTTATCAATTGGAGGTTCCCTTGAGCCGGTGATACCACGGCCTGAGGTCCAGGCCGACGCGTGACCAGATGTAACAATTGGTCGCAGCTCCACACTAGTCCTGGCTGTGGATTAACAAAAATGAATAATTATTGGGTCATGCATAAGCAAAGACTTATAGTTGTGTTACCCGCCCCACCCCAGAGTGCTTAGAAAATGCGTAAGTCATTGATGCGTATGACATTGCGTCAATTGCAGATTTTCAACGAGGTGTGCGACCTGAGGTCTTACAGCCGTGCAGCCGACGAAATGTCTCTCACACAACCGGCCGTTAGCCTACAGATTCGATCCCTGGAAGAGCTGATTGGCCAGCCGCTGTTCGAGTATGTCGGCAAGAAACTCTACATGACCGAAGCCGCCGAAGCCCTGCAACGTGCCAGCCGAGACATCTTCGGGCGCCTGGAAAACCTCGATATGCAGCTCTCGGACATGCAGGGGTCGCTGCAAGGCCAATTGAAGCTGGCGGTGGAGTCCAGCGCCAAGTACTTCGTCCCGCACCTGTTCGCCGCGTTCAAGCGCCAGCATCCGGAGGTCAATCTGAACCTCACGGTGGTCAATCGCGGCCAGGTCATCCGCCGCCTCTCGGACAACCGTGACGACCTGGTGATCATGTCCATGGTGCCCCAGGACATGGGCCTGGAGTTTCTGCCCTTCCTCAACAATCCGATCGTCGCCGTGGCGCCGCCCGATCATCCGCTGAGCCACCTGGGTCCGCTGCGGTTGCAGGACCTGGAGCCCTACACGCTGCTGTTGCGCGAACCGGGGTCCGGCACGCGACTGGCCTGCGAAGAATACTTCAAGGAGAAACGGGTGCATTTCACCCAGACGCTGGAAGTGGCGTCGGCGGAGGCCCAGCGCGAATGCGTGGTGGCCGGGCTGGGCGTGGCGCTGTTGACGCGCCACGCCGTGAGCCGGGAGCTGTCGTCCGGCGCACTCATCGAGCTGCCGGTGGAGGAGTTGCCGCTGTACCGCAGTTGGTGCCTGGTGCAGGCCAGGGCCAAGCGCCTGTCACCGGTGGCCCACGCCTTCCTGGCGTTCGTGCGCGGCGAGCGCGCTCAGATCATTGGCCTGGTTGAGCGTTTCGACGGGAAACCGCCGACGATGCCTGCCAGTAATTGAATTCTGCCGCGTCAGGAAATTCGCTGATCTCGGCCAGGAGCTGGCGCTGCTCATAGCGGTCTTCGATGGCGCGACGGAACGCCATGCGGCGCTGATCTTCCTGCTGACGACGGGTTTTGACGGCGCTGCGTTCTTCGTAGGACTGGGTCATGTCGAGACTCCCAAGACGTATACGGGAGTTTCACGATGAAGGCGCGCGATGACCGTTTGGCGGCGCGGGGGTTACAGAACGATGAATTCGGGCGGATGACACCCTGTGGCGAGGGAGCTTGCTCCCGCTCGGCTGCGCAGCAGTCGCAAACCTGCCAATGCGGCGTGTCTGGATAAGCGTTGGGGGTCGCTTCGCAACCCAGCGGGAGCAAGCTCCCTCGCCACAAAAGCCCCTCAACCCAAAGCTCGGGACTTTAGTCGTCCAGCGCCTTCACCGACTTGGGCGACAGCCGCAGGCTGCGAAGGCTGCGCTTCACGCTCTTGAGGTGGTTGACCAGGCTCGGGCCACGGGCCATGGCGACGCCCATTGCCAAGACGTCGATCACCACCAGATGGGCGATGCGCGAGGTCAGCGGCGTGTAGATCTCGGTGTCTTCATGCACGTCGATGGCCAGGTTCACTGTGGACAGCTCCGCCAGTGGCGTCTGGCTCGGGCACAAGGTGATCAGCGAGGCACCGCTTTCACGCACCAGGTTCGCGGTGATCAGCAAATCCTTGGAGCGCCCCGACTGGGAAATGCAGATCGCCACATCGGTGGGTTTCAACGTCACCGCTGACATGGCTTGCATGTGCGGGTCGGAATAGGCTGCCGCCGTGAGCAGCAACCGGAAGAACTTGTGCTGGGCATCGGCCGCCACCGCGCCCGAAGCGCCGAAGCCATAGAACTCGACACGCTGGGCCTGGGACATGGCCGTGACGGCTTTTTGCAACGCCACCGGGTCAAGCTTCTCGCGAACCTCCATCAGTGTATGCAGGGTGGTGTCGAAGATTTTCAGGCTGTAGTCCGCCACCGAGTCATCTTCATGGATCGCAAACTGACCGAAGCTCGCCCCAGCGGCCAGGCTTTGCGCCAGCTTGAGTTTCAGGTCCTGGAAACCCGAGCAACCAATGGCCCGGCAGAAGCGCACGATGGTCGGTTCGCTGATGCCGACGCTGTGGGCAAGATCGGCCATGGAGCTATGCATCACGGCCGCTGGATCAAGCAGTACGTGATCGGCGACTTTCAGCTCCGACTTGCGCAGCAAGTGGCGTGACTGGGCGATGTGTTGCAACAGGTTCAAGGGGCTGGACTCTTGTTATGGGCAAATGCCGGGATGTAGCAAGCTTGTAGTTATACTACAAGAATTGGCGCTTTGCCCGTCCAAAACGTAACTGGATTGCCGCGCTGCCCCTTTGTTTTGGCCGAGGATCGCCAGATGTAGCAGCCTGGGTCTTAGCGCCAACCCTCTGCGCTGCCGATCCGCTGATCCCCAGATGCGACCAGAACCTCTGGCAGGGGAAAAAACGTCTGTTCAATCACTGACTACTGACTACTTCTCCAACAACATACTCCAGCGCTCATCGATAACATGACCCACGAAGAACCTGACAACTCACTCAGCAACTAACGTCTTCTTACAATACCCATCTCGATTTTCCAGACACTATCAAGTCAAAGTCGATATATTGGCTCCCGCAGGACGCAATCAACTTAACTACAGGAGTTACTACCATGAAAATCACAACCAAAGATTGGACCGCACAAATCGATCGCATGCCAGGTGCCGCGTCGTTCCGTACCTTCGGCACTGTAACCGTACCCCACACCGGCATTACGCCAACGCTGGTACGAAGCCCGATGCAGGACAAGTCCTTTGATCTGCGACTGGAGTTGAAACTTGAATCTTCCACTGAAGTTTCGCTGCCGGTCATAACCGACAAAGTCGTCGAATACAAAGTACCCGGCGAGTCTCATGTCACCGGCGTGAGCATTTTTTTCGAAGGGCAGTTGCTGCATCACATTGATGAAGTACTCGTGACCAACTAAGCGCATGTTAATAACTTCCCGCCAGACACTAAAAGCGTCTGGCGGGAAGTTCCAATCGAGGATCTGACTCATTCAGCCAAGTGTTGCATCCGCAACAACCCGGCCAGCCCATCAGCTTCCACTGGCCGACTGATCAGATACCCCTGCACCTCATCGCAACGCTCGTTCCTGAGGAAATCGAGCTGCTCCTGCCGCTCGACGCCTTCGGCCACTACCTTGAGCGACAGCCCATGGGCCATTGCAATGATTGCCCGGGTAATGGCGGTATCCACGCTGCCCTCGCCCAGCCCGCGAATGAATGCCTGGTCGATCTTCACGTAGTCCACCGGGATACGTTTGAGGTAGCTCAGGGATGAGTAGCCGGTGCCAAAATCGTCGATCGCCAGTTTGACCCCAAGGTCACGCAATTGCTGGAACGTGGCGATGATGTGTTCGACGCTGTCGAGCAACTGGCTCTCGGTCAACTCCAGCTCCAGGTACTGGGGCGCCAGACCGGTTTCTTCCAGCACTTGTCGCACCAGGCTGACCAGCTTGCCCTGGCGCAATTGATGCACCGACAGATTGACCGACACCCTGATCGGCTCGAGCCCCTGGCGCTGCCATTCGCACGCCTGCCAACAGGCCTGGCGCAACACGAACTCGCCAATCGGCCCGATCAACCCGGTCTCTTCGGCCAGGCCGATGAAATCCCCCGGCGGAACCCGCCCCATGGCCGGATGATCCCAGCGCACCAGCGCCTCGGCGGCGTTCAGGCGACCGGTCGCCAGGCACAGTTTCGGCTGATAAAAGACCGTCAGTTGTTGCTCTTCCAAGGCCTTGCGCAGTTGGTTTTCCAGTTGCAGGCGCTCCAGCGTGCTGGCCTGGAGGCTCTCGGTGTAGAACTGGAAGTTGTTGCCCCCCAAATGCTTGGCGTGCTGCATGGCCATGTTCGCCTGGCTGACCAGCGTGGCAATTTCCCGCGTGTTGTCAGGCAACAAGCTGATGCCGATGGAAGCGCTGAGCACCAGCTCATGGCCCTCGATGGTCAGCGGCACGCGCAGCTTGGAGGCCAATCGGGTCGCCACCCGCGCCAGGCTTGAAAGGTTGCCGTAGGCATCGAACAACACCGCAAACTCATCGCCGGATAACCGGGCGATGGTATCCGCCTCGGGCAGCGCATTGATCAGGCGCCGCGCCATTTTCTGCAACAACTGGTCGGCGATGTCATGGCCGAGGCTGTCGTTGAGCAGTTTGAAACGGTCCAGATTGATATGCAGCAACGCCAGGCTGCGCCGTCCACCCTGGCGCACCCGCTGATGCGCTTCGTTCAGGCGTTCGCGAAACAGCGAGCGATTCGCCAACCCAGTCAATTCGTCGTAATGGGTCAGGTAACGCATCCGTTCTTCGGATTCGCGCCGTGCCGAAAGATCGGCGAAGAAGCCCACGATATGGCTGACATTCCCCCGAGCATCGCGCACGACGTTCAGTTGCAGCCACTGCGGATACAGCTCGCCGTTGGCCCGCGCCTCCACCAACTCACCCTGCCAGGTGCCGTGCTGCTTGAGCGATTGGCGAATGACGGAGTAGTGCCGGCGCGCATCGCGGCTGCACGGCAGGTCGACCACGTTGCGCCCGAGCATGTCCTCGATATTGAAACCGGTGACCCGCGTGAACGCTTGATTGGCGGCGAGCAACAGGTAGCTGGGGTCGAAAATCACAATACCTTCGCTGGCGGCTTCGAACACCGTGGCCGCCAGCTGGCGTTGCTGCTCGAGCTCCTTGCTGGCGCTGATGTCGCGCCGGGTGCCGACCATGCGCAGCACCCGTCCGCTCGCGCTACGCTCCACGGCCCGGCCGCGGTCTTCGATCCAGACCCAGTGACCATCGCCGTGACGCACACGGTACTCGATCTGGTAATCCTCGCTGCGACCCTTGAGGTGTTCGACCAGGGCCCGCTTGAGCGCCGGCACGTCCTGGGGGTGCAGGCGCGGGGTGAGGTGGCTGAGCATCGCCGTGACGTATTCGGGCTCCAGGCCGAACAGCTCCTTGAGCTGGGTGTGATGGACTTCGTCAGTCTGCAGGTTCCAGTCCCACAACCCCAGCTCACTGGCCTTGAGGGCCAGGGCCAGACGCGCCTCGCTCTTGCTCAGGGCCTGGCTGGCGACCTCCAGCTCAAGGCTGCGTTGCGCGACCCGCGCCTCCAGGCCAACCTGGGCCGCCCGCAGTTTCTCCTCGGCCGAGCGACGTTGCTCGACCTCCCGGGCCAGCGCCTCGTTGAGCAACGCACTGCGGGTTTGGGTTTGCTGCAGATGCTCGATCAGGGCCTGGTTCTGGAAGCGGCGCAGCATGCCACTCTGGATCAAGCGATTGACTTGCCAGGCCACCACGCTCAGGGAAACCAGCACAATCAGCCCCAGCCAGCCCCACCCATGTTGCTGCTCATCGCCGCCCCAGAAGAGATAACCGATGGCCGGTAACAGGCAGGGCAAGGTGAAGGACAGGAACGCTGGAAGGCTCACGGCATAGGCCACACTGGCCGACAGCACCGCCGCGCCAATCAGCCCGAACACCCAGGCCTGCTGCTGGAAGCTGTCGGCCGGGACCAACGCGATGCCGGCCCCGGCCAGCGTCAGGCCGGTCATCGCCGAGCCCAGCAAAAACATGCGCAACCAGATCGGGTGCGCCTGGCGGCTTGGCATCGCCGAATCGAAAGCCGCCACTTGGATCACCCGCAGCGCCACCAGCGACAACAACCAGACGAGCCAGACGCTGACCAGGAAATAGCGCCGCGGCTCCCATAACAGTGCGGCGCAGACCAGACCATTGAGCAGCATGAACAGCGTGGGCAGCAGTGAGCCTTGATACAACAGACGTGTTCGCTCGACCGCCATCTCCGTGGCGTACTGCTTGCAGATGACCCGCGGTTCCACACAGGGGCCCGCCGGATCGGAATTGAGGGTCATTGGCACTGTTCTTGTTCTTATTCAGTCAAGCGTGGAGAACCCGAAACGAGCACCGAGCATACACAAGCCATGGGCCATCCCACACTGCCCCAGCTCATAAAAACAAGGAAAAAAGTCGCTATTTCATTGGGTGGCGCCGCTCCCGAGCGAGTCCCGTCAACGCCTGTAGCCTGTGACCCGCCGGTCATCACCAAGTGGTCTTTTATCGGCTGATGCAAAGCTCGGTTTGCCCGGGGTGGCGCCGCACCCTAGAATGCCCCGATGCGCGATGATCTCTCCCTTCTGCTGAACTCCCTCAACGATGCCCAACGTCAGGCCGTAGCTGCCTCCGTGGGTCGTCAGTTGGTCCTGGCCGGTGCCGGCTCCGGTAAAACCCGAGTGCTGGTGCACCGTATCGCCTGGTTGATCCAGGTCGAGAACGCCTCGCCCCATTCGATCCTGTCGGTGACGTTCACCAACAAGGCCGCGGCCGAGATGCGCCATCGCATCGAACAACTGATGGGCATCAATCCCGCCGGCATGTGGGTCGGCACCTTCCACGGCCTGGCGCACCGCTTGTTGCGGGCGCATTGGCAGGAGGCCGGGCTGAGCCAGACCTTCCAGATCCTGGACAGCGACGACCAGCAGCGCCTGGTCAAGCGGGTGATCCGCGAGCTGGGCCTGGACGAACAGCGCTGGCCGGCCCGCCAGGCCCAATGGTTCATCAACGGCCAGAAAGACGAAGGCCTGCGCCCGCAGCACATTCAGGCCAGCGGCGACTTGTTCCTGGCGACCATGCGCAGCATCTACGAAGCCTACGAGGCGGCGTGCCAGCGTGCCGGGGTGATCGACTTTTCCGAGCTGCTGCTACGGGCCCTGGACCTGTGGCGCGACCACCCAGGCCTGCTGGCCCACTATCAGAAGCGCTTCCGGCATGTACTGGTGGACGAATTCCAGGACACCAACGCCGTGCAATACGCCTGGTTGCGCCTGCTCGCCAAGGGCGGCGACAGCCTGATGGTGGTGGGTGACGACGATCAGTCGATCTACGGCTGGCGCGGCGCCAAGATCGAGAACATTCACCAGTACTCGGCGGACTTCCCTGACGCCGAAGTCATCCGCCTGGAACAGAACTACCGCTCGACCGCCGGCATCCTCAAGGCCGCCAACGCCCTGATCGCCAACAATACCGGGCGCCTGGGCAAGGAACTGTGGACCGACGGCGGCGAAGGCGAGGCGATCAACCTCTACGCCGCCTTCAACGAACACGATGAAGCCCGCTACGTGGTGGAAACCATCGAGAGCGCGCTGAAAACCGGCCTGGCCCGCAGCGACATTGCCATCCTGTACCGTTCCAACGCCCAATCGCGGGTGCTGGAAGAAGCGTTGCTGCGCGAACGGATCCCCTACCGCATCTATGGCGGCCAGCGCTTTTTCGAACGTGCTGAAATCAAGAACGCCATGGCCTACCTGCGCCTGCTCGAAGGTCGCGGCAACGACGCGGCCCTGGAGCGGGTGATCAACGTGCCGACGCGAGGCATCGGCGAGAAAACCGTCGAAGCGATTCGCGATCACGCGCGCCACAGCCACGTGTCCATGTGGGAAGCCATGCGCCAACTGGTGGCCAACAAAGGCGTGACCGGTCGCGCCGCCGGCGCCCTGAAGGCCTTCATGGACCTGATCGAAGACCTGGCCGCCAAGTGCGGGGAGATGCCTCTGCACTTGATGACCCAGACCGTCATCGAGCAGTCCGGCCTGATCGCCTACCACGAAGCGGAAAAAGGCGAGAAAGGCCAGGCTCGGGTGGAAAACCTCGAGGAGCTGGTCAGCGCCGCGCGCAACTTCGAGAACACCGAAGAAGACGAGGACCTGTCGCCACTGTCGGCCTTCCTGGGTCACGCCTCCCTGGAGGCCGGCGACACCCAGGCCGACGAACATGAAGACAGCATCCAACTGATGACCCTGCACAGCGCCAAGGGCCTGGAATTCCCCTACGTGTTCCTCGTGGGCATGGAAGAAGGCCTGTTCCCCCACAAGATGAGCCTGGAAGAACCGGGACGCCTGGAGGAAGAACGACGCCTGGCCTACGTTGGTATCACCCGGGCCATGCAGAATCTGGTGCTGACCTACGCCGAAACCCGACGCCTGTATGGCAGCGAGACCTACAACAAGGTGTCGCGCTTCGTACGTGAAGTGCCGAAGGGCCTGATCCAGGAAGTGCGGCTGTCCAACAGTGTCAGCCGACCGTTCGGTGGCGGCCAGCAACAAAGCAGCAGCCTGTTCGGCGGCAGCGACATCCCGGAAACCGGCTTCAGCCTCGGCCAGACCGTGCGGCACTCGGTGTTCGGCGACGGCGTGATCCTCAACTTCGAAGGCGCCGGTGCCCAGGCCCGGGTGCAGGTGAACTTCAGCGAAGGCAGCAAGTGGCTGATGCTGGGGTATGCCAAGCTCGAGGCGATCTAGAGATTTATGTAGGCCCCCGTGGGAGCGAGCTTGCTCGCGATAGCGGTCGATCAGTCATTATTGATGCTGACTGACACACCGCTATCGCGAGCAAGCTCGCTCCCACAGTTGTTTTGGGAAACATTTCCGATAGAACTTGTTCCTCTTTCCTACAGCCCAAAGCGAACAGGCCCTCTTGCACAGCTGAAGCTGAACCTCACCTGTCACGCAAAAGCCCGAAACACTCTGCCGCTAGCCAGCAACAGTTCAGCTGTGCAACATGGCGCGCGTGCTATCCACAAATGGGAATGCCTTTATATGAAACGTTTTCTTAGCATCGCCATGGCGTTATGCATCGGCCTGACGATGGCCATCGACGCCAATGCCGCCAAGCGCTTTGGCGGTGGTAAAAGTTCGGGAGCAGCCCCGACTCACCAGACCAGCCAGATGGCGCCGTCTTCTGCCGCCGGCTCCACCGCTGCCACCGCAGGCGCGGCCGGTGCCGCTGGCGCTGCCACCAAGGCCAGCGGCGCTTCCCGCTGGCTCGGCCCCCTGGCCGGCATCGCCGCCGGTGGCTTGCTCGCCTCCATGTTCATGGGCGACGGCTTCCAGGGCATGCAGATCTTCGACATCCTGATCATGGCGGTCATCGCCTTCCTGGTCTTCCGCTTCATTGCCGCTCGTCGTCGCAAGCAGCAGGAGCAACTCGCTCCAGCCGGCCATGCGCCGATGCAGCGTGAAGTGTTCAACCAGCAGCCTGCCAGTGGTTCGATCTTCGGTGGTTCGGCAGCGCCTGCGGCCGCTCGTCCGGTCATCAATGCGCCGGCCTGGTTCAACGAGCAACGCTTCATCGAAGCCGCCCGCAACCACTTCATGGCCCTGCAACAGCATTGGGACGCGAACGAAATGGACAAGATCGCCGAGTTCGTGACCCCGCAACTGCTGGAGTTCCTCAAGCGCGAGCGAGCCGAGCTGGGTGATGGCTTCCAGTCCACCTACATCGATAACCTGCAGGTGCAACTGGACGGTGTCGACGATCGCGCCGACAAGACCATCGCCACCCTGACCTTCATCGGTGTGTCGAAGGATTCTCGCTTCGACAAGGGCGAAGCGTTCAGCGAAAGCTGGAACATGGAACGCGCCCAGGGCGATGACCAGCCTTGGCTGGTGGCAGGTATCCGCCAGAACGGTTGAACCTTTGCCCGTTTTGCATGTTGAAATAAAAGAACCCCGGCCCAGGCCGGGGTTTTCTATTTCGCGGTTGCATCTATGGCGAGCTACTGTATAAACCGCTCCATATAAACCGCGCCATCGAGAAAGAGGATCCCGGACGTGGAAGAAATCATCGAACAATTGCGTGAAGCCAACGAGCCCGTACCGGTCCCGCTGGAATTGCCCGACGAAGATTTACTGGTAGAGATCGAAGAGCAGCTGTTCATCGATATCCCATTCGTCTTCAGGGAGTTTTTGCTGACCGTCAGCGATGTCGTCTACGGCAGCCTGGAGCCGGTGACCGTCACCGATCCACAATCCCACACCTACCTGCCGGACGTGGCCGCCAACGCCTGGGATGCCGGTGTCGACCGCAGCCTGATCCCGATCTGCCAGGACGGCGACGATTATTACTGCGTCGAGGAGGACGGCACGGTGGTGCTGTGGCAGGCCGAAGAAGAACTGATCGCCGAGGAAACCTGGGAATCGGTCTGGCACTGGGCCCGGGACGTCTGGCTGGAAAGCTGAGCCCCGCCGCCGATCAATGCCCGGACGACTCCTTGTGGTTGTCCAGGGTTTCAAGCAAGGCCACCTGCATCCGCGTATGCAGGCGGATGAACCAGCGCCAGAGCAGTGCCGCCACGGCAGTCGCCACCACGGCGATCAGTACGAGCAACTTGTTGGTCGGCAGAATGCTGGCCGACAAGGCTGCCAAGAGCAGGAAAATCACCAACAGCGAGAGAATCGGGATCACTTCGGCGATCACCCGACGCACACGCTGGGTGTGGCGGCCAGCCATCTCCGGCTTCACGCCCATTTCCGCCAGCAGCATCGACAGCGCCTTGAGCTTGCGGTACGCGGCGATCAGGAACGGTAGCGACAGCAGCAACGCCCCACCCCAGATCAGTGCTTTCTGCCAGCTCGGGTCGCTGATCCAGGCTTGCAGGTAAGCCGACATCCGTTCGGCGAAAAAACCACCCGAGACAAAAATCGCAATCACCAGCGCCAGGTTGACGCCGACCTGCAGCAAAATCCGCCGGATCATCGACGCCACCATCGCCCCTTCACCCTGGGGTTGGATGCTACGCAGCCATTCACCGTACATCCCCAGCACCCGCGTCAGGCGCTGCGGCATGACCGTCGCCAACTTGACGGACAGTGGGTCGGCAGCCCGGATCAGGTACGGCGTCAGCAGAGTGGTCAACACCGAGACGGCGACGGCGACTGGATAGAGAAAATCGCTGGTGACCTGCAGGGTCATCCCCAGCGAAGCGATGATGAAGGAAAATTCGCCGATTTGGGAAAGCCCCATCCCAACGCGCAGCGAGGTGCGTCCGTCATTGCCGGCGATAAAAGCACCAAGGCCGCAGGACAGCATCTTGCCGAGCACCACTGCGCCCGTGATCACGGCAATCGGCCAGGCGTACTGCAGCAGTATCGCCGGATCGAGCATCAATCCGATGGCGACGAAGAAGATCGCGCTGAACAGATCACGCACCGGCTCCACCAACCGCTCGATCTTCAGCAGTTGCCGGGACTCGGCCATGATCGCACCGATCAGGAACGCCCCGAGCACCATGCTGTATTCCAGTTTCACCACCAGCAGACAGAAGCCGAAACACAGGCCAAGCACGGTAATCAGCAGCATTTCGTTGCTGTCGAACTTCGCCACGTAGGCCAGCACTCTCGGCACCAGCAGAATGCCGATGACCAACGCGACGATCATGAACAGCGACAACTTGCCGACGGTGGAAAACACTTCGCCGGAGCTCACGGTGCCGCTGACGGCAATGCTCGACAGCAAGGCAATGATGCCAATGCCCAGGATGTCCTCGACGATCAACACCCCGAAAATCAGCTGGGCGAAGCGCTCGTTTTTCATCTTCAGGTCATTGAGCGCCTTGACGATGATCGTGGTGGAGGAAATGGCCAGGATTGCGCCGAGGAACAGCGAGTCCATGGTGCTCCAGTCGAACCAGCGGCCGATTTCGTAGCCGATCCAGATCATCAGCACAATTTCGAGGAACGCCGCGATGAAGGCCGTGGCGCCGACCTTGAACAGTTTGCGCAGGCTGAATTCCAGGCCCAGGCAAAACATCAGGAAGATCACCCCGAGCTCGGCCAGGGTCTTGATCGTGTCTTCGTCATGGATAAAGCCGAACGGAGGCGTATGCGGGCCAATGATGAAGCCGGCCACGATGTAGCCCAATACCACCGGTTGTTTGAAACGATGAAAGAGTACGGTCACCAACCCCGCCGCCATCATGATGATCGCCAAATCCTGGATGAAACTGATGGCATGCATGTCGGGGCTCCCTGTTCAAAATTGACTCACTGCAGAGCTGGAGAAATCCGTTTCCTCTGTAGGAATTGCCCTCGCAACGGGCTTTTGAAGGGTAACACCGCGACTTCCGACAAAAAGACGGTGCAATATATGGAAACAGATCCATCGGCGCGTGACGGCAACCACAGGCGCAGCGTCCCGATATCGTGTGGTTTTTAAAACCTGGTGACCTGTTCGCAGGCCGCCCCTAGCACCCGCAGAGGTGCCTCCCGAATGACTGCCTTGAACCGTGAGTACGTTATGGAACCCGGAAACGCCCAGCTGTCGATGACGGTGTTGATGACCCCCGATATGGCCAACTTCTCTGGCAATGTCCATGGCGGCACCTTGCTCAAATACCTCGACGAAGTCGCCTACGCCTGCGCCAGCCGCTACGCCGGACGCTACGTGGTGACCCTGTCGGTCGACCAGGTCATCTTTCGTGAGCCGATTCATGTCGGCGAACTGGTGACCTTCCTGGCCTCGGTGAACTACACCGGCAACACGTCGATGGAAGTGGGCATCAAAGTCGTGACCGAAAATATTCGCGAACGCTCGGTGCGCCACACCAACAGTTGCTTCTTCACCATGGTTGCGGTGGATGACCAACGCAAGCCCGCGACCGTGCCGCCCTTGCAGCCGCAAAACAGCGAAGAAAAACGCCGCTACGAACAAGCCCAGCAACGCCGGCAGATCCGCCAGGAACTGGAGAGGCGCTACCAGGAGATCAAGGCGGACGGGCCTTAATCAGCCGCCGGGAGCGCGCTTGCTCGCGATGGCGGTGTCACAGCCAGCATCGATGTTGAGTGTGATGGCCTCATCGCGAGCAAGCTTGCTCCCACAGGGATTTGCAGCATCTCCACGGGCGATCAGAGGCTGATTGGCACAGCCTCGAAGCGCACCCGTGGATGGGCGATCCGGTCCTGGGCGCGGACCAGTTCCAGCTCGTAGCTGGTACAGGCCTGGGTCTCCAGCAACACTTCGTGCACCGCCGCGGCGGTGAATTCGAACGCCGCGACCAAACTGTCCCCCAGCAGAATCCGAGCCAGGAACAGGCCCGACGTCAGGTCGCCCACCCCCACCGGCTGGCGCGGGAAAGCCAGCAGTGGACGACGCAGGTGCCAACTGTCATTGGCGGTCACCAGCAGCATTTCGAAACTGTCATCGGGTTTGCCGGGGTAGACCAGGTGCTTGACCAGCACCGCCTTCGGGCCACGGGCCAGCAACGCGCGGGCCATGGCCAGGCAGTCCAGCAACGACTGCGCCTTGCGCCCCGAAAAACTGTCCAGCTCCAGTTGGTTCGGGCACATGAGGTCCGCCACGGCAGCGGCTTCTTCCAGGAGAAATTCGCTCACCTCGGGCGCCACGATGCAGCCCTTCTCAGGGTGCCCCATGACCGGGTC
The DNA here is from genome assembly GCF_017351655.1 of Pseudomonas sp. FW300-N2F2. Classification (NCBI taxonomy): domain Bacteria; kingdom Pseudomonadati; phylum Pseudomonadota; class Gammaproteobacteria; order Pseudomonadales; family Pseudomonadaceae; genus Pseudomonas; species Pseudomonas sp. FW300-N2F2. The sequence goes on along the minus strand of NZ_JACNDQ010000004.1, from coordinate 251,025 downwards.
GCACAGGTACAGCGCCTTGGGGTTGGCGGCCTTGATCCGCGCCACGCCCGTCAGAATCGCCCGCCCCTGAGCCGCGCTGCCCAGGTAACCGGACAACACCGCATCGCAATGCCCCAGCTCACCGATAGCGGCAATGCCTTCCACCAATGCCGGTATCTGCTCTGGCGCCAACACCTCACCGGCCCATTGGCCGTACTGGGTGTGATTGGAAAACTGCACGGTATTGAGCGGCCAGACGTTCACGCCGACCCGCTGCATCGGAAACACTGCGGCGCTGTTGCCAGCGTGACCGAACACCACGTGGGACTGAATGGCAAGCAGATGAGGCGTACGTTTCATGCGGGAAGTTTCCGTAAAACGATTGAAATTCAAGCCGCGCAGTATGCGACTAAACGCAGCCTGTACGACAGACCGGCGAGACAGTTAAGCTGACAGCAACTTGTTGGAGCACTTCGTTCATGCTGACCCTTGGAAACATCTTCGTGCTGATGCTGCTGGCTACCGGCGGCGCCTGGCTGTGGCACAACCATGGCTTGCGCGAACGGGCGTTGGCGAGGGTCATGCAGCATTGCGCCAACCTCAAGATCGAGCTGCTGGACGGCAATGTGGCGCTGAAAAAAATCGGCTTCGTGAAGGACGCCAATGGACGACGACGCCTGGCTCGCGTCTACAACTTCGAGTTCACCGTCACCGGCGAAAGCCGCCATTCGGGCACCATCACCCAATTTGGTGCCCACAGCGCACATATAGAGCTGGCGCCCTACCCGATGCCCTTCGAAGAAACACCGCCAGCGCCTATCGAACCGGTCCAGACCAGGCCCAGGGCTGAAGTCATCGAATTGAGCCAATGGCGCCAGGAACACAACAAGTGGAAGCCTTGAAACAGGGCTGATTCAGGGACATCGACAACTCACCAGACCGGCTTTCAGGCGATCGACGTCTTGCGGCTGATGGAAAATCAGCTCGACCCGAGAATCCTGGCGCCACTCGCTGGCTTGCCAGCCCAGCGCCGCCCCCTCCAACGCATTGGCTGAAACCCAACCGTCGCGGCTGTGGATAACCATCTTCGCCCGTTTCCAGCCCTGGTCTTGTAGCCATCGCGTCAGCGCCGCCGCGTCGAATCGTTGGCTTGGGTGCCAGCGCCAGCCGATACTCCAGCCTCCGTCCTGCTGCTGATACAGGCAGATGGGTTGCGTCGGGTCGGTCCAGATGGCCGGGATCTGCCCCAGACTCTTGGGCAGGTTCACGTTATCCACAGACCCGCTGCCCTTAGCCCCGAGGCCTGGCAATCGATCGATCGGTAATGCCGCGTGTTGCGTCCAGTACAACGCAGCCCCTGACAGTTGCGCCGTCACCCGTTCGCGATCGGCTTGCGTGAGGCTCTCGGATTTGTTCAGCACCAGCAGTCCGGCATCCGCCAGGGTTTGTCGCTGCGCATCGGGCAAGGGTTTGCCGTCCGCCATCGCCCGGGCATCCAACACCAGCACACAAGGTTGTACCGCGAGCACGCCGAGCCAGGGCGCCTCACTCAGTTGCCGCATCAACTGTGCCGGATGACCCAGGCCCGAGGGTTCGATGAACAGCCGATCCGGCCGGGCCTTGCGCAGCAAACGCCCAAGACCGATCTGAAACGGCGCGCCGTTGACGCAGCACAAGCAGCCGCCGGCCACTTCGCCCAGTGCGATACCATCGCCAGCCTGGGTCAGCAGCGCGGCATCCAGGCCGATCTGGCCGAACTCGTTGATCAGCACCGCCCAGCGTTCATTGACCGGTCGCTGGGCCAGCAGATGCTTGATCAGGCTGGTCTTGCCGGCGCCCAAGGGGCCGGCGATGACATGGGTGGGAATGTGCTGCAACATAATCGACGGCTTTCGATGGAGGTGAATATGCGATTGATCGGCTGGTTGTTACTGGCACTGATGTCGGACCAGGCGCTGGCCCAGGCCTGCGTGGTTCACAGCCAGGCGGAGCGACTCGATGTGAAAGTCTGCCAACAGAACCGCAGCATTCCGCAGAAGCTGTTTGCCGATGGCTTCTGCCAGCCAAACCTTGCCGGCCAGAAGGTCGAGGTGCAATACGTCGATCAATGCCCTGGCGGCGCGTTCGGCGTATGCAGCAACGCCCAGGTCGCCAATATGCCTTACCGCCAGGATATTCACTATTACGGCGTGGCGACCGATGCCGCGTACCTGCAGCCATTTTGCGAAGGGCAAAGCCAAGGCACCTGGCTCAAGCCCTAAGCCAGCCAATCCAGCGTGAGAATCAGGCGACGCTCTCCCGACGCAGGCGCCGGCGAGCGATGGATCAGGCCGAACCCCTCATTACCGTGCCATTTCTCGCCTTTAAGCAAGCCGACATCACCGCAACCAAACTGCTGGATCACGCGCGGATCAACCGGCTCTGCCTCTGGCTGTGCCAGGTACCGACGGTCCATGGCCTCTTCCTTGAGCCACTGGCTGCCGACGCCCGCATAAGTGGTCAGCAGCCGCACCGGTACGTGGTCAACGTGGAAGCGCGGGCACATGGCCTTGTCCAGCGTGCGCAGGCGCAGACCGACACGTTGCGCGTCCAACAGGCAGGCAAACGCACAGACCAGCCAGGAAACATCGGCGATAAAGCCCTCATAGCCCTGCAGGTCACCGAAACCCGCGGCCAGACCGTGCAGCGCTGGCTGGGTGTCTTCCTCTGGCAAATCGAGCACCCGTGATTCAGCCAGCGGCTGGTCCATCGCCAGCACCATGGCCGCAAAATCGCTGATGTGGGCGGGAAGCTGACGCTGCCAGACCGCCAGGTTGGTGCCGTCGTCCAGGATCTGCGTGAATACCCCTGGCGTATCACCTTGGGCCTGTCGTACCTGCGTCGCTCGTTTCAGACTGGGCGCCAGCATCACGCTGCAACCTCTTCATGCCACGGCCCGAACGGATCCGGCAACAAGCGCCAATTTTCGACCCCGAGGGCCATTTCCGCATCGGTGAGCAGGCAAGCATCCAGTTCAGCGGCGAGTTGGCCAAAATCAATGTCCTGACCAATGAAGACCAGCTCCTGGCGGCAATCGCCTGTGGCAGCCAGCCAGTTCTTCATGATCGCCGCGGTGCTCTCTTCGTCCTGCGGCCATTGGTTTTTCGGCACGAACCGCCACCAGCGCCCGGCGAAGCCATGTCGCATCAAGCCGCCAGCCTGAGACCAGCTGCCCGCCTCCTCAGGCTTGCTGGCCAGCCAGAAGAACCCCTTGGAGCGCAGGAGTTTGCCATTGGGCCACGGCCGGTCGATGAAGTTGAAGAACCGCTGGGGATGAAACGGTCGGCGAGCCCGATAAGCGGTCGAGGCGATGCCGTATTCCTCGGTTTCTGGCACGTGCTCACCGCGCAGCTCCTGTAGCCAGCCAGGTGCCTGGGCGGCGCGCTCGAAGTCGAAAAGGCCGGTGTCGAGGATTCTGCCCAGTGGCACCTGCCCCATGACCATGGGAATGATCTGCGCCTGGGCGTTGAGACGCTGCAGAATCGCGGTCAATTCCTCCCGCTCATGCTGGCTGATCAGGTCGATCTTGCTGATCAGAATCACGTCGGCAAACTCGATTTGTTCGACCAGCAGATCGGTGATCGAGCGCTCATCCTCCTCACCCAGGGTTTCGCCCCGTGACGCCAGGCTTTCGGCGGCCTGGTAATCCAGCAGGAAATTCACCCCATCGACCACCGTGACCAGGGTATCGAGTCGCGCCACATCGGCCAGGCTTCGGCCCTCTTCATCGCGAAACGTGAAGGTTTCCGCCACTGGCAGCGGTTCGGAAATACCGGTGGACTCGATCAGCAAGTAGTCGAAACGCCCTTCCCTGGCGAGTTGCCCGACTTCTTCGAGCAAGTCCTCGCGCAACGTGCAGCAGATACAGCCGTTGCTCATTTCCACCAGTTTCTCTTCGGAACGACTCAGGGTGACATCTCGCTGGACTTCGCTGCCATCGATGTTGATCTCGCTCATATCGTTGACGATCACAGCAACCCGCAGGTTGTCGCGATTACGCAGGATGTGATTGAGCAGTGTGCTTTTACCGGCACCGAGGAATCCGGAAAGTACGGTGACGGGAAGACGATTGGGCATCAGGTATATCCTCATCGGGCGGCCGCTTCGATAACGGCTCGTTTCCAGGGTTCGGCTGGGTTCAGGGCCTGGTTATTTTTATGTTATAGTATAACAACACAATTCAACCAGCCCCGCCGCTCCTCATTGGTCTGAGATCCATTCATGCGCAATCCTCTGAATTTTATTTTTGCGGGCTCACTGTTGCTGTGGGCGTTAGGCGCTGCGGCCCAGACTCCGCTCTTGGCAAACTGCACCCGTAGCGCGAATTTGCTGGCGTGTGTGGATATGCAAGGCAATGCCTATAGCGTTGCGACGGCTGGAAACACTCTTTATTTGCGCGGTTTTGAAGCCGCCAGTCGCCGCTATTGGGCGCAAACGAACAGCCGTTATGGTCAGCTCACGTTCTTTACCGGACTGGCGTCGGATGGAGAAAGTTGGGTTGGATATAGCCGGCGTGTGGGCTGGACCACCCTCAATCGTTTTTCCAGCTCGGGCGGTAGCACCGGTGCATTTACATGCGGGCGCATGAACGGGTGCCAGGATTCATCGCGTTAATGTTTCACGTGGAACGTGAACATTCAGGGAGATGAAACTCCTTTCATGGAAAAGGTTTCTTGAAATTAACTGTTATACTATAACATCTAATTTTAACCTTCGATGGGCCTTGACCATGAATGCGTTAACGCTGCCCGATGTGGCTGCGCAGGTTTCACATCAAACCCTGCCCCTTGATTGGGTAGGCATGTGTGGTATCGCAACGCCGGTGTTGATTGATGGCCAGCGCCTCAGCGCAACGGTCGACGCTGGTGTGAGCCTCGATGACAGCGAGGCACGCGGCATTCATATGTCGCGCTTATATCTGGCGCTGGGATTGCTGGAAGAGACGCCACTTTCTCCAGCGCTATTGCGCCGAATCCTGGAGCAATTTCTTGATAGCCATGAAGGCTTATCCCATGCGGCTTCGCTCAGCGTGCATACCAATCTACTGCTCAAACGTCCGGCGTTAATAAGCCCGTTGGCAGGCTGGAAAGGTTATCCGGTGAGCATCGAAGCTCAGTTGAAAAACACAATGTTCCACGTGGAACTAAAAATTCAGATCCCCTATTCCTCGACTTGCCCTTGTTCGGCGGCCCTTGCCCGGCAGTTGATCCAACAGCAATTTGTCGACGACTTCGCTAACAAGAAACTTGAGCATGCCGAAATTCTCGCCTGGCTGGGCTCATCGAACGGCATTGTCGCCACCCCTCATAGCCAGCGCAGCACGGCGACCTTGACCCTGCGTCTGGACACCGCTGTCGACGAATTACCACTGCAGTCATTCATCAACCAAGCCGAAGCAGCCCTTGGCACCGCCGTGCAGACCGCCGTGAAACGCGCCGATGAACAAGCCTTCGCCCTGGCCAACGGGCAAAACCTGATGTTCTGCGAAGACGCCGCGCGGCGATTGAGCACGGCCCTGGCCCGCTCAACGGAGATCACCGCCCTGGATGTACGCGTCGTTCATGCCGAAAGCCTTCATGCCCATGACGCCGTGGCGCAAAGCCGCTGGACCCGGGAGCCATCATGATCGACTGCCAAGCACTGCGCTGGGGTGCACCCGGACAACCCCTCACACCGCCCCTCGCCATGGAGCGACCGGCAGGCAGCCTCACCGCCATCATCGGCGCCAACGGTTCGGGCAAAAGCAGCCTGTTGAAAGTGCTCGCGGGGCTGCAAAAGCCGCTGGCCGGCAAAGTCGCCTTGAATGTTCCACGACGTGGTGGCGTCTCATTCATGCCCCAGCAGCAACATCTGGATCGGCAATTTCCCATCAACTTGCAAGACCTGGTGGCCGCCGGTTCTTGGGGCAATCGCCACACGCCAGCCATGCGTAGACAGTTACTGCAGACCGTACTGGACGATTGGGCATTGAACGGCCTTGAGCAGCGTCCGCTCATGGCGCTGTCGGGAGGCGAGCTGCAACGCGCCCTGCTCGCTCGCCTGAGCCTGGCCGAAGCGCCCTTGCTGTTGCTCGACGAACCCCACGCCGCCCTCGACGAACAAGGCCAGGCGCTACTGTGGAAACACATCCATCGCTGGCACGCAGCAGGCAGGACCATCGTGGTGGTGTGTCATGATCTGGCAGCGGTACGCCAACATGTCCCCCATACGCTGCTGATCAAAAACACCGGCTGCGTGCTGGGCCGCAGTGTCGATTTGATCGCCCAACAACCCCATGCGTGGGTGGCCTGATGCTCGTGGCCACGCATTTCTGGCAACCCTTCCAAGAGTTCGTCTTCATGCGTCGGGCCTTGCTGGGTGGCCTGGTGTTGGCGTGCAGCACGGCGCCGTTGGGTGTGTTCCTGATTCTTCGGCGCATGAGCCTGATCGGTGACGCCGTGGCTCACGGCATCCTGCCCGGCGCCGCCCTGGGCTTCTGGTTTGCCGGGCTGAGCCTGCCGGCCTTGACCCTGGGCGGCCTGGGCGCGGGCCTGAGCATGGCCGGGCTCGCCGCCTGGATTACCCGGCGCACTGGCCTACGAGAGGACGCCAGCCTCGCGGCGATTTATCCCATTTCCCTGGCGGCCGGCGTGTTGATCCTCGGCATGGCCGGCAAACGCCTGGACTTGCTGCACCTGCTGTTTGGCTCGGCCTTGGCGGTGGACGGCCCCACACTCACCGGCATGTTGTGGGTTTCCGGCGCCAGCCTGGTGGCAATGGCGTTGATTTATCGAACGCTGCTGCTCGATACCCTCGACCCGCTGTTCCTGCAAACCGTCAGTCGTCTCGGCCCTTTGGCCCACGGCGTGTTCCTGACATTGGTGGTGCTGAACCTGGTGATCGGTTTCCAGGCCATCGGCGCGTTGATGGTGGTCGGCCTGATGATGCTGCCGGCCGCCGCGTCGCGATTCTGGAGCCGTCGCCTGCCGCTGCTGATGCTGATCGCCGCGCTGCTCGGTTGCCTCTCGGTTTGGCTTGGCCTGCTGTTGTCGTTCTATTACTCACTGCCCAGCGGACCGTCCATCGTTCTGGTGGCGGGCGTGTCGTATCTGCTGTCGGTGGTATTCGGGCCGGTGCACGGTTTGCTGCGCCGCCCGCCCTTGCTCACATCCCAATGAGGTGTTTCCCGATGCGCGTACTGCTCGTGCTAATCAGTCTGATGCTGTCCATGTCCCTGTCCGCCGCCGAAAAACTCCAGGTGGTGACCAGCTTCAGCATCCTCGCCGACATGACCCGACAGGTCGGTGGTGAGCATATTCAAATCACCAACATGGTCGGGCCGGACGCCGATGCACACACCTACGAACCCACCCCAGACGACGCCAAGGCGTTGCTCAGGGCAAAACTGATCATCAAGAATGGCTTGGGCTTCGAGCCGTGGCTGGACCGCCTGGTGACCAGCACCGAAACTGGCGCCCCGGTGATCAGCGCCAGCCGTGGCGTCATCCCCCGGTCACTGGATGAGGACGGCGAGACCATCCCCGACCCGCACGCGTGGCACAACCTGGCGAACGCCGAGCTGTATGTCAGCAACATCACCAAGGCACTGGAAGCTGCCGACCCGGCCAACAAGGCCGACTACGAACGCAACAGTCAGGCATACCTGAAGAAAATCTACGCCCTACTCGCCGAAGCCAAGGCCAAGCTCGGCGCATTGCCTGCCGGTAATCGCAAGATCGTAACGTCCCACGATGCATTCGGTTACCTGGGCCAGGCCTATGGCATCGAGTTCATGGCGCCCCAGGGGTTATCCACCGAACGTGAACCGTCGGCAGCAGAAGTCGCGGCGCTGATTACCCAGATCCGTCAGGCGAAAGTCAAAGCGGTGTTCATGGAAAACATCAAGGACGCGCGCCTGCTCAAGCAGATCGCCGACGAGAGCGGCGCTCACATCGGCGGCACGCTGTACTCCGACGCACTCGCCGCCAGCGGACCGGCGAGCACGTTCACCGGCCTGTTCGAATACAACCTCAATACGTTGTACGAGGCGCTGAGTCGGCCTTAGAGCATTTGTGGGAGCAAGGCTTGCCCGCGATGAACTGTGACGCCCTTGGCGACTCACCGAATTGTCTGCATCGCGAGCAAGCCTGGCTCCCACAGGCTCACCAAGCGATTACTTCAAATGAGCTTCAAGCCCTCGGCTTGACCGTCCCGCAATCCTGCCCCAGCCAGACCGCACGAGTGTCGAGGCTACCGTTCTGCTGGATGCCGGTGGCATTGAACGTGCCGTTGACCTTGGTGGTGAATTCACGATCACTCTGGAATGTCGCGACCCCAGTACCCTGGGCTTTCGGGCAACTGAAGCGAAACTTCCACTGATTGCCGGTGCGCTCGGTGATCTGCTGCTTGCAACCCGATTGCGGGTCTTGCAGCGGAATGTCATTGGTTTGCACCTGCGCCGGGGTCAGGCACACGCGAATGCCTTTACCCCCCATGGTAATCCCCTGCTTTTCCAGCATCGCCCGTTGCTCCGGGGTCATCTGGGTTTGCAACTGGCCAAGGATCAGTTGCAGGTCCGGCAGGTTCTGGTTATCGACCTTCATATTGCTGGTGGTCAATTCCCACAAACCCGGCTGGAGCATCTGCGCCTGAGCCGCCATCGGAACCGACAAACCCATCGCCAAGGCCACACCCAGCAGACGAACATTCATTACACGAACTCCAGAGGACAAGTGGCCGTTAGACGCCGTCCACGGGCTTCGGTTCAGGGCCCGGACCTGTGAATTAAATAGCGACATTCGTCACGGAACATGGTCTGTTAAGCATTGAAACTTCAGGAGCAAGGCTGCCCCATGGATTATTTCGGCCCGCATGTTTTCGGTTACCTGATCGCGCTGCTCCACACCCTGGGTTCCATTGCCGCCGTCCACGCCGTGCTGACGGTGCGCACCGCCCAAGGCTCGATTGCCTGGGCCCTGTCGCTGACCTTCATTCCCTACCTGACGTTGATTCCTTACCTGGTGTTCGGCCGCAGCACGTTCGATGGTTACATCAAGGCGCGCCGGCAAGCCAACGAAGAAATGCGCAAGGCAATCTCCGAATTGAACTGGCGCCCCTGGGTAGAAGAAGCCCTGACCGCTCGCGCCTCCCAAGCCTACGCCTCGTTACGGGCCATGCCGAAACTGGGACGCACACCATGCCTGGCCAATAATCAGGTGCGTTTGCTGGTCAACGGCCACGCCACGTTCGAGGCGATTTTCCAGGCCATCGAACAGGCACGACAGGCCGTGCTAATCCAGTTCTTCATCATCCATGACGACCGCCTCGGTCAACGCTTGCACTCGCTGCTCTTGAAGAAAGCCGCCGAAGGCGTGGCCGTGTACCTGCTCTATGACCGCATTGGCAGCCACTCCCTGCCCCACCGCTACGTGCAAGCCTTGCGCGACGGTGGCGTCCACGTAAAAGCGTTCGCCACCCGCAGCGGCTGGCTCAACCGATTCCAGGTCAACTTTCGCAACCATAGAAAGATCGTGGTGGTGGACGGCGTGCAAGGGTTCGTCGGCGGGCACAACATCGGTGACGAATACATGGGCGATAAACCACCCTTGGCGCCGTGGCGCGACACCCATGTGCAAGTGCGCGGGCCGGTGGTGGCGAGCATGCAAGAGTCGTTCGCCGAAGACTGGTTCTGGGCAGCCCGTTCCCTGCCCCCGCTGATCCTGCCGGACAGCTACCCGGACGATGGTGTGCTTTGCCAGTTGCTGGCCAGCGGCCCGGCCGACGCCTATGAAACCTGCTCGCTGTTTTTCGTCGAGGCCATTCACGCCGCCAGCGAACGCGTCTGGATCACCACGCCCTACTTCATCCCCGACGAAGCGGTGTTCGCAGCCTTGCGCCTGGCGGTACTGCGCGGCGTGGATGTGCGCATCCTGCTGCCCTCGCGGCCCGACCACAAGATCGTCTACGCAGCGTCCAGCCTGTACGCGTTTGAAGCGGTACGGGCCGGTGTGCGGATGTTCCGTTATGGGCCGGGCTTCCTGCATCAGAAAGTGGTGTTGATCGACCGGGAAATCAGCGCCATTGGCAGTGCGAACCTGGACAACCGTTCGTTCCGCTTGAACTTCGAAGTCATGCTGCTCACCGTGGATATCCCGTTCGCCAGTGAGGTCGAGCAAATGCTTGAAGAGGACTTCGCCCAAGCCCAGGAAATCGACAAACAGGAAAGCCGGGAGACCCACCGCCTGCAGAAGATCGGCATGCGGATCGCCCGGCTTATTTCCCCGATTCTTTAAGGGGTGTAGATGTCGTCGCGGGTCCATGGCAGCTCATGGCTACCGTCGGCATGGGCCTTCACCGCCAGGATCTGGTGCAGATTGATCCAGCCCTTGGCGAACGCGTAGGCGCACCCGGCCAGGTACAGACGCCAGATCCGCAATGCCTGCTCCGGCACTTCCTTCGACGCTGCCTCGAGATTGTCCTCCAGGCGTTCACTCCAGTGATCGAGCGTGCGCGCATAGTGCGTGCGCAAGCTTTCCACATCGACGATCTCCAGCCCCGCTTCACTGATCTGCGCGGAAATCATCGACAGGTGCGGCAGCTCGCCGTTGGGGAATACGTACTTCTCAATGAACTCGCCCGCGCCGCGACCGACCGGACGCCCGTCGGTGTGCTTGGCGGTGATGCCATGGTTCATCACCAGCCCACCTTCGCGCACGGCGCCGAACAGCGTCTTGCAGTACTGCTCGAGGTTGGCGTGGCCGACATGCTCGAACATACCCACGCTGACCACTTTGTCGAAGCGGCCGTCCTGGGGCAGGTCGCGGTAGTCCAGCAGTTGCAACTCGACCTGATCCTCCAGGCCTTCGGCCTTGACCCGTTCCCGGGCCAACGCCAGCTGCGCCTTGCTCAGGGTAATGCCGAAGACTTTGGCACCAAACTCCCGCGCGGCATAACGCGCCAGGCCGCCCCATCCGCAACCGACATCCAGCAGGTAGTCACCCGGTTGCAATCGCAGCTTGCGACACAGGTGGCGAAACTTGGCTTGCTGGGCCTGCTCGAGGGTTTCGCTGCCCGTCTCGAAATAGGCACAGGAATAGGCCATGTCGCTGTCGAGCCATAGCTGATAAAACGCGTTGGAAAGATCGTAGTGGTAGGAGATCGCCTTGGCGTCGGTTTCCTTGTCGTGGACCGAGCGCACCGGCTGGTTGTCGGGATCGTCCTCGACCAAGGCCTGGCTCAATTCATCGCAGACCCGAATGACTTCGTGGATCGGGCCTTCGAGTTCCAGTTTGCCTTCGACAAACGCCGCCCCCAATGCGTCCAGGCTGGGGTGAGTGAATTGCGCGACCATTTGTGGGTCCTTGACCACAATCGTGACGCTGGGGTCGGCCCCCAGTGAAAATTCATGGCCATCCCAGAGCCGCAGCCGAAGCGGTAAATGCAGATTCTGTAAGGCCGGTGGAAGTTGCGCGAGCATGGAAAATCCCCCTTGTTTCAGACGTCTGAAATGAGGGTAGACCATGCTAGAAAAATAGCAGGCTATCGAATTTATAGCCTTTTTCTATCGCTGTCCCAAATCACTCCTGTGGCGGGTAACTCCTGCGCTGGCACGCCCTCTCCAATAGCAGACTGCAAGTACAACGCACAGTTCGCTGACCCTACCCAACGGTGCCCTTCGCTTGGATCTTGAGCAGTGGCTCCTGGAACCGCAGCAAGCGCCCGGCATTACCTAACACTAGCAGGGTACTGAGATTGTGCAGCAACGCAGCGATCATCGCCCCCGCCGCGCCAAGCCAGCCGAAGGCGGCAAAGGCAACGATGGCCAGCGTCCAGCCCAGGCCAATGATCACGTTGACCTGCAACGTGCGCCGACACTGGCGACTCAGTCGCACGCAGGTGCCGAGGCGCCGCAGGTCGCTGCCGATCAGCACGATGTCTGCTGACGCCAAGGCGATGTCTGCACCTCCGGCTCCCATGGCGACGCCCACCACACCGGCCTTGAGCGCCAGGGAGTCGTTGATGCCATCGCCCACCACCATCGGGCGGAACCCATGGTCGATTTCAGCCATGACCCGCTTGAGTTTGTCTTCCGGCAAGGCCTGGGCTTGCACATCGCCGATGCCGACATCCCGGGCCAGGGTCGTGGCCACGCTCTGGCGGTCGCCGGTCAACAGCAACTGACGGCCCAGACCCAACTCGCGCAACTCGGCCATGGCCACCTGTGCCTCCGGCTTGACGCTGTCGGCCAACAGCAACCAGGCGAGGAACTGCCCATCCAGCGCCAGACCGGCAATCGGGCCGTCGTGCTCAGGAACCGCTGGGGTTTGAATGCCCAACTGTGCAAACAACTCCGGCCGACCGAGGGCCGCTTCGCCCTGAGCCGTCATCGCGACCACCCCCAACCCTTGGCGCTCACGAATGTCCGTCAGGGCCAGGCAGTTGTCCTGTTCCACCAGCCCCGCCAAGGCACGACTGACCGGATGACTGCTGGCCGACCCGAGGCTGGCAGCCAGCGGCAGCAACAACGATGCGTGAGCATCCTGGGCAGGTTCGATGGATTGCAGGCGCAGCACGCCATAGGTCAAGGTACCCGTCTTGTCGACGACCAACGAGGTCAGGTCCGCCAGTTCCTCCAGGAAGGCCGAGCTGCGGATCAGGATCCCGTGGCGCGCCGCCACCGCGATCCCGGCAATGGCGGTGGCCGGCGCCGACAGCACCAACGCGCAGGGACACGCCGCCACCAATACCGCCAACATCGCCTGGGCATCGTTGGTCACGAACCAGGTCACTGCCGCCAGCAACAACACCAATACCAGGTAACTGCCGGCGTAGCGTTCCAGCAAACGGGTGATGGGTGGCTTGGAGCGTTCGGCGTTTTGCATCAGGGCGATGACCTTGCCCAAGGTGGACTCTTCGCCAGTACGGGTCACCTCCAGGCGCAGCAGGCCATCGAGGTTGATCGCACCACCGAAGACTTCCGTGCCGACCACCGCCTCCAGCGGCACCGACTCACCGGTGATGGGCGCGGTGTCGAGGCTGGCCTGGCCGGACAACACCCGACCATCGGCCGGCACCCGGTCACCCGCGCGCACCTCCACGACATCGCCGGCCTGGAGCGTCGCATTGTCGACGTCGATGATCGAGCCGTCGGCCTGTACCTTGCGACCTTGGCTGCGGGTCAGTTGGCCAAGGGCATGGATCGCCTCTTGGGAACCGATGACACTGCGCTCTTCCAGCACATGGCCGAAGATCATGATGATCGGCAGCAACGCCGCGGTCAGCAGATCGCCGGTGGCCCAGGCGCCGAGCATCGCCAGGGCGATCAGTTGGTCAGTGATTCCGTGCAGGCTTGGGTACCGCAAGCTGTACCAGGCCGAACGCATCACCGGCACCGCCACCAACAGCGAGGCGAACCCCAACAGCAGTTGGCTGACGCCGCTCTGCTCTGGCGACCAACCGCGCCAGGCCAGGCCCAACGCGAGCAAGCCGAGAGCGAGCATCGCCAAGGTCAGTTGCCGGGCGGCGATGCGTTGCTCCGCCGAGGACAACACCGGTACAGCGGGTGTTCGAGCGGTCATTGGCCGGCTCCCTGGATGATCAGCCGAGAATCGTCTTTCGGGTCGACCGTGGTCACTGAACCGGCCTGGCGAAGGATGGCAGGCATGCGTTCGCGATACAGGCGCAGCAGCATTTGCGGATCGCTGCCCTGGGTCTTCGCCAGCCCGAGCACCGTGGCCGTGTCGGCCGAAGCCTTGGCAAGCCGCTCGCTGGCCTGGGCATGGGCGACTTGCACGGCACGGTCAGCGTCCTGGCGGGCGACCTGGGTGAGTTTTTCCGCTTCAGTCCGTGCGTTGGCCACGGCTTTGTCGGCCTGCTGGCTGGCGGTCAGTACCGCGTTAAAAGCACTCACCGCCGGCCCGGGCAGACTCGATTGCACGTCGACCCGCACCACTTCGATGCCCAGCCCCTGCCCCGTCGCCGCCAGGTCAGCCAGGCGTCGGTTAAGCCCCTGAACCAGATCGCCTCGCAAGCGCTCGCGGCGCTCGGCCGCCTGGTTGTCACTGCCCATCAGTTCGGGGCGAGCCACCAGAATGGTGTCCAGGTCCCGGGCCGCGGTCAGGGCCACGGCACTGCGGGTCGCCAGTCGATCCAGTGCCGGCAGGACATGTTCGCCTTGCAAGACGAAAGCGTAAGGGTCCGTGACCTTATAGAACACCCGCACATCCAGTTGCACCACACCGGCATCACCGGTCAATAAATAACCAGAGCCGGCCAATGCATCGCTGACCGGCGTGGCGAAACTGGCCACACGATCAGCCTGCAAGGCCGCGTCCGAGCGCAGCAGGTTTTCCACCCGCCGTTCCAGCACCCGATCCGCTGCTGGCAGCAGGATCACTTGTTCCACGGGGCGCGGCCAAGCCAGCAAGAGGCCGGCATTCTGGATACGATCCAAGGCGCCGAAGTGCAGCACCACCGCACGACTCTGCGGGTCGATCTGGCGCACGTTGGAAAAGACCCAGGCCAACGCCGCCAACACCGTGACAGCGTAAAGCGCTAGAAACGCCAAACGCCCGGCCTGGATCCACGGACTGGATAACGCATTTGTTCCACGTGGAACCAAACTCATGGTTGTGTTCCACCTTTGCCGTCCATGGAAGCAGGACCGTCCACCAGGACACGGAATGGTGCGGCATCGGTGCGCAAAATCAGCTTGGTGCCTGGGCTGACGATGGTGCCCAAGGTGTCCAGCGAACGGAGCAGGTTGTAGAGCTGGGGAGAGCCGGCGTATGCCCGGCCATAAATTTCGGCCGCGTCTACCCGGGATTGCGCCTCGATATCAGCGGCCTTTACCGTGGCATCGGCTTGCACGACGCGGGCATCACGTTCTGCGGCGGAGCGAATCTGCGCCGCTTCGCGCTTGCCGATGGCGGTGCGTTCGGTGGCGATGGTTTCGCGCTCGGCTCGCATGCGGTCGACCGTTGCAGTCAGCGTTACCGATGGCAACGTCAGGCGTTCGATACCGACTTGCAACACCCGTACACCGTAAGTGGTGAGCAACTGTTGATCGATCTGCTGACGCAACTGCGCTTCGAAATCGGCAATGCGTACTTGGCTGGCATCGGTGTTGACCAGGTTCGCCAGGTCAAAACTGGCGGCCGTGGTTTCCAGCGCGGAGCCGACAAATGTGCGGATCTGCCGCGCAGCTTCGTCCGGTTGGTTCTGCACCGCGCGCATGAAACGCTGCACGTTGTCCGGGTCACCCTGGACCTGCCAGGCCACGTAGGCCTGGACAATGATCCGCAGTCCATCGCGGGTACCGACATCCTGCAGGCCGCTTGAGGTGGTGCGCAATCGCAGGTCCACCGGGATCGCCGCCTCGAATGGCGCCGGCCAGCGCCACCCCAGGCCAGGTTGCAGCAGCACCCGGGCCGGATTGCCGAAACGGGTAATGACCGTGGCCTCCCCCGACCGCACTTGCACCAGGCTCGCGGCCGCGACGGCAAAGGCCACCAGCAACACGGCCCAGCCCATCCGTCGCCAAGGAAATGGCCCGGCTTGCTGCGGGTCGCCGTGATGGTGGTGATGATGACCATGGTGATGACCGGCATGGCCGTGATCGTGACCGGCGTGGTCGTGGTGACCGTGTGAAGAGGACTGGCTCAATGGGCAGCTCCTGGCGGGACAGGGTTACGCGGCGACGCGGGGTCGGCCGGCAGCGTGAAGGTTCGCAAGTCGATGGTCGGCGCGTTGCTGCTACCGCCCAGGCGATGATCGAGAATCAGCAACTGGGCATTGCCGAGGCCCTGGCTCAGTTGGCTCAAATAATGTTCCAGCACAAAAGCGTGCCCCGCCGTGGCGTAGGCTTTGCGGTCGGCGTTGAAACGCAAATCGGCAGCCCGGGCGGTCGCGTTGATTTCCCGCGCAGTGGCAATGGCCCGGTCATGGGCGATGCTGGCTTGCAATTGCGCCTGGTTGGTCTGTTCCGCCGCCGCGCCACGCTCCCGGGCGATCAATGCCTGGGCGCCGATCTGCGCGGCCTGCACGCCGTGGTAGGCATTGGCCGCACCGGCCGGCGGATGAATCGCCTCCACCACCGTCGCCAGGATTTCCACACCGCTGTCGAGGGATTGCAGATCAGCCTGGACAGCGCGACCGATTTCGTCGGCCAGGCTCACGCGGTCGGCACCCAGCAAACCATCCAACGTACGCGAGGCAAACTCATGCACCAGGATGCGGCTGGCAGTGCTGCGGATCAGCGTCGGCACATCGGCGCTGTTGTAAGTCGCCGCCAATGCCGCGGCATCCGTCAGGCCGATGCGATAGACAAAACGCACATCCATGTTGACGATCTGGAAGCTCTGCTGGTCGGCACGACGGCTGGCAATGACCTGGGATTTGTCGTTCACATGGCTGGCGTCCCATAACCGATTGGCAATGGCCGGTGCCGGCCCCTCCGCCGCTTCAGCCTCGACCTCTGCACGACTCTGCGCGACGCTGGTCGCCAGTTCATGCACAACGCCATTCTCGACGTTGAGCACCCTGCCCCACGGCCAAGGCAACGCGACATGCAAGCCGGGACCGAACACCTCTACCGGTTTACCGAAGCGCTCATAGATACCCCGCCCCTGCAGCGGCACTTCGTGCACACCTGTCAACAACCACCCCACCATCGCCACCAACGCCAACACTGGCAAAAAAGCCCGACGCATGTAGCTGAAGGCCCAGATCTGGCGCAGGTCGATGCCGAAACGGTTATGCAGTTCATGCTGCAAGGCCAGCCACGGTTGCGGCGGCCAGCGCAGCAGATCGGCGATAACACTGCGGCCCAGCAGCGTCGGTTCCAGGGCGTCCCGGCGCGGGATGAACAACGATAGCACCGCGCGCAACAACAACTCCGCCGCCACCAGCCCCGGCAACAGCCCCATCAGCACCGCCAGGCGCACCGGCCAGATGGACGTTTCTGCAGCGAACAGCAAGCACAAGGCGCCAAGCACCAGCACGATGATCGCCACCCGCGTCAGTTGCGCCAGCGCTGGTGCTTCCGGCCATTCCACGGGGGACTGCTGGGCCAATTGCCGCTCGAACACCAATAACCCGAACGCCAACAGCAACGACAGCACCGCCCCCACGCTGGCCGAAACACCGAGGGCGGCAGCCGTCAATTGCAAGTCCCAGGCGTGCTCAAGGCCCAGCACTACCAGTACGGCCCAACCGGCCAGCCACAACGCGGGCGCACCGATTTGCTTGAGCAGGCCGACCGAACGGGCACCGATGCGCTCCAGCAGCCGCTCATACCAACCCAAGTTATCAACAGGCTCGTTTTCCGTCGGCAGGTTATCCACAGCCGGCCACAATGCCCTGCTGCGCCATTGCGTCACCCACCAGGCGGATTGCAAGCCGGCCACCAACACCAACAGTCCCGCACTTTGGCTGACCAGCAAGACCGGCCACAGCGATTGCGGCGAAAACACCCCGATAAAAAACGCCAGGACCAGACCCAATCCCGCCACGCCTCCCAAGGCGCAGGCGATCCGCTTCAAGCGGCGCCCTTGAAACGACGCTCGCTGGAAACGCGGCCATTCGGCCACTTGTGCCCCCTCGATATCTAGATCGACTTGCATACCACCCCAGCTTTCGTGGCGATCAAAATCCGGGCCTGTGGGCAGACGCCACCGCCGCTCCCGTTATATGCCGTTACCTTATAACGATTACTGTGAAATTTCCGTTTTGAATTCTTCATGACAAGGCCCACGCCGACCTCTTGACTTAAGCCTTGACCGGAATCTCTGGAAACGCTCATATTACGCCCATAATTTTTTATCAGGCCAAGCGGGAGAACAGCGATGAGCAACTACGACGTGGTCATTCTGGGCGGTGGACCCGGCGGGTATAACGCGGCGATTCGGGCCGGGCAGTTAGGGTTGAAGGCCGCCTGTGTCGAAGGTCGAGCCACCTTGGGCGGCACCTGCCTGAACGTCGGCTGCATGCCCTCCAAGGCCTTGTTGCACGCTTCGGAACTGTACGAAGCGGCCACGGGAACGGAGTTCGCCAACTTGGGCATTGAGGTCAGCCCTACCCTCAATCTTGCGCAAATGATGAAGCAGAAAGACGAAAGCGTGACGGGCCTGACCAAGGGCATCGAGTTTCTGTTTCGCAAGAACAAGGTCGACTGGATCAGAGGCTGGGGCCACATCGACGGGCCGGGCAAGGTGACCGTCACCGGTGACGATGGCAGCAAGACCGAACTCACCGCCAAGGACATCGTCATCGCCACCGGCTCGGAACCCATGCCGCTGCCAGGCGTGACCATCGACAACCAGCGCATCCTCGACTCCACCGGCGCCTTGTCCCTGGGAGAGGTGCCCCGACATCTGGTGGTGATCGGCGCTGGCGTCATCGGCCTCGAGCTGGGCTCGGTCTGGCGGCGCCTGGGCGCCCAGGTGACCGTGGTGGAATACCTCGATCGCATCTGCCCGGGCGTGGACGGCGAGGCCGGCAAGACCTTGCAACGGGCCTTGGCTAAACAAGGTATCCAGTTCAAGTTGAGTTCGAAGGTCACCGGCGCCACGACCTCGGCCAGCGGTGTGCAATTGCAGATCGAACCGGCGGCGGGCGGCGAAGCACAGTCCCTGGACGCCGATTACGTGCTGGTCGCCATTGGTCGACGGCCCTACACGCAAGGGCTGGGGTTGGAAAACGTCGGGTTGAGCACCGATAAACGCGGCATGCTCGCCAACCAGCATCACCGTACCGAAGCACCCGGCGTCTGGGTGATCGGCGACGTGACGGCCGGACCGATGCTGGCCCACAAGGCCGAAGACGAAGCCATGGCCTGCATCGAACAGATCGCCGGCAAGGCCGCCGAGGTTAACTATGCGCTGATCCCCAGCGTCATCTACACCCGTCCGGAGCTGGCCAGCGTCGGCCAGACCGAGGAACAGCTCAAGGCCGAAGGCCGCGCCTACAAGGTCGGCAAGTTTCCGTTCACGGCCAACAGCCGGGCCAAGATCAACCACGAGACCGAAGGGTTCGCCAAGGTCCTGGCCGATGAGCGCACCGATGAAATCCTTGGCGTGCACCTGGTGGGCCCGAGCGTCAGTGAGATGATCGGGGAGTACTGCGTGGCCATGGAGTTCAGCGCCTCGGCCGAGGACATCGCCCTGACCTGCCACCCGCACCCTACCCGTTCGGAGGCGTTGCGCCAGGCGGCCATGAATGTGGAGGGGATGGCGACGCAGATGTAGGAACAACGCTCCACGGGCGATAACACCCGCCCCTGTGGGAGCGAGCCTGCTCGCGATGAGGTCATTCATAGGCACTGGTAGTGCCTGCAATGCCGCTATCGCGAGCAAGCTCGCTCCCACAATGGGTGCTTCACCTCAGGAGGCTGACATCCGGGCCTTGCGCCGACGACGACTGATCAACCCCAACCCCACTGCCACCACCAGCACGAGCCCGCCCACTTCCAGCCAAACCTTGTAAGGTCGCAGCGTCGAGCGGATCGGGTCCAGGGCCTGGGTCACGTAGCGTTTGTTCGCCTTGCCGAAGTCCGGTTCCTGGCATTGATGACCAAAATCCCCAGCCCAATCCACGTACGGGCCGTCCTTCACATAGCGCTGGTACAACGCGCTTTGCTCTTCAAGGCTGGAGTTGTACCCCACCGCCTTGCACAGCACCGCCGCAAACGCCTGGCTGGTATGGGGCAGGTAATCCGCCGCCTGGCTCGCCAGCGCCGTGGCGACAAACCGATAGTGATAACGCACGTCCGGCTGCGCGACGCTGGCCTGCTGGCGTTGCACTTCACCTTCGGCCACCAGTGGCCCGACGTTCAGCTCGACCGGTTCCAGGCTGTAATTGCCGCCCAGGCTGGCGTAATCCGGCGCCATCTCATAGCCGAGCAGTTCCATACCCCATTTGCGCGCCATCCACGACGCATGGAAATACGCCTCGGCCCGCCGGGTTGGCCACCACTTGGACTCGGCGTCCTGGCGCAATTGCCCATAGGCACGGGCCTTGTTCTGCAGGTCCGGGTTATCGAAATAAGCCGGCGCCTCATCAAAGCGCCCTTCCCTCAGCAAACGCCTGCCCAGCAGATTGCGCAAGCTGGCAGCCACCGGCAGCGGCACGTAGTTGTCCCGGTCCTCTTGGCTCAACGCCGGTGGCGCCGGGACTTGAGCGTCGACGTACTGCTTGAGCTCATCCACTGTGAGCACCCGCTCGGCGACGGCGGCGGCGTCATACCAATAGTTGCTCTGGCCGCGATAGAGCTGATCGAAGGCTTGCAGGTAATCACCGCGCTGCAAGGCCAGGATCGCGCTTTCCCCTTCGACCCGGCACTTGGGTTGCACCGATTCGTAATTCCAATCCGGTGTGCGCCGGCTGCCCCAGGATTCATCGTTCGGAAACGCCTGGGCAGCCTTGGCATAGGCCGCCGCCGCGGCCACCTTGTCGCCGTCGCGCAAGGCCAGCTTGGCGCGCACCCACCAGGCCAAGCCTGTGTCGGGAGCCTTTTGCACAAACGCCTGGGCGTTGGCGTAATCGCCGTGCTGGTAACTCACCGCCGCCAAACGGTCAGCATCGTCCAGGTTGTCCCGGGCGTTGGTCTGCAACAGTTTGACCAGCCTTTTCTCGCCCGAAGGTTCTTCACCGTCCCACCAGCCAACGCGGCTGAGCAGGTAGGCGGTGACCAGTCGCTGCACCGCCTGGGTCTTGAGCAGTTCGCCCAAGCGTTCATCCGACTCGACGCTCAGGCCTTGTGCCAATTGCAGCAACGAGCTGTAGCCGACCGGGGACCCTTGCCGGTTCTGGATCGCGTACAGACCGATGGCGCTCTCCCAGTCATCGGCGGTGTAGGCCACCCGGGCTTCTTCGCCGAGGCTGGCGATGCCCAGTTCCAGCGGATCGCTGAACCCGGCGATGCTCATTTCCCGGGCTTGGCGAAACGCCGTTCGCGCCTGATCCTGCAAGGCCACAGGGTCGCCGCTGCCCGCCTCGGTGCTCACGGCAAACAATGCCCGCCCCAGGGAATACGCGGCCCAGGTGCTGCGCAACCGTCGCTGGTCAGCCGGTAATGCCAGCAATTGCTGGAACGCTTCCACGGCGCGCTGATGCTCACCGACGTTAAAAGCCGCCGCGCCGAGCGCATACAGGCGCAGCTCATCGGGCAGGTTGGCCGCTTCGGCCGTCACCTGGTCGATATTGGTCAGCGCCCGCAGGCGCTCCACCACCGCTTGTTGCGGCGGGGTCAGGCCAATCTGCTCGGCCTGGTTGCGTTGTTCGATGTAGGAAGGCAGGTCGTCATAGCTGTAGTCCGGGTTGCGCGTCGCCTCGGTGGCCGGCTTGAGCCCGGCAATCGCCTGGCCGAGACGGCTGACCTCGAAGCGAAAGCTGCCTTCGGGCAACTCCGCCAGGGTCTGGGCGCGGTTATCCAGCAGGCGCATCGGAAAATCCGGACCGCAGGCCAACGCCGGGCCCAGCGGCAGGCACAGGCTCAGGCACAGCAGGTGACGAGGCCACTTACGGGTAAACATTGAAACCTCCTTGGTCGATTTTCGTACAGCGCGCCCAACCGATTGCTCGTTGGCTACCAGCCGCCAAGCGGCCTTCCTGAATGCGGGTGAAGGTAAGCAGTCCGGGAGTTTGTTGCAACGTGTAACCGGCCAAGGCATCGACGCCGTCACACGCCCCGACCGCCAACGTCAGGCGCTGGGGCCAGGGGTGGTCGAGATTGCCCTGGTTGACCAGGCGGATATCGTACAAACCGCCCCGCTCCTCCCACTGCAATGCCAGGCGACTGTCCAGGTGATCGCCCCGGGCGACGGCGCCGAGCGTGGTCAAGCTCCACGCTCGCCGGTCGCCGGCCAGAGGCAGGCGAAACCAGATCAGCCCGGCGAGATGTTTCGGCGGATCAGCCCGCAAATCAGCCGCAAGCCCGGCCACTTGTTGCGGATCGGCCAGCAACTCCCGACGCTCGCCACCACGATCGATCGGCACTTCGCTTTCCACCACCGGTACGCCGCTCTCCTGGGTCAGCAGCGCCACGCCGTAGGCTGGCAGGGCCAGATAAAACGGCCCCGTGGTGACCTCGCTCCAGCGTTGTGCCCAATGCCGGGCCTGTTTCGGATCGAACAGGCCTTGCCGTGGATCGCTCACCGCGTGGACCTGCAGCACACTGCTGTCCACCGCGTCCAACAATCCCGGCAATGCGGGGCTGTCGAGCCAGGCTGGTAGCGCCGTGATGCTGAGCCGCAGGTTGGCCGGCAGGCTGTGCCGCAGTTGGCCGAGGAAATTCCCATAGGCCGGCAGCCGTGCATTGCCAGCATCGTGGTCGACCTCCACGCCCACTGGGGTCAGGCCTTGGGCTTGCCAATCGCCCAGCACTTGCTGGATTTGCGCAATGACCTCGTCCTGATCCAAGGCCTTGAGCTGGCCGTCCAGACGAATCACGGCGATCAGCGGACGGCCGTCCGCCTTGAGCAGGTCCGGGTCGATCCGCGCACGGCGCCAGCCCGCCCCGGGAAAAGCCTGCAACGCCAGCACCCGCAGCGTGGAAAAATCGCCCCGGCTCTGGCGCAGCGCCGGCTCATGAGCCTTTGTCCATTGGCGCTGCCAGATATACAACTGTTGATCCAGGGCTGGGGGTGGCGGTTGTTCGCAGCCCGCCAAAAGCAACATGGCGAGGGCCAGGGAGAGCCGGAAAAAAACAGTCATGAAGCCTTACCGCGCGCAAAAGATGTGCAGATTAACGCCGAGCGCGTCATTGTGGGAGCGAGCTTGCTCGCGATAGCGGTACATCAGTCAATCTATAGGCGGCTGAACCAACGCTATCGCGAGCAAGCTCGCTCCCACAGGGTTGAGGCTTACCAACGTCATCAAGGCTTACGCGCAATAATCACCTGACTCTTGGCCACCACCGCGTCCAGCGCCTGCTTGATCTGCGCCCCGCGCGGTGAGTTCAGCACCGCTTGCCAGGTGTCGGCCCAGTGATTGAGCAACGGGTGGTCAGCGTTGCTGAAATCGACCTTGGCCTCCCAGAACAACAGCATCCACATCGACCAATAGAAGCCGTATTGGCTGTGGCTCAACACCTCCAGCCCGGCCTCGCTGACCATCGCCTTGAACTGCTCTTCACTGATGATGCGAATGTGGTTGGGTTTGCGGAAGTACTCCGGTGCGGCGATGTCTTTTTGCAGGTCTTCGGAACTGGGGTGCGGCACGCTCAGCAGGTACAGCGCGCCGGGCTGGCCGACCCGTACCAGTTCGGCGAGGAACTGCGCCGGGTCGTCGACGTGCTCGATGACTTCGGTGGACACCACCCGGGTGGCCGTGGCATCGGCAATGGGCAGCGGGTTGCAGTCGGTCACATGGCACTCGACGTCGCGCGCAGGGGTGTCGCTCAAGCGCTGGCGCGTGGCTTCGACCTTGGCCGCATCGATGTCGGCGATGATGATCTTCGCCCCGCGCATCGCACAAAAATGCACGTTGCCGCCGTCCCCACACCCCACGTCCAGCAACGTGTCCTCAGGCGTCACAGGGAAACCGGTGAACAGTTCGCCGGTTTGCTGGTTGAACCAGCCGCTGAGCATCGCATCGTGCAGCCCAAGCATGTACGGGTCGACTTTCTCGGCCACCGGTTCGGCGGGCGCGGGCGTGCCCGTGGTGAGTTTCTTCAAAAGGCTCAGCATGACGGGGCTCCAGAAACAGGAAGGACGGTTCGGGCGGCGGACAAGCGTTCAACCAACCGGGCGCCACGATTGCGCATGGGCATTTCGACCCAGCGGTAGTTGAGCTCGCTCAACAGCCCGATCAGCAACAACGCACACGCCAGGGCCGGCCAGGGATGGCTTGCCGGGTCCGGCGAGCCCAAGGGGGCGAAACGAAACCACAACTCGCGCAGCAGGAAAAACACCGGGATGTGGATCAGGTAAATCCCATAGGAACGACTGCCCACCCAGGTCAGCGCCGTTTTCAACCGACCGCGGGGCAACAAGTAATCCCGATCGTAAGAGGCCACCCAGACCAGCAAGGCACTGAGCACCGCAATGACCCCGAGACGGTAGAACGACAAATTGAAGTGCTCGGTCGCGATCCAGGCCATCACGCCGCCAAGACCCAGCACCAGTAGCGCACCCAGGGGCGGGCGGCGCATCCACGTGGGCTCGAAGCGCCAGTAGCTGGACCGCAGGCTCCAGATCGACAACAACACACCCAGCGCCAAGGCATCGGTACGGATCACCGACAGCCACAGCCCCCGCCAGGTGAAAAACTGCACCAGCACCACCGCCAGCAGCACCCACACCAAATAGCGGCGCGAGACGAACACCAGCAGCGGCAGGATCAGATAGAACTGTTCTTCCAACGACAGCGTCCAGTACACGAAGCTCGCGCCGTATTCATACTGCATGAAGGCATCGGCAAAACGCAGGTTGGCGAATTGCAGGAAACCGGCCAGGGTCGCCTGCAGGTTGGCCTGCACGCTGCCGAACGCACCGGAACGGTTCAGGAAGAACACCGCGAACAACACCAGCAGCAGCCAGAGCCAGGCCGACGGCAACAGGCGAAACGCCCGGCGAATCCAGAAATCCCGGGTGACGGCCCAGAATTGCCGGGGGCTGTCGCAGCGACGCAATTGCGGGATCAGGCTGCGCCCGATGACGAACCCGGATATCGCGAAAAACAGGTCCACGCCCCACCACAGCTGGAAACTGTCGGCCAGGGCCGCCAGGCGCGGCCATCCGCCAGGAAACGGCATGCCTTGCAGGTGATGGAACAGCACGCCGATCACCGCAACGGCGCGCAGCAATTCGATGTCCAGGATCCGCTTGCCGCTCATGAAGTACTCCCGGAAGAAGGATCGGGTTTACGCGCGATGATGACCTGGCTCTTGGGCATGAACCGGTCCAGCACCTGCTTGATCACCAGGCCGTCGGGTTGCGTCAGCAAGTCCTGCCAGAGGCTCGCCCAGCGCTCCATCAAGGGTGGATACGGCGCCTGGATACGGTCACGCACGGCACCCTCGAGGTCCCGGCCAGCCGCTCGTTCGCTGGCCCAGAAGAAAATCATGCCCATGACCCAGAAAAAACCGCTGGCCTCGCGATGCTCGATCACCAGCCCGGCGTCCTCCACCAGCGCGGCGAATCGTTCGGCACTGAAAATCTGCACATGGTTGGGCGCTTGAAAGTAGCCCGGCGGCGCGATGCCTTGCTGCAAATGCTCGCCCACCGGGGCCGGCACGCTGAGCAGATACTGCGCCCCGGGTCGGCCCATGCGCACCAGCTCGGCCATGAACGGCTCGGGCTCATGGATATGCTCGAGCACCTCCATGCAGACGATCTTGTTCGCACAGCCATCGGCCAGGGGCAGCGGCAAGCTGTTGCTGACCAGCCCCAGGAACGGCGCGGCGGCCTGGGCTTCGACTTGGCGAGCCAGGTCGCGCACCTTGTCCTGTTCGCTGTCGGTAAAGATCACGGACGCACCCTGGCGCATGGCAAACAGCGTCGCCACACCCTCGCCGCAGCCCACATCCAGCAAGGTATCGTCGGCCGTGATGGCAAAGCCCTTGAGCAATTCGCCGGTTTCACTGCGAAACCAGCCGTCGAGCATCGCGTCGTAGAGGCCGGCATCCCGGGGCGAAACGGCCACCGTCGGCGCGGGCGAAGGCGCCACAGGCCTGCGCCCGGCCAGCCATCGCCGGATCATGGCTGCGCCGCGTTCCGGCGACGCTCGGACAGTTGTTCGAAAAACGCCCGCAAACGCTGCTCGGCGTTGGCCTGGCTGCAGAATTTCTCCAGGCTGCGCACGGCATGGGCCGACATGCGGCGATACCGCTCGGGATCATTTTTAGCCACGTCGTAGCTGGCGCGGTAGGCCGAGCACAGCGAGTCCCAATCGGTGACATAACGCAGGGTCCGGTAAGCCGCACGCGGGTCGTGGGGCCAGGCGGTCAATTCCTCGGTCGAATCCACCACAAAGGCATTGTCGTGATCGATGTAGTCGGCCATCGCCGTGTTCAAGGGCGCAATCGCCGGACGGCCGCAGGACATGAACTCCATCAACGGCAGGCACTGCCCTTCGCCATAGGAACTGTTGACCACGTACCGGGTGGCTTCCACCAGCCGTTCGTAGTCCGCGTCCGCCAGGTAACCGTGGATCAGCACGATGCGGCAGCGGTACGACTGGTTCTTGTAGACGTGGTGGAGCATGTCGGTGAGCGCGGCGGTGACATCGTGGTGGGTCAGCTTGAGCACCAGGGTAGCGTCAGGAACATCGCGAAACGTCGCGCAAAATGCGCTGATCATGTCCTTCCAGTTCTTGCGACCGTCGTAGGGATTGAACACCGAGGTATAGATCACACCGTCCAGCAGTAACTCGCAATCCTCGGCCGGGCCGTCCAGCACCAGCGGCGTGCCGGCCTGATGCACCGGTGGGCCATAAGGCCGCAGGTCGGTGGTGCGACTGTCAATCAGCAGGCCACGCAATTGCAGGCGCATGTGATCCACGGTCGGCCGCTGGGCCAGCACCGCGCCACGGGCGGCAAAGCGGTCCCATACCGGCGCGGCGACAGCGGTGATGGGAAAGTCCGCGCCCATCGCCTCACGAACGGTGTTGACGGTGAAGCTGGAATGGGTGATCGCCATGCCGGTCGCGCCCAAGACCACTCGCCAGTCGTGCCGTGCCTCGCCCTGCCAGCTTTCGGTAGGAATGGTGCTGAATTCCCAGGCGAACACCGGGATTGTCGGGCAGGCGTAGTGGGCAGCGGTGCGATGAGGCGGTGAAAACGACAGGAATACGCAATCCTCGCCACGCCCCAGGCAATCGGCGTACAGCTGATCGACCTCCTCGTCAGGCCGGGTCACTTCGACCACCCGCCCCAACCGCTCCAGCACCGGGCGAAACTCCTTGAGCACGAAGTAATAGCTGTACTCGGGCTTACCGAGGTTTTCCAGAATGTTGCTCTGGTTGGTTTCCGAATAAATGATGATCAACATGAGGCGCTACCTGCCTGGACCGCCAGCGGCAGCGCTTCGTCACAGCCTGGCTCCGCCAGGAAATCCGCCAGGCGCTGCTGCACCGGGGCGAACGCGCAATAGCGGCGCATCCGCTCGTTCGCGGCAACCGCCATGGCCTGGTAGGCCTGCGGCTGGTGCTTGGCCATGGCGTAGCTCTGCTGATAGGCAAGTTTCAATGAGCCCCAGTCGGGTCGATGGCGCAGGGTACGATACAAAATGCGCGAGTCTTCCGGCCAGATGGTCGGTTCGCGGCTGGACTTGACGATGAAGGCCACCTCGGCGTCGATGTAATCGCGCATTGCCGTGTGGTCCGGCGCGATGACGGGGCGTGCACAGGACATGAATTCCATCAACGGCAGGCACAGGCCTTCACAGCGGGACGCATTGACGTAGAAACTCGCCGCGCCATACAGCCGGGCGAATTGCTCGTCCTCCAGGTAACCGTGCATCACCACCACCCGGCAACTGAACGGCGACAGTTGGGACAGCAGCGTCAACAGTTCGACGTAGTAGGTCGACAGGTCGTTCTGGGTCATCTTCAGCACCAGCGTGGCGTCCTCGACGTCACGCAGGGCCCAACAGAATGCGGTGACCAACTGATGCCAGTTTTTTCGACCGTCATCGGGGTTGAACACGCTGACGTACACCACGCCGCTGACTTCGGTTTCCACCACTTGGTGGGTGTCCAGCAGCACGGCCTGGGGATGTGCCGGCGCCGCCGGTTCGGCGGTAGGCTCTGGAACGGGCTCGACGGCCACCGGCAGCGGTGCCGGCCCCCTCAGGATCCTGCTGGTGGCAACACGCACCGGCACGGGCACCAGGTCGCGGACCGCCTCACGATACCAGCACAGCAGGTTGTGTTTGCACAGCCACACGGGCCCCTGCTCGCGCTTGCCGGCGAAGGCGCGGATAATTTCGCGCAGGTAATGGCGGGAAATGAATGCGCGCCGCCGCCAAGTCAGAGGGGGTGGCTCAATGATCGGTTCCGGCGCTGGTTCCGGCACTTCTTCGAGGATCGGCGCGATCAAGCCATCGGCCGACAACCCGAGGAGCCGGCTGTCGATGATGCAGCCCTTGATCTGCAAGGTCGTTCCCGGGTTGACCGGCAGGCTCGGGTATTGCTCGCGAACCGCCGCGAAACGCTCCCACAGCGGCGTGGGCAATACCAATACCGGGAAATCCTCGCCCAAGGTCCGACGGATCGCCTCGGCCGTATGGCTGGACAGGGTAATCACCCGGCCATGACGGGCCAGCGTGCGACTCCAGTCATGCCGCAGGTCGTCGTCCCAGTGCTCGGCCGGGATCGAATCGAACTCCCAGGCCACCACGCAGACCATCGGGCAAAGCAGGTCCAGCGGCGTCTTGTGCGGGGGTGAAAACGAAAGGAACAAGCAGTCCTGCCCGGCCTGCTGCAGTGTCTGATACAGCGGATCGACCTCGGCGACCGACGACACCACATGCACCGGCCCCAGGCTTTCCAGCACGGGACGATAGGCCTTGAGCACGAAGTAATAGCTGTACTCAGGGCGGCCGAGGCTCTGGCTGATGGAGTGATCGTTTACGTCCGAGTAAAGAATGAAATTCATGGCATCCCATCATGGCGCCGCCGTCCCGGCGGCCCCACTTCATGACGGTCGAGTCACGCATCGAGCCGGCCCGGGGGCCGCCACGTGTCGTTCATCTCGCTACCCGTCTCGTTCTTGTTTTTTTATGTCCCGCCCCTGGGTGCATCTCGAAGATCGAAACCTGGGACATCGTGACGAGGGGCATTCTAAACACATCCGCCGAGGGTTCGTGAACCGCCCGGCGAGAATAAACCAGCTATAAATATGAGAACTGACCAGTCACGGTTTGCGCTGTTGAAATTGCTGCAAAATTGGCACAGATTGGCAACCAAACAACTACAACAAACGCTTCTCTAGGCTAATCGTTGAGTGACTTTTCCCCGATCTTACGGAAATTTCCCACTCAGTTCGCAATAGACGAAGCAACCGTCAAGGGGGCTGGAGCTTGAAAAAACGTCTGTTCGTTACGGGCCTCAGCGGTTTCGTTGGACGTCATCTCAAATCTCGACTGAACGGTCATGATTCAGCGTGGCAGGTGATGCCTGTCGCCGCACGCTACGACCTGACGGATGCCAAGACCCTGGAGGGCCTCTGGCCCGAGCTTCCCGACGCCGTGATCCACCTGGCCGGGCAAACCTTTGTGCCCGAAGCCTTTCGCGATCCGGCGCGCACCCTGCACATCAACCTGATGGGCACCTTGAACCTGCTCCAGGCCCTCAAGGCCCGGGGTTTCACCGGGACGTTCCTGTATGTCAGCTCCGGTGATGTCTATGGCCAGGTCAGCGAAGACCGGCTGCCGATTACCGAACTGCAACCGCCCGCCCCGCGCAACCCGTATGCCGTGAGCAAGCTGTCGGCCGAACTGCTGAGCCTGCAGTGGGGCATGAGCGAAGGCTGGCCGGTGCTGGTGGCCCGCCCGTTCAATCACATCGGCGCCGGCCAGAAGGACAGCTTCGTCATTGCCAGCGCCGCCCGGCAGATCAGCCGGATCAAGCTGGGCCTGCAACCGGCCCGGCTGCAAGTGGGCGATATCGACGTGACCCGCGACTTCCTCGATGTCGGCGATGTGATTTCGGCCTACCTGGCCCTGCTGGAAAAAGGCGCCCCGGGGCAGGTCTACAACATCTGCTCGGGGCGCGAGCAAAGCATTCGCAGCCTGATCGAACAACTGGGCGATCTCGCCCAGGTCGATGTGCAACTTATCCAGGACCCTGCGCGTCTTCGCCGCGCAGAACAGCGTCGCGTCTGTGGTAGCCCAGCCAAGCTACGACAGGCCACCGGATGGACGCCCGAAACAACAACACAACAATCCTTGCGGACGATCCTGTCCGACTGGGAGATACGGGTACAACAAGAATGAAAAGTGCATTGATCACAGGGATCACCGGCCAGGACGGCGCGTATCTGGCCAAGTTGCTGCTCGACAAGGGTTACAAAGTCCACGGCCTGGTGGCGCGACGCAGCAGCGACTCGCGCTGGCGGCTGCGAGAGATGGGCATCGAACAGGACATCGTTTACCTGGACGGTGACATGGCCGATGCCTGCTCCGTGCAACGGGCAGTGATCAAGTCGGCGCCGGACGAGGTGTATAACCTGGCCGCGCAAAGTTTCGTCGCGGCCTCCTGGGACCAGCCGGTGACCACCGGCATCGTCGATGGGCTCGGGGTTACCCACCTGCTCGAAGCCATTCGCCAGTTCAGTGTGCAGACCCGCTTCTACCAGGCCTCCACCAGCGAAATGTTCGGCCTGATCCAGGCCGAGCAACAGGACGAGCACACCCCGTTCTATCCACGCAGCCCCTATGGCGTGGCGAAACTGTACGGCCACTGGATCACCGTCAACTACCGGGAAAGCTTCGGCCTGCATGCCAGCAGCGGCATCCTGTTCAACCACGAATCACCGCTGCGCGGCATCGAGTTCGTGACTCGCAAGGTCACCGATGCCGCTGCGCGCATCAAGCAGGGCAAGCAGCAGGAGTTGCGCCTGGGCAATATCGACGCCAAGCGCGACTGGGGCTTTGCCGGCGATTACGTCGAGGCCATGTGGCTGATGTTGCAACAGGACAGCCCCGACGATTACGTGGTGGCCACCGGCGTCACCACCACCGTGCGCGAGATGTGCAGGATTGCCTTCGAACACGTGGGCCTGGACTACCGTGACTTCGTCAAGATCGACCCGGCGTTTTTCCGCCCGGCCGAAGTCGAGGTGTTGCTCGGCAACCCGGCCAAGGCACAACGCGTCCTGGGCTGGAAGCCTCGGACCGACCTCGACACCCTGATCCGCATGATGATGGATGCGGACATGAAACGCGTCGCCAAGGAGTAGGCCATGCTCATTCCCGTGATTCTCTCCGGCGGTGCCGGGACGAGGTTGTGGCCGGTGTCCCGCGAGGGCCATCCCAAGCCCTTCATGCTCTTGCCCGACGGCCAGTCGCTGCTGGGCAAGACCTATCGGCGGGCGGCGGGGTTGTTCGACGGTCGAGGCGACATCGTCACCGTCACCAATCGCGAGTACTACTTCCAGAGCCGCGACCACTATCAGAGCGCCCACCTGGAGCGTTATCGCGGTCACTTCGTACTTGAACCCACGGGTCGCAACACCGCGCCGGCCATTGCCACGGCCACCCTCGCGGTACAGGCCCTGCACGGTGACGAGGCGATCCTGGTGGTCATGCCTGCCGATCACTTGATCAAGGACGAGGCGGCCTTCAAGGCCTCCGTTGAGCACGCCGTGGAGCTGGCCAAAAACGGCCATCTGGTGACCTTCGGCGTGCTGCCCTCGGCGCCGGAAACCGGCTTCGGCTATATCGAACGGGGCCAGCCCCTGGATACCAAGGGCGCGGCCAAGGTCGTGCGCTTTGTCGAAAAGCCCGACTTGCAGACCGCCACGCAGTACCTGGAAAGTGGCCGTTTCCTGTGGAATTCGGGGATGTTCTGCTTCTCGGTCAAGACCCTGTTGGCGGAGCTGCACGCCCACGCCCCCGAGCTGCTGGAACAGGCGCGCGCCTGTGTCACGGCCAGCACGGCGGTGGAAACCTCAGGTTGTGTGCAGCAGGAATTGTCCGCGGCGCATTTCGCCGAAATGCCAGACATCTCCATCGACTACGCCCTGATGGAGCGCTCAGCCAATGTCGTGGTGATCCCGGCCGCCTTCGACTGGAGCGATATCGGTTCCTGGAGCGCCGTCGCCAGCCTGGTACCCGCCGACGGGCAAAACAACCGCACCACCGGTGAAGCCCTGTTTATCGACAGCCAGAACAACTTCGTCCAGAGCGACAGCCGCCTGGTGGCCGCCCTGGGCGTGGAAAACCTGATCATCATCGACACCGCCGACGCCGTGCTGGTGGCCCATGCCGACCGCGCCCAGGATGTTCGCCGCGTCGTCCGGCAACTCAAGGACAAGGACCACGAAGCCTATCGCCTGCATCGCACGGTCAGCCGTCCATGGGGCAGTTATACCGTCCTCGAAGAAGGTCCACGCTTCAAGATCAAGCGCATCGTGGTCAAGCCTGGCGCATCGCTGTCGCTGCAAATGCACCATCACCGCAACGAACACTGGGTAGTGGTCGAAGGCATGGCCAAGGTCACCAATAACGGTTCGGGCTCGCACCTGGTCGCCAAGAACGAATCGACCTTCATTCCCGCCGGCCACAAGCATCGCCTGGAAAACCCCGGTGTCATCGACCTGGTCATCATCGAGGTCCAGAGCGGCGAATACCTCGGGGAAGACGACATCGTCCGCTTCGAAGACCACTACGGCAGGGCCGTCTGATGCTGTTGGCCTTGCAACGCTCACTGTGGAGCTACCGCGGCTTCGTCCTGGGCAGCGTCAAGCGCGAGTTCCAGGCACGCTATCGCAACTCGTTGTTCGGCGCGTTGTGGACGGTGCTCAACCCGTTGTCGATGATCCTCGTCTACACGGTGATTTTTTCCCACATCATGCGTGCCCGCCTGCCCGGGGTCGAAGATGGCATGGCCTACAGCGTCTACCTCTGTGCCGGGCTGCTGACCTGGGGGTTGTTCGCGGAAATCACCACCCGCAGCCAGGGCATGTTCCTGGAAAACGCCAACCTGCTGAAAAAGATCAGCTTCCCCCGGATCTGCCTGCCGGTGATCGTGCTGTTCAATGCGGGGATCAACTTCGCGATCATCCTCGGGCTCTTTCTCGGTTTCCTGCTGATCACCGGGCGCTGGCCAGGCATGACCTTGCTGGCCCTGGTGCCGCTGCTGGCCCTGCAAGTGATGTTCGCCGCCGGGCTGGGCATGCTGCTGGGGATCCTCAATGTGTTTTTCCGCGATGTCGGGCAGTTGTTCGGCATTTGCCTGCAATTCTGGTTCTGGCTCACGCCAATCGTTTACCCGATGACGATCCTGCCGCCATCGATCCAGCAACTGCTCGCCTTCAACCCCATGACCGCCCTGATGCAGAGCTACCAGAACCTGTTTCTCTACAACCAGTGGCCGGTCTGGAGTTCGCTGGTGCCGTTGCTGGTGGTGGCCTTGTTGTTGTGTGCCTTGGGCCTGCGCATGTTTCGCCGGCGCGGCGGTGAAATGGTGGATGAACTCTGATGGGACATTTGCGCGTCACCGGCCTGGGCAAGGCCTACAAGCAGTATCCGAACCGCTGGAGCCGGCTGTTCGAGTGGTTGATCCCCTTTTCCCGCCAGCGCCATCAACTGCACTGGATCCTGCAAGGTGTGGACTTCGAGATCCAGCCCGGTGAAGCCGTCGGCATCGTCGGGGTCAACGGTGCCGGCAAAAGCACGTTGCTCAAGATGATCACCGGCACCACCCAACCCACCTGCGGCCACATCCAATTGCAAGGCCGCGTCGCCGCGTTGCTGGAATTGGGCATGGGCTTTCATCCAGACTTCACCGGCCGCCAGAATGCGTTCATGGCCGGTCAGTTGCTGGGTATGCACGTGGAGGAAATCGAAGCGTTGATGCCCGAAATCGAGGGGTTCGCCGAAATCGGCGAGGCCATCGACCAGCCGGTACGCACTTATTCCAGCGGCATGCAGATGCGCCTGGCGTTCAGCGTTGCCACCGCCCGACGCCCGGACATCCTGATCGTCGACGAAGCGCTGTCGGTGGGCGATGCCTACTTCCAACACAAGAGCTTCGAGCGCATCCGCAGCTTCCGCAAGGCCGGTACCACGCTGCTGATCGTGTCCCACGATCGCTCGGCGATCCAGTCGATCTGCGACACCGCCATCCTGCTCGAACACGGGCGCATGGCCATGCGCGGCAAGCCGGAAGAGGTGATGGATTATTACAACGCGATGCTGGCCCAGCGCGAGGGCCAGGTGGTTCGCCAGGAAATGCTCGCCAACGGCCAGATACGCACGATTTCCGGTACCGGCGAGGCCGGCATCGTCGATGTGCAATTGCTCAACAGCCAGGGGCAGTCGGTGGAAGTGGCCGAGATCGGCCAGCCAATGGTGTTGCAAGTGCGGGTTGAAATCCGCCAGGACATCGAGCGGCTGGTGCTGGGCTTTTTGATCAAGGACCGCCTTGGCCAACCCATGTACGGCATCAACACCCATCGCCAGGACAAAGCCGTGACCGACCTCAAGGCCGGCGAACAGATCACCTTCCGTTTCAGTTTCGACATGCGCCTGGGCAAGGGCAATTACTCCGTCGCGCTCAGCCTGTCGCGACTGGACTCGCACCTGGACCGTAATTTCGAATGGCGCGACTATGGGCTGGTGTTTCACGTCATCAATAATCGCCAGGAGGATTTCGTCGGCTGTTCCTGGCTCCAGGCCCGGACCAGTATCCAGCGTTCGAACCAGACTGCCGTCGAGGCGTTGCCGCAAAAGGAGTTGCCATGAGCCGTTTGCTGGTGGATTGCACCTACGTATACGACCACCCGAATGACAACTCCGGCATTCAGCGAGTGGTGCGCAACGTCATTCGCGAATTGCCGGCCAAGGACCAGGACCGCGAATGCATTCCCGTGGTGATGCTGCAGGGCAAGCTGTATGAAGTGATAAGCCTGGCTCCCCTGCCCACGGACGGACTGGATCTGGCCGGCCTGCGAGTACGGCTGCTACAGTTCGCCAACCTGTTCTGGGTCAGACATCGGTCCCTCGAACAGCAGCGCCCCTTCAGCCAGTCGATCTGGGCGCGCCGCTTCCTGTACGTTGCTTGCCGACTGTTCGCCCTGGGGTGCCTGAGCCTGCCCATTCGAATCCTCGATCGTCTGCTCAAACGCAAGCCTGCCCCGGCGCGCAGCGTACCGCTGGCACATCGAGCCGGCGATCAACTGGTATTGCTGGACTCTTCCTGGCACTCAGGTTTCTTTCCCCTGGCCGAACAGCTCAAGCGTGATGGCGTCGGGATCATCTCGGTGATCTATGACCTGATTCCCCTGACCCACCCACAATTCTGCGACGCCGGGCTGGTCAAGGTGTTCGACCATTGGTTCGACTGGATTGCCCGCACCGCCGATGGCTACATCGCCATCTCCACCACCATCCGCGACCAGCTTCGCCAGGAAATGGTCCGACGTATTGGCGAACAACAGGTGCGCGAGCGCTGGTTCGACTATTTCCACTTGGGCAGCGAACTGGACCTGATCGACGCCACTCACGCGGTCGACCCGAACTTGCTGCGGCTGTTCAAGCGCCCCGAGCCGGTGTTCCTGATGGTCAGCACCATCGAACCGCGGAAAAACCATGCCTACCTGATCGATGCGTTCGAGCGGGCCTGGGCCGCCGGGTCACAAGCACGGTTATGCATCGTCGGGAAAATCGGCTGGAAATGCGAAGCCCTGATCGAACGTATCCAACGTCATCCACAACTCGACAGCCGCCTGTTCATGTTCAACAACCTGGCGGACCAAAGCCTGGAACACGCCTATCGGCACTCCACCGCGCTGGTGTTCCCGTCCTACGTGGAGGGCTTCGGCCTGCCGTTGGTGGAGGCCATGCAACGCGGCTTGCCGGCGATGGGCAGCGACATCCCGGTGTTTCGGGAAATCGGCGGTGACTTCATGGTCTACTTCGATCTCGACGATCCCCAAAGCCTGGCGAACCTGGTCATCGACATGGAACACACTGGGGTATTCCCGGCCAGGCGCAACCTGGATCAATGGCAATGGCTGAGTTGGCGCCAGGCCAGTGCGCAATTGGTGGAGCGGATCGAGCGACACGTCGACGAAGTCATCGTCGACAGGGAAACAGCATGCGGATAGCCCTCAACGCACGCATTCTCCAGGCGCCACGCACCGGCATCGGCCACTACGTGGCGGAACTGGCGACGGCCTTGGCCCAAGAGCCGGATGTACAGTTGTCACTGTTCCACGGTTGGGGCTGGAGCCCGCAATTGCCGCCAACAGCCAAGCCTGGCTATTCAAGGCTGAGCCCCTTGCTGCGACGGGTTCCGGGCGCCTATCAGGCGCGGCGCTGGCTGGAGCAGAAACGCTTCGATCAGGGCCGTTCAAAGGCTATCGACCTGTATCACGAGCCCAGCCTTTGGCCGCTGGCCTTCGAAGGGCCGACGGTGATCACCCTCCATGACCTTACGCACCTGCGCTACCCCGAGACGCAACCACCGGCACGCCTGAAGGAAATCGAGCGACGACTCAGCCGCGCGGTGGCACAGGCGCAGCTGATCCTGACCGACTCGCAGTTCATCGCCGATGAAGCCCAACAGTATTTCGGCCTGCCCGCCGAGCGCCTGAGGGTCGCGCCACTGGGGGTCGCGGCACGTTTCCACCCGCGCGAACCGGAAGCGATCGACGCCGTGCTCAAGGCCCATGGCCTGGAGCACGGCCGATACTTTCTCTGTGTCGGCACCTTGGAGCCACGCAAGAACCTGTCGTTGGCCCTGCGCGCCCATGCCGGGCTCCCGGAATCCCTACGTCAGGCTTTTCCTTTGTTCATTGTAGGAATGAGCGGATGGCAACAGGCGCAGCTCAATGATGAGTTGAAACGCGCCCTGGCTGGCGGTCATGTTTGTCTGGCGGGTTACCTGCCTGACGAACAGGTCGCCCAATTGTTGGCGGGAGCACGGGCACTGGTGTTTCCGTCGTACTACGAAGGCTTTGGCCTGCCGGTGCTTGAAGCGATGGCCAGTGGCACACCGGTGATGACCACCCGCTGCTCGGCGATGCCGGAAGTGGCCGGGCCGGCCGGTATCTATTGCGAACCCGACGATCCGCAACGCATGCGCGACGCCATGGAGCGGTTGATTGAAGACCGCCTGCACTGGCAGGCATGTCGGGAAGCGGGATTGCAACAGGCGGCGCTGTTTTCCTGGGAACGCTGTGCAAAGGTCACTGCCCACGCGTATCGCCAGGCCTTGGGAGGTTGAATGCGAGTCCTGCACTTTTACAAAACCTATTTGCCTGATTCCATGGGTGGCATCGAACAGGTGATTTTTCAACTCTGCGACAGCACTGATCGGCTGAATATCGATAACACCGTGTTGACCCTGAGCGGGCAGCCATCACCAGAACCGATCCAGCTTCGACAGCATGTCGTCCACCAAGCCCGGATGGACTTCCAACTGGCGTCCACCGGTTTCTCCTACAGCGTGTTCAAGAAATTCCGTGAGCTGGCCGCCGAAGCGGACGTGATCAACTACCACTTCCCCTGGCCGTTCATGGACCTGGTGCACTTTTGCAGTGCCGTGAAAAAACCCTACGTCGTGACCTACCATTCGGACATCGTTCGCCAACGGCACCTGCTCAAGCTCTATCGGCCGCTGATGCGACGCTTCCTGGACGGCGCTGACCGTATCGTCGCGGCCTCGCCGAACTATGTTCATACCAGCGATGTGCTCAAGGAATACAGCGCCAAGACCCGCGTCATCACCTACGGCCTGAACAAGACCAGTTATCCACAGCCTGACGCCGAGCGCATGGCGCAGTGGAAGGCAAAACTGGGCGAGCGCTTCTTTTTGTTCGTAGGGGTGATGCGTTATTACAAAGGCCTGCACATTCTGCTCGACGCCCTCAAAGGCGTGGATTACCCCGTCGTCATCCTGGGCGCCGGCCCATTGGAAAAGCAGCTGCATGCCCAGGCCACGAAACTGGGCCTGCGTAACCTGCATTTCCTCGGGCGCCTGGGGGACGAAGACAAGGTCGCATTGCTGGAACTGAGCTATGCCATCGTGTTCCCTTCGCACCTGCGCTCCGAAGCCTTTGGCATCTCTCTGCTCGAAGGCGCGATGTTCGGCAAGCCGATGATCTCCAGCGAAATCGGCACCGGCACCAGCTACATCAACATCCACGACGAAACCGGCCTGGTGGTGCCCCCCAGTAACCCCGAGGCTTTCCGCGAGGCGATGCGCACCCTGTGGGAAAACCCGGCCCAGGCCCGGGCAATGGGCGCCAAGGCCGAAGCCCGTTACCGCCAGTTGTTCACCTCCGAAGAGATGGGCCAAAAGTGGGTGCAGCTGTACGAGGAACTGCTGGAGGAAAAGGCGCTTTCCTACGCCTGATACCAAATCACGATAGAGCGACGAAATCTCTGCCGTGTGGGAGCAAAGCTTGCTCGCGAAACAGGCGCCTCGATCTCTGAAAGACCGCAGTGCCTTCATCGCGGGCAAGCCTCGCTCCCACAGTGAAGATAACCCCCTCACCACCGGGTCTGTTTCAGGCGTGCTTTTGCAACCCGACAACCGTACGCGGCATGCCCACGAACCCGGGCAAGGCTTCGATCCGCACCAGCCAGGCCCGCACATGGGCATAGTCTTCCAACGATACATTGCCTTCCGGTGCGTGGGCGATGTAGCTGTAGCCGGCGATGTCCGCGACAGTCGCCGTATCACCCGCCAGAAAATCACAACTGCTCAATTCCTGATCGATGACTTTCAGCACAGCGTGGGAACGGGCAATCACGTCCTCGGCGTTGTAGGCCGCGCCAAACACCGTGATCAGCCGTGCCGTGGCCGGCCCCGCATGGATCGGCCCGGCAGCCGCCGACAACCAGCGCTGCACCCGCGCGGCGCCGACTGGATCGGTGGGCAGCCAGCGGCCCTTGCCATATTTGTGCGCCAGGTACACCAGGATTGCGTTGGAGTCCGCCAGCACCACGCCGTCATCGTCAATGACCGGTACCTGGCCAAACGCATTGAGCGCAAGGAAACCCGCCTGTTTGTGCGCGCCCTTGGCCAAGTCGACGAAGACCTTCTCGACCGGTAGCCCGAGCAACGAAAGCATCAATTGAACGCGATGGGAATGGCCGGAAAGCGGGAAGTGATAGTGCTTGATAGGGTTCATGGTCGACTCCGCAGGAAGTGACGCCATCAGCACAACGGCGTCGATGGGGTCATCTTCCGCTCCGGGCCAAAACAAGAGAATCACCCAGAAATGCAATCCATTGTTTCAGCCAGAGAAACAATACGTCAGTCGCTCAAGGCCGGATGTTCGCGCAATGCACTGACGACAAAATCGACAAAACTGCGGACCCGCGCCGGCGCATTGCGTCCGCCCTGGTACACCACATGGATCGGCAGAGGCGGCAATTCGAAATCGGCCAGGACGATTTCCAGTTCGCCGGCGGCCACGTTGCCCGCCACCTGGTAAGACAGGACTCGCGTCATTCCCAACCCCTGGCAAGCGGCAGTGATCGCCGCCTGGTTGGCCGTCACCACCAGCCGAGGCACGGGCCGGACGGCCAACGCTTGGCCTGAATCGATAAAGGTCCAGCTTTTGACCTGGCCAATGGCCGACGACGCCACCACGGGCATTCGCTCCAGGTCATCCGGATGCCGGGGCCGTCCGTGGCGTGCGAAGAAGTCCGGGGAGCCGCACACCACTCGCCGTACTTCACCGACCCGCACCGCGTGCAGGTTGCTGTCCGGCAGCTCGCCAATGCGCAGGGCAACGTCGATGCCCTCCTCCACCAGACTCACCGTACGGTCCAATAGCAAAGCGTTGATGCTGACCTCGGGGAACCGATGCAGGTAATCCACCAGCAGCGGCGTGACGAACAACTGGCCGAACAGCACCGGCGCGGTGATCGTCAATTGCCCACGGGGCTGAACGTGACTGCCGGCCGCCGAATCCTCGGCTTCCTGCAAATCGCTCAGGATCCGCCGACAGTCCTCGAGAAAGCGCTGACCGGCTTCGCTCAGGTACACATTGCGGGTGGTGCGCACCAGCAATGGCGTGCCGATGCGTTGTTCCAACCCTGCCACCGCCCGCGTGACGCTGGCCGCCGACAGGCCCAGGCGCCGCGCCGCCGCTGAAAAACCCGACTCCTGGGCCACGGCGAGAAAAACCTGCATTTCCTGGAACCTGTCCATCCATCCCCCGATGAGAAATCCTGATACAAGTTTTCCGCGCGCCTCAAAAACAGCGCTGCGCCGCCATTGTAGAGGCCTGCGCCAGTGAACCACAGCCTAGCGCAGCCGGACACCGGGACATTGGCTCGGCCAGGGGCGATTGCCCTTGGTACCATCCCTTCTCATGACAATTTCATGACCGAAGGAAGAACCTGCTGTGGGAGCGAGCTTGCTCGCGATGGCGTCAGTCAGTCACATGCCATATGGACTGATACACCGCTATCGCGAGCAATCTCGCTCCCACAGGGTGGGTGTCGTTCAATGGATTGGCTTCAACAGAAAGGCCCGTTTCTCGTGAATATTATTTATCGCGCTTCAACCCACCCCCGCGCCGCCCTCATCACCCTGATTGGCTGCGTATTACTCGTCCCCATGGGCCTGCGTCTCGCCCTGGGCTGGTCCGACCCGCTGGGCTATCTGTCGGACCTGGGCGTCGGTGGGTTACTGATCGCGTTGCTTCACCGTCGCCCCTGGTGGCTGGTACTGCCGGTATTGCTGACCTGGAGCGCATTGACGCTGGCCAGCATCGAATTGGTCAGTGCGGTGGGGCGGATGCCCAACCCTTCGGACATTCATTACCTGACCGACCCGCAGTTCGTTGAAAACTCCACCAGCGGGGGCTTCGCCCATCCGTGGCTGGCCGCGATCCAGTTGGCCGCGCTGGCGTTCTGGCTGATGACCCAACGGACCAGCCGCCCACACCGGGCGCCACGCTTGCCTCGCCACGCCTGGGCCGTACCCGTGTTGCTCCTGCTGAGCCATGGCGCGCTGCAAGCCTGGCGTCCCAGTGAAGCGGACCAATGGAACGTGTTCAACCTGCCTCACCAACTCGTCACCGCAGGTGTCGCGGCCGGGCAGGACCAAGCCCGGCAATGGCTCGACGGCGATGCCGTGGACCCCGCCCCGCCCATGGCAGGGCTGACCCGTCTGGACCTCGATGGCAACAGGCTGCTGGCCGAACCGGGGCGTGCGCGCAACGTTCTGGTCATCGCCTTGGAGGGCATTCCTGGCGCCTACGTGAGTGCCAACCGCCAGGCCTTGAACAGCAGCTATCAGGAAAACCTGATGCCACACCTCAGCGCCTGGGCCGAGCGTGGCATGAACACCCCTGATTACGTCCTGCACAGCCACCAGACCATTCGTGGCTTGTACGCGATGCTGTGTGGCGACTACGACAAGCTCGACGACGGCACGCCCAAAGGCGTCGAAATGCTCAACCAGACCCAGCGCAACCAGGCCTGCCTGCCGGCCCAGTTGCGCCAGAACGGCTTTTCCACGCATTTCCTCCAGGGCGCGGGTCTGCGGTTCATGGCCAAGGACCGGATCATGCCGCACATCGGCTTCGACACGACCCTGGGCATGGAGTGGTTCACTCGCCCCGCCTACCTGGAATTTCCTTGGGGCAAGGACGACAAGACCTTCTTCGAAGGCGCACTGGACTACGTCGGACAACTGCAGCAGGCGGACAAACCGTGGATGCTGACCCTGCTGACCGTGGGCACCCACCAGCCGTACTCGGCGCCGGATGACTACCTGCAACGCTACGACACCGCCAAGCAGGCGGCGGTGGGTTACCTGGACGACGCACTGGCGAGCTTCCTGGCGAGCCTGGAACGCCAGGGCATCCTGGACAACACCCTGGTGGTCATCACCTCGGACGAATCCCACGGCATCGACGATGTGCGGCTGGCCTCGTCCTGGGGGTTCAACCTGACGCTGGCGCCGGAACCATTGCCCCGGATCAAGTCAGGCACCTACGGGCATGTGGACCTGACCGCCTCGATCCTCGATTACTTCGGCTTCACGGTGCCCACATCGTTATCCGGTCGCTCGATGTTCAGGGACTACCCGACGGGCCGGGAAATCATGTCGTTCACCAATGGCAAGCTGCGCTACCACGACGGCAAGGGCACGTTTACCGAATGCGATTTCCTCCAGCATTGCCGTTACTACAGCAGCGAAGGCTTCATTGCCGACCGTGCCACCTACGGCGGGCAATACAGCGGCCAGCGCGCCCGATTGATCAGCGCCCGGGCCACGGCCCTGGACCAGACCCTGATGCGCACGCCCCTGAACCAGCACTATCAGTTCGGCAGCGCCGATAAAATCCCGCTGCCGGCCCTGGTCACCAACGACTGGACCGACAACCTGATCGGTGCCCAATACCTGGAGATGCCCAAGGGTTCACAGACCCGCGTCAGCCTGACCATCCGCGCGGTGGAGGCAGACCATGCCGCCTACATCTCTCTCAAGGCCAAGGAGTTCGAACAGGATGTGCCAATGGACCTGCCGACCGAGGTGGCGGTGACACCCGACCAGCCGTTGGTGATGAACATCAGTTTCGACAACCCACAGCAGCGCAAGGCGTTTTCCTTCCATCTGCTCGGCCATGGCGTCGGCGCCATCGAAATCAGCGACTTCAGCGTTGTGACCGAACTGCCAGACCAGACGGACCAGCCGCAATACCTGGACGATATGCAGGAAGACAGCGAGGCCCAATCCAGTTGAACAAAAAACGCGGCTAATCCAGCAACCGATGCAACTTGGCGTACTGCAACAACATGATGGTCTTGCCGTCGCAAATCTCCCCGCTCTCGATCATGCCCAAGGCCTGGTCGAGGGACAGCTCCAGCACTTCGATCTCTTCGCCCTCGGCTTCAAGGCCACCGCCTTCGTGCTGCTTGTCTTCGTCGAAATATTCGCCGACGAAAAAATGCACCCGCTCAGTCACCGAGCCCGGGCTCATGAAGGCGTCGAACACCTTGCGCACGTCCTGGATGATGTAGCCGGTTTCCTCCTGGGTTTCCTTGCGGATGCAGGTGTGTGGGTCGTCGTTGTCCAACAGGCCGGCGCAGGTTTCTATCAACAGGTCATCGTGCCCGTTGACGAAGGCAGGGAAGCGGAACTGCCGGGTCAACACCACCGTTTGCTTGGCCTTGCTGTACAGCAGAATGGTGGCGCCGTTGCCGCGGTCATAAGTCTCGCGCGTCAGTTCGCGCCATTGGCCGTTGCGGCCGAGGTAGTCATAGGTGGTCTTGCGCAGCACGTACCAATCGTCCGAGAGG
The DNA here is from genome assembly GCF_017351655.1 of Pseudomonas sp. FW300-N2F2. Taxonomy (NCBI): domain Bacteria; kingdom Pseudomonadati; phylum Pseudomonadota; class Gammaproteobacteria; order Pseudomonadales; family Pseudomonadaceae; genus Pseudomonas; species Pseudomonas sp. FW300-N2F2. The sequence goes on along the minus strand of NZ_JACNDQ010000004.1, from coordinate 208,093 downwards.
ACTTCGACGTGCTTGATGCGTACGCGATCCTTGATGCTGATTGCCTGTGTCATTTACCCACTCCGTTCAAAACCAAAGGTCCCATTAGAACCCTATTACAACGATGCGGGGACGCGTGGCAATGCGCGTTTGTGGGCGGTCTTTAGGTAGGCGCGCTCAATGATCTGTCGCGCCTGGGGCGACACCTCTTGGCCCATCAGGTACGCGTCGATTTCCTCGTAGCTGCAGCCGTACGCCACTTCATCCAACTTGCCGGGCGCCAGGTCTTCCAGGTCCGCGGTCGGCGCCTTGCGCACCAGGTGTGCGGGGGCGCCCATCGCGTCGGCCAACAACCTCACCTGGGTCTTCGTCAGCCCGGACAACGGTGCCAGGTCGCACGCGCCGTCGCCGAACTTGGTGAAAAATCCCATCACCGCCTCAGCCCCATGATCGGTACCCACCACCAACCCGTTGCTTAAGTTGGCGATGGCGTATTGCGCCAGCATCCGTGCCCGGGCCTTGGCGTTGCCTTTGGCAAAGTCGCTGAGTTCGGCCGAAGGCTGCAAGCCATCGATGGCGATACTGCCCATCAGTCCGTCGACGCACGCGGCGATGTTGCTGGTGGTGATCACGTCCGGCCGGATGAAGTCCAGGGAAGCCTGGGCGTCCTGCTCATCGGCCTGGGCCTTGTACGGCAGCCGGACTGCGATAAACCGCGCCGCGTAGTCTTCACCCCGCAGTTGCTCCACCGCCAACTGGCAGAGGCGGCCGGCGGTGAGGGAGTCGACGCCGCCACTGATCCCCAGGACCAGGGACTGGCAACCCGACTCGCGCAAGATCTGCTTTATGAACTCGACGCGGCGGGCAATCTCGGTTGCTTCGCCGCCCTGCGTGAGTTGGCGGTCGATGCCCAGCTCCCGGGCAATGCTCTCTTGCTGAAACGAAGTCATATCAAGCTCCCAACTGTGGATTGATCAAGGCGACGTTGAACACTTGGGCGGCGTACCGCAGAAACGAGACATCCTCGCAGACGTTCTTGATCGGGTCGTCGGAGAACTTCACCACCGGTTCGCCGTGGACCCGCACCAGTTTCATGACGATGCTCAGCGGTTCCACACCGTCGACATCGCAAGCCAGGCTGGTGCCCATGCCAAAGCCGAATTTGGCTTTGCCGCGGACATGGCGCAGGATCGGCAGGCACTTTTCGAAATTGAGGCCATCGGAGAACATCAGGTCCTTGGTACGCGGATCGATGCCCAGTTCCTGATAGCGCCCCAGCACCTTGTCGGCCCAGACGATCGGATCACCGGAATCCTGGCGCAGGCCGTCATAGAGCTTGGCAAAGTACAGGTCGAAATCCTTGAGGAAAAAGTCGGTGCTGATGCAGTCCGTCAGGGCGATACCGAGGCGGCCGCGATATTCGCGCACCCAGTTTTCCAACGCCGCGTTCTGGCTCTCGCGCAAGCGCCCGAGTTGCTGGTGCACCATCAGCCACTGGTGAGCCATGGTGCCAATCAGGGGCAGATCGAACTCGTAGGCCAAGTGAGCGTTACTGGTGCCGACAAAGACCCCAGGAAAATCGCTGCGCATCACATTCACCACTTCACGCTGGGCCCTGAACGACAGCCGCCGCCGGGTGGAGAAGTCTGAAACGCGAAACTCGGCGAGTTCTTCACGGCTGGCATTTTTCTCCAGCCATTCGAACTTCTGGTACAGCTTGCGGGTGACGTCGGCCAACTCGACCTCGGGGTATTTCTCGCGGTTGCGCAGTTCGCTGACCATCGCCAATACCGGTTGCTCGAACATGATGCAGTGCAGCATCGGGCCACGGACGCGGATGTGCAGTTGGCCATCGACTTCCGCAACGTGGATGTAACGCAAGTTGAAGCGAAACAGGCCAAGAAACTGTTCGAAGTCCGGGGTCAGGTACTCACGGAAACGCTTGTTGAACAGGAACCGCTGCTCTCCTTCGCGCAACTGCAACCCGGCGAGCTTCTCCAGTTCGACACGAATGTCCGGGATCAGGTGACCGAGCCGCTCCTTGGAACGCACGATGAACTGGTATTCCACCTCGACATTCGGGTGCTGGTGCAAGACCGCCTGCATCATGGTGAAGGTGTAGTAGTCGGTATCCAGAAGGCTCTGGATGGTGCCACTGCTTGAGTCGAATGCACTGTCCATGTCTTTTCCTTATGCGTTTGCCAGGCGGATGGTTTCTTCGCGGGTCGCGGCAACCGAGATCCCCGCTTGCTGCATGTCTTGGATGGCTTGAATCGCCCCCTCCTCACTGATGGCCCGGCAGGCCGGGAGGTGAATGATCACCTTGAAGCCGGCGGCAGCCAGTTGCAGGGCGGTGGTCTTGACGCAGAAATCCAGCGCCAGCCCGCCGACAATGACCTGCTCCACTCCCAAGCCCCTCAGGTACTCGATCACCCCGGTGGACAGCTTGCCGTGCAGGTCGTGGTAGCAGGCGCCGTACGGGTGCAAATCCGGCTCGACCCCCTTCCAGACGAAATAGTCGTAGTCGTACGGGGCCGGCAGTTGATCCAGCAGGGCGAAACCTTCGGTACCAGGGACGCAGTGGCTGACCCAGGTGATGTCGGCGTGCTCGAGCCCGGTCGGCACGAACATCTGTGCGTGATCGGCGACCACCCACGGGGCCAGGGGCGAATGGGCGTCCTTGCTGCCGATACGGAGGCTGGCCAGGGACGCGATGAAATTCAGCTCACCGGCAATCTGGTCACCGCCCGGCACCGGAAGCTCATCGGGGCATAGCGGCGTGAAGCTCTTTTGCGCATCGACATCGAAGGAAGCGGTTTTCCGGGTCAGGCTGTTCATGCTGGGTTTCTCCTCTTCATGGTCACGAGAGTATATAAGGTGTACTTTCATAACAAGCCATCCGTAGAAAATATTTTTGACGTGCCCTTTCTATCCAAACCAATTGGTGAAACAGAAAGCGGGTTTTCACAAAAAAGATTTTGCTGATAGAGTACATGTCATGTACTAACAGAGGATGAGCCATGTTCGAGATAGCCCTTTATGGCGGCGCCTTCAATCCCCCTCACGCCGGTCATGCCCAGGTGATGATCGAGGCCTCATGTCAGGCCAGACGCGTGCTGGTGGTCCCAAGCTTGCGGCATCCCTACGGCAAGCAAATGGTTGACTATGAGGTGCGCCTGAACTGGCTGGAATCGATCGTCGAGAACGTTCAGCCGCTGTGCCGCGCCGAAGTGCGTGCAAGCCGGGTGGAACAGGTCGTGGCCCGCGGCGTTGAAGGCGCGATCTACAGCTACACCCTCCTCGCCCACCTCGCCGACAGCCTGGCCCTGGACGGCAAGCGGATCGCGTTGGTGGTGGGCCAGGATGTCGCGGACCTGCTGCCGACCTTCTATCGCGGACAGGAATTGCTGGAGCGTTTTTCCATCCTTCGCGTGGAGGAAAAGATCCACGTGCGCAGCACCGTGGTTCGCGAACGACTGGCCTTGGGCGAGCCGCTTCCCAGCGACTGGATGGCACCCGGCATGAACCCGTTAAACTATGACCTTTACGCTACCCACGGAAATCGACATGCCCACTAGCACAGCCCCCGCCCGCGGTTACCTGCACACCATCGACCTCTGTGTGCTGCGCTTCTGCCGGGAGACCCAGGCGCTGGAAATCCTCCTGAACCGACGGGAAGCCGAGCCGTTCGCCGGCCATTGGGCGCTGCCCGGGATCGTGGTCAATGGTGGCGTCGAAGATCTCACGCTGAACGACGCCGTGGAGCGCCTGCGTAGCTCGAGCAAAGTGGGCATGCCGCTGGCCTGGATCGAACAGGTGGGCACCGTCGGCGACGCGTTCCGCGACCCACGCTGCTGGTCATCGTCAACGTTCTACCTGGCGATTGTCAGCGAGGCGGTCCAGCTCGCCGAACACCAGGGTTTTTTCCCCCTCAAGGATGTCGCCGACGCCTCGATCAAACTCCCTTTCGACCACAACAGCCTGGTGGCCGCCGTCCAGGAACGGTTGTTGTCCAAAGCCCTCTACAGCAGCCTGCCGCTGATGTTCCTGGGCCCGGAGTTCAGCGCGCCGGAAGCGGTGAGCATTTTCTCCGTGGTGCTCGACCGCCCGGTGCTCAAGACCAGCATGCGCCAGCGTTTGCTGAAGATGACCGAGGCGGGTTATTTGCAGGAAACCGGCCGCAAGAAAAGCGGCGACGGCGGCCGCCCGCAACGCACGGTGGAAAACCTCAAGCCGGGAAGCGTTTATCTTTTTGATCGTTGCTTTCTGGAATAGCGCTTAGGGGGCCAGCGCAAATGCTGGCGCCATCCGCTCCTGCTCATTGCTTGAGATGCCCAGATAGCGTGCGACCCTGGGCCATTTTCTGACGACGCCCTGGAACCTCTCGATGGTTTGTCTGGCATCGTCAGCGGAGACGCGGAAATAACCGGCCACGCTCATTGCCAGATCAAGGTCTATGGCGTTATCGGCCTCTGAAACGTTGAGCCTCAAGCCAGTGTCACCAGGGACAGGGTTCATGTCATACGCAGGCGAAAGACGCCAACCGCGCCCTGGCTCCAATAGGAAGCCGTGGTTTCGTAGATGATCATCAGTATTCGAAACCAGCATGTTGAAGACAATTCTTCGCCAAAGCTCGGGAAGATCCACGTCGGCAGCGGCCCCCTCCCTGACCAATACCTCTGCAATCTCCAGGTAACTGGCCCCTGTCTCATGCCCATCACCATCCTGATGGTCCGTCAGGGTCATCGCTGAAGCAAAGTGAAGTCGACCACCCGTTGCTGTTCTGTCAAAGCGCTTAACCATGAAACAGTGGTACTCACTCGCGTACCGTTGCGCTTTTCCTTCAGCCACATAGAGCCCACAGCCTTGGGCCAATGTATTGACGACCATCTCCCAGCCGCCCACGTCGTGGGTGTCTCTATTACTGGGAAACTTTCCTATCCAGAGTGCGTGATCGTCATCTACTACGCTTGCCTTGGGCCTTGCTCCACCCAGAGAGCCACCTGGAGCAATGAGCATTCGAATCCAGTCCTGCCCCTGAGCCCCCCGATCCTCTCCAGCTTCAAATCGACGCGAAGCCTCTTCAAGCTCACGCATGCGGGCCATCGGGGGAGCGGCATGCTCCACATGGTCGTCAAGGAACGCTCCTTCTTCCTCGACTTTGAAACGCAGTCCCCCTACCCGGTAGGCGTCGTGAACCCCGATGAGATAGTCCGAGTCAAACAGCCGCGCGTCCTGCGGTACGACTCCTGCTCTTTTGTCCCGCTCCAAGCGACGATCCATCAACAGTCGCCCCCATCGATCAGGCGAGGAGTCCGATACGCACCCAAAGCAATTTCCCGTTGGATATTGCCGCCCTTCGTAAGGCTGAATCCGAGGGTCGATCGCAATCTGAGTGTGAAGGGTTTGAAGAACAGCCCGCGCGTACTCGAACTCCATACGCTCGGATCCTGCCAATCTGCGGGAATGAAGGGTTCCAAGCAGTACGGGTGCTGTTTCATTCCAGTCTGCGTAGACGAAAATCCTTTCAGGCATCGTCGTCCCCTAAAAGCTTCTTAGCCAGTTCCGAGCTTGTCTGGCTTCGGCTGTCAGCGGCTGGTGAGGTAGAACTGTTTTCTTTTGCCGAGACGCTGATCAGGTTGTCCCAATGAAACTGGGGCAGCCGTACTTTTGGCTTGATGTGCTCGACTGCAGAACGCCCTTTCAATTCGGCATCTTGCAGATCACGGCCTAATTCATCCGTGCGTGCGAGCAATTCAAGGTCCTTCTCCAACCCCAAGGCTACCAATACCGAAACGTAGGCTCCGATGGTCACAGCAGGACTGCCACTTTCCAGCGCCCTCAACGTGGGAGCGCTCATGCCCGCCCGCGCAGCCATTTGCGCCGCAGTGATCTTACGGCGCTTACGAGCCAGCTCGATCCGTTCGCCAAGCTGGCGCAGGAGCCGCTCAGCGGATGGCATGAGGGGTGCTGTTTTTTTCGGCATGGCAGTATTTTTTCAATTTCTTCGAGGATTTGAAAAAATACTAGCACGTGGATGGTCGGAATCTGCCCATAACGAGAAAAAATGAAAGTATTTCTTCATATTCATAAAGAAAATCGAAAAATACCTTCCAAGCCAAATTTTGGTTTCTCAAAGATCAGCGCAGATGTCAGGTCGGTTTTCTCTTCAGCTGTTCGGTGAAGGGTCGGGATAGACCCTCAAGGTGTCATCCATTTGTAGGGACCGATGCGGCTGAACGAATGAGCGGGTTTAGCAGTGCTAAACCCGACCAGATTCATTACCTAGGATCACCGAAGCCTGGCTCTCGGTAGACGACTCACTCCACCGTCACAGACTTCGCCAGATTCCGCGGCTGGTCCACATCAGTCCCCTTGAGCACCGCGACGTAGTACGACAGAAGTTGCAGCGGGATGGTGTAGAGGATCGGCGACAGGATGTCGTGGATGTGCGGCATGTGCACCACGTGGGTGCCCTCACCGTTGGTCATGCCGGCTTGCTCGTCTGCAAAGACAATCAACTGGCCGCCACGGGCGCGCACTTCCTGCAGGTTGGACTTGAGCTTTTCCAGCAGCTCGTTGTTCGGCGCCACGGTGACCACCGGCATGTCGTTATCCACAAGCGCCAGCGGGCCGTGCTTGAGTTCACCGGCCGGGTAGGCCTCGGCGTGGATATAGGAGATTTCCTTAAGCTTCAAGGCCCCTTCCATCGCCACCGGGAATTGCGCGCCACGCCCGAGGAACAGGGTGTGGTTCTTCTCGGCGAACAGTTCGGCGATTTTTTCCACCGTGCTGTCCATGGCCAGGGCTTCGCCCAGGCGGGCCGGCAGGCGGCGCAGTTCTTCCACCAGTTTGGCCTCGACGCCCTCGCCCAGCGTACCGCGGACCTGGCCCAGGGACAGGGTCAGTAACAGCAGACCCACCAGTTGCGTGGTGAATGCCTTGGTCGACGCCACACCGATCTCACGGCCGGCCTGGGTCAGCAGGGTCAGGTCGGACTCGCGCACCAGCGAGCTGATGCCGACGTTGCAGATCGCCAGGCTGGCGAGGAAACCCAGTTCCTTGGCGTTGCGCAGGGCCGCCAGGGTGTCGGCGGTTTCCCCGGACTGGGAAATGGTGACGAACAAGGTGTCCGGCTGCACCACCACCTTGCGGTAACGGAACTCACTGGCCACTTCGACCTGGCACGGAATACCGGCCAGTTCTTCGAGCCAGTAACGGGCGACCATCCCGGCGTGATAGCTGGTGCCGCAGGCGACGATCTGCACGTTACGCACTTTGGCGAACAGTTCGGCCGCCTGTGGGCCGAACGCCTGGACCAACACCTGGCTCTGGCTCATGCGGCCTTCCAGGGTGCGCTGCACCACGGCCGGTTGTTCGTGGATTTCCTTGAGCATGAAGTGGCGGAACTCGCCCTTGTCGGCCGCTTCGGCACCGTCGCGGTATTGAACGGTCTCGCGCTCCACGGCTTTGCCGTCGATGTCCCAGATTTGCACGCTGTCGCGGCGAATCTCGGCGATATCGCCTTCTTCCAGGTACATGAAGCGGTCGGTGACCTGACGCAGCGCCAACTGATCGGAAGCCAGGAAGTTTTCCCCCAGGCCCAGGCCGATCACCAATGGGCTGCCGCTGCGGGCTGCGACCAGGCGATCAGGTTGTTTCGCGCTGATGACCGCCAGGCCATAGGCGCCGTGCAGCTCCTTGACGGTGGCCTTGAGGGCCACGGTCAGGTCCGCCAGGTCCTTGAGCTTGTGGTTGAGCAGATGGGCGATGACTTCAGTGTCGGTGTCCGAAGTGAACACATAACCGAGCGCCTTGAGCTGTTCACGCAGGGCTTCGTGGTTTTCGATGATGCCGTTGTGCACCACCGCCAGATCGCCGGAGAAATGCGGGTGAGCGTTACGCTCGCACGGCGCGCCATGGGTGGCCCAGCGGGTGTGGGCAATGCCCAGGCGACCGAGCAGCGGTTCGGCGTCCAGCGCCTGCTCCAGCTCGCTGACCTTGCCCGGACGACGCATGCGCTCGAGCTTCTCGTCGTTGGTGAACACCGCCACACCGGCGCTGTCGTAGCCGCGGTATTCCAGGCGCTTGAGACCTTCGAGCAAGATTGCTGTGATGTTGCGTTCAGCAACGGCGCCGACAATTCCACACATGCTATTTCTCCTGGCTGACAGGCGCGCAGATCACGGTGATGCCGCGGGCCTGAATCTGATCGCGGGCCTCTACGGGCAGGCGATCATCGGTAATGAGGGTATGGACGCTGCTCCACGGCAGCTCCAGGTTGGGGATCTTGCGGCCGATCTTGTCGGCCTCCACCATCACGATCACTTCCCGGGCAACCTCAGCCATCACACGGCTCAAGCCCAGCAGTTCGTTGAAGGTGGTGGTACCTCGAACCAGATCGATGCCGTCGGCGCCGATGAACAACTGGTCGAAGTCGTAGGAACGCAGAACCTGCTCGGCCACCTGGCCCTGGAACGACTCGGAGTGAGGGTCCCAGGTGCCGCCGGTCATCAACAGCACCGGCTCGTGCTCCAGTTCGCTCAAGGCATTGGCGACGTGCAGGGAATTGGTCATCACCACCAGGCCCGGCTGTTGGCCGAGTTGAGGGATCATGGCGGCGGTGGTGCTGCCACTGTCGATGATGATCCGCGCGTGTTCGCGGATCCGCTTCACGGCGGCCCGGGCAATGGCGAGTTTGTACTTGGAGACGGTTTGCCCGTTATCGGCCACCAACTCCTGCGGCATCGGCACCGCGCCACCGTAGCGACGCAGCAGTAGGCCATTGGTTTCCAGGGCGGCGAGGTCCTTGCGAATCGTAACCTCCGAGGTTTCGAAGCGCTTGGCCAGCTCATCCACACTGACCTCGCCCTGCTCTTGGAGCAAAGCAAGGATGTTGTGACGGCGCTGTGGCGTATTGCGTTTCGACATGGCGACTTAAGTTTCGATTCGAAAGATAACGTAAGCAATCAAAACCTATTGCAACGATATCGTCAAGGCGCCCGGAGAAAAATTCAGAAATCCTCTCATCACTGTGGGAGCGAGCTTGCTCGCGAAGGGGCCAGGCCAGGCAATAACAGCTTTACCTGATACACCGCTATCGCGAGCAAGCTCGCTCCCACAGGGGTTGTGGATAACTTTAGGGCTTCTTGATTTTTTCCGGCCGCTTCCAGCCGTCGATGTTGCGTTGGCGCGCGCGCGCCACCGCCAATTGGCCGTTATCCACATTCTGGGTCAGGGTCGAACCGGCTGCCGTGGTCGCACCGCTGGAGATATCCACAGGCGCCACCAAGGAGTTGTTGGAGCCGATGAAAACATCGTCACCCATTACGGTTTTCCACTTGTTGGCGCCATCGTAGTTGCAGGTGATGGTGCCGGCGCCAATGTTGGTGCGGGCGCCGACTTCAGCGTCCCCCAGATAGGTCAGGTGGCCGGCCTTGGCGTCTTCGCCCAAATGAGCGTTCTTGAGTTCGACGAAGTTACCCACATGGGCACGGGCTTCCAGCACGGAGCCTGGACGCAACCGCGCAAACGGGCCGGCATCGCTGCCTTCGCCCATGACCGCGCCATCGAGATGGCTGTTGGCCTTGATCACCACACCTTTGCGCAGGGTGCTGTCCTTGATCACGCAGTTCGGGCCGATGACCACGTCGTCTTCGATGACCACCTTGCCTTCGAGGATGACGTTGATATCGATGACCACGTCGCGACCCACGCTGACTTCACCACGCACGTCGAAACGGGACGGATCGCGCAGGGTCACGCCTTGGGCCATCAGGCGGCGGGCGGCGCGCAATTGATAGTGGCGCTCCAGCTCCGCCAGTTGCCGGCGATCGTTGGCGCCCTGCACTTCCATGGCGTCCAGCGGCTGCTCGGTGGCGACCACCAGCCCATCGGCAACAGCCATGGCAATCACATCGGTCAGGTAGTACTCACCCTGGGCGTTGTTGTTCGACAGACGACTCATCCAGTCGCCCAGGCGCTCGGCCGGCACGGCAAGAATTCCGGTGTTGCCCTCGGTGATCGCGCGCTGGGCTTCGTTGGCGTCCTTTTGCTCGACAATCGCCGTCACCTGGCCATCGGCGTTGCGCACAATGCGGCCGTAACCGGTGGGGTCATCCAGCTCGACGGTCAGCAGGCCCAACTGCTGCGGGGCGACGTGCTTGAGCAGACGCTGCAAGGTCTCGACTTCGATCAGCGGCACATCGCCGTAGAGAATCAACACTGTATTGGCCGTGATGAACGGCACGGCCTGGGCCACGGCATGGCCGGTGCCCAGTTGTTTGTCCTGCAGGACGAAATTCAGGTCATCCGCCGCCAGGCGTTCGCGTACCGCATCGGCACCATGGCCGATGACCACGTGAATGCGCTGTGGATCAAGTTGCCGCGCGCTGTGGATAACATGACCGAGCATGGAATTGCCGGCGACCGGGTGCAAGACCTTGGGCAACGCCGAACGCATGCGGGTGCCTTGGCCGGCCGCGAGGATAACGATTTCAAGAGACATGACTGGCTACCAATCCTGGGTGGTCAGCGGCTGCGACCAGGTAATGAATGTGGGGAAAAGAAAAAAGGGTAGCCGAGGCTACCCTTTTTAATCAATCGCACAGAAAGCAGACGGCTTAGCCGCCGAACTTCTTGCGGATCTGCTGGACGGTACGCAGCTGGGCTGCGGCCTCGGCCAGACGTGCGGCAGCAGAACCGTAGTCGAACTCCGCGCCGCGCTCGTGCAGGGCCTTCTCGGCGGCCTTGACGGCCTCCTGAGCGGAAGCTTCGTCCAGGTCGGCAGCACGTTGCACGGTGTCGGCAAGGACCTTGACCATGTTCGGCTGAACCTCGAGGAAACCACCGGAGATGTAGAACACCTCCCGTTCCCCGCCCTGCTTGGTCAGAGTAATCGGACCTGGCTTCAAGCTGGTGATCAGCGGTGCGTGACCCAGGGCGATACCAAGATCACCCAGCTCACCGTGCGCAACCACAAACTCGACCAGACCGGAGAAGATTTCCCCTTCCGCACTGACGATATCGCAATGGACTGTCATAGCCATCTGATTGCCTCAACCTAAATTAGCGCCCGTTGCCGGGCGCCGGGATTACAGTTTCTTGGCTTTCTCGATCGCTTCTTCGATGCCGCCGACCATGTAGAACGCTTGTTCTGGCAGGTGGTCGTAGTCACCGTTGAGGATGCCTTTGAAGCCAGCAATGGTGTCTTTCAGGGAAACGTATTTACCCGAGGCACCAGTGAAGACTTCAGCCACGAAGAACGGCTGCGACAAGAAGCGCTGGATCTTACGAGCACGGTTTACCAACTGCTTGTCGGCTTCCGACAGCTCGTCCATACCCAGGATCGCGATGATGTCCTTCAGTTCCTTGTAACGCTGCAGCACGTACTGAACGCCGCGAGCGGTGTCGTAGTGCTCCTGGCCGATCACGTTCGGGTCCAGTTGGCGCGAAGTCGAGTCCAGTGGGTCTACCGCTGGGTAGATACCCAGGGAAGCGATGTCACGGGACAGAACGACGGTGGCGTCCAAGTGGGCGAAGGTGGTCGCTGGCGACGGGTCGGTCAAGTCGTCCGCTGGTACGTATACCGCTTGGATCGAGGTGATCGAGCCTTGCTTGGTGGAAGTGATGCGCTCTTGCAGCACGCCCATCTCTTCAGCCAGGGTCGGCTGGTAACCTACTGCCGAAGGCATACGGCCCAGCAGTGCGGATACTTCGGTACCGGCCAGGGTGTAACGGTAGATGTTGTCGACGAACAGCAGAACGTCGTTACCTTCGTCACGGAACTTCTCGGCCATGGTCAGGCCGGTCAGGGCTACGCGCAGACGGTTTCCCGGCGGCTCGTTCATCTGGCCGTAGACCAGTGCCACTTTGTCCAGAACGTTGGAATCCTTCATCTCGTGGTAGAAGTCGTTACCCTCACGAGTACGCTCACCCACACCGGCGAACACGGAATAACCGCTGTGCTCGATGGCGATGTTACGGATCAGTTCCATCATGTTTACGGTCTTGCCTACACCGGCACCACCGAACAGACCGACTTTACCGCCCTTGGCGAACGGGCAAACCAGGTCGATAACCTTGATGCCGGTTTCCAGCAGTTCGTTGCCACCAGCCTGTTCAGCGAAGGTTGGCGCAGGACGGTGAATGCCCCAGCGTTCTTCGGTGTCGATCGGGCCAGCTTCATCGATCGGGTTGCCCAGTACGTCCATGATCCGGCCCAGGGTCGCTTTACCGACCGGTACGGAGATGGCTGCGCCAGTGTTGTTGACGTCCAGACCGCGCTTCAAGCCCTCGGTGGAGCCCATCGCAATGGTACGAACCACGCCGTCGCCCAGCTGCTGCTGAACTTCCAGGGTGGTTTCGGCGCCTTGAACCTTCAAGGCGTCGTAGATGCTCGGTACGCTGTCGCGTGGAAATTCCACGTCGATAACGGCGCCGATGATTTGAACGATACGTCCGCTACTCATAGCTGGATCCTCTGAATATTTGAACCGTTAAACCGCGGCAGCGCCGCCGACGATTTCCGAGATCTCTTGGGTGATCGCAGCCTGACGCGCCTTGTTGTAGATCAGCTGCAAATCGCTGATCAAATCACCGGCGTTGTCGGTAGCGTTCTTCATCGCGATCATCCGCGCCGCTTGTTCAGCTGCGTTGTTCTCGACCACCGCCTGGTAGACCTGCGACTCCACGTAGCGGACCATCAAGCCGTCGAGCAGCTCCTTGGCATCCGGTTCGTAGAGATAGTCCCAGTGGTGCTTGAGTTCCTGTTCCGGGGTCGCCACCAGTGGAATCAACTGCTCCACGGTCGGCTGTTGCGTCATGGTGTTGATGAACTTGTTGGATACCACGGACAGGCGGTCGATCCGGCCTTCCAGGTAAGCATCCAGCATCACCTTGACGCTGCCGATCAGGTCATTGATCGACGGTTCTTCACCCAGGTGGCTGATAGCAGCGACGACGTTGCCGCCGAAGTTGCGGAAGAAAGCCGCACCCTTGCTACCGACCACGCACAGATCGATCTCGACGCCTTGTTCGCGGTTTGCCGCCATGTCCTTGACCAGGGCCTTGAACAGGTTGGTGTTCAAGCCACCGCACAGACCACGGTCACTGCTCACCACAACGTAACCGACGCGCTTGACGGCGCGTTCGATCATGAACGGGTGACGGTATTCCGGGTTGGCGTTGGCCAGATGACCAATCACCTGGCGGATGCGCTCCGCATAAGGACGGCTAGCAGCCATGCGCATTTGTGCCTTGCGCATTTTGCTGACCGCCACTTTTTCCATGGCGCTGGTAATCTTTTGCGTGCTTTTGATGCTCGCAATCTTACTGCGAATCTCTTTTGCGCCTGCCATGTAACACCTATCAGGTTAGCAAGCGGGAGCCTTGCGGTTCCCGCTGCGGCTTACCAGGTTTGGGTGGCCTTGAACTTCTCGATACCGGCCTTGAGGCCAGCGTCGATTTCGTCATTGAAGTCACCTTTAACGTTGATCTTGGCCATCAAATCGGCGTGATCGCGGTTGAAGAAAGCGATCAGCGCTTGTTCGAAGCTGCCGATCTTGGCGATTTCAATGTCAGTCAGGAACCCACGCTCAGCGGCATACAGCGACAGCGCCATGTCAGCGATCGACATTGGTGCGTATTGCTTCTGCTTCATCAGCTCGGTAACGCGCTGACCATGCTCAAGTTGCTTACGGGTCGCTTCGTCCAGGTCAGAAGCGAACTGGGCGAATGCCGCCAGTTCACGGTACTGGGCCAGGGCGGTACGGATACCACCGGACAGCTTCTTGATGATCTTGGTCTGAGCGGCACCACCCACACGGGATACCGAAACACCGGCGTTCACAGCAGGACGGATGCCCGAGTTGAACATGGCCGATTCCAGGAAGATCTGACCGTCGGTGATGGAAATCACGTTGGTCGGAACGAACGCGGAAACGTCGCCAGCCTGGGTTTCGATGATCGGCAGCGCGGTCAGGGAACCGGTCTTGCCAGTCACTGCGCCGTTGGTGAACTTCTCTACGTACTCTTCCGAAACGCGGGATGCGCGCTCCAGCAGACGGGAGTGGAGATAGAACACGTCGCCTGGGTAGGCTTCACGGCCTGGTGGACGGCGCAGCAGCAGGGAAATCTGGCGGTAGGCCACTGCTTGCTTGGACAGATCGTCATAAACGATCAGCGCGTCTTCACCGCGGTCGCGGAAGTATTCGCCCATGGTGCAACCGGAGTACGGTGCCAGGAACTGCAGTGCGGCCGATTCGGAAGCACTGGCGGCAACGATGATGGTGTTAGCCAGTGCACCGTTTTCTTCCAGCTTGCGAACCACGTTGGCGATGGTCGATTGCTTCTGACCGATTGCCACGTAGACGCAGAAGATGCCGCTGTTTTTCTGGTTGATGATCGCGTCGATCGCCAGAGCGGTCTTACCGATCTGACGGTCGCCGATGATCAGCTCACGCTGGCCACGGCCGACAGGGATCATGGCATCGACAGCCTTGTAGCCAGTCTGTACAGGCTGGTCTACCGACTTACGCCAGATCACGCCTGGAGCAACTTTCTCGACCGCGTCGGTCTCGGTGTTGTTCAGCGGACCTTTGCCGTCAACAGGGTTACCCAGTGCGTCGACAACGCGACCCAGCAGTTCCTTACCTACCGGAACTTCGAGGATGCGGCCGGTGCACTTGGCGCTCATGCCTTCAGCCAGCGTCGTGTATGCGCCCAGTACCACGGCACCTACAGAGTCTTGCTCCAGGTTGAGGGCCATACCGTAGACGCCGCCCGGAAACTCGATCATCTCGCCGTACATGACGTCGGCCAGACCGTGAATCCGCACGATGCCGTCAGATACGCTGACGACAGTGCCTTCGTTACGGGCTTGGGAGGTCACATCGAGCTTGTCGATGCGGCCCTTGATAATTTCACTTATTTCGGAAGGATTGAGTTGCTGCATTGCTCTGCTGCCCCTTCAAACTCAAGATTTCAATGCTTCGGCAAGTTTCGCGATTTTGCCGCGAATCGAGCCATCGATAACCAGGTCGCCGGCGCGGATGACAACGCCCCCAATCAGGGACTTGTCTTCCTCGACTTGCAGGCGCACTTCCCGGTTGAGTCGTGCACTGAGAACCTTGGCGAGTTTGTCTTGCTGTTCTTGGTTCAATGCGAAAGCACTGGTGACTTCCACGTCTACCGATTTCTCTTGCTCGGCCTTGTACAGGTCGAAAAGAGCGGCGATCTCCGGCAGAAGCGGGAGACGGTCGTTTTCGGCAACGACATGGATGAAATTCTGTGCCTTGGCATCGAACTTGTCGCCGCACACGTCAATGAACGTGGCGGCCTTTTCTGCGCTCGTCAGTCGCGGGGCCTTGAGCACGCGCTGCATGGTGCCGTCTTGCGACACCGCTGCTGCCAGGCCGAGCATGGCTGACCAATTGGCCAGTTGCTGGTGGGCCTGAGCGTGCTCGAAGGCCGCCTTAGCGTAAGGTCGGGCCAACGTGGTCAGTTCTGCCATGATCGCCCTCGCTTAGATTTCAGCAGCCAGTTTGTTTACCAGCTCTGCGTGCGCGTTTTGATCGATTGTGGCACCCAGGATCTTCGAAGCACCGCCAACGGCCAGAGCACCCACTTGGGCACGCAGCGCGTCTTTGACACTGTTGAGTTCCTGTTCGATCTCGGCTTGAGCCTGAGCCTTCACACGGTCAGCTTCGACGCGAGCCTGTTCACGGGCTTCGTCGACAATCTGGGTACCGCGTTTCTTGGCTTGCTCGATGATTTCAGCTGCCTGAGCTTTCGCTTCGCGCAGTTGCTGACCCACTTTCTCATGGGCCAACTCCAGGTCGCGAGCTGCACGGCTGGCAGCGTCCAGACCATCAGCGATCTTCTTTTGACGTTCGTGCAATGCCGCAATGACCGGAGGCCATACGAACTTCATGCAGAACAGTACAAAAATCAGGAACGCAACGGACTGGCCAATCAGGGTCGCATTAATGTTCACGCCAACACCTCGCAGTTACGTTGTCCATCACACCAATCTACTCGAGACATCCGAGTAATTAGCCAGCGATTTGACCAACGAACGGGTTCGCAAAGGTGAAGAACAGCGCGATACCAACACCGATCATGGTCACGGCGTCGAGCAGACCGGCCACGATGAACATTTTGACTTGCAGCATTGGAACCATTTCTGGCTGACGCGCTGCGCCTTCCAGGAACTTGCCGCCCAACAGGCCGAAACCAATTGCGGTACCCAGTGCGCCCAGGCCGATCAACAGTGCAACAGCGATAGCGGTTAGACCAACTACAGTTTCCATCTTTCCTCCCGACTTTTACGTCGTATGGTTTAGGTTTTTTAGATTAAAGCGGTAAAACAAATCGTTTCTCAGCCCGGTTCGGGCTCCTTCCCGTTTGACCGGGAAGGACATCAGACTAGTCGAGACTGGCCTTAATGGTTTTCTTCGTGCGCCATCGACAGGTAGACGATGGTCAGCATCATGAAGATGAACGCCTGCAGGGTGATGATCAGGATGTGGAACACAGCCCACGCCCACTGCAGAACTACACCCAGGCCGCTGAGCCACAGCAGGCCGCTGCCGAACATCACAGCGATCAGGATGAACACCAGTTCGCCGGCATACATGTTGCCGAACAGACGCAGTGCCAGGGAAATCGGCTTGGCGATCAGGGTCACGAATTCCAACAGGAAGTTCACCGGAATCAGCAGGGCCTGAACGAGGATGTTCTTGCTGCCGAACGGGTGCAGGGTCAGTTCGCCGATGAAGCCGCCGATGCCCTTGACCTTGATGCTATAGAAAATGATCAGTGCGAAAACCGAGAACGCCATGCCCAGGGTCGCGTTCGGGTCGGTGGTCGACACGGCGCGGAAGGGGATGTGTGCATCGCCGGAGATCAGGATGGCCAGCTGAGGAATCCAGTCGACCGGTACCAGGTCGATGGCGTTCATCAGGAACACCCAGACGAAGATGGTCAGTGCCAGCGGTGCGATCACCGGGCTGCGGCCATGGAAGCTGTCTTTCACGCTGCCATCGACGAATTCGACCAGTACTTCAACGAAGTTCTGCAGTGCACCTGGTTGACCGGAGGTCGCCTTCTTCGCCGCCATGCGGAAAAGAAGAACGAAAATCAGGCCCAGTGCGACCGACCAGCCGAGGGTATCGACGTGGAAAGCCCAGAAGCCCATTTCCTTGGCTTCTGCTGCGGTGTGGGCAAAGCCCCAGCCGCCGTTGGGTAGCTGACCGAAGGTCAGGTTCTGCAAGTGGTGCTGGATATAGCCCGAAGCGGTTGTCTCTGCCATGGTTGCCTCAAACGCCCTAAGGTCTCGAAAGTCTTGTTCTCATTAGCAGGGGAGCGAACCAGCTGACCAGTTGGGTCAGCACGAAGACGCCGAATACAGCCAGCGGCGCCAATGGCTTCACACCTGCGAACGTCAGTGCAAACAGCACTGCCGTCAAAATCAGTTTCCCCGCCTCGCCGGCATAAAAAGACCGGACGATAGCCTGGGCTGCTCGGGCGCCGGAAAACCGAAAAGCCCTGTGAGCGAAGTAAATATTGGGAAGCAAGGCTATCAGGCCTCCGCAAAGGCCTGAGTATCCGGCGACGACTCCTTTCCATTGCCAGAGCGCCAATGTGGCGATCAGTACGACGGTGAATTGAGCCATCAGAACCGGGAAAACTGCCAGACGATGGAACGGCAAGCGGTTTGGCGTGCGGGTTTCCATCGCTTTTGCTCTCCAATAGTCGGCCGCCATAATTCAATAACTTGGCATAATTTGTGCCGACAAAATGCGCGCAGAGTATAGGGGCGGTTCTGCCCCTATTCAACTGTCAGGTAGTGATTTCCGACTGCGCGCTACAAGAGCAATTGTTTCAGCGAATGTGTGCAAGGACACCTTGCAACTCATCGAGGGAGTTATAACCGATCACCAATTGGCCCTTGCCCTTCTTCCCGTGGCGAATCTGCACCGCAGAGCCCAGGCGCTCGGCCAGGCGTTGTTCGAGGCGGGCGATATCCGGGTCGGTCTTGGGTGCCTCGACAGGTGCCGGTTTGCCACTGAGCCACTGGCGAACCAGTGCCTCGGTTTGGCGCACGGTGAGGCCTCGTGCGACAACATGTCGCGCCCCTTCAACCTGTTGATTTTCCGGCAAACCGAGCAATGCACGGGCATGGCCCATTTCCAGGTCGCCATGGGACAGCATGGTCTTGATGACTTCCGGCAACGCAATCAGGCGCAGCAGGTTGGCCACGGTCACGCGGGACTTGCCCACCGCCTCGGCAACCTGTTGCTGGGTCAGCTGGAATTCCTGCTGCAAGCGCTGCAGGGCCACGGCTTCCTCGATCGGGTTGAGGTCTTCACGCTGGATGTTCTCGATCAGCGCCATGGCGATGGCCGTTTCATCCGGCACATCGCGGACCATCGCCGGGATGGTTTCCTGGCCGGCCTGCTGGCTGGCGCGCCAGCGACGTTCGCCGGCGATGATCTCGAAGCGTCCATTGGCGATCGGCCGGACCACGATCGGCTGCATCACGCCCTGGCTCTTGATCGATTGGGCCAATTCTTCCAGCGCCTGCGGGTCCATGTCCCGACGCGGCTGGTATTTGCCACGCTGGATCAGGTCCAGGGGCAAGTGCTGCAGCTCGCGCTGGTCGGCCTGTACGGCCTGTTCTTCCAGCGAGCTGACAGTCGGACCGCTGAGCAGTGCATCCAGTCCACGTCCGAGACCTCGTTTCTTGACGGCCATGGGGTTTCCTTAAGTTGGCTGGGCTGCAGCGGTGCGTGGGTTGCGGCGCTGACGACGAACCATCTCGCCCGCCAGGGCCAGGTAAGCCAGCGCACCACGGGATTGTTTGTCGTAGGCCAGGGCCGGCATGCCGTAGCTCGGCGCTTCGGCCAGACGGATGTTACGGGGGATGACGGTGTCGTAGAGCTGCTCGCCGAAATGTTCCTTGAGCTGGGCCGAGACATCGTTCATCAGGCTCAGGCGCGGGTCGTACATGGTCCGCAACAGCCCTTCGACCTTCAGGTCCGGGTTCAACAGTTCGGCGATGCGCTTGATGTTATCCACAAGGTCGCTCAACCCTTCCAGGGCGAAGTACTCGCACTGCATGGGGATAATGACCCCATCGGCGGCCACCAAGGCGTTGAGGGTCAGCATCGACAGCGACGGCGGGCAGTCGATCAGGATGTAATCGTAGTTTTCCCGGATCGGCGCCAAGGCGCTGCGCAGGCGGCTTTCCTTCATCTGCATTTCCAGCAGCACCACTTCGGCCGCCGTCAGGTCACGGTTGGCCGGCAGCAGTTGATAACCGCCATGTTCGGAGAAGTGCATGGCCTGGCCCAGATCGCATTCGCCGATCAGGACGTCGTAGATGGAGTTTTCCAGGCCATGTTTATCCACACCGCTGCCCATGGTGGCGTTGCCCTGTGGATCGAGATCGATCAACAGCACCCGGCGCTTGGTCGCGACCAGGGATGCTGCGAGGTTGATGCAGGTGGTGGTCTTGCCCACACCACCTTTCTGGTTCGCTATCGCGAATACCTTAGCCATTCTTGCTTGTGTTCCCAATCATGCCGTGCGGCGCAGTATCAGCAGATGGCGTTGGCCTTGGCAACCGGGTACGGCCAAGGCGTGTTCGCTATCGAGGTGGAAGTCTGCCGGCAATGCTACCAGCTCATCGGCCGGATGAACGCCCTTCATTGCCAGCCAGCGCGTATCGGCGTCGCCCAGGTGGCGAGTCCAGTTGCTGAAGTTCTCCATGCTGCTGAACGCCCGGGAGATGATCCCGTTGAACGGCTCGGCAGGCTGGAACGCTTCGACGCGGCTGTGGATAACTTGCAGGTTATCCAGTTTGAGTTCGAGTTTGACCTGGGTCAGGAAGCGGGTTTTCTTGCCGTTGCTGTCCAGGCAGGTCACTTGCGAGTCGGGAAACAGGATCGCCAGCGGAATGCCCGGCATGCCACCGCCACTGCCAACGTCCAGCCAACGACCGTTTTCGATGAAGGACATCACGCTGAGGCTGTCGAGCAAATGCCGCGAGACCATTTCATCCGGATCGCGCACGGCGGTCAGGTTGTAGGCCTTGTTCCATTTGATCAACAGCGCCAGATAACCCAGCAATTGCGCGTGCTGGGCTTCGGTCAGGCTGACGCCGAGTTCACGGGCACCTGTGGATAACTCTTCAGCGTGTTGCGAGGTGACCATCGAACTCAAGCGCTTTGCTCCAACTGGCGGCCCGCGCCGCGTTTTTTCAAATGAATCATCAACAGGGAAATCGCCGCCGGCGTGACGCCGGGAATGCGCGAGGCCTGGCCCAGGGTCTCTGGACGGGTCGCACCGAGCTTGCTCTGGATTTCTTTCGACAACCCGGAAATGCCGGTGTAATCGATATCCACAGGCAGCTTGGTGTCTTCGCTGGCGCGCAGGCGGGCGATTTCATCCTGCTGGCGGTCGATGTAACCGGCGTACTTGGTCTTGATCTCGACCTGTTCGGCCACCTGCGGATCTTCCGCGCCCTGGCCGGTCACTTCCACCAGCCCGACATAATCGATTTCCGGACGGCTCAAGAGGTTGAGCAGGTTGTATTCGTGGGTCAGCGGCGTACCGAATTTCGCCGCGATGGCATCGCCCTGCTCGGTACCGGGACGAACCCAAGTGCTTTTCAGGCGCTGCTCTTCCAGCTCGATACGCTCGCGTTTCGTGCAGAAAGCGGCCCAGCGCACGTCATCCACCAGACCCAGCTCGCGACCTTTCTCGGTCAGGCGCAGGTCGGCGTTGTCTTCACGCAGGATCAGGCGATATTCGGCGCGGGAGGTGAACATCCGATACGGTTCCTGGGTACCCAGGGTAATCAGGTCGTCCACCAGCACACCGATGTATGCCTCATCGCGGCGCGGGCACCAGCTGTCTTTGCCCTGGGCCCGCAGTGCCGCGTTGGCACCGGCCAACAACCCTTGGGCGCCGGCCTCTTCGTAACCGGTGGTGCCGTTGATCTGCCCGGCGAAGAACAGGCCGCCGATGACTTTGGTTTCCAGGCTGTACTTCAGGTCTCGCGGGTCGAAATAGTCGTATTCGATGGCGTAGCCGGGGCGAACGATGTGGGCGTTTTCCATGCCGCGAATCGATTGCACGATCTGCAGTTGCACATCGAACGGCAGGGAGGTGGAGATCCCGTTCGGGTACAGCTCGTGGGTCGTCAGGCCTTCGGGCTCGATGAAGACCTGGTGGCTTTCCTTGTCGGCAAAGCGATGGATCTTGTCTTCGATCGACGGGCAATAACGTGGGCCGATGCCTTCGATTTCACCGGCAGCGGAATACATCGGCGAACGATCGAGGTTCGCCGCAATGATTTCATGGGTGCGGGCATTGGTGTGGGTGATCCAGCAACTGACTTGCCGTGGATGCTGTTCCTTGTTGCCCATGAACGACATTACCGGGATCGGTGTATCGCCAGGCTGCTCGGTCATCACCGAGAAATCCACAGACCGACCGTCGATACGCGGTGGCGTACCGGTTTTCAAGCGCCCGACACGCAATGGCAGCTCACGCAAACGGTGAGCCAGAGCGATCGACGGCGGATCACCCGCGCGCCCGCCGGAAAAGTTCTGCAAACCAATGTGGATAAGTCCGCCGAGGAAGGTCCCGGTGGTCAACACCACGGAATCGGCGAAGAAACGCAGGCCCATCTGCGTCACGACACCGCGTACCTGATCCTGCTCGACGATCAGGTCATCGGCCGCTTGTTGAAATATCCACAGGTTCGGCTGGTTTTCCAGGATTTCGCGGACAGCGGCCTTGTACAGGATGCGATCGGCCTGGACGCGAGTAGCGCGCACGGCTGGGCCTTTGCGGCTGTTCAATACGCGAAACTGGATCCCCCCCTTATCGGTGGCCATGGCCATCGCGCCCCCAAGGGCATCGATCTCCTTGACCAGGTGGCTTTTGCCAATGCCACCAATGGCAGGGTTGCAGCTCATGGCGCCGAGGGTTTCCACGTTATGCGTCAGCAACAGGGTTTTTGCCCCCATGCGCGCTGATGCAAGTGCTGCCTCGGTACCGGCATGACCGCCGCCGATGACGATCACTTCAAAACGGGAAGGGAAATCCACCACGCACCTCGTGCCTGCTTTATTCAGGTAATTCGGAAATAGGTTTTGAGTCTGGCCCTGGGCGTTTTTCGAGCCAGGTCGGCAAGTATAGGGACTTCATCCTTTCTAAAGAACCCTTTGCACAAAATTTAACCAGCTGTGGAGAACTCGCGGTTAAAAAAATAAAAAAGAAAGAAATTTATAAAATCTTTGTTTTTATGTTTATTCTTACTGCCCCACCTATCTGTGGATAACGTTCTATAGGCCTTTATTTACCTCGTGTACAGAGATTAAAAACCCTGTGGTCATGTGGCATTGAGGGGCTTGGATAACCGGTGTAAGCCTGTGGATGAATGAGGTGGTTATCCACAGAGGCGGTTATCTTCAGTTTTGAAGGCCGCTTATCAACCGACCTCAATGGCAGTTATTCACAGGGCTTAATCCACAGAAAACTGCCGCTACGGGTCGCATCAGCGCCCACAGGCAAGCCGCCATCAGGGGCAATCGGTTCAAAAAAAGAGAGGGGGAACCGGGTTTGCGTTGCGCTCGTCAGATTGTCGAGGACAAACCCGGTTGCAAAGGAGGGGCTATTTACCGATGCAAAAGCTGGAAAAGATCCGCCCCAGCAAGTCATCGGAGCTGAAGGCGCCGGTAATTTCCCCAAGGGACTGTTGCGCCTGGCGCAGGTCTTCGGCCAACAACTCACCAGCCCCCGCCAAGGTCAACTGCGCGCGACCGTGTTCCAGGGCGGCACTGGCATGCCACAACGCTTCAAGGTGCCGCCGGCGGGCGCTGAAGCTGCTTTCCGAGGTCTGCTCGTAGCCCATGCAGGCTTTGAGGTGCTCGCGCAGCAGTTCCAGGCCTTCGCCTGCCGACTTCGCGCTCAGGCTGATGGTCACGTGCCCGTCATCGCTGACTTGCAGGGCAATCGATTCCCCAGTCAGGTCGGCCTTGTTGCGAATCAGGGTGACTTTCGCGGGATCCGGGCGGACCTCGAGGAACTCCGGCCACAACGCAAACGGATCGTCCGCTTCCGGTGCGGTGGCATCGACCACCAGCAACACACGATCGGCCTCGCCAATAGCTTTCAGTGCCCGCTCAACCCCGATCTTTTCCACATGATCGTCGGTGTCGCGCAAACCGGCTGTATCCACCACGTGCAGCGGCATGCCGTCGATGTGGATATGTTCACGAAGGATGTCCCGGGTGGTGCCGGCGATCTCGGTGACGATCGCCGCCTCGCGGCCGGCCAGGGCATTCAATAGGCTGGATTTGCCGGCATTCGGTCGGCCAGCGATCACCACGGTCATCCCATCGCGCAACAAGGCACCCTGCCCGGCTTCGCGCAGTACTGTGGATAACTCATCGCGCACTTTATCGAGCATGCTCAGCACGTGGCCATCGGCGAGGAAGTCGATTTCCTCTTCCGGGAAGTCGATCGCGGCCTCGACGTAGATCCGCAGGCCGATCAATTGCTCGGTGAGGTTATGCACACGCTGGGAAAACGCTCCCTGCAAGGAACGTAACGCGTTGCGCGCAGCCTGTGCAGAACTGGCTTCGATCAAATCGGCAATCGCTTCAGCCTGGGCCAGGTCGAGCTTGTCGTTGAGGAACGCCCGTTCGCTGAATTCCCCCGGCCGGGCCAGTCGACAACCCAATTCCAGGCAGCGCTTGAGCAGCATGTCCAGTACGATGGGGCCGCCATGTCCCTGCAGTTCCAGTACGTCTTCGCCGGTGAACGAGTTTGGCCCCGGGAAATACAAGGCCAGCCCTTCGTCGAGCACCTGCTGGTCATCACTGAAAAACGGGCCGTAATGGGCGAACCGCGGCTTGAGTTCACGACCGCTGATAGCCTTGGCCGCGGCACTGGCCAAGGGTCCCGAAATACGGACGATGCCGACACCGCCGCGACCTTGGGCGGTGGCAACGGCGGCGATGGTTTCACGCGGTGCGCTCATAAACCGGTATCCAGACAAAAGTGGCAGATAGCAAAACGCCCCACTAGGGGGCGTTTTGTGTGGTTATCCACAGAGCAAGTTACGCCTCGGCTTTTTTGGTCGCCGCTTCGATCTTACGCGTGATGTACCACTGCTGAGTGATGGACAACACGTTGTTCACAACCCAGTACAGCACAAGACCCGCCGGGAACCACAGGAAGAAGAAGGTGAAGATGATTGGCATCATTTTCATGACCTTCGCCTGCATCGGGTCCGGAGGCGTCGGGTTCAGTTGCTGCTGGATGAACATGGTCGCGCCCATGATGATCGGCAGGATGAAGAACGGATCCTTGATCGACAGGTCGGTAATCCACAGCATGAACGGTGCCTGGCGCATCTCCACGCTTTCCAGCAACACCCAGTACAGCGACAGGAACACTGGCATCTGCACAAGAATCGGCAAGCATCCACCCAGCGGGTTGATCTTCTCTTTCTTGTACAGCTCCATCATGGCCTGGGACATTTTCTGCCGGTCATCGCCATGCTGTTCTTTCAGGGCGGCCAGTTTCGGCGCCACTGCACGCATGCGCGCCATGGATTTGTAACTGGCGGCCGACAATGGGAAGAAGATCCCCTTGATCAGCATGGTCAGGAAAATGATCGACCAGCCCCAGTTACCGACGATGCTGTGGATATGTTGCAGCAGCCAGAAGATCGGCTGGGCAATGAACCACAGGAAACCGTAGTCCACGGTCAGTTCCAGGCCTGGGGACAACTCTTTCAGCACCGCCTGGCTTTTTGGACCGGCATACAGAATGGCGCTGGTTTCGGCTTTCGCACCTGGCGCGGCAGTCAATGTCGGGCCGGTGTAACCGATGATGAAGTTGCCCTTGCTGTCTTTACGCGTCTGGACAACGTTGCTGTCGCCCTTCTGCGGGATCCAGGCCGTTACAAAATAGTGCTGCAGCCAGGCAACCCAGCCACCTTGTACGGTTTCCTTGAGCTGGCCCTTGTCCATGTCCTTCATGGACACTTTCTTGTACGGCTCCGAACTTGTCCACAGGGCGGCGCCCAGGTAAGTCGCGGTGCCGGTGGCGGTGCTGGAGGAAGGATCGTCGCTGGCGTCACGCTTGAGTTGCGCGAACATCGCGCCAGACCAAGGCTGGGCGCTCTGGTTGTCGATCAGGTAGGAAACGGTGACGTCATACAGGCCACGTTTCAGGGTGAAACGCTTGATGTAATTGACGCCGTCCTTGCTGAACTTCAGGTCCACGACCAATTGGTCCTGACCGTCAGCCAGTTGATAAGTCTTCTTCTCGGCAGAGTAGACCGGGCGACCGGCCGGGTTCGAATCCGGGCCGTTGCTACCAATCAGGCCACTTTGGGCCAGATAGGTGCGCTCGTTACCGTTGTCGAACAACTGGAACGGGATGTCCGGATGATCCTGGCGACGCGGGTACAGCGGCAGCTTCAGCTGGGCGACGTCACCACCTTGTGGATCGATTGCCAGCTCGAGCACGTCCGTCTTGACCTGGATGAGATCTTTGCTTGCGGCCACAGGGGCTTCGGCAGGAGCGCTGGTATCGCTTGCCGCGCGTGGGATGTCGTCATTGTTGGCAGCGTTGTTGCCAACGGGAGCATCCGGCAGGCTCGGTGCGGTATTGCTGGCTGCAACATTCTGAGTCGGCAGGGCAGCCTGGCCATAGTCCTGGTTCCATTTAAGGACCATGACGTAGGACACGATTGCCAGGGCGACGATCAGGATCGTGCGTTTGATATCCATGATTACTCGGCCATCGAAGAAGAACGGGAGGTAGGGATAGGCGGAACCGGGTCATAACCGCCGGGATTCCACGGATGACAGCGACCTAAACGACGAAAGGTCAGCCAGCCTCCGCGCAAGAGGCCATGATTTTCTATGGCTTCGTACGCGTAGCAGGAACAACTGGGGTAGAAACGACAGTGATTGGCCATCAAAGGACTAATGGCATAGCGATAAAACTGGATCGGAACGAGTGCCAGTTTACGCATCGGGACTGTCTACCCCTACAGTTTCGGTGTTGACCGCTGGTACTGGCTTGTTGCGTGCCAGACGTTTCCAGAGCTTGCCGAAATGCTGAATCAATTCGGGGTTTTCTACGTCACCCAAACCTTTGCGCGCGACGATAACGATGTCCCATCCAACCAGTGAATCCTGGTTCAGGCGAAACGATTCGCGCATCAGACGTTTGAGGCGATTGCGCTGAACGGAGAGCTTGACGCTCTTTTTCCCGATAACCAGCCCTAGTCGGGGGTGATCGAGATCGTTACTGCGCGCAAGGAGCAGGAGATTTTTCCCCGGAACCTTGCCGGTAGGGGAGTCAAAGACTGCCTTGAAATGCCGGGGTGTAAGCAGACGCTTTTCCCGACTGAAGTCCTGACTCACCTCCAGTGCCGGATTATCAAACTGCCAGACGCGCACGACCTTTGGCGCGACGACGCGACAGGACGGCACGACCGTTCTTGGTAGCCATGCGAGCACGGAAACCGTGGGTACGAGCGCGTTTGATAGTGCTTGGTTGGAAAGTACGTTTCATGTCGTGTTACCTGGTTCGTCCACAACGGGCCGGAATGGCCCCCGTTTTAAGAGACCGGGGATTCTAGAGAAAGCAAGCCTCTAGGTCAATTTCCAACCAGCGTTTCCTTTAAATAGATATCCAGCCGCGTTCGGCCGATTCATCACACAGCGCTAGATATAGAAATAAAGAAGGGAATTATTTAAAGCTTTTCTGTAAAGCTTATAAAAGCAAGGTCGCCACCTGTCTGTGGATAACCACGCCGAGGCCTTGTAATTCGCCATGTACAGAGAATGACAACTACAGGGGAAAGCAGTGGCCAGCCTGTGCTGCGCTGTCGGATAAGCTGTGGGTGGAATGGCTGGTTATCCACAGGGCGGTTATCCACCGAGTTTCGCCCCCACTTGTGCAACGACCTCAGGCACGGTTATCCACAGAGCTTATCCACCGACCGTCGGTCGTCTTTCTCTCGGTTAACGCATTGATAAATCATGGGCAATGAGCAACCTGCGTGTGGATAAGTGCACGTCTGCTCGCTACAATGGCCGCTTGTTTTTGCCTCACCGGCTTTCAACTTAGGGGATATCCGTGTCAGTGGAACTTTGGCAGCAGTGCGTGGAGCTTTTGCGCGATGAGCTGCCTGCCCAACAATTCAACACTTGGATCCGTCCACTACAGGTCGAAGCCGAAGGCGACGAGTTGCGTGTCTATGCACCGAACCGTTTCGTTCTCGACTGGGTCAACGAAAAGTACCTGGGCCGGGTCATGGAACTGCTCGACGAGCACGGCAATGGCATGGCGCCTGCGTTGTCCTTATTAATAGGCAGCAAACGCAGTTCGGCACCCCGCGCCGCGCCCAATGCGCCGCTGGCCGCCGCGGCGTCACAGGCCCAGCAGGCTGCCCCGGCCCCTGTGAACAACCATGCCGCCCCGGCGCCCGCGCCTGCCCCGAGCAAACGCAACACGCAAAAAGTCGCCGAAGTCAGCGAAGAGCCTTCCCGGGACAGCTTCGACCCCATGGCCGGTGCCAGCTCCCAGCAGGCTCCGGTGCGGGCCGAACAGCGCACGGTCCAGGTCGAAGGCGCGCTCAAGCACACCAGCTACCTGAACCGGACCTTTACCTTCGAGAATTTCGTCGAAGGTAAATCCAACCAGCTGGCCCGCGCGGCGGCCTGGCAGGTCGCGGACAACCCCAAGCACGGTTACAACCCGCTCTTCCTTTATGGCGGCGTTGGCTTGGGTAAGACCCACTTGATGCACGCCGTGGGCAACCACCTATTAAAGAAGAACCCGAATGCCAAGGTCGTGTACCTGCATTCCGAGCGTTTCGTGGCCGACATGGTCAAGGCGCTGCAACTGAACGCCATCAACGAGTTCAAGCGCTTCTACCGTTCGGTGGACGCTTTGCTGATCGACGACATTCAGTTCTTCGCCCGCAAGGAACGTTCCCAGGAAGAGTTTTTCCACACCTTCAACGCATTGCTTGAAGGCGGGCAGCAGGTCATTCTCACCAGTGACCGCTACCCGAAAGAGATCGAAGGCCTCGAGGAACGCCTCAAGTCGCGTTTCGGCTGGGGCCTGACGGTGGCCGTCGAGCCGCCGGAGCTGGAGACTCGGGTCGCGATCCTGATGAAGAAGGCCGACCAGGCCAAGGTCGAGCTGCCTCACGACGCGGCATTCTTCATCGCCCAGCGTATCCGCTCGAACGTGCGTGAGCTCGAAGGTGCCCTCAAGCGGGTGATCGCCCATTCGCACTTCATGGGCCGCGATATCACCATCGAGTTGATTCGCGAATCCTTGAAGGACCTGTTGGCGCTCCAGGACAAATTGGTTTCTGTGGATAACATTCAGCGAACGGTTGCTGAATACTACAAAATCAAGATCTCCGACCTGCTGTCCAAACGCCGTTCGCGTTCGGTGGCACGTCCGCGCCAGGTGGCCATGGCCTTGTCCAAGGAACTGACCAACCACAGCCTGCCGGAAATCGGCGATGTGTTTGGCGGACGCGACCACACCACCGTGCTGCACGCGTGCCGCAAGATCAACGAACTTAAGGAATCCGACGCGGACATCCGCGAGGACTACAAGAACCTGCTGCGTACACTGACCACTTGATGACCACCAGCGCAGCTTATTAAGGCAAGGGACTAGACCATGCATTTCACCATTCAACGCGAAGCCCTGTTGAAACCCCTGCAACTGGTCGCAGGCGTCGTCGAACGCCGCCAGACCTTGCCGGTACTTTCCAACGTGCTGCTGGTTGTCGAAGGCCAGCAATTGTCGCTGACCGGTACCGACCTGGAAGTCGAGCTGGTCGGTCGTGTGCAACTTGAGGAACCGGCCGATCCGGGTTCCATCACCGTGCCGGCGCGCAAGCTGATGGACATCTGCAAGAGCCTGCCCAACGACGCGCTGATCGACATCAAGGTCGATGAGCAGAAGCTCGTGGTCAAGGCCGGTCGCAGCCGCTTCACCTTGTCCACCCTGCCCGCCAACGATTTCCCGACCGTTGAAGAAGGCCCGGGTTCGCTGACCTGCAGCCTGGATCAGAGCAAATTGCGTCGCTTGATCGAACGCACCAGTTTCGCCATGGCCCAGCAGGACGTGCGTTATTACCTCAACGGCATGCTCCTGGAAGTATCGGCCGGCGTTATCCGCGCCGTCGCCACCGACGGTCACCGTCTGGCGATGTGCTCGATGCAGGCCGATATCGGTCAGCCGGATCGCCACCAGGTAATCGTGCCGCGTAAAGGTATCCTGGAGCTGGCCCGCCTGCTGACCGAGCCCGACGGCAACGTCAGCATCGTGTTGGGCCAGCACCACATCCGCGCCACCACCGGTGAGTTCACCTTCACGTCGAAGCTGGTAGACGGCAAGTTCCCAGACTACGAGCGCGTGCTGCCAAAAGGCGGTGACAAGCTGGTCCTGGGCGATCGCCAGGCCCTGCGCGAAGCCTTCAGCCGTACCGCGATCCTGTCCAACGAGAAGTACCGTGGCATTCGTCTGCAACTGGCCAACGGGCAGTTGAAGATCCAGGCGAACAACCCGGAGCAGGAAGAGGCGGAAGAAGAAGTAGGCGTTGAGTACAACGGTGGCTCCCTGGAAATCGGCTTCAACGTCAGCTACCTGCTCGACGTGCTGGGCGTGATGACCACCGAGCAAGTGCGTCTGATCCTGTCTGACTCCAACAGCAGTGCGCTGGTGCAAGAGTCCGATAACGACGATTCGGCTTACGTCGTCATGCCGATGCGTCTGTAATCATGCCCAGCAGAAGCTAGATGTCCTTAAGTCGCGTCTCGGTCACCGCGGTGCGCAATCTGCACCCGGTGACCTTCTCCCCTTCCCCCCGCATCAATATCCTTTACGGCGCCAACGGCAGCGGCAAAACCAGCGTCCTGGAGGCCGTGCACCTGCTCGGGCTTGCCCGTTCGTTCCGCAGCACCCGGCTGTTACCGGTCATCCAGTACGATCAACTGGCGTGTACGGTGTTCGGGCAGGTGGAACTGGCGGAAGGTGGCCATAGCGCCCTGGGGATCTCGCGGGACCGGCAAGGGGAGTTCCAGATTCGCATCGATGGACAGAACGCTCGCAGCGCCGCGCAGCTGGCCGAGATCCTGCCGTTGCAGCTGATCAACCCGGACAGCTTCCGCCTTTTGGAAGGCGCGCCGAAGATTCGCCGGCAATTTCTCGACTGGGGCGTGTTCCACGTGGAACCGCGCTTCATGACGACTTGGCAGCGCTTGCAGAAGGCGCTGCGCCAGAGAAACTCTTGGCTGCGACATGGTACACTTGACGCCGTTTCGCAAGCGGTTTGGGACAGGGAACTGTGCCAGGCCAGCGCTGAAATCGATGAATACCGCCGCGCTTACATCAAAGCCTTGAAACCGGTCTTCGAGCAGACCTTGAGCGAACTGGTTGAGCTTGAGGGCCTGACGCTCAGCTATTACCGAGGCTGGGACAAGGATCGGGAACTGAGCACCGTGCTGGCTGGCTCGCTGCAGCGGGACCAGCAGATGGGCCATACCCAGGCTGGACCACAACGCGCTGACTTGCGCCTCAGATTGGGCGCACATAACGCCGCGGACATCTTGTCCCGGGGGCAGCAGAAGCTAGTGGTGTGTGCCTTGCGTATCGCCCAGGGGCATCTGGTCAGCCAGGCCCGGCGCGGTCAGTGTATTTATCTGGTGGATGACTTGCCGTCCGAGCTGGACGAAGCCCACCGCCGCGCGTTGTGCCGCTTGCTGGAAGACTTACGCTGCCAGGTGTTCATCACCTGTGTAGACCACGAATTATTGAGGGAAGGCTGGCAGACGGAAACGCCAGTCGCCCTGTTCCACGTGGAACAGGGCCGTATCACCCAGACCCACGACCATCGGGAGTGAAGGCATTGAGCGAAGAAAATACGTACGACTCAACGAGCATTAAAGTGCTGAAAGGCCTGGATGCCGTACGCAAACGTCCCGGTATGTACATTGGTGACACCGACGATGGCAGCGGTCTGCACCACATGGTGTTCGAGGTGGTCGACAACTCCATCGACGAAGCCCTCGCCGGCCATTGCGACGACATCAGCATCATCATCCACCCGGATGAGTCCATCACCGTTCGCGACAACGGCCGTGGCATCCCGGTAGACGTGCACAAAGAGGAAGGTGTTTCCGCCGCCGAGGTCATCATGACCGTCCTCCACGCTGGCGGTAAGTTCGACGATAACTCCTACAAGGTCTCCGGCGGTCTGCACGGCGTAGGTGTATCGGTGGTGAACGCGCTGTCCGAACAGCTGGTTCTCACGGTGCGCCGCAGTGGCAAGATCTGGGAACAGACCTACGTCCATGGCGTGCCTCAGGCACCCATGGCGATCGTTGGTGACAGCGAGTCCACCGGCACCCAGATTCACTTCAAGGCGTCTAGCGAAACCTTCAAGAATATCCACTTCAGCTGGGACATCCTGGCCAAGCGGATTCGCGAACTGTCCTTCCTCAACTCCGGTGTCGGCATCGTCCTCAAGGACGAGCGCAGTGGCAAGGAAGAGCTGTTCAAGTATGAAGGTGGCCTGCGGGCGTTCGTTGAGTACCTGAACACCAACAAGACCCCGGTCAACCAGGTGTTCCACTTCAACATCCAGCGTGAAGACGGCATCGGCGTGGAAATCGCCCTGCAGTGGAACGACAGCTTCAACGAGAACCTGTTGTGCTTCACCAACAACATTCCGCAGCGCGACGGCGGTACCCACCTGGTGGGCTTCCGTTCGGCGCTGACCCGTAACCTGAACAACTACATCGAACAGGAAGGCCTGGCGAAGAAGCATAAAGTCGCCACTACTGGTGACGATGCCCGCGAAGGCCTGACAGCGATCATTTCGGTGAAGGTGCCGGATCCGAAGTTCAGCTCCCAGACTAAAGACAAGCTGGTGTCTTCCGAAGTGAAGACCGCGGTCGAACAGGAAATGGGCAAGTACTTCTCCGACTTCCTGTTGGAGAACCCGAACGAAGCCAAGCTGGTGGTCGGCAAGATGATCGACGCCGCCCGTGCCCGTGAAGCCGCGCGCAAGGCCCGTGAGATGACCCGCCGCAAAGGCGCGCTGGACATCGCCGGCCTGCCGGGCAAATTGGCCGACTGCCAGGAAAAGGACCCTGCCCTGTCCGAGCTGTACCTGGTGGAAGGTGACTCTGCTGGCGGTTCCGCCAAGCAGGGCCGTAACCGTCGCACCCAGGCCATCCTGCCGCTCAAGGGCAAGATCCTCAACGTCGAGAAGGCGCGCTTCGACAAGATGATTTCCTCCCAGGAAGTCGGCACCTTGATCACCGCGCTGGGCTGCGGCATTGGCCGCGAAGAGTACAACATCGACAAGTTGCGCTATCACAACATCATCATCATGACCGATGCTGACGTCGACGGTTCGCACATCCGCACCCTGCTGCTGACGTTCTTCTTCCGTCAGTTGCCGGAGCTGATCGAGCGCGGCTACATCTACATCGCCCAGCCGCCGCTGTACAAGGTCAAGAAAGGCAAGCAAGAGCAATACATCAAAGACGACGACGCCATGGAAGAGTACATGACGCAGTCGGCCCTGGAAGACGCGAGCCTGCACCTGAACGAAGACGCCCCGGGTATTTCCGGTGAAGCCCTCGAGCGCCTGGTCAACGACTTCCGCCTGGTGATGAAGACCCTCAAGCGCCTGTCGCGCCTGTACCCACAGGAACTGACCGAGCACTTCATCTACCTGCCAGCCGTGAGCCTGGAGCAACTGTCCGATCACGCCGCGATGCAGGATTGGCTGGCCCAGTACGAAGTACGCCTGCGCACCGTCGAAAAATCCGGCCTGGTCTACAAAGCCAGCCTGCGCGAAGACCGTGAGCGTAACGTCTGGCTGCCGGAGGTCGAACTGATCTCCCACGGCCTGTCGAACTACGTCACCTTCAACCGCGACTTCTTCGGCAGCAACGACTACAAGACCGTCGTATCCCTTGGCGCGCAACTGAGCACGCTGCTGGACGAAGGTGCGTACATCCAACGAGGTGAACGCAAGAAAGCCGTGACCGAGTTCAAGGAAGCCCTTGAATGGCTGATGGCGGAAAGCACCAAGCGCCACACCATCCAGCGATACAAAGGTCTGGGTGAAATGAACCCGGATCAGCTGTGGGAAACCACCATGGACCCAAGCTCGCGCCGGATGCTGAAAGTCACCATCGAAGACGCCATTGGCGCGGACCAGATCTTCAACACCCTGATGGGTGATGCGGTCGAGCCTCGTCGTGACTTCATCGAGAGCAATGCGTTGGCAGTGTCCAACCTGGATTTCTGATCCTTCTGCAGCACCTGCTCCAGCAAAAAAGCCAACGCACATGCGTTGGCTTTTTTTTACGCTGGAAAATACCCACTCCTTCTAAGACCCACCGGTCAAAAACGGTGTAACTGGGTAACACCCTGGCATAAAGCCTTCATTGTCAAAGGGTTAGGAATTGGATGAAGGCCCCGGATACCGGGGACCTTGGATTTCCTGGCGCAAAACTTGCGTGTTTAATAACTTACACATCGTTTTTTTAAATTTACAGAAAGCGATGGGTCGAGGTGGTACGAATAAATCCAAATGCCAAGGGTAGTCTCAATGAGCGGTACGCAAACTTCCGATAATCTGGCGCAAGGGCTAAAGCCCCGTCATGTGACGATGCTTTCCATAGCCGGTGTGATTGGCGCCGGTCTGTTCGTCGGCTCCGGCCATGCGATCGCAGCGGCCGGTCCGGCCGTGCTGTTGGCCTACGCTGCCGCAGGTGCCTTGGTGGTGCTGGTGATGCGGATGCTGGGCGAAATGGCGGTGGCGTCGCCGGACACGGGTTCCTTCTCGACGTATGCGGACCGGGCGATTGGTCATTGGGCGGGCTTCACCATCGGCTGGCTCTACTGGTGGTTCTGGGTCCTGGTGATTCCGCTGGAGGCCAACGCTGCTGCAACGATCCTGCACGCCTGGTTCCCGAACGTGGCCATCTGGGTCTTCACGTTGGTCATCACCCTGCTGCTGACGGTCACCAACCTGTTCAGTGTGAAGAATTACGGAGAGTTCGAATTCTGGTTCGCCCTGGTCAAGGTGGTGGCGATCATCGGCTTCATCGGGCTGGGTCTGATGGCGATATTCGGTTTTCTGCCAACCAGCCAGGTCAGCGGTGTTTCGCACCTGTTCGACACTCAGGGCTTCCTGCCCAATGGCATGGGCGCGGTGCTGGGGGCGATCCTGACCACCATGTTTTCGTTCATGGGCACCGAGATCGTGACCATCGCCGCGGCCGAATCGAAGAACCCTGGCCAGCAGATTTCCAAGGCAACCAACTCGGTGATCTGGCGGATTGGTTTGTTCTATCTCGTCTCCATTTTCATCGTCGTCGCGCTGGTGCCATGGAACGACCCGCTCCTGGCCAGTGTTGGCTCCTACCAGACGGTGCTGGAGCGCATGGGCATCCCCAATGCCAAGCTGATCGTCGATATCGTGGTCCTGGTGGCGGTCACCAGTTGCCTGAACTCGGCGCTGTACACGGCTTCGCGCATGATGTTCTCGTTGGGCAAGCGCGGTGATGCGCCGGCCGTTTCCCAGCGCACCAACAAGAGCGGCACGCCTCACTGGGCGGTGATGTTGTCGACCGGTGCGGCCTTTTTGGCGGTGTTCGCCAACTACGTGGCACCGGCGGCGGTCTTCGAATTCCTGCTGGCCAGCTCTGGCGCCATTGCGTTGCTGGTGTACCTGGTCATCGCGATTTCGCAGCTGCGTATGCGCAAACAACGCATGGCTCGTGGGGAAAAAATCGCATTCAGCATGTGGCTGTTTCCCGGCCTGACCTACGCGGTGATTATCTTCATCGTCGGCGCCTTGACCATCATGCTGTTCCAGGAAGCCCATCGTGTGGAAATCCTCGCGACCGGTCTGCTGAGTGTCTTGGTGGTGATATCCGGCGTGCTGATACAGCGTCGTCGGATCGCAAAAGCAGGAAGCTTGGTACCGACGATCGGGTGATATCCATTGTGTGGCGAGAGAGCTTGCTCCCGCTTGAGTGCTAAGCGCTCACAAAAGGGGCTGCTGCGCAGCCCAGCGGGAGCAAGCTCCCTCGCCACAGATGCCATTCAATATGAGCAGTCGGTTCCCTAACTGGCCACCGACGCCTCACTCCCCGCCACCACACTCTCCAACCGATACCCATACCCGTAGATCGTCAGCAACTGCCAACCCCGATCCGCCGTCAGCCCGAGCTTGTTGCGCAGGCGATAGATATGGGTGTCGAGCGGGCGGGACGAGGTCATTTCCTCGTGGGTCCAGAAGCGTTCGTAGAAGTATTCCCGGGACAGCGGCCGGCCCAGGTTGGCGAACAGGCACCGGGCCAGGCGGTATTCCCGTTCGGTCAGGCTGATGGGGATGCCGGCACGGGTGATGGTCAGCTCGGCGTCGTCGAACGCCAGGTCGTTGAACACCAGCACGTCGCTGGCGGGCGCGCGTTGCAGGTTGTGGCGACGCAGCACGGCAGTGACCCGGGCCTTGAGCTCGTTGGGCCTGAAGGGTTTGCTCACGTAGTCGTCGGCGCCGGCGTTGAGGGCCTGGACGATGTCGTGCTCGCCGTCGCGGCTGGTCAGCATGATGGCGGCCGGTGGCGAATCCATGTGCTCGCGGGTCCAGCGCAGCAATGAAAGCCCGCTGATATCGGGCAGTTGCCAGTCGAGGATCAACAAGTCGAAGGTTTCCCGCCGCAGTTGCCGCAACAAGTCTTCCCCACGTTCGAAACTGTGCAGGGTCCAGGCTTGCTCGCCTCTGCCGGGGATTTGTTGCAGCGTCTGTTCTACCCGGCGCAACTCGGCCGGTTCATCGTCCAGTATGGCGACACGCATGGAATGCGATTCCTTGATCTCGAGAGTAACGGACATCTGCAGGTGGCAATGAAAGGCAGCCAGTGGCTGATTCATTGACCTGTCGCTGGCTGCGACAATACCGGCTCGCGACACAGAGGGAAAGGCAGCAGCGCGCCACCCATCGAGTCCGTTATAGTCGTGGGCTTTCAAGCCTGTCGACTTACGCAGGCCAGTGAAGATATCCACAGTCCTTGAGTTCGGCCAGGAGGCCTATGAGTAACCAGCGTCGCCGTGAAAGTCGTGAACCAACCCAGGTTCAGCGGTTGTTTCGACAGTTGGTGCGGGAGTGGTTGTGGATAAGTCTGCTGCTGTTGCCGCTGACGGCCTTGCTGTCATTGAGCAGTCAATCCACAGGTGACCATTCAGGCGCCGCGTTGTTGTCGGTGTGCCTGGTGGGTTGCGTATTGGGCTTGCTGTTGTTGCGCCCGCGCCTGGCCCTGTGGACAACGGTAGGTGGTATGAGCCTGGCCCTGTTGATCAGCGCCATGCTGGGCGCGCGGGGTTGGTGGTGGTCGCCGATGGCTAGTGTGCTGGGGATCATGTTCGGCTACCTGATCTGGAACTGGCGACGGCTGAGCGTGGTATTGGCCTATTTCGGTTGGGAGCTGGCACGCCTGGACGCGGAGCCCAAAGTGTTCCCGGAGCGTCGTCGCGCCTCCTACACCGGCAGCGACCGTTTGCAGGGCCAGATCATGGCCCTGGAACAAGCCATGAGCCGAACCCGCGACACCCGGCGCTTCATTGCCGACGGCCTGGAATACTTGCCAGTGGCAACCATGATCAGCGATCCCCAAGGCAAGCTGTTGCTGGGTAACCGAAAGGCGCGCGAGCTGTTCGGCCATGGCCTGGCGGGCGGCGATGTGCTGGAGCACCTTGGGCAATTGGGGTATCCGGGGCTGGAGCACGGGGCGCATCACCGGTTATCCACATTGCCCTTGGTGGAGTTTCGCGACATTCGCGAGCGCAGCTTGCGCCTGGAGCGGGCTGCACTGTTGCCGGTGGATGGCGATGCGCCGATTGGCTGGTTGCTGAGCCTCACGGACCTGAGCGCCGAACGTGAGGCGGAAGAACAGCGCAGTGTCATGCTGCGGTTCCTCTCCCATGACTTGCGCGCCCCTCACTCGGCGATCCTTGCGCTGCTCGATGTGCAGCGGCATCAGGCGGGTGGCGATCATCCGCTGTTCGACCAGATCGAGCGCCAGGTACGGCGCGCCCTGGACCTGACCGAGGGTTTCGTACAGCTGGCCAAGGCCGAGTCCCAGGCCTATCAGTTCCAGCCGACGCTGTTCGCCATGCTGGTGTTGGACGTGCTCGATCAGGCGCTGCCCATCGCCCAGGCAAAGCGTATCCAGTTGGTTCACGAAATAGAGGATGAAGACGCGATGGTGAGGGCGGATCAATCGTTGTTGACCCGTGCCCTGTTCAATCTGCTGGAAAATGCCATCAAGTACAGCCCGCCCGATGCCTGCATTTCCCTGCAGGTGCATTGCGTGTCGGGTTGGTTGATCTGCAATGTTGCTGACCAAGGAAAAGGCATCAGCGCTGAAGAACTGCCGGACCTGTTCAGTCAGTACCGGCGGTTTTCCTCGGCCCACGGGGTCGATGGAATTGGCCTGGGATTATCGATGGTCAAGGCCGTGGTCGACCATCACGAGGGGAAAATCGAATGTCGTAGCGTGGTGGGTAAAGGCACGACGTTCAGCTTGCGCTTCCCGTTATTGGAAGATTGAAAGATCGCAGCCTTCGGCAGCTCCTACAGGACGTTTCCAACCCCCGAAGGCTACGATATTTTGCTGCTATAAAAACTTATGCACCTGAACGTGGGTTTTATGTGTTTAGGAAATATGTATAAAAAACATAGTCTTACGACATAAAAGCAACGGATTTCGAAAAAACGGTACACAGGTTATCCACAGATCTCAAACAGCGGCTTGTTCCGTGGGGACTTCCGCGACAGGACCTGGAGGAAGCGAGCCCATCTCCCGTTGTGCCTGTTCATTCCAGGCTTGTACGCGGTCATTGAGCTCGGCGATGGCGCGGGGCCCAGTGCCTTCGGCATACATCGGCGCGCCGATCACCACGGTGATGACGCCTGGTGTTCTGATCCAACCTGCCTTGGGCCAGAATTTGCCGGCATTGTGTGCAATTGGCAGCACCGGCAGGTTCGCGTTCACCGCCAATGCGGAACCGCTGCGGGAAAACTTGCCGATCGTCCCGTAAGGAACACGAGTGCCCTCGGGGAAGATCAGCACCCAGGTGTTGTCCTTGAGCAGTTCGTCGCCCTTTTTCGCCACTTGCTTGAGCGCCACTTTGGGATTGTCGCGATCGATGGCAATCGGGCGCAGCATGGCCATGGCCCAGCCAAAGAACGGTACGAACAGCAGCTCACGCTTGAGGACCTGGCTCAACGGCTCGAAATAGGCCGAGAGAAAGAACGTCTCCCAGGTGCTCTGGTGGTTGGACTGGATCACGCAGGGCCGGTCCGGCACGTTCTCGGCGCCCTTCACTTCATAGCGGATGCCCAGGAACACCTTGCTCAGCCAAAGTGCGCAGCGGCACCAGTACACGTTGATGAAACGGTAGCGCGCCCTGAACGGCAGGAAGGGCGCGATAAAAAAACTCAGGGAACACCACAACAAGGAACTGGTGCCCAGCAGCAGGTAAAAGAGAAAGCTTCTGATGGCCTGCAATATCGACATAGCGGCGTTTACCGTTGCGGGCAATGCCCGCCTGTTCAAGCGCTTCCCGAACAGTCCTTGATCAGGATGTCTTGGGAGCTCTAATTGTGGATAAGTTCAGCGGCAATCGCCGCCAGGTCGTCAAAAATCAAGGTGCCCACCGGGAGGGTCTTGCCCAGAGTCTTCTCGCCTTTCCCGGTCTTTACCAAAACTGGCTGACAATCGACGGCCTTGGCCGCCTCCAGGTCACCGAGACTGTCACCGACGAACCACACACCTGCCAAGGCCACATCGTAATGCGCGGCAATGGTTTTCAACATGCCTGGTTTGGGCTTGCGGCAATCGCAGCCGTCGTCCGGCCCATGCGGGCAATAGACGATCAAGCCGACTTCCCCGCCCTGCTCGGCCACCAGGGCGCGCAGGCGCTCATGCATGGCGTCCAGGACGGTGAGGTCATAATAACCGCGGGCAATGCCCGACTGGTTGGTGGCGACCGCCACCGTCCAGCCGGCCTTGCTCAACTGCGCGATGGCTTCGATCGAACCGGGCAGCGGCAACCACTCCTCCACCGATTTGATGTAAGCGTCGGAGTCGTGATTGATTACCCCGTCCCGATCGAGAATCAGCAGTTTCAAGCGTTACCCCAGCAACGAAATATCGGCGACGCCGAGGAACAGCCCACGCAGACGCGCCAGCAGCGCGTAGCGGTTGGCCCGTACTTTGGCATCTTCGGCGTTGACCATCACCGCCTCGAAAAACGCATCCACCGGTTCGCGCAGTGCCGCCAGGCGCGCCAGGGTTTCGCTGTACTGACGCGCCGCCGCCATTGGCTGGACCGCCTGGTCCGCCTGCTGGATCGCCGAGTACAGGGAAAACTCGTTGGCGTTGTCGAAGTACTTGGCTTCGACGGTGGCCGCGATATTGCCTTCGGCCTTGCCCAGCAGGTTCGATACCCGCTTGTTCACCGCTGCCAGCGCGGCGGCTTCCGGTAATTTGCGGAAGGCTTGCACCGCTTGTACGCGCTGGTCGAAGTCCAGGGCCGAACCCGGTTTCAGGGCTCGCACCGACAGGTAGGTGGCGACGTCGACGCCTTCATCTTCATAACGCGCACGCAGGCGGTCGAAGATGAATTCCAGCACCGCATCGGCCAGGCCGGCAGCCTTGACCTTGCTGCCGAACGCGTTGACGGCGAACGCCACGGCGTCGTTCAGGTCCAGGTCCAGTTGCTTGTCGATCAGGATTCGCAACACGCCCAGGGCCGCACGACGCAAGGCATACGGGTCCTTGCTGCCGGTGGGCAGCATGCCGATGCCGAAGATGCCGACCAGGGTGTCGAGCTTGTCGGCGATCGCCACGGCCGCACCGGTCAGGGTGGTTGGCAGTTCAGCGCCGGCACCGCGGGGCATGTACTGCTCGTTCAGCGCCAGGGCCACGTCCTGCGGTTCGCCATCGTTGAGGGCGTAGTAGTAACCGGCGACGCCTTGCATCTCCGGGAACTCACCGACCATTTCGGTGGACAGGTCGCACTTGGACAGGATCCCGGCACGGGCCGCGCGCTGGGCGTCGCCGCCGATGCGTGGGGCGATGAATGCCGCCAGTTTCGAAACGCGCTCGGCCTTGTCGTAGACGCTGCCGAGTTTTTCCTGGAACACCACGTTGCGCAGGCGCTCGTTGAAGCTTTCCAGGGGCTGTTTCTTGTCTTGCTTGAAGAAGAACTCGGCATCGGTCAGGCGCGGGCGAACGACTTTTTCGTTACCGGCGATGATCTGCTGCGGGTCCGTGCTTTCGATGTTGGCGACCGTGATGAAGCGCGGCAGCAACTTGCCTTCGGCGTCCAGCAGGCAGAAGTACTTCTGGTTGTCCTGCATGGTGGTGATCAGTGCTTCCTGCGGCACTTCGAGGAAACGTTCCTCGAACGAGCACACCAGCGGCACTGGCCATTCCACCAGCGCGGTCACTTCGTCCAGCAGGTTGGCCGGCACGATGGCGGTGCCTTCCTGCAGGGTGGCCAGCTCTTCGGTGCGCTTGCTGATCAGCTCGCGCCGCTCGTTGGCGTCGGCCAGTACGTAGGCGGCACGCAGGTCGGCCAGGTAGTTGGCCGGCGAGGTGATGCGCACGCTCTGGGGATGATGGAAGCGGTGACCACGGGAATCGCGACCGGCTTTCTGGGCCAGGATCGTGCAATCGATGACCTGGTCACCGAGCAACATCACCAGCCACTGGGTTGGACGTACGAACTCTTCCTTGCGCGCGGCCCAGCGCATGCGCTTGGGGATCGGCAAGTCATTGAGGGAGTCTTCGACGATGGTCGGCAACAGGCTGGCGGTCGGCTTGCCCTTGATGCTCTGGCTGTAGCGCAGCTTCGGGCCGCTCTGGTCGATTTCGCTCAGGTCCACGCCGCACTTCTTGGCGAAGCCCAGGGCGGCCTGGGTCGGGTTGCCGTCGGCGTCGAACGCGGCCTGGCGTGGCGGGCCGTCGAGGTTGATGCTGCGGTCCGGCTGCTGGGTCGCCAGGGCGGTGATCAGCACGGCCAGGCGGCGCGGCGCGGCGTACACCTGTTTGGCTTCGTAGCTCAGGCCAGCGGCTTGCAGGCCTTTGTCGATACCGGCCAGGAACGCATCGGCCAGGGTGTTCAGGGCTTTGGGTGGCAGTTCTTCGGTGCCCAGTTCAACCAGAAAATCTTGAGCACTCATTGTGCAGCCTCCAGCTTAGCCAACACTTCATCACGCAGGTCCGGGGTCGCCATCGGGAAGCCCAGCTTGGCACGGGCCAGCAGGTAGGCTTGCGCAACGGAACGCGCCAGGGTGCGTACACGCAGGATGTATTGCTGGCGCGCGGTCACGGAAATCGCCCGGCGTGCGTCCAGCAGGTTGAAGGTATGGGACGCCTTCAACACCATTTCATAGCTCGGCAACGGCAGCGGCTGATCCAGCTCGATCAGGCGCTTGGCTTCGCTCTCGTAGAAATCGAACAGCTCGAACAGCTTCTCGACGTTGGCGTGTTCGAAGTTGTAGGTCGACTGCTCCACTTCGTTCTGGTGGAACACGTCGCCATAGGTCACTTTGCCGAACGGGCCGTCGGCCCATACCAGGTCGTAGACCGAATCCACGCCTTGCAGGTACATGGCCAGGCGTTCCAGGCCGTAGGTGATCTCGCCGGTGACCGGGTAGCACTCGATGCCGCCCGCCTGCTGGAAGTAGGTGAACTGGGTCACTTCCATGCCATTGAGCCAGACTTCCCAGCCCAGGCCCCAGGCGCCCAGGGTCGGCGACTCCCAGTTGTCTTCGACGAAACGAATGTCGTGCACCAGTGGGTCGAGGCCGACGTGCTTGAGGGAGCCCAGGTACAGTTCCTGGAAGTTTTCCGGGTTCGGCTTCAGGACCACCTGGAACTGGTAGTAGTGCTGCAGGCGGTTCGGGTTTTCGCCGTAGCGGCCGTCAGTCGGGCGGCGGCTGGGCTGCACATAAGCGGCGTTCCAGGTTTCCGGGCCGATGGCACGCAGAAACGTGGCAGTGTGGAAAGTGCCGGCGCCTACTTCCATATCGTAGGGCTGAAGTACCACGCAACCTTGCTCGGCCCAGTATTGCTGGAGGGCGAGGATCAAGTCTTGGAAGGTACGCACGGCTGGCGTAGGCTGGCTCACGAAATTCACCTGTTTCTTGGGCTGCGATTTAAAGAGCGGGAGTATACCCGATTCGTTCGTGCGCACGCCCCCTGGAGCCTTATGCCACGCTGCTTTTGGTGTTCTGACGATCCGTTGTACATGGCTTATCACGATCAGGAGTGGGGCACGCCGCTGCGCGATGCGCAGGGTTTGTTCGAGTTGCTTTTGCTCGAAGGGTTCCAGGCCGGGTTGTCCTGGATCACCGTTTTGCGCAAACGCGAGCGCTACCGGGAAGTGTTGTACGGCTTCGATGTGCAGCGCGTGGCGCAGATGAGCGACGCGGAAATCGACGAGCTGATGCTCGACCCGGGCATCATCCGCAACCGCCTCAAGCTCAAGGCCGCCCGTCGCAATGCCCAGGCCTGGCTGGCGCTGGAAGACCCGGTGGCGTTCCTCTGGTCGTTCGTGGGCGGCAAACCCATCATCAACCATTTCAAGGACCGCAGCGAAGTGCCGGCCATCACGCCCGAGGCACTGGCGATGAGCAAAGGCCTGAAAAAAGCCGGGTTCACTTTCGTCGGGCCGACCATTTGCTACGCCTTGATGCAGGCCTCGGGCATGGTCATGGACCACACCCAAGACTGCGACCGCTACGCCGAGTTGGTAAACGGCGGTTAGAATAGCCGGCTCGCAACACGGCCCATACATTCAGGAGTGACCTGTGGATAAGTTGAAAGGCGCCTTGCTGGTCGGCGCTCTGCGGTTGTTTGCGCTGCTGCCCTGGCGAGCGGTGCAGGCAGTGGGCTCGGCGATTGGCTGGCTCATGTGGAAATTTCCCAACCGTTCCCGCGATGTGGTGCGGATCAACCTCGCCAAGTGCTTTCCCGAGATGGACCCGGCCGAGCGCGAACGCCTGGTGGGCCAGAGCCTCAAGGACATTGGCAAATCCCTGACCGAAAGCGCCTGCGCCTGGATCTGGCCGGCCCAGCGCTCCATCGACCTGGTGCGCGAAGTCGAAGGCCTGGAGGTGCTGAAAGAAGCCCTGGCCTCCGGCAAAGGCGTGGTGGGTATCACCAGCCACCTGGGCAACTGGGAAGTGCTCAACCACTTCTATTGCAGCCAGTGCAAACCGATCATTTTCTACCGCCCGCCCAAGCTCAAGGCGGTGGATGAATTGCTGCAAAAGCAACGTGTTCAGTTGGGCAACAAGGTCGCGGCGTCGACCAAGGAAGGCATCCTCAGCGTCATCAAGGAAGTGCGTAAGGGCGGCCAGGTCGGCATCCCCGCCGACCCGGAGCCGGCCGAATCCGCCGGCATCTTCGTGCCCTTCTTCGCCACCCAGGCCCTGACCAGCAAGTTCGTGCCGAACATGCTCGCCGGCGGCAAAGCGGTCGGCGTCTTCCTCCACGCCCTGCGCCTGCCCGACGGCTCCGGCTACAAAGTCATCCTCGAAGCCGCGCCAGAGGCGATGTATAGCACCGACACCGAAACCTCCTGCGCGGCCATGAGCCAAGTGGTGGAGCGCTACGTCCGGGCCTACCCGAGCCAGTACATGTGGAGCATGAAACGCTTCAAGAAGCGCCCGCCGGGCGAGG
This sequence comes from Pseudomonas sp. FW300-N2F2, assembly GCF_017351655.1. Classification (NCBI taxonomy): domain Bacteria; kingdom Pseudomonadati; phylum Pseudomonadota; class Gammaproteobacteria; order Pseudomonadales; family Pseudomonadaceae; genus Pseudomonas; species Pseudomonas sp. FW300-N2F2. Next base: position 164,258 of record NZ_JACNDQ010000004.1, on the reverse strand, counting down.
CGCGGTGGTACTGAAGATCTGTTGCTTCATATGAGTGGGGGATTTGTGGTGAATGCAGGATCTGTGAACACCCAAGTCCCTATGTGGGAGTACCTAATGTGGGAGCCGAGCTTGCTCGCGATGACGGCGGCACACTCAACATCGATGCAAGCAGACCCACCGCTATCGCGAGCAAGCTCGCTCCCACAGTTTTTCCGGGCTGTTTACAGACATTGTGTCCATCATAAATCCCTGGTGGGAGCGAGCTTGCTCGCGATAGTGCCCTAACAGCCGCCACATAACTAACTGACCTCACCCCACGCCATCTCCCCTTCTAAAGCTCGGTCCCCGGCTGTCGATAACCCGATGTATCCGCCAATCATGGACCGATGAAATGGAACTCTCCCTTAGCGCTGCCTCTATTGCACCCGCCAACACCCACCTCACCCGCTCCGATCAGAAGTTGGTCACCAATCCTCCAGCAGGCTCCGTAAAGGAACTGGCAAACGGCGGCCCAGCAGCCATCTACCACCCCAGTGAAGACTCTCAAACCACGGTGGGAACACCGGTGTTTACCGTCACCTGGATCGGTCGATCCCAATCGCCAGATTTCCCGCGATATGCTGCGATCACCGCGGGAGCAAAAAGCACGCTGACCACCTCCTTCGAGACATTCCAATCAACGTTGTCAGCGACCCACCCGGATTTGGCCAGCAAGAAATACGGCTTCACCGTCGAGGCTGACGGCAAGCTGAAAGTGCTCAACTCGGCCGGCCAGCTCAGCAGCTCGGACGCCCAGCGGCTGACGGATCTGCTCAACGAATCCACCGATCTGAAAGCCGCCGCCGTTGCGTTCCGCGACGCCTCCATCGACATGGTCGACGCCGACTCGCCATGGTCCGGCAGCTATCTGGGTCTCTACAACCTGACCAAGGAAAACTTCGCCAGCACCATCGATCTGGCGCCGATGCTCAAGCGCGCCGGCTCGGTGCCGCCCCAGGAATTTTCGGACGGGCTGTTTTTCAACCAGCTGGCGTACAAAGGCGAACGGGCGACGCGAGAGACGGAAGCCGCGATGCTTGAACGGCGTGCTGCGCAGCGATTCAGCGCGCAGGCCTGAAAGCAGGCTCTACCGAATCGTGTGGCGAAGGAGCTTGCTCCCGCCGGGCTGCGCAGCAGCCCTTCCCCATGATCAGCTATGAGCTGGCGGTGTGGTCGGCTTCCTGATGGTTGATTGATCACGAGGAGGCGCAAAGCCTCAATCGTGTCCATGATTAAGGGCCTGCGATATCGGCGACGTTGGGATGGAAAAGCCATCTCTAAATCCTTCGGACTACCGTCCAGTCAGAAATATCGCACTTCCTCTGGTTCATTAATCAAGGAGTCCCCCTCATGAACATCGATTTCACCGGACGTCAGGTCCTGGTCACTGGGTCTACCAGCGGTATCGGTTTCGCGACCGCCAAAGGCTTTCTCGAAGCCGGCGCTCATGTAGTCATCAACGGTCGCAGCCAGAGCAGCGTGGACGACGCATTGCAGCGCCTGGGCACCCTTGCTTCAAATGCCGTCGGTTTTGTTGGCGACCTGAGCAATGAATCAGGCTGCCAGGCACTGATCGCCAAGCACCCCAGCTTCGATATCGTCATCAACAACCTGGGCATTTTCAAACAGGAGGATTTCTTCGAAACACCGGACAGCGAATGGCAACGCTTCTTCGAAACCAACGTGATGTCGGGCGTGCGTGTTTCCAGGGCCTACGCGCAAGGCATGGTCGAGCGCGGTTGGGGGCGGATTGTGTTTATCTCGTCGGAATCGGGCGTGAACATTCCCGCCGACATGATCCACTACGGCTTCACCAAGACCGCCCAACTGTCCATCGCTCGCGGCTTGGCCAAGCGCCTTGCCGGCACGGGCGTGACGGTGAACTCGGTGCTGCCTGGGCCGACGCTTTCCGAAGGCGTTGCCCAGATGCTCCAGGCAGACGTCGAGCGCAGTGGGGAAAGCCTGGAAAAGGTCGCGGCGGATTTCGTCAACGAGCACCGCAGCACCTCGATCATCCAGCGTGCGGCACGCGTCGAGGAAGTTGCCAACATGATCATCTACGCCAGCTCGGAGCAGGCCTCGGCCACCACGGGGGCGGCGCTGCGTGTCGATGGGGGTGTGGTGGATAGCATCGTTTAGGATCCTATGACACAAAAAACGCCGCTTCCTCATGAGAGATAAGCGGCGTTTTTTATTCGTAGATGAAGTGAGTTAGACGGTAACGTGCAAACGGACGTCGACGTTGCCGCGTGTTGCGTTGGAGTACGGGCAGACCTGGTGAGCCGCGTCGACCAGCGCTTGGGCATCGGCTTGATCCAGACCTGGCAGGTTGATGTGCAGGTCGATGTCCAGACCGAAACCGCCAGGGATCTGGCCGATGCCAACGTGTGCCGTGATCGAGGCGTCGGCAGGAATGCTGCGTTTGCTCTGGCTGGCGACAAACTTCAGTGCGCCGATGAAGCAGGCCGAGTAGCCGGCTGCGAACAGTTGCTCAGGGTTGGTGGCTTCACCACCGGCACCACCCAAGGCTTTTGGCGTGGCCAGTTTCACGTCGAGAATCTTGTCGCTGGAAACAGCACGGCCATCACGGCCACCGGTAGAGGTTGCGACTGCGGTATAGAGAACGTTCATGGTGTTTCCTCTTGCTGAATGGGCTGATCGAGTTCTGTTTTGGTCTGCGCTAAATGTTTGTGCGCTAATCAGTTGAGATAAAGTTAACGCTCAAATACTTTGCGCGCAATATAAATTTTCAAAAATTATCACTTTGAATTAACCAGTTGATCTAAAAAGGAATTTATTTTCGGGCCGCGCAGTATCACCCGCCGCGAGGTGAGCCAAGGAGAAGGAGGTGCCAGGGGTCAGTGCCTGCGTAATTGCAGGCCTTTGAAGAGAGGGCGTTCAGGGTTTCTCGATCGTTCTCACGTTCCCGCGTGGGAACGCCGCCAGGGACGCTTAGCGTTCCGCTTCTGGAATGTGACGTAGCGTGGGGGCGATCAAATTCTGGCTAATGATGCGAAGCCAACCCGACTAAGACTAAGCAACAGCCACTCGATTGCGTCCCAGCGCCTTCGCCCGATACAGGGCCTTATCGGCATCGTTCATCAAGCCGTGAAGATCCTTATTACAGACCTCCGTAGACGCGACGCCAAGGCTGGCGGTTATGCAGTGAACAGGTTCGATCATCAACCCCGCAATCGTATCGATGAGCTGTTCTGCAATCTGGGTAGCGACCTCGATGGAGGTGTCCGGAAGCAGAATGGCGAACTCTTCCCCACCCAGCCGGCCATGAATGTCCGTCGCCCGAAACGACGAACTGATGACCAGCCCCATCTCGCGCAAAACCTGATCCCCGACCTGATGGCCATAGGTGTCGTTGATGTGCTTGAAGTGATCCATGTCCAACATGACGGCGCACAACCCTAACCGGTTGGTCTTGCATTCGTCATAAAGCTGCTGGGCATGCTCGAAAAAAGCCCGCCGACTCTTCAGGCCGGTCAGTTCATCGGTTTGTGCGGCGCGGGTTGAAATGCTGTTCGCCTGTTCCATTTCACGAGTAAGACGAAAGGCGACTTCCAGTGCCTGGGACATTTTGTGCGTGGCGCGGGCCGCAAATGCCGCGAACACCAGGATCGAAAGGGCCATGCCGACTTGGATCGGGGACGGTTGAAACAGCAGCCAGACGGTGCATGGAAACAGCACCAGGCCAATGGAGACCAGCGTCATATCGCGGTAGGCGGAGTAGCAGGATACCGCGCTGACGGTCATCCCGACGGTAAAGAGCATGACCAACGCCTGGGACAACAGATCGTCCGCCGGCATGACCACAAACGCACCACCGCCCCAGATGCTGGCGGATAACACCAGCGTGATCCAGTATCGGCGCTCCCAGCGTTGAGGCGTACGCTCACTTTCGGGGCTGCGAAAATAGGCGACGAACATCGCGATACGCAACAGCGTCGATGCGGTCAGGATGGCCAGCCACCAAAGAATAGCGCTGTGCTCAAACCGATCCCAACACAGCCAACTCAACATGATGGCAGCCAGGTAACTGCCGAAAACCGCAGAAACGGATTGGCGAAACAGTTGCTGCAATCGGTCAGTTCGCACCTGCTCGGCTATGAAAAAAGCTTGGCCGTTCCGAGATCTTGGGCCATCCATTTGATCCACCTGATCGTGATGCAACTAAAATGGCGATTGTGGCACCCGGCCACCAATGCAAACAACTGAATTACACCCACGGCCCCAATTGAACAAAACCCCGTGGCGAGGGAGCTTGCTCCCGCTGGGCTGCGAAGTAGCGCCCACCATTCCTACAACCAAACGGCATCATCCGCTTTACAGGATCAGGCTGGAATCAACCCTGCTTCCCGGTAGCTCAAAATCAGATCATCGAACAGGCCGACATCCGCCCGCGTCCGCGCGATTAACTGGGCACCCGCAACAGCGGTGTAAATGGCGCGGGCTCGGCGTTCACATTCTTCTGCGCTACCTGTTCCAGCATCTGCCAGTACCTGGGCGAGCCACGCCACGTTGACGTCCGCAAAAGCCCTGATCTCTCGCGACACTTCATCGGGAAGGTCTTCGTATTCGGCTGCCATGAAGCTGGACAGACAAAGCCTGTTGCCGTCCTCGAGCGACTTTCGAAAAATGGAGGGGTACAGCCGTACACACGCCTTCGGATCGGTATGGGCGGCGCGTATCGCTTCAAGCATGCGCAGCGCGTCCTGCCAGTAGCGTTCAGCAACTGCCGCAGCCAGGCCCGCCTTGCTCGGAAAGTGGTAGTAAATGCTGGCGTTCTTGATGCCCACCTGGTCGGCAATGCTACGGAAATTGATACCGCTGTAACCGTGCAATTGGGCAGCGGCTTTCGCTGCCGCCAAGATGGCTTCTCGAGCATTTTCGTTCACGTTGCAGCCTCGTTTCGAGATTCGACTCACTCAGGTAACGGCGATTCTACGCGCAGATCCGTTTACCTGCCAATTGTCAGGTAGGGGATTGACAGCACTAAATCGGCGGCTCAATCTTTACCTACCAATTGACAGGCAGGTGCTTGAATCATGACTTCCCCACAACAGCGCGTTGATGTTTCCACTGTTCCTACGATGAAAATCTACGATTGGTTCAACGGCCCCTACCCCGCCCGCGTCCGCATTGCGCTGGCGGAAAAAGGATTGCTGCCGAACATCGAATTCGTACCGGTGAATCTCTGGGCCGGCGAGCACAAGAAACCCGAGTTCCTGGCCATCAATTACTCCGGGACACTGCCCGTGCTGGAGCTGAACGATGGGACGCGGATCGCGGAGTGCACGGCGATCACCCAATACTTGGATAGCCTGGACGGTCATCCGACGTTGACGGGTGAAACGCCTGTTGAAAAAGGCATCATCCATATGATGACCAAACGTGCCGAGATCGAGTTTCTCGACGCCGTCAGCGCGTACTTCCACCATGCCACGCCGGGCCTCGGCCCCGATGTCGAGCTGTACCAGAATGCCGAGTGGGGCGCCCGGATGCGCGATAAGGCGATCAGGGGCATGCGCTATTTCGACAACCTTCTCAAAGACCGGCCCTTTGTGGCGGGCGACAAGTTTTCGATGGCCGACATTGCGGTACTGGGCGGCATGATCTTCGCCTCGCTGGTGCAACTCCCCGTGCCTGAAGAGTGCGTGGCGCTTCGAGCATGGCACGCCAGGATGCAGGAGCGCTCCAGCGTCCAGGCATGGCGTGCCATGGTCGAGCGTGGCGCTGCGTAGCACTGATCATGACTCGCCTGCGCCAGGCATGAAAAAGGGCAAGGGCTAATGCCAGTCAGTTAAGGATCAAACGACACAAACCTGTGGGAGCAAAGCTTGCTCCCACAGGTTTGGGGCTTACTGGCATTAGGGCAAGCCCCATGTGCTCATTGCTTACGGGTTACTCGACTTGCGACAGCTTGGCGTCGTCGCAACCGGCAGCACGGCACTCGCGCTCGACAGCTTTGAGTATGACGATACGCGCCTCGGTCTTCTCATTGGCACAGTCCAGGTAGAGCAGGCCATCGTTGGAGCAGGCGCTGTCACGATTTTTGATCCACTGGATTTGAGCCGCTTTCACTTTTTTCTTTTGATCCGGGTTCAGGGCGCTCATGGTCTTCTTGTATTGATCATTGATGTCCTGATCCGACTGAACCATTTTCAGCGACGCGCAATAGGTTCTGTCATAGGCGTTTCTAGGGTTATCGCAGCTCATCGCAGATGCCGATGCTGATGCCATTGCCAGCAATGCCCCAACCAACAAAGACTTGATCACTTACTTCTCTCCCTGAATGCCCTCTATTGATTAGAGGTCGCGGCGGGGAATTTATCATGAGGGTTGTTGAACAATGAAGCAGAACTGCAACGCCCTTGGCCGCCGCGCTGCCGGCGACGGCCTTTCGTTACAACTTTGACTTTCTCGACCAAAGATCGAGGTCGCTGCTGCACGCCGCAACGATGTAGTTCCCACACCAGGAGAATCCGAACGCCCTCACGTGGTCCGTGTAGATCACCGTGCAATCCGCTTGATGACCCTCAATCAGAGTATTTTTGAAGGGTTTGCTCAGAATAAGACTGTTTTCAGGCCAATCCGGGGAAACCAACTCCAGTCCTTCCCCGGCGATGTTGCCGGTTGGCAAGCCACCGCCCTGAATGCCACACAGCGGTATGACTTCATCGGCGATCACGCCAATGCCCTGGCAATGCAAGCCGAGCTCGCTCAAGCCCGCATATTCTTCATAGTCGCGCTCAATTTTTTCTCCTGTGTCGCAGTGCACGACACTCCGACCCGAGCTTGAGACGACCAGCAAGTAGGGACCTTTTTGTGAAAACCCTACCGATAGCAGCCCACCGACGGCTATCGAAGCAATATGAGTCCAACCCTCGGGGTTCTTATCAACAGGGATCTGGTCGATGAGTCGTATCAAGCGCTTTCGATTGTCTTCGCGTAATGAATTCATGAGTGCATTCGGATAGAAAAGGGGCAAGTCTACCCTGCCCTCCACCCCCCCTTTGCGGACCGAAAGACAAGTAGCTACCAGGCATCGAGCGAGGGGCCGGTCAAACATTCGTGGCGAGGGAGCTTGCTCCCGCTGGGCTTTCCTTAACGCCGCATACCTCCGAGCAAAAAAAACGGGCCTGCATTCCCACGCAGCCCCGTTTTTTCACCACCCGATCAGATCAAAACGCCGGCAAAACCGCGCCTTTGTACTTCTCAAGAATAAAAGCCTTCACTTCCGGCGTGTGCAACGCCGCAACCAGCTTCTTCATCGCCTCACTGTCCTTGTCATCCTCACGAGCCACCAGGATGTTCACATACGGCGAGTCACTGCCTTCGATAACCAAAGCATCCTTGGAAGGATCAAGCTTCGCCTCCAACGCATAGTTGGTATTGATCAACGCCAGATCCACCTGGGTCAGCACCCGCGGAATGGTTGCCGCTTCCAGCTCACGGAATTTCAGGTCCTTCGGATTCTCAACGATGTCCTTGGTGGTCGACAGGATGTTGTTCGAATCCTTCAACTTGATCACCCCAGCCTTCGCCAGCAGCAACAGTGCACGACCGCCGTTGGTGGCGTCGTTCGGGATCACCACGTTGGCGCCGCCCGGCAGTTCTGTCAGTGCCTTGTACTTGCTGGAGTACGCGCCCAGGGGTTCCAGGTGCACACCTGCCACGCTGACCAGATGCGTGCCCTTGGCTTTGTTGAACTCATCCAGGTACGGCTGGTGCTGGAAGAAGTTGGCGTCCAGGCGCTTTTCCGCGACCTGTACATTCGGCTGGATGTAGTCGGTGAAGACCTTGACCTTCAGGTCGACGCCTTCTTTGGCCAGGGCCGGTTTGACGAATTCGAGGATTTCCGCGTGCGGGACCGGCGTTGCGGCGACGGTCAGGGTGTCGGCGGCGTGGGCGGAAAACGCTGCGGCGGCAGCGAAGGCAACCAGTAGTTTTTTCATTCAGCTAACTCCTTGTGAGGCGCCTGCTCTCGGCGCCTGCCAGCGAATGGCCGGCTCATGGTTTATTGGCCGCGAGGCCTTATTTTCTAGAAAAATGCACAACCAGTTTGTCGCCCACGGTTTGCAGCACCTGGACCAGCACCAGCAGCAACACCACCGTGACCACCATGACGTCGGTCTGGAAACGCTGGTAGCCGAAGCGGATCGCCAGGTCGCCCAAACCACCGGCGCCGACCACACCGGCCATGGCCGTGTAGGACACCAGCGTAATCGCTGTCACCGTAATCGCTGCAAAAATGCCTGGACGGGCTTCCGGCAGCAAGGCATTGACGATGATCTGCCGCGTGGTAGCGCCCATGGCCTGGGTCGCTTCGATGATGCCGCGGTCGACTTCGCGCAGGGCCGTTTCCACCAGGCGGGCGAAGAACGGTGTCGCGCCGACCACCAGCGGTGGGATCGCGCCGGCCACGCCCAGGGAGGTGCCGGTGATCAATACCGTGAACGGGATCATCACGATCAACAGGATGATGAACGGTAGCGAACGCAGGATGTTCACGATCAGCGACAGCAGCGCATACACACCGCGGGCTTCGAGCAACTGGCGCGGGCTGCAGAGGAACAGCAACACCCCCAGGGGCAGGCCGAGCAGCACGGTGAACAGCAGCGAACCGAACAGCATCAGGAAGGTGTCGCCGGTGGCCAGCCAGATTTCCAGCCAGTCGATGTTGGAGAAGAATGAGCTCAACAGTTCCATTAGCGCAGCACCTCCATGTGGACATCGGCCGCGGTGAAGCGGGCGAACGCCGCCTCCATGTCACCGCCGGTGATGGCGAGGGTCAGTTGCCCGTAGGGGGTGTCTTTGATGCGGTCGATACGACCGGCCAGGATGCTGTAGTCCACACCGGTTTCCCGGGCGACGGTGCCGAGCAATGGCGCGTAGGTCGCGTCGCCCTGGAACGTCAGACGCACGATGCGTCCGGGCACGTGGGCAAAATCGTCGCGCTGTTCGCTTTCGTCGATCTGCTCGTCTTCCTGGACAAAACGCTTGGTGGTCGAGTGCTTGGGGTGCAGGAACACCTCGGCCACCGGGCCTTGCTCGACGATCACGCCGGCGTCCATCACCGCCACTTGATCGCAAACGCGGCGGATCACGTCCATTTCATGGGTGATCAGTACGATGGTCAGTTTCAGCTCGCGGTTGATTTCCGCCAGCAGTTGCAGGACCGAGGCGGTGGTCTGCGGGTCGAGGGCGCTGGTGGCCTCGTCGCACAGCAGGATCTTGGGTTTGGTCGCCAGGGCGCGGGCGATGCCGACGCGCTGCTTCTGGCCGCCGGACAATTGCGCCGGGTACTTCTTGGCGTGGTCGGACAAGCCGACGCGGGCGAGCAACTCGGCGACGCGCTGGTCGATTTCGCTGCGGGACAATTCGCCCGCCAGCGTCAGTGGCAGCGCCACGTTGTCGGCCACGGTCTTGGACGCCAGCAGGTTGAAGTGCTGGAAGATCATCCCGACTTGCTGGCGGAAGCGGCGCAGACCGCTGGCGTCCAGGGCGGTGACTTCTTCGCCGTCGACGATGATCTTGCCGCCAGTGGAGTCTTCCAGGCGATTGATCAGGCGCAGCAGGGTACTTTTTCCCGCACCGGAATGGCCAATCAGGCCGAAGACCTGACCGTTCTCAATCTTCAGACTGGTCGGGTGCAGGGCGGGGATATCCCTACCGGCGACCCGGTAGGTTTTATGGACGTCTTGAAACTCGATCACGTAGCGAACCTTGTGGGGCGCGTTGGAAAAGGATCAGCGGTTAGCCGGGCGCGCATTTTAGCCTGTCCGTATAGAGGTTCTTAGCATTTATTTGCGATCGGACCAGTCATTTGGCAATAACGCGATCAAAGGCCATAAAAAAGGAACACGGCCAAACGGCATCGGTCACTCATTAAGCCACTCGAAAATGCCCGGGTACGGAACCTGCGGTATCGAACCCAAGAGTCCTGGCCTCCGGGATCGCAAAGAGGAGTTATGCCTGATGAGTACCAAAAAGCCCACGGTCAACAAGAGCCAACTGGCCGGGACCGACACCCTGGATCGCGGCAACACCAACGCCAAGCTCGAGAGCCTGGAACAGTTTCGCTCCGACGCCACCGAACAGGCGTTGCGCACCAACCAGGGTGTGAAAATCGCCGACAACCAGAACACCCTCCGCGCTGGTGCCCGTGGGCCTTCGCTGCTGGAAGACTTCATCATGCGTGAAAAAATCACGCATTTTGACCATGAACGCATCCCGGAGCGCATCGTTCATGCTCGCGGTACCGGTGCCCATGGTTATTTTCAGAGCTACGAAGCTCATTCGGCATTGACCAAGGCCGGATTCCTACAAGATCCGAGCAAGAAAACACCGGTGTTCGTGCGTTTTTCCACCGTGCAAGGTCCAAGGGGTTCCGGCGACACCGTGCGGGACGTTCGTGGCTTTGCGGTCAAGTTCTTCACCGATGAGGGCAACTTCGACCTGGTGGGCAACAACATGCCGGTATTTTTCATCCAGGATGCGATCAAGTTTCCCGACTTCGTCCACGCGGTGAAGCCCGAACCTCACAATGAAATCCCTACGGGCGGTTCAGCCCACGACACGTTTTGGGATTTCGTCTCGCTGGTGCCGGAATCGGCGCACATGGTGATCTGGGCGATGTCCGACCGGGCCATTCCTAAAAGCCTGCGGAGCATGCAGGGCTTCGGTGTGCACACCTTTCGCATGATCAACGCCGAAGGCAAAAGCAGCTTCGTCAAATTCCATTGGCGGCCAACAGTCGGTACCTGCTCGTTGGTTTGGGACGAAGCCCAGAAGCTGGCCGGCAAGGATACGGACTACCACCGTCGCGATCTCTGGGAGTCGATCGAGATGGGCGACTACCCGGAATGGGAGTTCGGCGTGCAGATCGTTGCTGAGGAAGACGAGCATAAGTTCGACTTCGACCTGCTCGACCCGACCAAGATCATCCCTGAAGAGCTGGTGCCCATCACGCCCCTGGGCAAGATGGTGTTGAACCGTAACCCGGACAACTTCTTCGCCGAAGTCGAGCAGGTTGCGTTCTGCCCCGGGCATATCGTGCCGGGCATCGACTTTTCCAACGACCCATTGCTGCAAGGTCGGCTGTTTTCCTACACCGATACGCAGATCAGCCGACTTGGTGGGCCGAATTTTCATGAGCTGCCGATCAACCGGGCGATCACCCCGGTGCACAACGGTCAGCGCGATGCGATGCACCGCACCACCATCGACAAGGGCCGCACGTCCTACGAGCCGAACTCCATCGATGGTGGCTGGCCGAAGGAAACCCCACCTGGCCCTGAAGGCGGTGGTTTCGAAAGCTATCCGGAGCGCATCGATGCCTACAAGATCCGCCAGCGCAGTGAGTCGTTCTCCGACCATTTCTCCCAGGCGCGGTTGTTCTACAAGAGCATGAGCGCCCACGAGCAAGAGCACATCATCGCGGCCTACAGCTTCGAGCTGGGCAAGGTAGAGCGTGAGTTCATCCGGGCGCGGCAGGTCAACGAGATCCTGGCCAACATCGATCTGGAACTGGCCGCGCGGGTGGCGAAAAACCTGGGCCTGCCCGCCCCCACCGCCGGCACCGTCGATGTGCCGAAACCCTCGCTGAAGCAATCCCCGGCCTTGAGTCAGGCGAACCTGCTGTCTGGGGACATCAAGACGCGAAAAGTGGCCGTGCTGGTGGCTAACGGCGTTGATGGGGCGATCATCGATGCGCTCAAGAAGGCTTTGAAAGCGAAGGGCGCCCACGCCAAGGTGCTGGGGCCGACTTCTGCGCCAGTGACCACCGCTGATGGGAAAACGCTACCGGTGGATGCGTCCATGGAAGGGTTGCCGTCTATTGCCTTTGATGCGGTGTTCGTGCCGGGTGGCGCGGAGTCGATCAAGGCCTTGAGTACCGACGGCGTGGCCCTGCATTACTTGCTGGAAGCCTATAAGCACCTCAAGGCCATCGCTCTGAATGGCGAAGCGCGGCAGTTACTGGTGTTGTTGAAACTGGAGGCGGATGCGGGGTTGATTCCTGACGTGGATGCTGGCAAGTTCCAGGCGTTCTTCGACGCGATTGCCCAGCATCGGGTGTGGGCGCGGGAGCCTAAGGCGAAGGCGATTCCGGCTTGAGTGTCTGAAAGAGGCTGGTTGCCGGTAGGGCGCTATCGCGAGCGAGCTCGCTCCCACAGGGTCAGGTGTCGATCACTAAACTGTGATCACCCTGGATCCAATGTGGGAGCGAGCTCGCTCGCGATGCTGTTAAGGCTTGCGCGGTGTCAGCACCATCTGCGCCGGCACATTGCGCAGGGTCTGCTTGCGTAGATTCAGTTCAAACCCCGGATCAAGCTTTTTAACCCGCTTGGTCAGCAACGTCGCCAGCCAAGGATAATCATCGGTGCGCGGCGCCTGGATGCTGACGTCGCACTGGTAATTCACCACATCAGCGGCAATGGCATCCAGTTGCCGACGCATTTTCTGGATATCGCCGATATTAAGCGCAACGGTGGTGCTCTCGGCACTCGGGTCGATCACTTTGGCGACCGGTTTGGCTTCGGCGGCCTTGAGGTCGGCCTCGGCTTTTTCCAGGTCGGCCTTGCGGGCTTCGGCGATGGCGGTGTTGACCTCGCCGGTGAGGGCCGGGGCCTTGGGCATCAACGCCCGGGCACGGCTCAGGGCGGTGGCGGCGGCGTTTACGTCGCCTTTTTGCAAGTCGATCTGGCTGCGGCGCAAATACGCCTCGGCCAATTGCCGCTGGTAGGGTTCCAGCGACCGGTCTTCGGGCGACTGGGCTTGCAAGGCGGCCAGCTGGTCTTCAGCGGTGGCCAGCTCATTGCTGGCCAGGCTTTGCTCAAGCTGCGCGATGGCCGGGCCCCGCGTATCGGGAGCCTGGGTGACCGGCGGTGTACTCTGGCAAGCGCCCAGCAGCAGGGAAAATGCGACAAGGAGCAGATAACGGGAGGCGAACGGCTTCATTCCTGCGACTCTCTATTTGCGCAAAAAGCGAGCAAGTCTACACCCCTCGACGAGGCAGGACAAAACTCAGCAGAAACAACGCCGCGGCGCTGACCACGATCGATGGCCCGGCCGGGGTGTCCTTGAACCAGGAAAGTGCCAGGCCGCCACATACCGCGAGCATGCCCAGCAGGCTCGCGCCGAGCGCCATCTGCTCGGGCGAGCGGGCGTGACGCTGTGCCGCAGCCGCCGGGATGATCAGCAATGACGTAATCAGCAACACACCGACGATTTTCATCGCCACGGCGATGACCACCGCAATCAGCAGCATCAGCGCCAGTCGCAAACCCAGTACAGGCAAGCCTTCGACCCGGGCCAGCTCTTCGTGCACGGTGACGGCCAGCAATGGCCGCCAGAGCGCCACCAGCAACAGCAGCACCGCCGCGCTACCGCCCAGGATCCACGACAGGTCCGTCGGACTGATCGCCAGCAGGTCGCCGAACAGATAGGCCATCAGGTCGATGCGCACGTCATGCATGAAGCTCAGCACCACCAGCCCGAGGGACAAGGTGCTCGGCGCGAGGATGCCCAGCAACGTGTCGGACGCCAGCGGCTGGCGGTGTTGCAGGGTCACCAGGACCACCGCCAGCAACAGGCAACCAACAGTCACTGCTACCGCCGGGCTGACATCCAGCAGAAACCCCAAGGCCACGCCGAGCAATGCGGCGTGGGACAAGGTGTCGCCGAAATAGGCCATGCGCCGCCAGACCACGAACGAACCCAGGGGGCCGGCGACCAGGGCGAGTGCCAGGCCTGCGAGCAGGGCGTACAACAGAAAATCAGCCATGCTTGCAGCCATCTCCATGAACATGATTGGAAGCGGAAGGGGCGCTGACCACCGAGCCATGCAGGTCATGGGCGTGGTCATGGTGGTGGTGATAAATCGCCAGGCTTTGTGCGTTTTTTCCGAACAGCTCGACAAAGGCCGGATCGCCGCTGACCTGCTCGGGATGCCCGGAACAGCAGACGTGGCGGTTGAGGCAGACCACCTGGTCGGTGGTGCTCATCACCAGGTGCAGGTCGTGGGACACCATCAGCACGCCGCAGCCATGGCGGTCGCGCAGGCGGGTGATCAGGCTGTACAGCTCGGCTTGGCCGGCCACATCGACCCCTTGCACCGGCTCGTCGAGCACCAACAATTCAGGCTCGCGCAGCAGGGCGCGGGCCAGCAGCACGCGTTGCATCTCGCCCCCGGAGACACTTTGCACCGGGCTGTCGATCACCTGTTCGGCACCGACTTCGTTGAGCGCGGCCAAGGCCCGTGCGCGGTCCACGCCAGGCACCAGGCGCAGGAAGCGCAGCACGGACAGTGGCAGCGTCGGATCGACGTGAAGTTTTTGCGGCATATAGCCGACGCGCAACCTGGGCTTGCGCCAGACGCTGCCGCTGTCGGGCTTGAGCAAACCCAACACGGCGCGCACCAGGGTGGTCTTGCCGGCTCCATTGGGGCCGATCAGGGTCACGATCTGCCCCGGCTCGACGCTCAGGTGAATGTTGTCCAGCACGTTCTGCCCGGCGAACGTTACGGCCACCTGCTCGAGACGGATCAACGCATTGCTCATCAGGCCCCCTGGCAGCCGGAGCAGAGACCGACCACTTCAACGGTCTGGGTGTCGACCACGAAGCCGACATCCTGGGCGCTGGCGATGATGGCATCGCTGATGGACTTCTGTTCCAGCTCGATGGCGGCGTGGCATTCGCGGCAGATCAGGAACTGGCCCTGGTGGGCGTGCTCCGGATGGTTGCAGCCGACGAAGGCGTTCAGCGACGAAATGCGATGCACCAGGCCATTTTCCAAGAGGAAATCCAGCGCCCGATAGACCGTTGGCGGCGCGGCACGGCGCCCGTCCTGTTCGCTGAGCACGGCCAGGATGTCGTAGGCGCCCAGCGGCTTGTGGCTTTGCCAGACCAATTCCAGCACGCGCCGACGCAGGGCGGTCAGGCGCAACCCTTGGCGCGCGCAGATGGCGTCGGCCTCGGACAGCGCGGTGTGCACGCAGTGGGAGTGATCGTGGGGACGACTGGCAAGGGGCGTAATAGGCATGGGCAGCGACGAGTTTAGTGAGAGACGTTATTATGTTACCCGTTCTCGCCTCTTCGAGTGGTCATCGTGTCCCGATTTTTTTCGCTCTTTGTCGCTTTTGTCGCAAGTTTTCTACTGATTGGTCCGGCCCAGGCCGACGTCAAGGTCCTCACCAGCATCAAGCCGTTGCAGTTGATTGCCGCCGCCGTGCAGGACGGCGTGGCCATCCCGGAAGTGTTGCTGCCGCCAGGGGCTTCGCCGCATCACTATGCATTGCGCCCATCGGACGTGCGCAAGGTGCAGTCGGTGGACCTGCTGTACTGGATTGGGCCGGACATGGAAGGTTTCCTACCGCGCGTGTTGAACGGTCGTACGCTGCCGTCGGTCGCGGTGCAGGCACTGCCGGGGCTCAAGTTGCGTCACTTCGCCCAGGACAGCGCGTCCCACGAGGACGATGACCATGACGGCGATGAGCACGATCACGACCACCGACCCGGCACCGTGGATGCCCACCTGTGGCTATCGCCGCACAATGCGCGGGTGATCGCCGCGAAAATGGCGGCCGACCTGAGCGCGGCGGATCCGGCGAATGCGGCCCGCTACCAGAGCAACCTCGCGGGTTTCAACCAGCGTCTCGACGCCTTGGACGCGCGCCTCAAGACGCGTCTGGCCGGGGTCGCGGGCAAACCGTATTTCGTGTTCCACGAAGCGTTCGACTATTTCGAAGACAACTACGGCCTCAAGCACGCCGGGGTGTTCGCCGTGGCCGCCGAAGTCCAGCCCGGCGCCCAGCATGTGGCGGCGATGCGCACGCGCTTGCAAGCGGTGGGCAAGACCTGCGTCTTCAGCGAACCGCCGTTGCGCCCGCGCCTGGCCGAAACCCTGGTGGCCGGGTTGCCGGTGAAACTGGCGGAGCTGGATGCACTGGGCGGTTATACCCCGGCGACGGCGCAAGGGTATGAGCAGTTGTTGGAGAAGCTGGGGAATGATCTGGCGGGGTGCCTGGAGTCGCTATGACCCCAGCCCCGCGCGCTCCTGCCGAACATGGATCCTGTGGCGAGGGAGCTTGCTCCCGCTCGGTTGCGCAGCGACCGCAAGATTTTGGGGCTGCTCCGCACCCCAGCGGGAGCAAGCTCCCTCGCCACAAAAGCAGCGTTCGGCGAAAGCCTTCTATTGGTACTTAGAGGGCGAACGGCAGCAAGGCGTGAACTGTCTGCCGCTGCGCCAAGCGCTGCTGGAACTCCATCGGATCGTGAATCAACACATCCTGCCCGGCGAACGACTCGGCGGCGATCAACCGCGACAGCCAGAACCGCACGCACGCCACGCGCAGCATGGTTGGCCATAGCTCGGCCTCGGCGGCGGTGAACGGCCGCAGAGCCGCATAGGCACCCAGCAATGCCCGCGCTCTCGGACCATCGAGCACACCGTCGTCATCCGAACACCAGTCGTTCAAGGCGATGGCGACGTCATACAGCATCGGCCCGGAGCAGGCGTTGTAGAAGTCGATCAACCCGGTCAGGTGCGTGCCTTCGAACATCGCATTGTCGCGGAACAGATCGGCATGGATGTTGGCGCGCGGCAGCGCCAGGATGCCAACCTTCTGCTGCGCGATTTCATCCAGTGCCGTTTCGAGCAGCCGACGCGGCTCGGCGTCGAGGTGCGAGAGCAGCTTGCCGCCCTCCTCCTGCATCCAGTCCAGGCCACGATCGGTCTTGCGCTTGATCATGTTGTCGCGGGTCGCCAAGTGCAGATGCGCCAGCAACTCCCCGACCTGGGCGCAGTGCTGGGCGTTGGCCTGCTTGATGTGCTTGCCCGCCAGGCGCGGTTGCAACAGCGCCGGCTTGCCCGCCAGCTCCCGCAGCGCGATGCCGTCGGTGGTGCGCAAGGCGTAAGGCACCGGCAGGTCGGCGTCATGCAGCACGTCCAGCAGTTCGATGAAGAACGGCATTTCCTGCACCGGGCCGCGCTCGACCAGGGTCAGGACGAATTCGCCCTGCTCCAGGCTGATAAAGAAATTGGTGTTTTCGCTGCCGGCGGCGATCCCCTGGAAATCAAGCAGACGGCCAA
This sequence comes from Pseudomonas sp. FW300-N2F2, assembly GCF_017351655.1. Lineage (NCBI taxonomy): Bacteria > Pseudomonadati > Pseudomonadota > Gammaproteobacteria > Pseudomonadales > Pseudomonadaceae > Pseudomonas > Pseudomonas sp. FW300-N2F2. Next base: position 147,133 of record NZ_JACNDQ010000004.1, on the reverse strand, counting down.
GCCCGTAAGGGGCGAGAAAGGTTTCCAGCTCGGGCCGAGCCAGGGGCGTGAACACAGACATGGTTAAAACTGCCAGTACGGGCGCCCTTCAGCGGGCGCCGGTTGAAGTGCAGAGTGGGGCTACCACTCAAAGATTTTCCACGAAGGGATCAGCATATCCGGCTGGTCCGAGCGGATGAAGTTTGCATCAGTGCCATCGGCGCGTACCAGGAAATAAGGCTTGCCGTTCTTGGGCGTGACCTTGATCGCGTACAAAAATCCGTTTTGCCGATACTCCTGAATGGTTTTATCGCCTTCGGTGCGGATGGTGACATCCGGGTCCGCCGAGGGTGCGTCATCCGCTGCCATGACAGCTAACGGGGTGATTGCAAACAAGCCAGCCAGTAACAGGCGATTTAGTGTACGCATGATAACCTTGTCCCTTTGTCGTCAACGGTCCCGCTATTCTAGCCCCGGACCCGCCGAAAAGGTTGATCCTGCTCATGAGCCAAGCCCCCCTCGTCCTGGTGGACGGTTCTTCTTATCTGTACCGCGCCTTTCACGCGCTGCCACCGCTGACCACGTCCAAAGGCCTGCCGACCGGTGCGGTCAAAGGCGTGTTGAACATGCTCAAGAGCCTGCGCAAGCAGTATCCGGACAGTCCGTTCGCCGTGGTGTTCGACGCCAAGGGTGGGACATTTCGCGATGCGCTGTACGCCGAATACAAGGCCAACCGCCCGAGCATGCCCGACGACATGCGCGTGCAGATCGAGCCACTGCATGCCAGCGTCAAGGCCCTGGGCTTCCCGCTGCTGTGCGTGGACAACGTCGAAGCCGATGACGTGATCGGCACCCTGGCCCGCAGCAGCGCGGCGGCCGACCGCCCGGTGGTGATCTCCACCGGCGACAAGGACATGGCGCAGTTGGTCGACGGGCACATTACCTTGGTCAATACCATGACCGGTAGCGCCCTGGACGTGGCTGGCGTGAAGGAGAAGTTTGGCGTCGCTCCAGAGCAGATCATCGATTACCTGGCGCTGATGGGCGATTCGTCCGACAACATCCCCGGCGTTCCGGGCATCGGACCGAAGACCGCTTCCGGCCTGCTGGTGGGCGTCAATGGCGGCCTGACCGAGCTGTACGCGCAACTGGATATCGTTGCCACCTTGCCGATCCGTGGCGCCAAGACCCTGGCCGCCAAGCTCGAAGAGCACAAGGAAATGGCGTTGCTTTCCTACGAGCTGGCGACCATCAAGACCGACGTGCCATTGGATGTCGGCCTGGACGACCTGCAAATGGGCGCACCCGATCACGAGAAGCTGGCCGAGCTGTACACGTTGCTGGAGTTCAAGAGCTGGTTCGAGGAAAACCAGCGGGACGCCAAGCGTGCCGGCCAGGAGATCGTCGAAGTTGCCGAAGAACAGCCCGGCGCGGCCGAGGCCAAGTACGAGGTCATTCTCGAGCAGGCGCGCTTCGAGGCGTGGCTGGCGAAACTGGAGAAGGCGCCGCTGTTCGCTTTTGTCACCGAAACCAACGGCGGCGATGCCCAGCATTCGCAACTGGTGGGCTTGTCGTTCGCCGTGGCTCCTTTCGAGGCGGCCTACATCCCGCTGACCCACTCCTACATGGGCGTGCCGGAGCAGTTGGACCGCGACACCGTGCTCAAGGCGCTCAAACCGTTGTTGGAAAACCCGAACAAACTCAAGATCGGCCAGCACGCCAAGTTCGAAACCAACATCCTGGCCAACTGCGCCATCGGTGGCGATCAGAACAATGGCATCCTGGTCCAGGGCATCGCCTTCGACACCATGCTCGAATCCTACGTGCTGGACTCCACCGCGACCCGCCACGACATGGACAGCCTGGCGCTCAAGTACCTGGGCCAGAGCAAGACCGATTTCCAGGACATCGCTGGCAAAGGGGTCAAGCAACTGACCTTCGACCAGATCTCCCTGGAACTGGCCGGCCCTTACGCCGCCGAAGACGCCGACGTGACTTTCCGCCTGCATCAAGCCTTGCAGGAAAAGCTGGCCGCCACGCCAAGCCTGGGGCCGGTGCTCAACGATATCGAAATGCCGCTGATGCCGGTCCTGGCGCGCATCGAGCGCCAGGGGGCGTTGGTCGATGCCAACCTGCTGGGCGTACAGAGTGTCGAGCTGGGCGAAAAACTGGTGGCGCTGGAGCGTGAGGCGTTTGCCATCGCCGGCGAGGAATTCAACCTGGGTTCGCCGAAGCAATTGGGCGTGATCCTGTACGAAAAGCTCGGCTTGCCGGTGCTCAGCAAAACCGCCAAGGGCCAGGCGTCCACCGCCGAAGCGGTGCTCGCCGAGCTGGCTGAGCAGGATTACCCGCTGCCCAAGGTGCTGATGCAGTACCGCTCCCTGAGCAAGCTCAAGAGCACCTACACCGATCGCCTGCCGGAACAGATCAACAGCCGCACCGGCCGCGTCCACACCAATTACCAGCAGGCCGTCGCCGCGACCGGGCGCCTGTCATCCATCGACCCGAACCTGCAGAACATCCCGATTCGCACGGCCGAAGGCCGACGCATCCGCCAAGCGTTCGTCGCGCCGAAAGGCTACAAACTGCTGGCGGCGGACTATTCGCAAATCGAACTGCGGATCATGGCGCACCTGGCCAAGGACGAAGGGTTGCTTCATGCGTTTCGTAATGACCTGGACGTGCACCGGGCCACGGCGGCCGAGGTGTTCGGCGTCGATTTGGACGCGGTTACCCATGACCAGCGCCGCAGCGCCAAGGCGATCAACTTCGGTTTGATCTACGGCATGAGCGCGTTCGGTCTGGCCAAGCAGATCGGCGTCGATCGCAAGCAGTCCCAGGCCTACATCGACCGCTACTTCACTCGCTACCCGGGTGTGCTGGCATACATGGAACGCACCCGCGCCCAGGCGGCCGAGCAAGGTTTTGTCGAAACCATTTTCGGTCGCCGGTTGTACCTGCCGGACATCAACGCGAAAAACCCGGCCCTGCGCAAAGGCGCCGAGCGCACCGCCATCAACGCGCCGATGCAGGGCACGGCGGCCGACATCATCAAGAAAGCCATGGTCGCCGTGGACCGCTGGCTGACGGCGTCCGGGCTGGATGCGAAGGTCATCCTGCAGGTCCACGACGAACTGGTGCTGGAAGTGCGTGAAGACCTGGTCGATCAGGTGCGCGAAGAAATCCGCCAGCACATGAGCACCGCCGCCACGCTGGACGTGCCGCTGTTGGTGGAAGTGGGCGTGGGCAATAACTGGGACGAGGCGCACTGATTCCCAAGCCCTGAGGTCGAGGGCTCTTGTGGCGGCTGATAAATCTGCGGGGAATGAAATATGGTCATCGCGAGCAAGCTCGCTCCCACAATGGTTTTGAGTCGAGCCGAATACCGAGCCCAACACCCATTCCCTGTGGGAGCGAGCTTGCTCGCGATAGCGTCGGCCCAGACACCCATGCCCCATTGAGTCACCGAAAACCCAGGTGCGGCCTCATTAGCTCGGAAAATTCCTACGGTTATTTCCAAAAATAATCTGAACTAAACCCGTGAATCGCCACTCAGAGATTTTGAATGGCTGGTGAAGCCCTTCAATGCTCCTATGTTGTGTTAAGTGTTGGCAGATATCTGGACCCCGCCCTAGCGGTCCGGAACTTGGACCCCGAACTTCCCCCTCCCCATAAGAAGTCCGGGGTTTTTTTTGCCTGCGATTTGGCTTATTCGGCCTCTTCGCTGCCCTTGTCCGCCAATTCCATCCAGTCGGCCAGCACCGTGTAGGCTTCTTCCAGGCCCATGCGCTTGGGCGCCGAGAACAGTTGGATGGTGATCGCGTCGCCCCAGCCCTTGCGAATTTCCGACTGCACTTTGAGCAAGGTATTTTTCGCCGCGCCGTAGGTGAGCTTGTCGGCCTTGGTCAGCAGGATGTGCATCGGCATGCCGCTGGCGACCGCCCAATCGAGCATCAACAGGTCGAAGTCGGTCATCGGATGGCGAATGTCCATCATCAGGATCAGGCCTTTCAAACTCTCGCGGCCGCCCAGGTACGCTTCCAGGTGGCGCTGCCAGTGTTGCTTGAGCGGGATCGGGACCTTGGCGTAGCCGTAGCCGGGCAGGTCGACCAAACGCCGTTCATCGTCTAGCTTGAAGAAGTTCAAGAGCTGCGTGCGACCCGGGGTTTTCGAGGTGCGTGCCAGGCTCGCATGAGTCAAGGTGTTCAGCGCGCTGGATTTGCCGGCGTTGGAACGCCCGGCAAAAGCCACTTCGAAGCCTTCGTCGTCTGGGCATTGATCGACTTTGGCAGCGCTGAGCATGAAGGTGGACTGTTGGCACAGGCCAAGGATGGGGTTCTTCAGTTGCATGGGATTTCCGATGTGGGCGGCGTCGGGAATGGACGCGGCAAGCTGTGTCGTTTCCGTTTCAGTGACGCCAGTATATAATGCCGCAGATTTTGTGTGCGCTTTGTCCCAGCGTAGGATGAAGCTCACGGGAGCGACCGACCGAAATTGCGCATTAGAACGCAGCTCGTTCCCAACCCTGAAAAGGTCGTTTTATGACGAAATGGCTGCTAGCTGCCGGTGTCTTGATGCCGCTTTACAGCGCTCAGGCTACACAGGATCCGGAAGCTGTGTACAACCGTGTTTGTGGTGCCTGTCATTCCGGCCAACTCCCCATGGCGCCCCGCAAGGGCGATCAGGAAGCTTGGACGCCGAGGTTGGCGAAAGGTATGGAGACGCTGGTGCAACACGTGACCCAGGGTTTCAAGGCGATGCCGCCGCGTGGTTTGTGCATGGACTGCAGTGCCGAGGATTACCGAGCCATCATCCAGTGGATGAGCGAGTAAACCCGGTCCATAACTCTTTAACCCTTAGCCGTAGTTGGATTAGCTGATGAACAAACTGATCGTGAGTCTGCTGTTGACCTTGGGGATATCCGGCGTAGCCCACGCCGCTGGCGACGCCGCTGCCGGTCAGGCGAAAGCGGCCGTATGCGGGGCCTGCCACGGCCCGGATGGCAATAGCATGGCGCCCAACTTTCCGAAACTGGCGGGCCAGGGCGAGCGTTACCTGAACAAGCAACTGCACGACATCAAGTCCGGCAAGCGCACGGTGCTGGAAATGACCGGCCTGCTGACCAACCTGAGCGATCAGGACCTGGCGGACATCGCGGCCTATTTCGCCAGCCAGAAGGGCAGCGTCGGCGCCGCCGATCCAAAACTCGTGGCTCGCGGTGAAGCGCTGTTCCGCGGCGGCAATCTCGACAAAGGCTTGCCAGCCTGCACCGGTTGCCACTCCCCCGATGGCAAAGGCAACGCCGCTGCCGGTTTCCCACACCTGGGCGGCCAGCATGCCCAGTACGTCGGCAAGCAACTGGCCGACTTCCGCAAAGAAGAAGGTGGCCGGACCAACGATGGCGACACCAAGCCCATGCAGAGCATCGCCAAAAAGCTGAGCGACGAAGATATCGCGGCCGTCTCCGCCTACATTCAGGGCTTGCACTAAGGCCGTTGGGGGGATACACCTCTTGCAACGTTAACGCTCGATTAATCTGTCGATGCGAGCATCAAAAGGGTGGCTTTGGCCGCCCTTTTTTGTGGCTGCTGCCGTTACACTAGAGAAACTGAACCCGCCACGGTCTGTCTTAAGAAGCAGGTCTTGCGAGGCCCCCTCATTGTCCAGGAGTAAAGCATGCGTAATCTGATCATCAGCGCCGCGCTCGTCGCCGCCAGCCTGTTCGGCATGACTGCCCAGGCGGCTGAAAAGCCCGCCGCACCCTATGTCGAATTGACCAACCCCGTTGCGGTGGCAGCGCCTGGCAAGATCGAAGTCGTGGAGTTGTTCTGGTACGGCTGCCCGCATTGCTATGCGTTCGAACCGGTCATCAACCCATGGGTCGAGAAACTGCCATCGGACGTTAACTTCGTCCGCATCCCTGCCATGTTCGGTGGCCCATGGGACGCTCACGGCCAGATGTTCCTGACCCTCGAAGCCATGGGCGTCGAGCACCAGGTCCACGCAGCCGTTTTCAACGCGATCCAGAAAGAACACAAGAAGCTGACCGACAAGCAAGACATGGCCGATTTCCTGGCGACCCAAGGCGTGGACAAGGACAAGTTCCTGGCCACCTTCGACTCCTTTGCCATCCAGGGCCAGATCAAGAAGGCCCGCGACCTGGCGAAGAAATACGAGATCACGGGCGTGCCGACCATGATCGTCAACGGTAAATATCGCTTTGACATCGGCTCTGCCGGCGGTGCCGAACAAGCGCTGCAACTGGCCGACCAACTGATCGCCAAAGAGCGAGCGGCCACCAAGGCTGCCGCCAACTAAGCGCGGCCCTCGCCCATGGCCCGCTGGAGTAGCGAACGCATCGTTGGCCTGCATGAACCACGGGTCAACGAGCACCATGTCACGTCCACGGGCCTGCCTGGCGACAGCCGCTTGCGGCTGCTCAGCTTCAATATCCAGGTGGGCATCAGCACCGAACGCTACCGGCATTACCTGACCCGCGGCTGGCAACATTTGCTGCCGCACACCGGGCGTGCCGGCAACTTGCAGAAAATCGGCGACCTGCTCAAGGACTTCGACCTGGTAGCCCTGCAAGAGGCCGACGGCGGGAGCCTGCGGTCAGGCTACGTCAATCAGGTGGAACACCTGGCCCAACTGGGCGCCTTCCCCTACTGGTACCAGCAACTCAATCGCAACCTCGGACGTCTTGGCCAGCACAGCAATGGCGTGTTGAGTCGTTTGCGTCCCTGGGCGATCGAGGACCATCCGCTGCCGGGCCCCAAGGGACGCGGGGCGATTCTTGCGCGTTTTGGCGAAGGTCCGGAAGCGCTGGTCGTGGTCATGATGCACCTGGCGCTCGGGGCGCGTACCCGAACGATGCAGCTCGCGTACATTCGCGAGCTGATCGGCGGCTACAAGCACCAGATACTGATGGGCGACATGAACACCCACGCCACCGACCTGCTGCAGACCTCGCCCCTGCGCGATCTCGGTCTGCTCGCACCACAACTGGAAGCGACATTCCCCAGCTGGCGCCCCCAGCGCTGTCTGGACCATATCCTGTTGAGCCCGACCCTGACCCTCGAACGCGTCGAGGTGTTGGCCCAACCCATTTCCGATCACCTGCCGGTCGCGGTAGAAATTCGTTTGCCGGGTTCGCTCACGGCCGATGCATTCCCCGCGCTGAGTACTGCCCCTCGCGGATCCGATGAATGAGCGACGAAGCTGAACGCTGGAGAGAGAAATACTTAAAGAGCATCGAACAGCAGGAAAAGCTCGAGCGCCGTTGGGATGCTCGGCTCGACTTGCTGCGTCGTGGCCTGGTGCGCAGCACCCTGGCCGCCGAGGGCACTGATCGGGTCGTCGACCAATGCATGAAAGAGATGCGCGAGGTGGTGCGCGCCGATGACATGGACGCCGGCCTCGCCGCCCTGCTGCCGCGCCTGGAGAAAGCCGTACTCGATTCCGAGCAGCGCCGCGAAACCCGCATCGAGCAGATGAGCACTGCATTGACGGCCCTGGTGGCCCAGTTGCAAAGCCTGCCGCTGCCGAAGGAAGTCAGCCGGCCCCTGAAGAAATTTTCCAAGCAGTTGGAAGAGCGGGTCGGCCAGGCCAGGGAGATTCCGCTGCTGCTCAGCGAATTGAGCGGTTTGCAAGGCAAGGCACTGAGTGCCCTGGACGCCCCTGTCGAACCGAGCCGCCCCGGATTGCTGCAACGGCTGTTTGGTGGCCCAGGCCATGAGGAAGCGCCGCCCCAGCCTCACGAGCCCGCCCAGGCCAGTGTGGCGCCTCTGGCAGACACGGCCCTGCCAGTCGCCGTTGAGCCGGCAGTTCACACAGCATCCGTCGCACCAGCACCAGCACCAGCACCAGCACCAGCACCAGCACCAGCACCAGCACCGGCAACCGTCCCGTCGGTAGCGGAGCAAGCACCCACTCCTGAGGCAACGCCCGAACCGGTCGACCAGGTTACCCCGCAGACCGAACCCGCGCCGACGCCCGCTCCGGCACCAGCAGCCGAAGTGGCTCAGCCGATCAGCGAGCCGGACGAAGTCGCCGAACCAGCCCCCTTGCCAGCGGTGGTCGCCGACGAACTCCCGGTAGCGGCACCCACCCTGGAAAATCCCGACGAGCTGATGTCCGAAGAGGTGCCACAGGCCCTCCCCGACCCCTCGGTGCCTCCAGCAGAAGCCGAGCCTGACGCGCCCGCGTCCTTGGCCGCCGCCGATTTGGCTGACGCCCAATACGCCCTGCCCGACTCGCCGGAACCGTCCTACAGCTCGGTCGCCAAGCACATCGAAGACACTTTGCTGGGCCTGTTGGGCGACCTGACCTTGCCCGAGCGTCATCGACCACAAGCCGAAGCCATGGGTGAGCGGTTGCGAAATGGCTTGAACTGGTACGAACTGCTGCCGATCCTCGATGATCTGGCGGTGTTGATGCTGGCTATCACCGACACCGGCCAGCATGAATTCGAAGCGTACCTGCAACGTCTCAATGATCGTCTCGAGTCCTTCCAGAGCAGCCTGCAGGCCGCCAGTGAAGACCACGCCGACAACCTGTCGGCCTCCCGGGAAATGGACACCCAGATTCGCGAACAGGTGGATGGCCTGCAAAGCAGTGTGCAACAAGCCGATGACTTGGAAGGCCTCAAGCAGGTGCTTGAGAATCACCTCGAAGGCTTGCTCGGGACGATGGACCAACACCGCCAGCAACGTGATCAACGCGAGCAGGAAGTCTCGGCGCGCCTGAAAAGCCTGGCCGATCGTGTCGCGCTGATGGAGCAGGACGCCCAGGTCGTGCGGGAAAATCTCGAGGAACAGCGGCAAAAGGCGCTGGTCGATCCGCTCACCGGGTTGCCCAATCGCGCCGCCTGGTCCGAGCGTCTGGAGCATGAAGTCGTCCAGTGGCAACAGCACGGCAACAGCTTGCTGCTGGCCATGCTCGATCTCGATCATTTCAAGCGCATCAATGACAACTACGGCCATCTGGCCGGTGACCGGGTGTTGAAACTGATCGCTTCGGTCCTGCGCAAACGCCTGCGTGGCGGCGATTTCATTGCGCGTTTTGGTGGCGAGGAGTTTGTCCTGCTGGTGCCGGATACCCCCCTGGCGGCTGGCGCCAAGCTGGCCGAGGCGCTGCGTCTGGCCATCGAAGCCTGCCCGTTTCATTTCAAGGGCGAACCGGTGACGGTGACGGTATCGGTGGGCATGACGGCTTTCAAGCCGGGCGAACACAGCGATTCGGTGCTTAAAAGAGCCGATCAGGCGCTCTACCGGGCCAAAAATGCCGGACGCAACCGCGTGGAGCTGGGCTGAGGGCTAATTGTTCCAATTTGTTTAATATCGTCCCACGCACCGGATCATCGCGGGGGCGATACGTTACACTGTTGCATTACTTCCAGCGCGTAATGCCTTCCGCCATGAAATTTTTCTCGCTCATTGTTTCTTTATTTATCCTGGCCGGCTGCACCAGCGGCCCTCGGTTCGACACCAGTCACCCCTCCGTCAACCATGACAACCGCATCCAATTCGTGGTGGTGCATTACACCTCGGCGTCCCTGGAGCGTTCACTGGCCCTGCTGACCCATGGCGAAGTCAGCGCCCATTACCTGATTGGCGACGATAAAGACGCGACCATCTACAAGCTGGTGGATGAAAGCCGGCGCGCCTGGCACGCCGGGGAAAGTGAATGGGAAGGCCGGACCTGGCTCAACTCCAGCTCCATCGGCATCGAAATCGTCAATCCGGGTTTCGTCGACACGCCCACCGGGCGCCTCTGGTATCCCTACAGCGAAGCTCAGGTCCAGGCCTTGACCGTCTTGCTCAAGGACATCATCCAGCGCAACGGGATCAGCCCGCGCAGCATCATCGGCCACAGCGACATCGCGCCCCTGCGCAAGCTCGATCCGGGGCCGCTGTTCCCCTGGAAGCGTCTGGCGCAAGCGGGCCTGGGGGTGTGGCCGGATGAACAGGCCGTCGCACGCCAGCAGGTTTTCTTCGCAACGCAGCTACCGCCTGCCAGTTGGTTCCAGGCCGAGCTGGCCCGTCTGGGCTACCCGACGCCCCAGACCGGTGAATGGGACGTAGCCACCCACCATGTGCTGGCCGCGTTTCAGATGCACTATAGGCCGACCCGCTTCGATGGCATGCCGGACCCGCAAAGCGCGGCGATTCTGCAGGTACTCAACCAGACAAAATAATGACGCCCGTCCGACGAATCGGGCCAAATTCAAATCAGAAGCTATAACTCATTGGTAACTTTCGGATTACCGATGATGACGGCTGCGCGCGAAACCTTACAGAGCTGGCTCCATCGCCCCTTGTTCCTGGCGATGATGGCGGCTGCCCTGAGTACGCTCCTACTGCTTACGGGTAGTCTGTTCGTGGTCGTGGAGCAGATCCAGCAGCGTGAAAGCGACCAGATGAATGCCCAGGGCGAGCGCTTCCTGCAACGGCTGGAACAGCTTTTCGGGCAATTGCGAGAAAGCCTCGACGACCTGCAAAACCAGCCGTTGCGCGGCTGCGACGATGACATGATCGCGACCTTGCGAGAAGTCAGCTTCAATTACCGTTTCGTTTATGAAGCGGTGTACATCGATGGCAGCGGCGTCTGTTCCAATCGTCCGCGCCAGAGCGGGTTGTCGGTGGCCCGTCCGCCCGATCTGCGAGGCCCGACCTATAGCTATTGGCTCAATACCACCACCGAACCCAACGAAGACCGCGCTGCGTTGATGCTGGGCCGTGGCAATTTCCGAGTCGCCACCTCCCGAGGGCATTTGGCCGACGTGGTCGACCTGCCACCGGGCAGCAGCCTGCTGGTGGTCCTGGATCACGGCACGCGGGCCATTCCCGTGTTGGGCACCCAACAATACTGGCCGCCCACAGAGCCTTGGCCCCCGAAAAGCCAGAATGCCTTGCAGGTGACGCAGACCCGGCTGATTTATCGGATGCCCACCGACAGCCCGGAATATCAACTGGTGCTGATCGCCCAGCGCAACGGTTTTAAGATCCCGGCCAATGCCTGGTGGATGCTGCCCATCAGTCTGGTGCTGGGTCTGGGGATTGGTTTCCAGGTGTTTCTGCTGGCGCGCCATCGCCAGTCCATGGACGCCGAACTGCACGGGGCCATCCGGCGCGGTGAATTGCAGGTGCTGTACCAGCCGATTTTCGACCTGGACAGCCGCAACTGCGTAGGTGCCGAAGCCTTGCTGCGCTGGCGACGACCGGACGGCACCCTGACCAGCCCGGACTTGTTTATCCCGATGGCCGAAAACACCGGGCAGATCCGCCAGATCACCGATTTCGTGCTGCAGCGGCTGTTCGATCAATTGGGCCAGCTGTTGCGGGCCAATCCGCAGCTGTATATCTCGGTGAACCTGGCGGCCTGCGATGTGATGGTGCCGCGTATTGGCGAAGTGATCGCTCGCCTGCTGGCGTTGCATCGGGTCTCGGCGCACCAGATTGCCTTCGAAGTGACCGAGCGCGGGCTGATCGATGTGTTGGTTGCCCGGGATAACTTGCAATCGCTGCGCGATGTTGGGCATCAGGTGCTGATCGACGATTTTGGCACCGGTTATTGCAGCCTGGCCTACCTGCAAACCCTGCCGGTGGACTGCCTGAAAATCGACAAGGCCTTCATCGACGCCTTGGGCCACGATGCCGCTAGCAGCGGCGTGGCCCCGCACATCATCCGCATGGCCCACGCGCTGCAGCTCAAGGTGATCGCCGAAGGCATCGAGCATGAAGCCCAGGCCTCTTATTTGAGCAGCGAAGGGGTGAGGTTTGGCCAGGGCTGGCTGTTCGCCCATGCCCTCAGCGCGGTGCAACTCATCGAATTGATCACCCGTGGCCGACGCCTGCGTGGGCGCCGCCTTGATGATGAAGCCTAGGTTGCCCCAGGCCGTGCGCTCAAACCGTCAGCGCCATGTAGAACTGCGTGCCCTGCCCCGGCCTTGAATAAACGCCCATGCGGCCGCCGTGGAGCTGGACGATCTCCTTGCACAGGGCCAGACCGAGGCCGGCGCCACCCTTCTTGCGTCCGACCTGGACGAAAGGCTCGAAGATCCTTCCCTGTTGGCCGTAGGCAATGCCTTCGCCGTTGTCTTCGACACTGATGATTACCCGCTCGCCGTGGCGTCGGGCCTGCAAGCGGATCTGGCCGTCTTCGCCGGTATGGCGCATGGCGTTGTCGATCAGGTTATCGAGCACCCGATCCAGTTGCGCAGCGTCGGCATGCAGCCGTGGCAATGGGCCCTGGATCGCCACGAGCAGCTCGATACCCTTGGCTTGGGCCTGTTCGGCGAACCGTAGGCGGGCCTCTTCCAACAGGTCGTCGATGGAACAAGGCGCCAGGGTCAGCTTTTGCAGGCCGTTCTGGTAGCGAGAGAAATTCAGCAGGTCGTTGATCAGTTGCATCAGCCGCTGCATTTCTTCCGTGACGGTGTTGAGCAGGTCCGCCTCGCGGGACTCCGGTGGGAAGTGCAGGCGCTCCTGCAACAGGCCGAATGCCATGTGCATGCCCGTCACCGGCGTGCGCAGCTCATGGGAGGCACGCAGGACGAACTCGCTGCGCACCCGTTCGAAGGCGCGCTGTTCGGTGACGTCATGCAGCACCATGACCGCGCCGAGGATGTGGCCCTGGGTGTGGCTGACCGGTGTGAGGCTGTAGGTCAGCACCCGTGACTCGCCATCGACCTCGATGGTCAGGTCTTCCGGCGCCCGCTCCAGGGTTCCGCCGCGCAGCACCAGGTGCAATTCTTCATCCAGTTCCAGGCGTCCCAGCGCCTCGCCGAGCCCTTGGCCCAGGCGCGCCTCATCCCAGCCCAATTGACGCTGGGCCACCGGGTTGAGGTGCTCCAGCTGGCCTTGGCGATCGATCATCAGCAAGCCGTCGTCGATACTGTCGAGCACCGCTTGCAAACGCTGCTGGCCGGCGAGCAGTTCATCGACATTGGTGGCCTGATGTTCGCGCAGTGCCTGGGCCATGACCCCGAAACGACGGGTCAGCAAATTCAACTCGGCGGCGGAAGAAACGGGCAGCGTGACCTCGAAATTGCCCTGGCCGATGTCATCCGCCGCCGCGGCCAGCGCCTCGATCGGTGCGCCGAAACGCCGGGCAAGGCCATGGGCCGTGATAAAACCGATGACCAGTACCGCAAACCCCACCAGCCCCAGCAGTCCGGAAATCCACAAGGCGCGTTCGCGCGCGCGGTCCTGGGTTTCACCGATCTTGGTCAGGGCCTGGCGATAACCTTCGATCAGTCCATTGCGCAGCACGTTGAATTTTTCGGTGAGGTCCTTGATGCCCGTGAGCTGTCTCGGTTGCTGGCGAGACGCGGTGAAGGCCTCGAGAAATTCAACGTAGTCGGCCTTGGCCCTGCTGAAGCTGGCGGCCGTGTTGTCCAGCTTTCTTTCGTGGGCGATCCCTTGGTCGATCAACGCCAGGTATTGCCGCTCGGATGCCTCCAGAGCGGCCAGGTCGGGGTTGTCGTCGAGCATGATGATCAACTGATCGCCGAGGGTCTGGCGCAGCTTGAGACCCAGGTCCAGCAGGATGAAGTTGTCGCGTACCGATTGTTCCTGGGTACTGGCCATTTGCATGACGCTGACCAAGCCAAGCACCAATCCCAGCAATGCCACGGTGATCAGGGCCGAGATGCTGAGAAACAGCCGTGTACGCAGCTTCATCGCCAGTTTCATAAGGTGTCGCTCACAGGTTGTACTGCTTGCGTTTGCGATACAGCGTGGAGGCATCGATACCCAGGGTCTTGGCCGCCTGATCGAGGGTGTCAGCCGTGGCCAGCACCGCCCCGATGTGGGCTTTTTCCAATTCGTCGAGGCTCAGTGCGGCACCGATGCGCGGTGCATTGTTGACTGGCTGCTCGGCCATGCCCAGGTGACTGATTTCGACTTTTTCCTGCGGGCAGATGATGCTGGCGCGCTCGACCACGTTGCGCAGTTCGCGAATGTTGCCGGGCCATCGGTAACCTAGCAGCGCTTCGCGAGCCTCGTCGCTGAAGCCCCGGGCCGGGCGCGCATATTCCTTGACGAAGCGGGCCAGGAAGCGGTCGGCCAGGGTCAGGATGTCTTCGGCGCGCTCACGCAACGGTGGCAGATGCAGGGTGATGACGTTCAGGCGATACAGCAGGTCTTCGCGAAAGCGCCCGTCGCGCACCATGTCCTCGAGGTTGAGGTTGGTGGCGGCGAGAATCCGCACGTCGGCGCGGCGGGTGACCGGGTCCCCTACCCGCTCGTATTCCTTGTCCTGGATGAACCGCAACAACTTGGGCTGCAACGTCAGGGGAAAATCGCCGATCTCGTCGAGAAACAGCGTACCGCCGTCGGCCTGGTTGACCCGTCCCAGGGTACTTTCGCTGGCGCCGGTAAAGGCCCCACGGCTGTGGCCGAACAATTCGCTTTCCATCAATTCGGCGGTCAGCGACGGGCAATTGATGGTGACGCAGGATTTTTTCGCGCGCTTGCTCCAGCCATGGATCGCCCGGGCCAGCTCACCTTTACCGGTACCGGATTCGCCGAGGATCAGGATATTGGCGTCGGTGCTGGCGACCTGGCGGGCGGTCTCCAGGACGACTTTCATCGCCGGGCTGTGGGAATCGAGGCCGTCCTTGGGTTTGCGCACTTCCCCTTCCAGGGCTTCGAGCCTTGCCGACAGCTGGCGCACTTCCAACTGCTTGGCGGTGGCCAGGCGCAGTTGATCCGGGCTGCAAGGCTTGACCAGGTAATCGGCGGCCCCTGCCTGGATCGCATCGACAGCGGTGTCGACGGCCGAGTGGGCGGTGACGATGACAACCCGCATCCAGGGCGCCTGGATACGCATTTGTGCCAGGACATCCAGGCCGTTGTCCTCCCCCAGGCGCAGGTCGAGAAAACACAGGTCGAACACCTGGCGTTGCAGCAGTGTGTCGGCCTGGGCGGCGCTGTTGGCGGTGGCGACGGTATAGCCTTCGTCTTCCAGGCAGTAACGGAACGTACGCAGGATGGCGGACTCATCGTCTACCAGCAGAATGCGGCCTTGGTGCTCAGTGGCGGATTCCATTTTTCCTACGCTCCTTTAATGAATGATGTTGGTTAGTGTCAGAAAAATCGGGCAAGTTGCATGGTCGATTCTGAGGGGATATTACCCACCGAACTTGCCTCTGTGGACGTGTGACTCCTAAAAGACTGATTTGAGTTCCTTTTTTTATGATTCTTACGGGTCGGACGGTTCGCATCGCTGATTCCGATGGCTGCGTCTGACAGGAAATTCCAAAACAACCTTACGCCTTTTCCTTTCCATTCGTGCAATACGCACGACGTGCGTGTGGGCCATCGTGCAGGATGCGTTCCCCATGTCGCTCAGTAATTTATTAACTATTTGATTTTAAAAGGATTTAACTGTTAAAAAATCCTGGCACGCCGGCTGCAATGCCTTGGTCAACGTGGCGTAAGAGCGCCTCAACCAGATCACCACACCCGGGTGGGAGGAATTTCAGGATGAATCGTCAATGTGCCGTGCAGTTTCGACTCTCTTCCTTGAACATTCAGCAGGGCTTATGGGCTGCCCTGGCATTGCTGGTCACGCTCGTGATTGGCCAGCAATGGTTGCTCTGGCACGAACGTCAACAGCCAGAAGCGCCCCAGGTGTCCATTTACCGTGCCCCACAAACCCATTTCACCGCCGTCAGCGTCGCAGAAGCTTCTGCTTCCATGCGCATGATGGATGTCGATCAGGCTCAGCCAGTGACCGATATGCCGCGTGAAGAGCGCTGGGTGTTTTAACCCGATGTACCGGTCGTCCACTGCGCCGGAACCATCACCGCGAGACCCTCACTAAATAGAAAAGCGTAAGGAGAATCACCATGTTGAGCTGGGCAATTACCTTCCTGATCATTGCCATCATCGCCGCCGTACTGGGCTTCGGTGGTATCGCAGGCACCGCCACGGGCATCGCCAAGATTCTCTTTGTCGTGTTCCTGGTGATGTTCATCGCTTCCTTCTTCTTTGGCCGTCGTGGCCGAGGCTGACCATGAGCGTTTCATTCAAAGGACTGGCCGCCGCCCTGTTGTTGGGCGGCAGTGCCGTGGCAATGGCTGCCAATGACGGACAGATGCGCGCCAACCAGTTGCTGGGGGCGGACCCGCAATACCGTGAGACTTGGCAGCATGTCGTCAAAAAAGAAGAACGCCTGCCCGAATGGGTGATGAACCTGTCAGGCGATTCGGAACAGATGAATGCTGTCGAGGAAGACGGCGACAAGTACCTGGTGGGACCGCTGTGTGAAACCCAGGCCACGTGTCGCAGCAAGCGCCTGATCGTGGCCTTCAGTTTCGACAAGGACGAGGCCTACGCCATGTTGGTGGAAGTCCCTGCCGGACTGCCGGCCGACAAGTCGCCGACCCGTCATGCCGACTACCGTTTTCTCGGTGATCCCGATGAAGGTATGCAAAAACTGTTAATGGAACAACTCAAGAAAGATCCGAACTGGTACTGATTCTGAAATGGAAAAAGCAGCCCTGTTTTTTCCTGTTGCACAGCCCGAGGAGGGCCAGTGCATGACCAAGGGGCTGGGACGTTCTGGCGGATGTGCGTCGGAGTGACCTACGGGCACAAGGGGTGCCTGCGAAAGGGCCGGGTCAGGTAAAAAGCTGTGACGCAAGTTCGCAAAGCCCTCCCGGCTTGGCGAACTTGCGTAGAGCTTCGTGTCGCACCCTGCGTGGGCCAGAGCGGATGCTCGATTCTGGTGTCGCAAGCAGGCCGCGATGCGGCATTTTGTCTCCTCTCGCCAATTTATTACCCTTTCCCTGACCGTATATCGGAGAATAGCGAGACGATTTCTCTCGTGGATCGCGTCTCGACCCGTTGCCGTTTCATCGATTCCCCACGCTTGGAAGAAAAAGCCCAGCTACGCTGAAATGGCCGGTTCACGGCACTTATGCCTGCAAAAATGTCGCATTCGAACCGCTTGTAATGCGGGTTTCGTTTGGAAATTCTCATGCCGATTCGGCATGGGGTAGGCGTTTACGGCATTAGACGAGCCCCCCTGGCATCGCAATAGTTGCGCCTTTTTTCGCCTGCCAGTAAGCCGCTAATGCGCTCGGGGTGACCTTATACGGGGGCAGTGGCGCGAACGTTTTTCGTCATCGACGAGCCGTTCGTGCCACTGCCCGAGTCCAACTGAAGTAAGGGTAACGATATGAAGAAGGCACGACTAAGCCTCGCCTGGCAGATCCTCATCGGTCTGGTGCTCGGGATCGCATTGGGCGCGCTGCTCAACCATTTCAGTGCCGAAAAGGCCTGGTGGATCAGCAATGTGCTGCAACCGGCGGGCGACATCTTTATCCGTCTGATCAAGATGATCGTGATCCCGATCGTGATTTCCTCGCTGATCGTCGGCATTGCCGGGGTCGGCGACGCGAAGAAACTCGGGCGTATCGGCCTCAAGACCATTCTCTACTTCGAAATCGTCACCACCATCGCCATCGTCGTCGGCCTGCTATTGGCCAACTTCTTCCAGCCGGGCAGCGGCATCGACATGAGCACCCTGGGCACGGTGGACATTTCCAAGTACCAGGCCACCGCCGCTGAAGTCCAGCATGAGCATGCGTTCATCGAGACCATTCTCAACTTGATCCCGTCGAACATCTTCGCAGCGGTCGCCCGTGGCGAGATGCTGCCGATCATCTTCTTCTCCGTATTGTTCGGCCTGGGTCTGTCCAGCCTGCAATCGGACCTGCGCGAGCCTCTGGTGAAGATGTTCCAGGGCGTGTCGGAAAGCATGTTCAAGGTCACCCACATGATCATGCAATACGCGCCAATCGGTGTGTTCGCCCTGATCGCGGTGACGGTTGCCAACTTCGGCTTCGCATCCCTGCTGCCGCTGGCGAAACTGGTGATCCTGGTTTATGTCGCCATCGCCTTCTTCGCCTTCGTGGTGCTGGGTCTGATCGCCCGTCTGTTCGGCTTCTCGGTGCTCAAGCTGATGCGCATCTTCAAGGACGAGCTGGTGCTGGCCTACTCCACCGCCAGCTCCGAAACCGTGCTGCCGCGGGTGATCGAGAAGATGGAAGCCTACGGCGCGCCGAAGGCCATCTGCAGCTTCGTGGTGCCTACCGGTTACTCGTTCAACCTCGACGGTTCGACCCTGTACCAGAGCATCGCGGCGATCTTCATCGCCCAGTTGTACGGCATCGATCTGTCCATCAGCCAGCAACTGCTGCTGGTGCTGACCCTGATGGTCACCTCCAAAGGCATCGCCGGCGTACCGGGCGTGTCGTTCGTGGTGTTGCTGGCCACCCTGGGCAGCGTGGGCATTCCCCTGGAAGGCCTGGCCTTCATCGCCGGTGTCGACCGCATCATGGACATGGCCCGTACCGCGCTGAACGTCATCGGCAACGCCCTGGCCGTGCTGGTCATCGCCCGTTGGGAAGGCATGTACGACGATGCCAAGGGCCAGCGCTACTGGAACTCCCTGCCGCACTGGCGCAGCAAGGAGCCGCTGCCGGTAGGAGAAACCTCCAGCCGCTGATGCGTACCTCCTCTGTGGGAGCGAGCTTGCTCGCGATGGCGGTGTATCAGCCAACATCAATGCTGACTGGGCCGACGCCATCGCGAGCAAGCTCGCTCCCACAGGAGGCCTGCACAGTGACTACCAAACCCCGGAGAAATCCGGGGTTTGTCGTTTCTGCCAGCCCCGCTATCATTCGCCGCATCTTCCGGGGGATTTAACCGATGCTCAATGGCCTGTGGCTTGGCTTCTTTATCGTGGCAGCCGTATCGGCGCTGGCGCAGTGGCTGATCGGCGGCAACGCCGGGATCTTCGCGGCCATGGTGGAAAGTATTTTCGCCATGGCCAAGCTGTCGGTGGAGGTCATGGTCCTGCTGTTCGGCACCCTGACCCTCTGGCTGGGCTTCCTGCGCATCGCCGAAAAGGCCGGCATCGTCGACTGGCTGGCCAAGGCCCTCGGCCCGCTGTTCTTGCGCTTGATGCCAGAAGTGCCGGCCGGCCATCCGGCGATCGGCCTGATCACCCTCAACTTCGCCGCCAACGGCCTGGGGCTGGACAACGCGGCCACCCCCATCGGCCTCAAGGCCATGCGTGCCCTGCAAGACCTCAACCCCAGCGCGACCATCGCCAGCAATGCGCAGATTCTGTTCCTGGTGCTCAACGCCTCGTCGCTGACGCTGCTGCCGGTGACGATCTTCATGTACCGCGCCCAGCAAGGCGCGCCGGACCCGACCCTGGTGTTCCTGCCAATCCTGATCGCCACCAGCGGCTCGACCCTGATGGGGTTGTTGTCCGTGGCATTCATGCAGCGCCTGCGCCTCTGGGACCCGGTGGTGCTGGCCTACCTGATCCCGGGGGCGCTGGCGCTGGGCGGCTTCATGGCGTTGCTGGCGACGCTCTCGGCCACGGCCCTGGCGGGGTTGTCATCGATCCTGGGCAACCTGACCCTGTTTGGCCTGATCATTATGTTTCTGGTGGTAGGCGCGCTGCGCAAGGTCAAGGTGTACGAGGCCTTCATCGAAGGCGCGAAAGAAGGGTTCGACGTTGCCAAGAACCTGTTGCCGTACCTGGTGGCGATGCTTTGCGCCGTCGGCGTGCTGCGGGCGTCGGGGGCGCTGGATTTCGGCCTCGACGGCATTCGCCACCTGGTGGAGTGGGCCGGCTGGGATACGCGGTTCGTCGATGCCTTGCCGACCGCCATGGTCAAGCCGTTCTCCGGCAGCGCCGCCCGGGCGATGCTGATCGAGACCATGAAGACCTCCGGCGTGGACAGCTTCCCGGCCCTGGTAGCGGCGACTATCCAGGGCAGCACCGAGACCACGTTCTACGTGCTGGCGGTGTACTTCGGCGCCGTCGGCATCCAGCGGGCGCGCCACGCCGTGGGTTGCGCGCTGTTGGCCGAACTGGCGGGCGTCCTGTCGGCGATCGGGGTCTGCTACTGGTTCTTTGGCTGAGGCCGTCAGGGGGCCGGCGTTGCGAAACGCTGGCCCTGCTCCAACGTCCAGTTCACCACCTCGGCGGTCAGTCGGTCGCTGGCCCGGCCAAAGCCGTCCACCACCGCCGGCACCTTCACATCGTTCAATGGCTGGCGCACTTCGAAACGGCGGCTGGCCAGGATGCGCTGGTCGAACCCTCGCACCAGCAACGCGTCCAGGCGAACCACCACGCTGGCGGCGCTGCCCTGGTACTCGGTCTGGAACGCCTGCAATTGCCCGCCCAGCTCCAGGTCTGCCTGCAGGTTGCTGTCAGCGACACTCAACAGCCGGACCCGCCCGTCCTGGGCAAAGCCGTCGAGCAAGCGGTTGCGCACCAATACCGGGGCGGGGTCGCTCCAGCGCGAGGCGGCGTAGCTGCTGAACAGGTTGCCTTGGGGAATGACCGCGATTTTCGGGCTGTTGAGCACTTCGCTGGCCTGCGGGCTGGCCAGGCGCAACGACCAGCTCACCGGCGTGCCGGCGGAGGCCGGTGCCTGGGCGGCGGGCAGGCGATAGATGTCCGAAGGCTCGGCCTTGGGCAGGATCGAACAACCGGCCAACAGGATAAACCCCGCCAGCACCAGGCCCGGACAGACGAATCGATGGAACGGTTTCATGGCGTGAATTCCTTGTCCTTGTCATTGCCCAGCAAATAGCCGCTGGGGTTGGCATCCAGGCGTCGGGATATACCGCGCAGGGCACTCAGGGTTTCCCGCAGCTCGCGCACGGCTGGCGCCAGGGCATTGAGGCCCTGCATGCCGTTGTTCAGCGAATCGCGGTTGTCGTTCAGCAGTTTGTCGAGAGTCGCGGTGCTGCGGGCCAGAGAGTCCATGGCCTGGCCGGCACTGCCGAAGGCCTGTTTGCCCTGGTCGTTGAGCAGCCCATTGGCATTGCGCATCAACGCCGTGGTCTGTTCCAGCGTGGCGCTGGCCTGTTTGCCGACGGCCGCCAATTGCTGCATGGCCTGGCGAATATCGCCACGCTGATCGGCGATGACCCCGGTGGTTTGCTCCAGATGATCGAGGGTATTGCTCAGGCGCTGGACGTTGTCCGAGGAAAACACTTCATTGGCGTTGTGCAGCAGCAGGTTGATGCTGGTCATCACGTCATCGCTGTTGTTCAACAGGCGGGCGATCGGCGAGGGCGCGGCGATGATCACCGGCGGCTCGCCGTCGTGCCCGGTCAATGGCGGGCTCTGGGGCGTGCCGCCGCTGAGCTGGATGATCGAGGTGCCGGTGATGCCGGTCAGCGCCAGCTTGGCCTGGGTGTCTTGCTTGATCGGTGTCTCGCCGCTCAAGCGCACCCGCGCCAGCACCCGACGCGGGTCGTTCGGGTCCAGGCGCAGGTTCACCACGTCACCGACCTTGATACCGCTGTATTCCACCGAGCTGCCCCTGGACAAGCCGCTGACGGCCTCGTTGAACACCACTTCGTAATCCTTGAACTCGCTGTCCACGCTGGACTTGGCCAGCCAGAGGCCGAACAGCAGGGCGCTGACCACCACAATGACGGTGAACAGGCCGATCAGCACATGATGGGCTCGGGTTTCCATGTCAAACCTCGTTGGACTGTGTAGCGGCGGATAAAGCCGCGCGGCCGCGAGGGCCATGAAAGTATTCATGAATCCAGGCGTCGTCGGTTTCCGACACCTTGTCGATGACATCGGCCACCAGCACTTTTTTCTGCGCCAGCACCGCCACCCGGTCGGTGATGGTGTAGAGGGTGTCCAGGTCATGGGTGACCAGGAATACGCTCAGGCCCAGGGCGTCGCGCAGCGTCAGGATCAACTGGTCGAACGCCGCCGCGCCGATGGGGTCGAGGCCGGCGGTGGGTTCGTCGAGAAACAGGATGTCCGGGTCCAGGGCCAGCGCACGGGCGAGGGCGGCGCGCTTGATCATGCCGCCGGACAGCGAGGCGGGGTACTTGTCCGCGGCCGAGAGCGGCAGCCCGGCCAGGGCGAGTTTCACCGCCGCCAGGTGTTCGGCATCTGCCCGACTGAGGCCGGCGTGCTCGATCAGGGGCAGGGCGACGTTTTCTGTCACGGTCAGGGACGAAAACAGCGCGCCTTTCTGGAACAGCACGCCAAAGCGCCGTTCCACCCGCGAACGCTGCTCCTGAGACAGGCTCGGCAAGTCCTGGCCGAACACCCGCACCGAACCCTCGCTGGGCTGGTTCAAGCCGACGATGCTGCGCAGCAGCACCGACTTGCCACTGCCGGAGCCGCCCACCACGGCGAGGATCTCGCCTTTGTAGACGTCCAGGTCGAGGTTTTCATGCACGCTCTGGCGGCCAAAGCGATTGCACAGACCACGCACCTGAATCACCGCCTCGGCGGGCGTTCTGGAAGGTCGACTCACCAGCTCATCTCCATGAAAAACAGCGCGGCCACGGCATCCAGCACAATCACCACGAAAATCGACTGCACCACGCTGGAGGTGGTGTGGGCCCCGACCGATTCGGCGCTGCCGCTGACCTTGAAGCCTTCCAGGCAGCCCACGGCAGCGATCAGGAAGGCAAAGATCGGCGCCTTGACCATCCCCACCACGAAGTGCTGCACGCCAATGTCCGATTGCAGCAGTGACAGGAACATGGCCGGGGAGATGCCCAGCGACAGCGCACACACGACACCGCCGCCAATGATGCCCGAGAGCATGGCCACGAACGTCAGCATGGGCAGCGCCACCAGCAGGGCCAGCACCCGCGGCACCACCAGCAGCTCGACGGGGTCGAGGCCAAGGGTGCGGATCGCGTCGATTTCTTCGTTGGCTTTCATCGAGCCGATCTGCGCGGTGAATGCGCTGGCGGTGCGGCCCGCCATGAGAATCGCCGTCAGCAACACGCCGAATTCGCGCAGGAACGAGAACGCCACCAGGTCCACGGTAAAGATACTGGCGCCGAAATCCGCCAGCACCGTCGCCCCGAGAAAGGCCACCACCGCGCCCACCAGGAACGTCAGCAAGGCCACGATGGGCGCCGCGTCCAGGCCGGTCTGCTCGATGTGCACGACCATCGGCGTAATGCGCCAGCGCCGCGGGTGAAACAGCCCGCGGGCCAGGGTTTCCAGGATCAGGCCGACAAAACCGAGCAATTGCAGGGTGTCCTGCCAGACCTTCTCCACGGCGCGACCGATGCGGGTCAGCAACTGGGTCACGACGCTGACTTTCGGTTCTTTGTCCGGTACGCAGAAATCCGTCAGCGAGCAGTACACCGTCTGCAACAACGCGCGCTCGGCTGCCGGCAAACTGCAGTCCGGGTGTTCGGTGGTCTTGCCCAGCCGTTCGGAACCCAGCAGTTCCACCAGTAACGAAGCCCCGGCAGTGTCGAGGGCGCCGAGGCCGTTGAGGTCGATCCGGGTGTTTTCGTCGTACCGGCCGCGCAGCGATTCGCCCAGGCGCTTGAGCTGTGGGTAATGGGCCAGCGTCCAGTCGCCGCTGATCCACAGCTGCGCCGGCGAGCCGGACGTGTCGAGTCGGGCACTGCCCATGTGGGGGCTGGGGGTCATAAGCTCCATGCTCGTTCGGCTTGAACAGCGCTACCTGATAGCACAATCGCCATCATTTTGCTTCGGGTGCAGTGGCGCTCACGTTGAAACGCAGCACACCGATCATCTGGCCATTTTCCGTCAGCACCCGCACCTGCCATTTGCCGGTCGGGTCGTCCGGGAAATTCTGTTTGTGCGTCCATGCGCGATAGCCTTCCTTGCGCCCGCCATGGATGTCCAGGGCGATACGATCCACTTCCTTACCGTTGAACTGCCAGACGTGATAGATCCGCTCGTCGAGCCCACGTGGCGCGTTGATCGCGGTGTAGGCGTACAGGCCGTTGCCGCGGATCTGGGCGGCGCTGACTTCCTTGAGGCTGGCCCCGGGGGTGCGGTCTTCCAGTTGGGTGCTGATCGCCACCTCGGTCATCCACAATGTCGCTGGCGGTACCCAGGAGCGCAGCACCCAGCCGGCGGCACCAATCCCGACGGTGATACACAAAATGGCCAGGGCGTTGCGTACGGTGCGGATCGGGAAGATCGAGGCCAGGCTGGGGAACGACAGCAGCATGGCAATGCCCAGGGCCAGCTTGAAGCTCTGGTCGGTGGTCAGGTGCAGGATGACCGGCAACGCGGTGAGCAGGGCGGCGAACAGGGTCAGCGTGTGCAACGCCAGGAACGCCCAGCGCCGTGGCGCCAGCCATTTGTAGTACAGCGGATCGGTGATCGAGATCAGCGCCGCGACCGTCAGCAGGCCGGTGAAAATCAGTTGGCTGCTGTTCCAGGTGGTGGTGATGAAGAAAAACGGCAGGACGAAAAACAGGCTTTCCTGGTGAATCATCTGCGTGGCGTAGCGCAACAGCGGTTGGGGGATCTCCCGTTTGAAAATCCGCGTGAACAGCCGGGTCATGCTGTTCTCGACCATCAGCCAGAGCCAGCTCACCAGCATCATGATGGCGATCCAGGTCGCCAGGCCCTGCTGGCGGTCCACCAGCATGAAACTGCCGACCCCGGAGATGAAACCACCGAGCGCAATGACCCCTGGATAGCGCTTCATCAATTCAAGGATGCGCTGGATATAGACCGTCAGGTTTTGCATTCGGTAGTTTCACAGTAAGTCGTAGGAAATATCCCTGACAGAGTATCGCCAGGGCATCGATGTGACGAGCACTCTTGTGCTGAGGGATTTTTCTGTGGGAGCAAGGCTTGCCCATGATGGACGCGATGCGGTCTTTCAGTCTTCGTTCGGTCGGGCCCGTCGGCGTACCTGCCACATCACCAAGCCGAGCAGCAGCAACCCCAGCAAGCCGCCCAGCCCCCAGACGAGCTCATCGTCACTGAGCAACGGCTTCTCGATGCGCAGGTAACCCGGGTCCTTGAGCAGTTCGCGCAGGGCCACGTTGGCCTGTTCCAGGCTCACCTCCTGCAGGCGCACGGCCGGGTTGGCGAAGCGACCGTCTTCATAGTCGCCCAAGGCGCCCCAGTAGTAATCGGCCAGCGCGCTGTTACCTTGAACCGCCCAGGATTGATGGGCGATGGCCGCGCGTTTGATGCGCACGAAACTGGCGGGGTCCAGGCCATCCTTGAGCAAGGTCTTGCGCAGTTCTTCCAGCGCCTGTTCGGCTTCGGGCAAGTCTTCGCGGGACAGGTCGGCGTTCAGGCTGAAGAAGCCGACGCCGCCGAATACTTCGCGCTCGGTCCATGGCCCGTAGGACAGGCCGCGGGCCAGGCGCAGTTGGCGATAAAGTGCCCAATCCAGGTAGTCCTTGAGCAGGTCGAAGGTTTCGTCATGCTGCTCGTCCAGCACCGGTTCCGGGAACAGCCAGTGAAGCTTGGCACTGTCGCCGGCCAGGCCACGGATCAGGTTGCGCTTGGTCACTGCCTTGTAGCGGATCTGCGGCAGCGCCTCGTGGGCACTGGGTTCCACCGGCTCGAGTTCGCCAAAGGCGCGTTCCAGGTAGGCGGGCAGCAGTCGGTCGAGATCCCCGACCACGATCAGCGTCATGTTGTTCGGCGCGTACCAGGCCTTGCGCACTTGTTCGAGGCGGGCGAGGGTATGGCGCTGGACCTCGGCCCGTTCCGCGCAGCGCAGGCCCAACTCGACCGCCAGTTGGTTGCTGGCCTTGTGGCCCAGGTCCTGGTGATCGAGCCAGCGTTGCAGGTGGGTGTAGTGACCACCGTCCTCGCGCTCCACCACCCGCTTGGCCGCCTCCAGGGCTTTTTCGTCGATACGGGTGCGGGTCAACAGCGTCAGCAGCAGGTCCAGCACCTTGCGTTGATTGCGCGCCGGCGCCTCGATGACGAACGTGGTGTCGGCGTTGCTGGTAAAGGCATTCCATTCGCCACCCAAGGCCTGCATGCGCTCTTCCAGGCCGCCTTCACCACTGTCATCGACGCCGCTGAACAGCAGGTGTTCGAGCAGGTGTGGCAGTTCCTTGTCGGCGCAACTGAAGTCGTCCAGGCCCACGCCGACCACCAGCCGGATCGCCACATGCCCGCGCTCGGTGCCGGGCTTGAGCATCAGCTGCATGCCGTTGGGCAGCGTATAGCCTTCGACCTGGAACCGGTCCAGGGCAACCACGGGCAGTGAGCCGAGCAAAAGAAAGGCGAGCAACAGACAACGCATAGGGGCTTCCTGGCGGCTGAGTGGAGGTCCATGGTGCTGGGCAGGCCGTCATCGGCGGATCGCGCCCGGAGTTGGCTCGCTCCCCCTATCGAATCTATGCAGTATTCATGACAACGGGAGCAGGCGGGCCGCTGAACGGTTTCGGGCCCGAGCCATTGTTACTGACTGACCAATGCGCCAGTTGTTCAAGGCGAATGGGTAATGTCGCTAATTTCATCCGCCGCCAGCGCACCGATCTCGGCCGTCTCCAGCACCACATAGGCGCTGCCGCAAAACAGCGAATTGAGGCGCCGCATGTCGGCAATCAGCTCCAGGTGCAGGGAACTGGTCTCCAGGCTTTGGACGACTTTGCGTTGCAGGCGGCTGACATGGGCATGGGCCATGCGCCGTTCCTGCGCCCGAAAACGACGTTTCTCACGCAGCAACTGGCGGGCGCTTTCCCGGTCGGCGCTGAGGAATACCGACAACCCCAGCCGCAGGTTGGCGATCAAGTGGCTGTGCAGCCCCGCCAACTCTTCCAGGCCCACATCGGAAAAGGAGCGGCGCTGGGAGGTCTTCTGCTGCTGGACCTTGCGCAACATGCGCTCGATCAGGTCGCTGGCGAGTTTGAGGTTGATCGCCAGTTCGATGATCTCCGCCCAGCGGCGGCTGTCCTGTTCGCTGAGGTCTTCACGGGGCATTTGCGCCATGTACAACTTGATTGCACTGCACAGCGCCTCGACGTCATCGCTCATGCGCCGCACGTCCTGGGTCACCGCGGTCTGCTGGCCGCGCAGCACGTCCAGCATGGCTTCGAGCATGTTCTCGATCAGGTCGCCGATGCGCAGGGTTTCACGGGCCGCGTTCGCCAGCGCCAGGCTCGGGGTGGCGAGGGCCGTGGGGTCCAGGTGGCGGGGCTTGGCCGTGCCGTTGGTCTCGGGCCGTTCCGGCAGCAGCCAGGCACAGAGCCTGGCCATCGGGCCGACGCTGGGCAGCAGCACCAGGCACCGCACGGTGTTGTAGAGCAGATGAAAACCGATCACCGTTTCCTGGGGGCTGAAATCCAGGCTGTCGAGCCAGCCCACCAGCGGATCGAGCACCGGAATGATCAACAACAGCCCGATCAGCTTGTACAGCAGGCTGCCCAGCGCCACCTGGCGTCCGGCGGTGTTCTGCATGCTGGTGCTGAGGAACGCCAATACGCCGCTGCCGATGTTGGCGCCGATCACCAGGCCGATGGCCACCGGCAGGCTGATCACCGCGGCACCGGCCAGCGTCGCGGTCAGTAGCACGGCGGCCAGGCTGGAATAGGAAATCATCGCGAACAGCGCGCCGACCAGCGCATCGAGCAGGATATCGCCGGTCAGTGAGGCGAAGATCACTTTCACGCCTTGGGCGTGGGTGATGGGCGCGGCGGCTTCGACGATCAATTGCAGGGCCAGGATGATCAGGCCCAGACCGATGCCGACCCGGCCCATTTGTCCGACGCGGGTCTGTTTGCGCGAGAGGAAAAAAATCACCCCGAGGAAAATCAGCAGCGGCGACAGCCACGACAGGTCGAGGGTCAGCACCCGTGCCATCAGCGCGGTGCCGACATCGGCGCCCAGCATGGTCGCCAGGGCCGGCGTCAACGCCATCAGGCCCTGGCCGACGAACGAGGTGACGAGCATGGCCGTGGCGTTGCTGCTCTGGACCATGGCCGTGACCATGATCCCTGCGATAAACGCCAGCCAGCGCCGGGACATGTTCTGGCCAATGACATGGCGCAGGTTCGAGCCGTAGACCCGCAAGATGCCGGTACGCACGATATGCGTGCCCCAGATCAGCAGGGCCACGGCGGAGAGCAAATTCAGCAGGGTCAGCATGAGAGGCCCCCTGTTAGCGTCCCAAAGGAACAAATTGACGATGCCACATTCTTCGTTCTTGTATTTAAGCTGTAGTTGGCGAACGGTTCGGGCGCCAGCATTGCACAGCTAAAGAATCGTTTGAAACAAAACTGTCATAAAAATACCCCGCAGCCCCTGTGGGAGCGAACTTGCTCGCGATGGGGCCCAGACATTCAACATCTTCTTTGGCTGACAGACCGCTATCGCGAGCAAGCTCGCTCCCACAGGGTTATGCGCACCGGCCTTTCTATGGGCATGAAAAAGGGGCTCCAAAGAGCCCCTTCATTCAAATGCCCGATGCCATTACTGGCCCGGAACATCCTTGCGCAGTTTCACCGGATCCTGCTGTTTGCGCTTGCGTGCAATCGCGGTACGCATCTTGATGTTGACCGCTTCCACCGCCAGGGAGAACGCCATGGCGAAGTAGACGTAGCCTTTTGGCACGTGCACGTCGAACGACTCGGCGATCAGCACGGTACCGACCACCAGCAGGAACGACAGCGCCAGCATCTTCAGCGACGGGTGCTTGTCGATGAACGTGCTGATGGTGCCCGAAGCCAGCATCATCACCAGTACGGCAACGACGATGGCGGCAACCATCACCGGTACATGGGAGACCATGCCGACCGCGGTAATGACCGAGTCCAGGGAGAACACGATGTCGATGATCGCGATCTGGATGATGGTGTAGATGAAGTTGCCGCCCTTGCCCGAAGGTTCGTCGTTGGTTTCATCTTCGCCTTCCAGCGCGTGGTACATCTCCTGGGAGCTTTTCCACAGCAGGAACAGGCCACCGAAGAATAGGATCAGGTCACGACCGGAGATGCCTTGGCCGAACACTTCGAACAAATCCGCCGTCAGGCGCATGACCCAGGTGATGGACAGCAGCAACAGGATCCGCGTGATCATGGCCAGCGCCAGGCCGAAGATCCGGGTGCGCGCCTGCATGTGCTTGGGCATGCGGCTGACCAGGATCGAGATCATGATGATGTTGTCGATGCCCAGGACGATTTCCAGGGCGGTCAAGGTAAAGAAGGCAACCCAGATTTCCGGGTTGGTCAGCCATTCCATGTGAGTTCCTTTGAGCGAGTGTTAGGCCGAGCCGAGCCTTCTTGTCAGATCGGCACGGCAGGGCGAGCGTTGCTTTTATAGAGTGCTGAACAGCGGAAAAATCCCCATCAGCAAGGCGGCGAACATTATGCACAGGCAAACCAGTACTGCCCACTTCAAGGTGAAGCGCTGGTGATCGCCGAACTCGATCCCGGCCAAGGCTACCAGCAGGTAGGTCGACGGAACCAGCGGGCTTAACAGGTGGACGGGCTGACCGACGATGGAGGCACGGGCCATTTCAACGGCGGTGATGCCGTAGTGGCTGGCGGCTTCGGCCAAAACCGGTAACACCCCGTAATAAAATGCGTCGTTAGACATGAAGAAGGTGAAGGGCATGCTCACCAGCGCAGTGATGACTGCCAGGTAAGGACCGAGGAACTCCGGAATCACCGCCAGCAGGCTCTTGGACATGGCGTCGACCATGCCGGTACCGGACAGGATGCCGGTGAAGATACCCGCGGCGAAAATCAGCCCGACCACCGCCAACACACTGCCGGCGTGCGCCGCGACGCGGTCTTTCTGCTGTTGCAGGCACGGGTAGTTGACGATCATCGCGATACTGAAGGCCACCATGAACAGCACCGGCAGCGGCAACAGGCCGGCGATCAGGGTGCACATCAGGGCCAGGGTCAGCGCGCCGTTGAACCAGATCAGCTTCGGACGGCGAGCGTCCGGGAACTGGGACACGCTGATTTCGCTGTGGTCGATCTCGTCGCCCGCCAGGTGCAATTCACCCAGGCGTGCGCGCTCGCGTTTGCCGTACATGTAGGAGATCGCCAGGATCGCCACGACGCCGGCCAGCATGGCGGGAATCATCGGCACGAAGATGTCGGACGGGTCCACATGCAGCGCACTGGCCGCCCGGGCCGTCGGGCCGCCCCACGGGGTCATGTTCATCACGCCACCGGCGAGGATGATCAGGCCGGCCATGATGCGTGGGCTCATGCCGATACGGCTGTAGAGCGGCAGCATCGCGGCCACGCAGATCATGTAAGTGGTCGCGCCGTCACCATCGAGGGAAACGACGAGCGCCAGGACGGCGGTACCGACCGAAACTTTCAACGGGTCGCCCTTGACCAGCTTGAGGATCTTGCGCACGGCCGGGTCGAACAGGCCGGAGTCGATCATCAGGGCAAAATACAGAATCGCGAACATCAGCATCACCCCGGTCGGGGCGAGCTTGGTGATGCCTTCGAGCATCATCGGGCCGATCTTCGGCGCGAAACCACCGAACAGGGCGAACAGGATCGGAATGATGATCAGGGCGATCAGCGCGGACAGGCGCTTGGTCATGATCAGGAACATGAACGTGATGACCATGGCGAAGCCAAGGAAAGTCAGCATGGGAAATACTCCAGGCGTGGCGCGGCTATGAAAGGCGAACCGGTCAGGTCAGCGCGAGATGCAAAGCACGAGGGGGACGGATGGAGTGGGTGCAACGGGACGGGTAGCAGCGGACATCAGAATCACCATTGTTGTTGTTAAAAGGGCCGAACGAGCCTTGAAAACTCGCTTTTGGCCGACCGGTCTTTTGCCGGAAGTGAGGTGATCCTAATCGCGCTAGCTTTCAGCAAGCTTTCGCCGTTGCAATGGCTGATGGTTGGTCAAGCGGGTCTGTGTTGCTGTTGTGGCGAGGGAGCTTGCTCCCGCTGGGCTGCGAAGCGGCCCCAGGATTTTGCGGCCGCTGCGCGACCGAGCGGGAGCAAGCTCCCTCGCCACAACAGCAATCAGGTGCTTGCCTTAAACGCTGAAAGATTCAACGGCCGCACCGCGCCCATCCAGATCGCATGCTCGGTGTGGTCCGTCAGGTCATCGCCGGTCTCCGGGTGCAGGAAAATCACCAGGCCCTTGCGATTCAGCGCCAGCCACGGCAGGACCACGCCGATGTACTGCGGATCGAACGCCAACTGACAGCTCCAGTCCGGGTGCGGGCCGACCGGACGTTGATGGACACGGCCCATTTTCAGCGGGAACAGCTGCGCCGCTTCCTCGCACAGGGCCCGCGCCTGGTCGAGGGTGCTGGCGTCGAAATACACGTGGGCGTGGTAGCCCTTGATTCGCTGCATCTGTACTCCTTGGAAAAGAGGCCGAACCCTCGCCGTTTGCCGCGGGTCAGAGCCTTTACATGCGCGTTAAAGAGGAAAACAGCCATGAAAAACGCTGAAACCCCGGTCATCAAAGTGGTGCTCTATGGTGCCATGAGCAGCCTCGGCAGTGCGTTGATGGCTGAAATGCTGCGGCGCCAGCATGAGGTCATTGCGATTCTCGACGATCTTACCGCCCTGGCTCCACGCCCGGGCCTGCGGACCAAGACCGGCGATCTTTTCGACCCGGAGCGGGTCAAGCAAAGCGTTGCCGGCGCCAGCGCCGTGGTGTGCCTGTTGAACGCGCCGGGGTTGCCGATGAACAGCGAACAAGTGGAGCGCACCTTGATTCCCGGCCCGGTGGAGCAAGTCCTGGCGGTGGATGCACTGATCGCCGGCATGCAAGCGGTGAACGTGCCCCGGTTGTTCCTGATCGGCGACTTCGCCGTGCTCGACGAAGAGCAGGCCGACGACGATTTGCAACGCCATGCCGCCGAAGAAGTGCTCGACGCCCTCAAGAACAGCACCTTGCAATGGACCTTGGTCAACGCCCCTTACGCTGCGCCTGGCCTGGGCATCGAGCATTTCAGCCAGGTCAGCACCAGCCTCGAACCCGGCCTGGCCGAATCCCTGGAGCGGCTCAACCGCGTGGCGGTCGGCATCGCCGATGAGCTACGCCTGAAGCTGCATGTGGGCGAGCATGTCAGCTTTGTCGCCGCCCACTAGCTGTCGACATTCACATCCGTGGCGAGGGAGCTTGCTCCCGCTGGGCTGCGAAGCAGCCCCAAAAACATGGCGCTCGCCACGGCCTCAAACCGCAATCGAAGGCAACGGCAACCCCGTGAGCGATTCAGCACTGTTGGTCTGTTCTTCCATCAGCCAGTCCACAAACAGCCGGATCAACCCCCCGCGTCGTTTACGCTGGGGCAAGACCACGTAATACCCCAGCCGCGACAGCACTGTTTCGGCGATGGGACGACACAGCAGCCCCTGGGCCAATAAGTTATCCACAAGGTGTCGCCAGCCGATGGCGACGCCTTGGCCGCCAATCGCCGCCTGGATGAGGAGCGTGTAGTTGTCGAAGCGCAATTGCCCGGGGGCTGGCGACGACGTGATGCCCAGCTCGCGGAATACGCCGCTCCAGTCGAACCAGCTATTGCTGTTGCTCGCGCGCAGGTGCAGCAATGGAAATTCCGCCAAGGCCTGGGCGGGCAAGGGCAGGGGGCGATCCTTGAGCAGCAGCGGGCTGCACACCGGAAAGACTTCTTCGCTGAACAGCCAGCGACTTTCACCTTGTTTGAAGCGACCGTCGCCGAACAGCACGGCAACGTCGATATCGGTCCGCAACATGTTGTGGTTGCGTTCGCTGGTCACCAGGCTCACGTCCACCTGAGGGTTGGCGGCGTGAAAGCGATGCAGGCGCGGCATCAGCCAGTAAGCGGCGAAGGCGAAGTCCGTGGCCACCTGCAGCACCTCATGCTGGTGTTGGGCGGTGATCGCGCTCAGCCCGGCATCGATGCTTTGCAAACCGGCCTGCACTTGCTCGAACAGGATCGTCCCGGCCTCGGTCAGTTCGATGCCACGGTAGATCCGGTCGAACAACCGTGTACCCAGTTGCTCCTCCAGGCGCTTGATCTGCTGGCTGATGGCCGGTTGCGTGGTGCCCAGCTCAATCGCCGCCGCCGTAAAGCTTTGTTGGCGGGCCGCGGCTTCAAAGGCACGGAACAGTTCCAGAGACAGATCACCCAGGGCGTCATACATAAGCTGTGCTTATCCTAGTCATTATCCTGCATGGGCTTTACCCCAAAACCCGGGGGCTACATGCTCGATCGCAGCAATATCGCATAACTGCCTACTATGGAATGCCGCGAATACATGAAGCGCAAGAACATTCTTTTCATCATGGCCGATCAAATGGCCGCGCCAATGTTGCCGATCTACGGTCCTTCGCCGATCAAGCTGCCGAACCTGTCGCGCCTGGCCGCCGAGGGCGTGGTGTTCGACGCCGCCTATTGCAACAGCCCGTTGTGCGCGCCGTCGCGTTTCACGTTGGTGAGCGGCCAGTTGCCCAGCAAGATCGGCGCCTACGACAACGCGGCGGATTTTCCTGCGGACGTGCCGACCTACGCCCATTACCTGCGTCGGCTCGGCTATCGCACGGCGCTGTCCGGCAAGATGCACTTTTGCGGTCCCGACCAACTGCACGGCTACGAAGAGCGCCTGACCAGCGACATTTACCCGGCCGACTACGGCTGGTCGGTGAACTGGGACGAGCCGGACGTGCGGCCGAGCTGGTACCACAACATGTCGTCGGTGTTGCAGGCCGGCCCTTGCGTGCGCACCAACCAGCTGGATTTCGATGAAGAAGTGGTGTTCAAGGCCCAACAGTACCTGTTCGACCACATCCGCGAAGACGGTGACCAGCCGTTCTGCCTCACCGTGTCGATGACCCACCCACACGACCCGTACACGATTCCCAAGGCGTTCTGGGATTTGTATGACGACAACGACATTCCATTGCCGCAGACCCCGGCGCAAACGGACCTCGATCCACATTCCCAGCGGCTGTTGAAGGTCTATGACCTGTGGGACAAACCACTGCCTGTGGATAAGATTCGTGATGCCCGCCGCGCCTATTTCGGCGCGTGCAGCTACATTGACAGCAACGTCGGCAAGCTGCTGCAAACCCTGGAAGATACCGGTCTGCTGGACGACACGATCATCGTCTTCTCCGGCGATCATGGGGACATGCTCGGCGAAAAAGGCCTGTGGTACAAAATGCACTGGTTTGAAATGGCTGCCCGCGTACCGTTGCTCATCAGCGCACCGGGGCAGTTCGCCAGCGGCCGGGTGGGGGCAGCTGTGTCCACCGCCGACCTGTTGCCGACCCTGGTGGAACTGGCCGGCGGTACGCTGGAACCCGGCTTGCCACTGGATGGCCGTTCGCTGGTGCCGCATCTGCAAGGGCAGGGCGGGCATGACGAAGTTTTCGGTGAATACATGGCCGAAGGCACCATCAGCCCCTTGATGATGATCCGTCGTGGCCCGTGGAAATTCATCTACAGCGAAGATGACCCGTGCCTGCTGTTCGACGTACGCAACGATCCCAAGGAGCTGGAAGATCTCAGCCAATCTCCCGAGCATCGATCCCTGTTCGCCGATTTTCTCGCCGAGGCGCGCGCCAAGTGGGATATTCCGGCTATTCACCAACAGGTGCTCGCCAGCCAGCGCCGCCGCCGTTTTGTCGCCCAGGCGCTGACCCTGGGCAAACTCAAGAGCTGGGACCACCAGCCGCTGGTGGACGCCAGCCAGCAGTACATGCGTAACCACATCGACCTCGACGATCTGGAGCGCAAGGCCCGTTATCCACAACCCTGCCAAAACCAATAACGTAAGGGGCACGCACATGCAAAAGTTATCCACAGTACTCACCGCTGGACTGTTGGCGTTGAGCAGTGTTTCGGCTTGGGCCGAGCAGAGCTGCGAGACCGTGAAAATGGCCGATCCGGGCTGGAGCGACATTGCCGCGACCAACGCCATCACCGGTTTCCTGTTGGGCGGGATGGGCTACAAGGCCAAGGTCGACACCCTTGCGGTGCCGATCACCTTCGGTGGCCTCAAGGACGGCCAGGTGGATGTGTTCCTGGGTAACTGGATGCCGGCGCAGCAGGGCTTCTATGACAAGTTCGTGGCCACTGGCGATGTCACGCAACTGGCCAAGAACCTCGACGGCACCGAATTCACCCTGGCGGTCCCGGACTACGTCTGGGACGCCGGTGTGCATAACTTTGCCGACCTGAACAAATTCGCCGACAAGTTCGACAAGAAGATCTACGGCATCGGCTCCGGCGCCCCGGCCAACCTCTCCCTGAAAGAAATCATCAAGACCAATGACTTCGGCATGGGCGAGTGGAAACTGGTGGAGTCCAGCGAGCAGGCGATGCTGGCGGAAGTCTCCCGGGCAGTGAAGAAACAGAAGTTCGTGACCTTCCTCGGCTGGACGCCGCACCCGATGAACGTGCAGTTGAAAATGCACTATCTCAAGGGCGGCGAGAAGTATTTCGGCGACACCGGCAGCGTCTACACCCTGACCCGCAAGGGTTATGCGCAGGCCTGCCCGAACGTTGGCAAGCTGTTGACCAACCTGAGCTTCACCCAGGAAATGGAGAACAGCATCATGGCCGAGGTGCTGAACAACAAAGTCAGCAACGCCGATGCGGCCAAGGCCTGGATCAAGGCCAACCCGGCAGTGCTGGATAAGTGGCTGGACGGCGTGAAGACCCTGGATGGCAAGGATGCGTTGGCGGCGGTGAAGGCCAAGCTCTAGGCATAATGGCGAGTGGCTTTTGTGGCGAGGGAGCTTGCTCCCGCTGGACTGCGCAGCGGTCCCGATTTTTTGCGGCCGCTGCACGACCGAGCGGGAGCAAGCTCCCTCGCCACGGGTGATCCCTCGCCTGATACTCTTGCGCCAAACCCCATCCTTGAGGCCCCATGGCAATCCCCACGCGCCGTTCACTCTTCCCCTTCCTGAGCTGGCTGCCCCGGCAGACCCGCGCCAGTGTCGGCCGTGACCTGATCGTCGGCCTGAGTGGCGCGATTCTCGCGTTGCCGCAGTCCATCGCCTACGCCCTGATTGCCGGTTTGCCCCCCGAATACGGCTTGTACGCAGCGATCGTGCCGGTGCTGATCGCCTGCCTCTGGGGTTCGTCGTGGCACCTGATCTGCGGCCCTACGGCGGCAATCTCCATCGTCTTGTACGCCACCGTCAGTCCGTTGGCCGTGCCCGCCAGCCAGGACTACATCACCTTGATCCTGCTGCTGACCGTCCTGGCGGGGATTTTCCAGTGGCTGCTGGGGCTGTTGCGTTTCGGCGCGCTGGTGAATTTCGTCTCCCACTCGGTGGTGCTGGGTTTCACCCTGGGGGCGGCGGTGGTGATCGCATTGGGGCAGTTGCCGAACCTGCTGGGCCTCGATTTGCCCAATGAAGCCACGGCATTGAAGGGCCTGCTGATGTTGGTCAGCCATATCGAGGCTGTGGATAAACCGTCATTGCTGCTGGGACTGGGCACGCTGCTCCTGGGCGTGGTGCTCAAGCGCTTGCTGCCGCGCTGGCCGAGCCTGTTGATAACTTTAATCATCAGCAGCCTGGTGGTCTGGCTGTGGCCGGCGATGTTCGGGCATGTGGCGCTGGTCAGCGCCTTCGCCGGGCGCCTGCCGCCGCTGACGCTGCTGCCGCTGGACCTGGAACTGATCCTGCGCTTGCTGCCCGGGGCCGTCGCGGTGGGCATGCTCGGGCTGGTCACCAGCTTGTCCATCGCCCGTTCGTTGTCGGTACGTTCCGGGCAATTGCTCGATGCGAATCAGGAGGTGAGGGCGCAGGGGCTTTCCAACCTCGTTGGCGGATTTTTCTCCGGATCCTTGTCGGCCGGTTCCTTCACCCGTTCCGGCCTCAGCTATGAAGCCGGGGCCTGCTCGCCCCTGGCCGGGGTGTTCTCGGCCTTGTGGGTGGCGTTGTTTGCGGTCGCCGGGGCGAAACTGATCGCGCACATCCCGATTCCGGCCATGGCCGGCAGCATCCTGCTGATCGCCTGGGGGCTGGTGGACCACCGTGGTATCCGGGCGTTGTACCGCGTGAGCCGCGCCGAATTCATGGTGATGAGCCTGACCTGCCTGGCCACGTTGCTGCTGGAACTGCAAACCGCTATCTACGCCGGCGTACTGGCTTCGCTGTTTTTCTACC
Organism: Pseudomonas sp. FW300-N2F2; assembly: GCF_017351655.1. Lineage (NCBI taxonomy): Bacteria > Pseudomonadati > Pseudomonadota > Gammaproteobacteria > Pseudomonadales > Pseudomonadaceae > Pseudomonas > Pseudomonas sp. FW300-N2F2. Next base: position 110,272 of record NZ_JACNDQ010000004.1, on the reverse strand, counting down.
TCAAGCGCACCTCACAGCCGCGGGTGCAGCACTTTCGCGAGGGGGAGGCGGAGATCCTGCGGGTGGGAGGCTCGATCTTTTTCGGCGCCAGCCATTACCTGCAAGTACGCCTGCAACGGCTGCAGGCGCAGCGGGTGGTCATCGATGCCCAGCAGATCAACTTCATCGATTATTCCGGGGTGGAAATGCTCCACCAGGAAGCCCGGCGCCTGCGCGGCCAGGGGCGTAGCCTGACCTTGCGCAAGGCCCGGCCCCAGGTGGTGGAGGAGTTGTTGAAGCTGGAGGGACCGGAGCATTGCCCGATCCATTTTGAGGATTGAACTGATTCAACCCTGTAGGAGCTGCCGAAGGCTGCGATCTTCTTTCATGTGCGACTCAATTGTCTGGGGCAAGATCGCAGCCTCGTTGCACTCGACAGCTCCTACGCAGTTCCTACAGCGCCAATTGGCGGCGCAACTCGGCCAGCACCGGCGCGGTGTCCGGGCGTACCCCGCGCCACAGGTAGAACGCTTCGCCCGCCTGTTCGGCGAGCATGCCCAGGCCATCCATCGCCACCGCCGCCCCGTGCTCACTGGCCCAACGGCAGAATGAGGTCGGTTCCTTGCCATACATCATGTCGTAGCAGACCGTCTTGCCGGGCTCGATCAAGCTGGCGGCAATCGGCGGTACATCCCCCGACAGGCTCGCGGAGGTGGCGTTGATGATCAGGTCCACCGGCTCTTGCAGCCAGTCGAAACCACTGGCCGAGACCGGGCCCAGGTCGGCGAACGACTTGGCCAGCAGTTCGGCTTTTTCCACCGTGCGGTTGGCGATGATCACCGAGGCCGGCGCTTCGGCCAGCAGCGGTTCCAGGGCGCCGCGCACCGCGCCGCCGGCCCCCAGCAACAGGATGCGCTTGCCCTGGAGGCTGAAGCCGGCGTTGACGGTCAGGTCCCGGACCAGCCCGGCGCCGTCGGTGTTGTCACCCAACAGGCGGCCGTCGGCCAGTTTGCTCAACGTATTGACCGCCCCGGCCCGCTGGGCCCGCTCGGTCAGGGTGTCGGCCAGGCGGAAGGCGTCTTCCTTGAACGGCACCGTGACGTTCGCACCACGGCCCTCGCGGAAAAATGCCTGGGCGCAACCGGAGAAATCCTCCAGCGGTGCCAGCAGCGTGCTGTAGTCCAGGGTTTGCCCGGTCTGCTCGGCAAACAGGCGATGGATCAACGGCGATTTGCTGTGGCCGATCGGGTTACCCATTACAACGTAGCGATCCATGGAATATCCCCGTTCAGGCCTTCGCCAGCCAATCGCGATCCTGCAGGAAGTACTCGGTCAGCCGCGCCTCTTCGCTGTCCGGCTCGGCTTTCCAGTCATAGCCCCAGCGTACCTGCGGCGGCAGGGACATCAGGATCGACTCGGTACGTCCGCCCGATTGCAGCCCGAACAGGGTGCCGCGGTCGTAGACCAGGTTGAACTCCACGTAACGCCCACGGCGAAATTCCTGGAATTCCCGTTGCTTGGCGGTGAACGCGTCATGCTTGCGGCGACGCACGATGGGCAGGTAGGCATCGATGTAGGCGTCGCCGATGGCGCGGATGAAGGCGAAGCAAGTGTCGAAACCCCACTCGTTCAGGTCGTCGAAAAACAGGCCGCCGATGCCCCGGGGCTCGTTGCGATGCTTGAGGTGGAAGTAGCTGTCGCACCAGGCCTTGTAGCGCGGATACACCTCGGGGCCGAACGGCGCGCAGGCTTGCTCGGCGACGCGGTGCCAATGCACGCAGTCCTCTTCTACGCCGTAGTAAGGGGTCAGGTCGAAGCCACCGCCAAACCACCAGACCGGCTCTTCGCCTTCCTTTTCGGCGATGAAGAAACGCACATTGGCGTGGGAGGTCGGTACGTGGGGGTTGTGCGGGTGGATCACCAGCGACACGCCCAGGGCTTCGAAGCCGCGCCCGGCCAGTTCCGGCCGATGGGCGCTGGCCGAGGGTGGCAGACCGCTGCCAAAGACGTGGGAAAAGTTGACGCCGCCCTTTTCGATCACCGTGCCGTTTTCGATCACCCGCGTGCGACCGCCTCCCCCGGCGGGCCGAGCCCAGGCATCTTCGACGAAGCGCGTGCCGCCGTCCTCGGCTTCCAGGGTGGCGCAGATGCGGTCTTGCAGGTCGAGCAGATAGGCTTTCACGGCCTCGGTACGAGTGGACATGACGTCACCTTGATCAGGGCTACGCTACGCGGCGTATAGCGGGCCGGTGGCAAATGGGCGCACAGGATACCACCGCACTTGCCCACGCCACAGTTGACGACGGTCAAGCTTAGGAGTCCGATAGCAGGCTTGGTAAAAAGTCTGCGACAAGGAGAAAGTGAAGATGGCCAAACGTATCCAGTTCAGTTCCAACGGCGGTCCCGAAGTGCTCGAGTACGTCGACTATCAGCCGGCCGAGCCGGGCCCGCAGCAGGTACGCGTCAGCAACAAGGCAATCGGCCTGAATTTCATCGACACCTACTACCGCAGCGGTCTTTATCCGCCACCGGCGCTGCCTTCGGGCCTGGGCGCCGAGGGCGCGGGCGTGGTCGAGGCCATTGGTCCCGGCGTCACGCGGTTCAAGGTCGGCGACCGGGTGGCGTATGGCAGCGGACCGCTGGGGGCCTACAGCGATGTCCATGTGTTGCCCGAAGCCAACCTGGTGCATCTGCCCGAATCCATCAGTTTCGAACAGGCCGCCGGCGTGATGCTCAAGGGCCTGACCGTGCAATACCTGTTGCGCCAGACCTATGAGCTCAAGGGTGGCGAAACCATCCTGTTCCACGCCGCCGCCGGTGGCGTGGGCTCCTTGGCCTGCCAGTGGGCCAAGGCCTTGGGCGTGAAGCTGATCGGTACCGTCAGCTCGTCGGAAAAAGCCGCCATCGCCAAATCCCACGGCGCCTGGGAAACCATCGACTACAGCAAGGAAAACGTCGCACAGCGCGTGCTGGAATTGACTGACGGCAAGAAGGTGCCCGTGGTGTACGACGGGGTTGGCAAGGACACCTGGTTGACCTCCCTGGACAGCGTCGCCCCCCGTGGCCTGGTGGTGAGCTTCGGCAATGCCTCGGGGGCGGTGGACGGTGTGAACCTGGGGATTCTTTCGGCCAAGGGCTCGCTGTACGTCACCCGCCCGACCCTGGCGACGTACGCCAACAATGCCGAAAACCTGCAGCGCATGGCCGATGAACTGTTTGGGATGATCAGTAGCGGCAAGCTCACGGTGGACATCAACCAGCGTTATCCACTGGCGGAAGCGGCCAAGGCCCAGACCGAGCTGTCGGCGCGGCGCACGACGGGGTCGACCATTCTCCTGCCTTGAGCTACAGGGACGAAGGTGTCCAGCAGAACCTGTGGGAGCGAGCTTGCTCGCGATAGCGGTGTGTCAGTCAATATCAATACTGGCTGACCTGACGCCATCGCGAGCAAGCTCGCTCCCACAAAGGTTTTGCAGTGTCCACAGATCTGGCATTCGCCACAAATTCCTGTGGGAGCGAGCTTGCTCGCGATAGCGGTGCGTCAGTCGATATCAATACTGGCTGACCTGTCGCCATCGTGAGCAAGCTCGCTCCCACAAAGGTTTTGCGGTGTCCACAGATCTGGCATTCGCCACAAATTCCTGTGGGAGCGAGCTTGCTCGCGATAGCGGTGCGTCAGTCGATATCAATACTGGCTGACCTGTCGCCATCGCGAGCAAGCTCGCTCCCACAAAGGTTTTGCAGTGTCCACAGATCTGGCATTCGCCACAAATTCCTGTGGGAGCGAGCTTGCTCGCGATAGCGGTGCGTCAGTCGATATCAATACTGGCTGACCTGTCGCCATCGTGAGCAAGCTCGCTCCCACAAAGGTTTTGCGGTGTCCACAGATCTGGCATTCGCCACAAATTCCTGTGGGAGCGAGCTTGCTCGCGATAGCGGTGTGTCAGTCAATATCAATGCTGGCTGACCTGACGCCATTGCGAGCAAGCTCGCTCCCACAGGGGTTTTATGCAAGATGCAGAATGGGGTGCGGGCTCAGTCCGGTCGCACCACTTTCCCGGTAGCCAGGTCACGAATCACGCTGGGGTTCTTGCGCCCGCCCAGGTTGCCGCCCAGTACCAAGTCGATCTGCCCACGGAAATACTGCTCGACGCGAATCCGCGTGCGCGCCGCCGGGCGCCCTTGGGGGTTGGCCGAGGTGGACACCAGCGGCCCGACCAACGAGCACAAGTCGCGCACGGTGGGATGATCGCTGACCCGCAGCGCGACGGTGTCGTGCACGCCGGTGATCCATTCCGGCAGCAGGTTCTGGTGTGGCACCAGCCAGGTATTGGGCCCCGGCCAGGTGCTGGCCATGCGGTCCATCCAGGTTTCGGGGAAGTCTTCGAACAGGAAGTCGAACTGGTGGATGTTGTCAGCCACCAGGATCAGGCCTTTGTCGGGCAGCCGCGACTTGATCGCCAGCAGGCGCTCCACCGCCTCCTCGTTCCACGGGTCACAACCCAGGCCCCAGACCGCTTCGGTTGGATAGGCAATCACCGCCCCGGCGCGAATTTCTCGCGCGGCTTGTTGCACACGCCAACTGTTGACCATGAAAGTTTCTCCCGCAACGCAAATAAGGCTGTGGGCAGTTTACCGATCTTCCCCATAAAACCTAGCGTGCAAACCAGCGCCCATTGTCACAGGTGGCGCGTCCTTCCATTTCCAGCTCGGTCAACGCTGCCAACACTTTGGGCAAGCCCCAGCCGCTGGCGTCGGCCAACGCCTCGCTGCTCAACGGCGCGGCGTGCAGCAGGCGCAGCAGCGGATGGGTCACCGGCTCAGGCGTCGCGGCCAGCGGCAACTGCTGCCAACCGCGCAACGCTTCGAGGATGTGCTCGACGGTTTCCACCAGCGCCGCACCGTCGCGGATCAGCTGATGGCAGCCCCGGGCGCCGGGGTGATGGATCGATCCAGGAATGGCATACACCTCGCGGCCCTGTTCCGCCGCCAGTCGGGCGGTGATCAGCGAGCCGCTGGCGACACTGGCTTCCACCACCAGCACCCCCAGGGACAAACCGCTGATGATCCGGTTGCGACGCGGAAAGTTGCTGGCGTGGGGCGGCGCGTCCAACGGAAACTCCGACAGCACCGCGCTGCCGTGGGCAATCATCGCGTCCGCCAACCGACGATTGCGCTGTGGATAAAAATTTTCCAGGCCGGTGCCCAGCACGCCGACGGTGCGCCCGCCAACGTCCAGCGCCGCCTGATGGGCCGCCGCATCGATGCCCAGGGCCAGGCCGCTGGTGATGACAAAACCGGCCCCGGCCAGGCTGCGGGAAAACGCCGCCGCGGTGTCCATGCCCGGCCGCGATGCCCGGCGACTGCCGACCATCGCCAGCTGCGGTTTTTCCAGAATGGTGGCGTCGCCAGCGACGAACAGCAGCGGTGGCGCGTCGCTGATCTGTGCCAGCAGCGCGGGGTAATCGGGTTGGTCCCACATCAGTAAATGCTGGCCCGCACGCTCTAGCCAGGCCAATGCGTGGGCGGCGCCGTCACGCACATCCGGGTTGCGTCGCGCCTCGGCGCAGGCGATGGGCAGGCCCAGCGCTCGCCAGGCGCTGGCCGGTGCACTGATGGCTTTGGAGGCCGAGCCGAAGGCCTCCATCAGGGTCATGAAACGCTTGGGACCGAGTTCCGGCAAGCGGTGAAGACGTAGCCGGGCCTCCAGTTCCGCAGGGGAAACCGGAGCAGATTCAGGTAATGACATGCGATCATCCTTGACCGTTATAAGCCCCGTACAAACGGGAACAAGCTGTGGATAACTCTGTTGGTAACTTGTGAGACCCGTTACGGATTACGGACCTTGTCGAGCACCGACAGCGAGCGCGAGGCGTACAGCACCAGACCGTAGCTGAGCTTGTCGTAGGTGCGGAACACCATCAGCAGGCCGGCCTGCTCATCGGGGATTTTCACCGGCTCGCCGGTGATGCGGTCGCGCACGGTTTCACCGGTCTTCATCACCGCCAGCACGTTGCCTTCGATCAGCCCATCGCGGCGGCCCTTGTTCAGGGTGACCACGTCCAGCGCGCCGATCTGGGTCACGCCCCGGGGCACGTCCAGGATCAACCCGTTGATGTCCGATTTTGGCGCGCTGGGCATGAAGGTCGAGTTGATCGAGCGCTCTTCGCCGCTGAACAGGCGATCACCCAGGCGCACTTCCTGGGTGGTGCGTTGCAGGGCCAGGGTGGTGACATCGCCCTCGGTGGCGACCACTTCGCCGCCGCCGATGTCGTCGGCGTTGATGCCCAGAAATTCCTTGGTCTCGGGGTCGGTGTAGACCTTGCCCTGGCGGAAGATGCCGTAGGCCGACTGGTTCGAGTCGAATGTGCCACGGGCGAAGACCCGATCCCCCATGCCGCTGAGCACCCGCTCGGCATTGCCGGCGACGACGTAGGGCGCCTTGTCGAAATCCTCAGGCGTGTCGACGATGCGGTTGCTCAGCAGGAAGCTGTTGATGGCTTGCAGCGGAATGCTCGGGATGGCGTCGGCCACCGGCGAACTGCGAATGCGCGGCGACAGCTTGATGGTGCCGCGGGAGGCGCCGCGATTGAGGGTCAGGCGCGGCTGGCCGTTGACGTAGACCAGCGACAGGGTATCGCCCGGATAGATCAGGTTGGGGTTTTCGATCTGCGGGTTGGCCTGCCAGAGTTCGGGCCATTTCCACGGCTCGCGCAGGTATTTGCCGGAAATGTCCCACAATGTGTCCCCCGTCACCACCGTGTATTGCTGGGGAAAACCTTCCCGAAGTTGCACTTGCCCATGCGCGATACCGGCCGAAGCCAGGAACAGCAGGGCGAGTAGTGATTTCCTCATGCGGTGAATCCCTTTATTATGTGCGTTCGCGTGAAACGCCAGAGCCCCCGTGGCTCGCTGCCCTGCGGAGCTGTTTTCCCCAAGGGCAACGTTTTACAACGGTAGCCTGCATCCCAAGACACGCCAGGCCAGCCACCCGACTTTACCTCACACGTGCATTTATCAAGCTTATGGCCATTTTGAACATTCTCGAATTTCCGGACCCGCGCCTGCGCACGATCGCCAAACCGGTGGCCGTAGTGGACGACGAAGTGCGTCAGTTGGTCGATGACATGTTTGAAACAATGTATGAGGCGCCAGGCATCGGCCTCGCCGCGACCCAGGTCAACGTGCACAAGCGTATCGTCGTGATGGACCTTTCCGAAGACCGCAGCGAGCCGCGGGTGTTCATCAACCCCGAGTTCGAAACCCTGACCGACGAGATGGACCAGTATCAGGAAGGCTGCCTTTCGGTGCCAGGCTTCTATGAAAACGTCGACCGTCCGCAGAAGGTCAAGATCAAGGCCCTGGACCGTGACGGCCAGCCTTATGAACTGATCGCCGAAGGCTTGCTGGCGGTGTGCATCCAGCACGAGTGCGACCACCTCAACGGCAAGCTGTTCGTGGATTACCTGTCTACCCTCAAGCGTGACCGGATCAAGAAAAAACTGGAAAAACTTCATCGCCAGAATGCTTGATGCCCTCTCTTCAAAGGCTTGCCGCGGCAAGCCTTTTTCTTTTTGCGACTGCTTTGTAATTGAGAGCTTCCCATGACTGAGCCCCTGCGCATCGTCTTTGCCGGCACTCCCGAATTTGCCGCCGAACACCTCAAGGCCCTGCTGGCCAGCCCCCACGACATCGTCGCGGTCTACACCCAGCCGGACCGGCCGGCCGGCCGCGGGCAAAAACTGATGCCCAGCCCGGTCAAGCAGCTTGCCCTGGAACACGGCATCCAGGTGTTGCAGCCGCCGACCCTGCGCGACGCCCAGGCCCAGGCCGAACTGGCGGCGCTGCAACCGGACTTGATGGTGGTGGTCGCCTACGGCCTGATCCTGCCCCAAGTGGTGCTGGATATCCCGCGCCTGGGCTGCATCAACAGCCATGCCTCGCTGCTGCCGCGCTGGCGCGGTGCGGCGCCGATCCAGCGTGCGGTGGAAGCCGGCGATGCCGAGAGCGGCGTGACGGTGATGCGCATGGAAGCCGGCCTGGACACCGGGCCGATGCTGCTCAAGGTCAGCACCCCCATCAGCGCCGAAGACACCGGTGGCAGCCTGCACGACCGCCTCGCACTCATCGGCCCGCCCGCCGTGGTCGAGGCCATCGCCGGCCTGGCTACCGGCACGCTGGAAGGCGAAGTGCAGGATGACAGCCTCGCCACTTACGCGCACAAATTGAACAAGGACGAAGCCCGTATCGACTGGAGCCGCCCAGCCATCGAGCTGGAGCGCCTGGTGCGGGCCTTCAACCCTTGGCCGATCTGCCACAGCACCTTGAACGGCGAAGCCCTGAAAGTGCTGGCGGCCAATTACGCCGAAGGGAAGGGCGCACCGGGTGAAATCCTCAGCGCCAGCAAGGACGGTCTCGTCGTTGCCTGCGGTGAGCAGGCGCTGTGCCTGACGCGCCTGCAACTGCCCGGTGGCAAGGCGTTGAACTTCAGCGACCTGTTCAACAGCCGCCGTGAGAAGTTTGCCGTCGGCACCGTCCTCGGCCAAGCGACGGACGCCTCATGAACCCGCGTCTGGCCGCCGCCAAGGCCCTTGCCGCGGTACTCAGCGGGAAAGCCTCGCTGAACAGTTCCCTGCCGACCCAACTGGACAAGGTGGAAGACCGTGATCGCGGTTTCACCCAGGACCTGGCGTTCGGCACCGCCCGTTGGCAGCCGCGGTTGTCGGCGCTGGCGGCCAAGCTGTTGCAGAAGCCGTTCAAGGTCGCCGATGCCGACGTCGAAGCGCTGCTGCTGGTGGGGCTCTATCAACTGCTCTACACCCGCGTCCCGGCCCACGCCGCCATCGGCGAAACCGTGGGCTGCGCCGACAAGCTGAAAAAGCCCTGGGCCAAGGCCTTGCTCAATGCCGTGTTGCGCCGCGCCCAACGGGAAAGCGAAACCCTGCTGGCCGAGCTGGAACACGACCCGGTGGTGCGCACCGCCCACCCGCGCTGGTTGCAGAAATCCCTGAAAGCCTTCTGGCCCGAGCAATGGGAAGCCATCTGCGCGGCCAACAACGCCCATCCGCCGATGATCCTGCGGGTCAATCGTCGCCACCATACCCGCGACGCCTACCTGGCGTTGCTGGGCGAGGCGGGCATCCCGGCCATCCCATGCCAGTACAGCCGCGACGGCATCGTGCTGGAAACCCCGGGTGACGTACGGGCATTGCCGGGCTTTGCCGAGGGCTGGATCAGCGTCCAGGACGAAGCCGCGCAACTGGCCGCCGACCTGCTGGAGCTGGCGCCCGGGCAACGGGTGCTGGACGCCTGCTGCGCGCCCGGCGGCAAAACCTGTCACATCCTCGAGGCCGAGCCGAAGCTGGCCGGCGTGGTGGCGGTGGACCTGGAAGCCAAGCGCCTGGTGCGGGTGAAGGAAAACCTCGAACGCCTGGGCCTGGACGCCCAACTGATCGCCGCCGACGGCCGCGACACCGCAACCTGGTGGGACGGCAAACCGTTCCAGCGCATCCTGCTGGACGCGCCGTGCTCGGCCACCGGGGTGATCCGTCGCCACCCGGACATCAAGCTCACCCGCCAGCCGGATGACATCGTCGCGCTGGCCACGTTGCAAGGCGAACTGCTCGATGCCCTGTGGCTGACCTTGGAAGTGGGCGGCATGTTGCTCTACGCCACCTGTTCGACCTTGCCCACCGAGAACACCGAAGTGATCGAGGCCTTCCTCGCCCGCACCCCGGGCGCCCGGGAACTGGACATCGCCAGCCAGGCCGGCCTGAAGCAGCCCCATGGCCGCCAGTTGCTGGCCCAGGAAGGCGGGCACGACGGCTTCTACTACGCCAAGCTGATCAAGATCGCCGCCGCACGCGGTTAAGACCGATTCGATAGGAGTGACTGGATGAAAATCATCATCCTCGGCGCAGGGCAGGTCGGCGGTTCGCTGGCGGAACATCTGGCCAGCGAGGCCAACGACATCACCGTGGTCGACACCGACGGCGAACGCCTGCGCGACCTCGGTGATCGCCTCGACATCCGCACCGTACAAGGCCGGGGCTCGTTGCCCACGGTACTGCGCCAGGCCGGTGCCGACGATGCCGACATGCTGGTGGCCGTAACCAACAGCGACGAAACCAACATGGTCGCCTGCCAGGTCGCCCACACCCTGTTCCACACCCCGACCAAAATCGCCCGGGTGCGCGAGGCCGCCTACCTGACCCGTGCCGACCTGTTCGACAACGAAGCGATCCCGGTGGACGTGCTGATCAGCCCCGAGCAGGTGGTGACCAACTACATCAAGCGCCTGATCGAGCATCCCGGCGCCCTGCAGGTGATCGACTTCGCCGAAGGCAAGGCCCAACTGGTGGCGGTCAAGGCCTACTACGGCGGGCCGCTGGTGGGCCAGCAACTGCGCCAATTGCGCGAACACATGCCGAATGTGGAGACCCGGGTCGCGGCGATTTTCCGCCGGGACCGGCCGATCCTGCCCCAGGGCGATACGGTGATCGAAGCCGACGACGAAGTATTTTTCATCGCCGCCAAGGCGAATATTCGCGCGGTCATGAGCGAAATGCGCCGCCTCGACGAGAACTACAAGCGCATCGTCATCGCCGGCGGCGGACAGATCGGCGAGCGCCTGGCCGAAGCCATCGAAAGCCGCTACCAGGTCAAGATCATCGAGATGAACCCGGCCCGCTGCCGTTACCTCTCGGACACCCTCGACAGCACCGTGGTGCTGCAAGGCAGCGCCTCGGACCGCGACCTGCTGCTGGAAGAAAACATCGCCGACGCCGACATCTTCCTGGCCCTGACCAACGACGACGAAGCCAACATCATGTCGTCGCTACTGGCCAAGCGCCTGGGGGCGAGGAAAGTGATGACCATCATCAACAACCCGGCCTACGTCGACCTGATCCAGGGCGGCGACATCGACATCGCCATCAGCCCGCAACTGGCAACCATCGGCACCTTGCTCGCCCACGTGCGCCGCGGCGACATCGTCAGCGTCCACTCCCTGCGCCGCGGCGCGGCCGAAGCCATCGAGGCCATTGCCCACGGCGATGCCAAGTCCAGCAAAGTGATCGGCAAAGCCATCCGCGACATCGGCCTGCCGCCGGGCACCACCATCGGCGCGATCATTCGCGACGAAGAAGTCCTGATCGCCCACGACGACACCACGATCAAGACCGGCGACCATGTCATCCTGTTCCTGGTGGACAAGAAGCACATTCGCGATGTCGAGAAGCTGTTCCATGTGGGGTTGAGCTTCTTCTGATCTGGGATGTGCAGTGACAGAAAGGGCCTCATCGCGAGCAAGCTCGCTCCCCCGGAGGATCGCCATTGCTCACAAATGTCGTGAGCAACCCCAACCCCCTGTGGGAGCGAGCTTGCTCGCGATAGCTATCTAGCAGCCAACCGATCAACCCCTGACACAACAGATAAGGACGCCGCCATGCTCGACTCCCTGGAAAAAATGCTCGCCAAAGGCATGGATAACGCCCTGCTACGCTTCGGCCTGGGCAAAGGCTACCTCGACCTCGGCGAATTCCCCCGCGCCGCCGAACACTTCCAACGCTGCGTCGAACTCGACCCCAAGTATTCAGCCGCGTGGAAACTCCTGGGCAAAGCCCACCAAGGCCAAGGCGACCTAGCGGCAGCCCGCCAAGCCTGGGAACAAGGCCTCGAAGCCGCCCGCGCCCACGGCGACAAGCAGGCGGAAAAAGAAATGACCGTGTTCCTCAAAAAGCTGGATCGCCACCACTGACTTCGCACAAAACCGCTTTTTGTGGCGAGGGAGCTTGCTCCCGCTTGAGTGCGAAGCACTCACAAAAAAGTCCACCACGTTCTCAAGACCAGCCCGCCAACCAGCCAACACTGAACTCCGGCATTAAGGGACTATGTTGCCCCCGGATAAGGACTATCAGGCACCTGCTGTTACCGGGCTCGTGTGCCCCTGGGCAAAGCGAGTCGCCGATGTCTGTAGCAATAGAACAATGGACAAGGTAATCATCAGAAACGGTATCAGCCACGCGCTCTCGATTAATGCCAGTTGCAGGCTTAGGATTAACAGCAAGACCGGCGTTGCGAGGGCGTTCGCCCGGCTAACACACGCACCAACGGCAGCCTCGCTGTAGCGGTAGGCAATCGCTGCTCGGATATGCACCCGCGCACCGCCAAAGGCCATGCCAAGGATCAGCAGGCTTAGAGCCTTGAGCACTAGGGTATCTGGCACCATAAACCATACCGCTGCGGAAATGACGGCCAGCCCGATCAGCCCCGAGAGAAATACCGATAGATTGCGACCGGTATTACTCAGAATGATCAGTACTCCCACTAACGCCATCCCCATGCCAAACACTGCATCCAGCACACCAAGCTCAAATAGCGCCCAGCCATGGCTCGACACATACACTGGAAGCATGAAGTTGAAGGCACCGAGGATTGGCCAGATCAGCACCATTGGCACAAACAGGGTGAGTGGAAGCTTGGCTGGCGCAACTGTCTCGCTAGCCTCTTGTGTCACCACCGAGAGACCATGGCGGATGTAACAAATCGCTGATACCAGCAGGAATCCAGCGCCCAGAAAAATGAAGAACCCCATGCCCGGCAGGATCGGCATCAAGCCGGCTGCCAACAACGGCCCAATCATCAGGGCCGCTTGACCGGTTGCAGTTGTGGCACCACTGATTCGTCTGACAGAGGCTTCATCCATACCGCGCTGAACCTGGGTGAACCACATATCCAAGCTGGCTTCGAGCAGCATGAAAACCAGCCAGACAAAAAGGTTGGCGGCTAGCAATGCAAGGGTGATGTCTCGGCTTGCCCCTACCACCAGGCTGAGACCGGCCAGACAAAACGTAAACCAGCTGCTCATTTTTCGGCCGTTCATTCGCGCCGACAGCCGCTTGATAACCACCGGCGTGATGAAGGCCGGAATGAAGGAGCAAAAGATCGCCAATGCCAAAGGCAAATAACCACCTTCGTTCTGGTTGAGGATGGTCCACGTCAGGGAGACCACCAGTGCCCCGGAACATAGACGGTAAGCCGTTGAGCAGACTAAAAAAATAGCTAATTCTTTTGAAAAATGCTTCATGATGATTTCCCTATCGTAAGCGTTTCGGCATGACGGAAGTGAACGGCATCCTTGAGCGCTGTGAACTACCGCCTGGGCCGTGATAAATGCTGGCCATAGCGTTTTTGTGCACGCTAGAACCCCGTTTTTAAGACGCTTTGAAAGTTAAACTTTGCAACTACATCAACGAGCAAAAAAAAGCGTTCCAAAATGACAAACGAAACGCACTTTTTTTGGGCGGTTTGGCTGCGCCGGCATTGAAGTGGTGCATGCGCTCTTGCGGCAAATTTTAAACCTGAGCAAGGTCGTGTTATCTGTGTATGGCGGTCTTGTTGAACAACTGCTCAATGCTATGTCGTAGGTTGAACAAGATGACGCCGCAGAAAACCAAGCCTATCGATAGAATGACTGTTCCGTTTATCGGGTAGCTAAAGAACAGGTAGGAAATGATTATGGCGAAAAATGGAACCAGCAAGCCTATGGGGGCCACGGTGGATCCGGAATATTTTCTTATGTTGTAGTTCCATATCCAGTAGCCCAGCAGAGTAGTCACGTAAGACTGTGAGATCAGCGACACTATGACTTTGTAGTTCATTACATCCCTCAGGCTATAGAATGCGTCGGCCCCTTCAAAGTACAAGGCAAGAATAAATAGAATTGGAAGGCTGAATAATAAGCTCCAAATCATAAATGGCAGCAGGTCTTTAGGTTTGTACTTTTGAATAATGAACGTACACAAGCTAAAGCAGAAGGCTGCGAGCAAGCAGATAGCGACGCCCAACGGGCCTGAACCCTGATTGTTCTTGATAAGCATCAAGAAAAGACCAGAGAGCGATATTGCGAGGGCGATAATGCTGATGTTGGAAGCTCTTTCCTTAAAGGCAATCAGGCCAATGATAAATGTAATGAATGCGCTGAGCTGAATGATGAGGGATACCGTGCCGGGGGAGGTGCCTGTATATATGGCAATGTTGGCGCACCCCCATATTCCGCCCCCAAACAATATTCCATATGCGGCGAGTACATACGCTGGAATCTTAGGTCTTGGCATGAAAAATACAAACGGGAAGACGCAAAGCGAAAACCTGATGAATGTCATCACGAATGGTTTGATTTGTTCAAGCCCTACTTTGATCAGGGCGAAGTTCCCCCCCCAGATCAGCGCCACTAGCAATAAAAATACGTAATCATGCGGGGCAATTCTTTTAGAACTGTTCATTGGTCAGAATCCACTTTTTAGCATGTCATCATAGACATTGCGAAAAGGTGATATTTTGGTGATTTCCTGCAAGCATTCATCGAAAATCTGTTGTCCCATGGGCGTCAACACCCCGTCCCGCTTGATCTGAGCGGCAGTCGCAAAAAATCTCTTCTCAGCCACCCGCCCTTTCTCAAGTGCCTCCTCTGCTAGTTTTCCAGACGCTATTTTTCCCAAGCCAGACATCGCGAGTGCAATTCTAGCCAGTACGAAAAGTGCGTGAAATATACCTAGCATGGGGCGTGCATCAGGCCTGAATGGCGCTGTGTATAATTCACTCTCTGGATTCAAGACAAACCTGTCGTCTGTGCTTTTTAAAAACAGTCTTAAATGGGCGGCCTCATGGACTACCTGTTGTGCGTAATAGATGGGGCTATGGACTTCATCGGCCCATATCAAAACCAGCCCTAATAAATTGTAACTGCTGGCCGATCTGATATGGTATTCATCACCAGGCCCCGTCAAGACTATTTCATCTATTAAGATCTCAGCCTCATTGTACAGGTCTATCGATTGGGCCTTAAGAAGTTCTATTCCTGTGATTAATTTGGCTTTCTCGATCTCGACAACATCAGCGCCGATGAAACCAATGCTGATTTTACCAGACGCCTCTTCTCTTATTTCATCGACAACCAAGTCAATTTCTTCTTTTCGGTTGTTTTCAGAGAATCCAGAAACCCTGAATCCTTCAGATCCTTGCCTTTCGTTTTGCTTGGCTTCTTGAAAAAAATGCAAGCCTGAATCTGCATCATTAGCTTGCAAGCTCTTGATGCACTTATTGTAGAATGCGAAAGACTTCCAAGGCAGCTTGGTCACAGCGTCGGATTTTTGATAGTCATCATTAAACACGCTTGCCAAGTAGGTCATCGACTCTTTGTATTGATTGAGCAATGCGTAGGAATCTTGGCGATACTCTTCATTTGTGATTAAGATGCTCAATTGATTTCTCCTTGAAACGGACTCTCCATAAAAAGAAGGACCGCCATAGCGATATGGCAGTCCTTCTAATAAATCACCGTCGAAATTTATTCGCCGATAGATTTATTTACGCTCGACAGCGCAACCATTGCAGTCAGGCTCAGTGCGGATTGAGATACGATCAGTTTGGACATATCGAGTTTCATAAAAAGCTCCATCTTTTTGAAAGGTTATGCCATTCGCATTTCATTGCAAGGCAGAGCGAAACTAACATAGCCATTTTGATAAATGACACTATTATTTCTTTGCTCCATATACTCATTTGCTATATTGGATCCAATTTATAGGAATATAGGTTGTTGCTTGGCCGTCGAAGACATGAAAAGGGGACAATGATGAAAAGGGGGTTATTGGCTGGAATAAATTTGTCCCCTTATTTAATGCAAGTATTCGGCGGCATGGAAACTATTGGGTAAGGCCCACCACGGCCAGGGCGACCTACCGGCGGCCCGCCAAGCCTGGGAACAAGGCCTTGAAGCCGTCCGAGCCCACCGCTCCCCGAACACCAATCAACCCACACACAAACCCTGTGGCGAGGGGATTTATCCCCGCTAGGCTGCGAAGCAGCCTCAAACCCCCAGCTCATGAGCTATCCCAATTCACGTATTGACATATCGAAAAACCTCGATATCCTCGCCACATGGACCTACTCGAAATATTCAAAGCCCTCTCAAACCCGACACGTCTCCAAATCCTGAAAGGTTTGAAGGATCCGGCAAAGAACTTCCCCCCGCAGGATGAGGGTGACGTTCACACGGTCGGCGTCTGCGTCAGCAGTATCCAGGAAGGGATCGGCCTGTCGCAGTCAACGGTGTCCGGTTATCTGGCCACGTTGCAACGGGTGGGTCTGGTCGACGTCAGGCGCATCGGCCAGTGGACCTATTACAAACGCAATGAAGCAACCATCAGTGCCCTCGCCGAGATCATTGGGAAAGACCTATAGCGTTTTTTTAACATAGGATATCGAAATATCTCGATATCCCTTTTTATCGATACGAGGAGTTACTATGAAAGCGATGATTCTTAAATCATTCGGCGGTCCTGAATCGTTCGAGCTCCGCGACGTGCCCAAGCCCGTTCCGCAAGCGGGGCAAGTCCTGGTCCGCGTACACGCCACTTCCATCAACCCGCTGGATTACCAGGTTCGACGCGGCGACTATCCCGACCTGGTGCCACTGCCGGCCATCACCGGCCACGACGTCTCCGGCGTGGTCGAAGCCGTAGGGCCTGGCGTGACTTCCTTCGCGCCAGGAGACGAAGTCTGGTACACCCCGCAAATATTTGAAGGGGCAGGTAGCTATGCCGAGTACCACGTCGCGGCCGAGAGCATTGTCGGGAAGAAACCGCCCGAGTTGAGCCACCTTGAGGCCGCAAGCCTGACCCTGGTGGGCGGGACGGTGTGGGAGGCGCTGGTGGTGCGCGCGGCACTCAGGGTCGGGGAGAGCATTCTTGTCCACGGCGGCGCTGGAGGCGTCGGGCATGTCGCGATCCAAGTGGCGAAAGCCATGGGCGCCCGGGTGTTCACCACTGTGCGCGAAGCAAACGCGGAGTTCGCCCGCAACTTGGGTGCCGACGTGATCATCGACTATGAGAAAGAAGATTATGTCGACGCTGTCCTTCGGGAAACCGGTGGCCACGGCGTGGATGTCGTATTCGACACCATCGGCGGCAACACACTGTCCCGCAGCCCCGATGTCCTCGCACAACTGGGCCGCGTCGTCTCGATCGTGGACATCGCCCAGCCACAAAACCTCGTCCAGGCCTGGGGCAAGAATGCGAGCTATCACTTCGTGTTTACCCGGCAGAACCGCGGCAAGCTCGATGAGCTGAGCGCATTGATAGCCCGCGGTCAACTGCGCCCACATGTCGGCGCCGTCTATTCGCTGGCCGACATTCCCCTGGCCCATGCCCGGTTGGAAAGCGCCAACAACGGTCTTCGAGGAAAAATCGCCATTGCCGTCGAGCCATCGCTCATTCCGTAAGTGCCGACTTTAACCAATTCAGAGGTGCGTCATGGTTTACGAAATCGCAGTGCTTCCTGTTCACAAAGAACGCATCGAAACGTTCCGCCGCGCATTTGCCGAAGTCGCTCCATTGCTCACACGGGCCAAGGGTTACGGCGGCCACATGCTGGCGCAAGGGATCGAAACCCCCGAGCAGTTCAACCTGATCGTGCGGTGGCAATCACTGGAAGACCACTCTCCGGGCTTCGAAGCGAGTGAAGACCATCGGCTGTTCATGATGGGGTTGGAGGAATATTTTTCGGAGGAACCGAAGGTTTACCATGTTGAGGGGGCGGCTTTTGAGACCAGCGCGAGCGCCGCAGGAGCCTTATGGCCTTAAAGCAAACAGCCCGTGGCGAGGGGGTTGCGAAGCACTCATACCCCCCCACCTCGGCGGCGCTTCACTGCACCGACAGACTGCGCACCACAGAGCGGGTTGTGTCGATATGCCACAACCGGCCCTGATGGTCGAAAAGCACCCATTCATTGCCCACGCAACGCAGTTGCGCATGATGCAGCGGCCAGTGCAGGACGGCGCATAACCGGTCACTTTGGCGGTGGATAAAGTGCCAGCGTGCCTCATCGTCGCCAGTTGCGTAGCAGACGACCAGCCACTGCTCGAACGAGTAGACGTTCAACGGGTCGGTAAATTCTTGAGTCAGGCCAGGCAAGGGATAGCGCTTGCTCGTGCCGCCCTCGTACGCCCTCAGCATGGGATCACTGTCGGCTTCATGTTCGATCCAGAACTCAGTGATCCGGCCTGCCGCGTTATACACCTGCCAACTGTGCTCCTCACGCCTGGTGGGCATGGATTCGCGGCTGAGCAATCGGCGGTCGGGCAGGCGGTAATGCCAGAGCTGGAAGTCCTGTGGGGTGTCCAGCAATACGGATTCGTTGCGTTCGTCATCCCGAAGGAAGCCAACCCGCCCGGGCAGATCGCCGACGTGCCAGAGCGTTTCGAACCGGCGATCCACGTCCACGACGCGCAATTGCGAGCCTCGGCCGACGGTCCAGGTCGTGCCGTCGAAATGCTTGGCGAAAGCGTCCAGCATCAGCACGCCCAGATCGGTGGCGCTGCGATTGACCAGATCCAGTTTGCAAATGCGCCAGACGTCGCCGCGACGTGCCAGCGCCAGCGCGACCTGGCGGCTGTGGCCCAGCACGATGGTCTGGGCGGGCACCGGAAAGTGAAAGGCCGTCTTGCCGCTCGCCTCGACCACCGACGCGCCAGCTTCGCCCAGTGCCAGGAGGTAGCGTCCGTCAGTCAAGGGTACGGCATCGCAGAGAGTCCGATTGCCCCTTTCTGGCGCCATGAACGACAAGGGGGGGCTTACCCGCTCAAGGCTCTGATTGAGAAGTTTGTTCTTGGGCAGGGCGCTGCCGGGCAGGTCCGCTTGTAGCAATTTGTCCTTGCTCATTTTTACCAGCGCTTGAAGCTGATTCTGGGTGAGATGAGCGTGTGGCCCGGCCTGATCACAGATCATCGCCCGCACGGTCGCGGCAGCCAGCCAAGCCAGCGCGGGACTGTGGGCCTTGTGCGTCAGCAGCGCCTGGGCCAGCGCGGCGCGCTCCACGACCCGCTCGGGGTCGTTGCGCAGTTTTTCGACCCAGGTTTCATAGGTCGAGAGGGTGTCGGGAAGCAGGACTGCCCGTTTAACCAGCGCGCCGATGGCGAGGCTACCGCCTGCGGCCTCGGCGGCCAGCAGCCATTGGGTGGCGCGTTCGTGCTCTGCCGGTAGACTCCAGATCACGTCCACCGCCTGCAACCACAATCCTTTTTCGGTCAGGGCCAGCGCCCATTCCAGGCGCAGGCGCGCGGCGGCGTCCGGCCAATTTTTTTCGAGCAGGATGACGGCATCGGCGAACGCATTGTCGCGCCGCGCGACTTGCAGCGCTCGCTGCCAATCCCCTGCCAGGCACAGCAGACGCACGATGGTCGAGGTGGGCATGTCCCAGGCCAGCGCAAGGTCAGCCGCCTGTTGATAGCGCTGGTGCTTTTCCAGATAGTCGAGCGCTTCCTGGCGTGCCCTCAATAGCTCGGCCAGGACAAACACGGCTTCCTCGATACGCCCCTCGCGATCCAGTCGCTCGAAGGACTGCCGGTAGACCTGCTTGAGGTGGGTTTCAAGATCCGCCTCAAACAGCATGCTGGTGCGAGGCCCTGAATGCTGGGTGAGCGCCAGATCCTGGCGCCTGCTGGGTGTGCCGAAGGCTTGACCTGCATTGCCCTGGCCGCCACCCAGCGGAATGGCGTGGCGCAGTGCTTCTTCCAGGTCGCCGTTTTCGAACATCTCCAGCATGCGTTGCATGTAAGCAGCCTGGCGCTTTCCGTAAAGCGCTGACAGGCGTGAATTCTGGGTCAGACGCGTCAGCCAGCGCCGCCATCTGGCCGGGCCACGTGGCTGGCCCGATGCCCGTGGCGGCACCGGCGGCTTCGATGGTCGGGCGGCATTGGCGGTCGTGGTAGGGGGCGTGTGGCTTGCTGCCGAATGGGTACCGTTGCGTCGCATCCAGGCACGCACCGCCATCAGTATCAAGGTGAAAAGTGCCGCGCCAATTACCGTCCAGATCAAGACGCTGCCCAGATCGAACGTGGACGGATCCACAGAGCGTGGCGGCTTGGCTGTCTCAGCAGCACGGGTAGCGGCTGGTAACTGCGGACCGTTGAGGGAAAGCATTTGGTAAAGGCCCATACCCACTGCCAATGCAATGAGACCTAGCAGGCCGTGTTGCAACGAGCCGGTACTCTGTGGATTGTTCGCAGGGCTGTGACGCGCCGTAGAGGCACCAGGGGCGGTGGCCTGACGTTGGCGCTCCAGCAGGGCTTGCATCACCGCCTCGCGCTCGGGGCTGGCCGGCGCAAGTGAGTCACCCAGGATTTCCCGTATGTCGGTCTGTACCGCCAGCGGTTCGACTTCTGGTTCCGGCAATACGTCCTGGCAGTCGTAAGTGTCGAGCAAGGCGTACTGGCTGACGTCGATCCATCGAGCGGGGGCCAGCGCAGTTGCGTCGCGCAGGTGCAGGGCATTGACCTGCGTGCCGCGTACCAGCCAGACATCGGCGTGGGCCAGGCGCTGCATTTCTTCAGGGCTCAGCCGTGCTGAGCAAAGCGCTCGGCCCTGGCGGATCAGTGGCCAGCCAGCGAGCCCTTCACACAGCATGGCGCGTGCCTTGGGAAAACGCAGCAGGTCGCCGTCGGCAAAGCGATAGGCCCTGGCGTCGGTTTGCCAGTGGGTGAGTATCAGTCGCGCCCGTTCCTGCTCGCTGAAGCGCTCAACGGGGAACCACAGCGCCTCGATCGGTTGATAACCGCTCAGTGCCGGACGGCGAATAACGACCGAATCAGGTCCGGACATGAGGCGCGTCCTCCGACTGCGTTTGTGCCTGATTGCACATGACCTGCAACACCCTGCGCTCGTCCCGGACCGAATACACCACCAGTTCCCGAGCCTTGGTCAGGGCGGCGACCAGCCCGCTCATCGGGCAAAAGCTGATTCTGGCAATGGTTTCGTTGGTGGTGAACAGCACATGTTGCTCACCCCTGCAGTACAAGGCGAGAGTCTGCTGGTTGGGGCCGAGCAGGACCATGGAAAGCACCTCGTCCTCCCCGATCAGCAATCCCAGGCCTTTCCAACCGGGTGCCAGGTCTACCTGGCTAGTCTGAAGGTCCGGGGCCACCATTTGCCACTGTTGCTTCCCGTCGACCAGGCGCATCCACGCACAGCCGTGGAAGGCGCGTTCCCAGAGGGGGCTTGCCGGGAACAACACCTGATCGACGTCGACGTCCTTCGCCGTGCCGACCACATGGCCCATGGATTGGCTGATCCAGGGATTGATCCGGTGGACGTACAATCGACCGGCATCGTGGCGCAGATAGGCCAGCATGTTGCGATCGACCTGCGCCATGCCCACCACCTGATCGGCCATCGAGTGGGTGACACCGGGCGGGTGCGGGCTGGGCAGCTTGCCGTTGTCGACCACCCAGAAGGCCAAATGACCTTTGTTGTCGAGCAGGAAAACCCGGCCGTAGGTGCCGTTGTGCAGCCACACCATGGGCAGCAGCGTGGCAGTGCCCACGGGCATCTGCAGTTGTTCACGCTCAGGCCGGGCGGCGGGCTTGAGGCCAGGCATGTTCCAAAAGACCAGTTGCTCGTCGAGGCTCAGGATCGCACCGGGCATGCGGCCCGGGAACGTGATCGCCAGTGGTGTGCTGCGGTTGTTCCAGAGCGTCCGGCGAACATCGAGCGGCTTTTTCTGCCGGGGAGCCGGAAGCTTGATCACCACAAGCCCAGGCTCATCGAGTAATTTCAGGGCGACATGGAAGCCGCTGCTGGCAATGATCGGGGCCAGCGTCAGCGCAACCCGTGGAACGGGGGTCTTGACCGCGGTGCGAGCCATCTGCCGCGCGATGTCGAACTCGCCCTTGATCAATTGCAAGGCAAGGCGCTCGTCGGGGTTGGGCAGGGCAACTTGTCGGGTGCCCACGTCTTGCAGCGCGAACATGAGGCTGCGGCCATCGAGGCTGCGCTGTATCTGGACCCGATGAGTGCAGGAGCGGGCGTCGGTGGCGGGCAGTCGCTGGCCGACGATCCAGCGTTCGCCACTGTCGTAATCCTGCTCCGACAGCCAGGCGCGCCAGGTATGCCAATGCTCATCACTGACGGTCTGATATGTGCGGGCGTCGAGCAGTTGCTTTAAATGCGCTGCGCCCTTGAACTCATGCAACTGTGGCGCGTTTTGCAGGATGCCCCAGCGCAGCTCGGCCCCGGCTTCGCTGGCACGGCGGGCGAGCAGGATCAGCAGCGCCAGGTGCACCAGTCGCGGGCCGCCCAGTTGCAGCGGGCCAGCATCGAACAGCACAACGATCATGCGGTTGGCCTGATGAGTGCGATATTGCGGCGCCAGGAACAGGTGTTCGCCAACTACCGCCCTGCGTAGAAATTCGTCAGGTAGCTCATCGGCCAGCAACCACTCGCTGGCGAGTAGTCGTTCATACGGGCCACGGCGTTGCAGGTCGCCAAGGCCGTCGGGTTCGGGCACGCCGCCCTGCTGCATGCCGCGCAATGGGCCTAGCAGCGGATTGAGGCGTGCGAACAGATCCGCCAGCAAGGGCAACTGTTCGGGAGGAAACCATTGCAGCCAATCTCGCCAGGGTTGCAGGGATTGCGGTAATTGCATCAGCGACCTGCCCATCCATCCTGAATGCGTTGCAGATGCCGGGCCGTGACGGGCAGGCATCGGTCGAGCGGCACCACTGCCCTGGGGGCATGCCACAGCAGCAGCGGCGCACGCGCAAATCTGCCGAGCAGCGCTTGCCCCATCAGGTCGAGCGGTGCGTCGGGTTCCCAACTGGTGGGCAGCCACAGACCGGGTGCGGCGGGCTCGGTGCAGGCGTAATCGACACCCTCGACCCACGGCAGGTCATCGGCATTGCCCGTGACGATCAGCACGTCACGGTTGGCAGTGGCTTGCAACTGCGCGGTCTGGTCTTCGGGCATGCGCAGCAGCCGTGCGTGCAGGCGCGCCGCCACTTCGCCCCAGGCCACGGCAGCCTGTGGTTGACCGGGCTCGCGGCGCACTCGCCAGTTCCAGTCGATGGCAGTGGCGGTGGCCATAGTCGTCATGCCTGGGTTGTCAGCAGATGGGCCACCTGTCCGCGTGCTTCATGCAGGCGCTGGGGGATGGTCTGGCTGTTGAAGTTGGCGTCGATTTCGCGCAACAGCGCTTCCAGCAACGGGCTGGCAGGCGGTTCGCTGCGCGCCAGGTAATCCTCTGCCGTTTCAAGCAGCCGATGCAGGCGAGCCATCGGTTGCAGCGTCGCTTCCTCGACGGCACTGAACAGATGGCTGTTGCTGCATTGGGTAAAAAGATCCTGCAACACCTCGCGGCCGTGTTGCTGAATTTCCCGGGTCGGCAGCACGTAAAGCAGCGGCCAGAGGTCGGCTTCGCTGGCTTCCAGATGCCCGCGCAGCAGAGCCGCCGCTGCGATCAGACGCTGGGATTTGACGATACGTCGGTCGGAGAGCTGTATACCGGCCTCCCGCAACCGGCGGATGGCCTGGGCCAGCGCAGGCCGCACCCGTGACAAATCGACATCCTTGAGCGCGTGGCCCAACGTGTCGAGCTGAGTCAGCCCCAGCAGTTGTGGAACCGGGCGCTGCTCCGACTGCCAGCCGCCGGCCAGCATCGCTTCGAGCTGGTTGTCGGGTACCGCGTCCACGAACAGGTGCAGCAAAAAACGGTCGCCGAAGGCCGCCAGCGATTCGTCGTCGGGCAGGCCGTTCGCCGCTGCGACACAGACGCGCAAGGGGCACTGGACCTGGGTGTGACCACGGCGGAAACGTCGTTCGTTGAGCACGCCAAGCAGGGTGTTGAGGATGGCCGTCGAGCCCAGGAACACTTCATCCAGGAACACAATGTCGGCTTCAGGCAGCATGCCGCTGATATCGGTTTCAACCGTGCCTTCGCGCAGTTTCTTCAGATCGACCGTGCCAAACAGTTCCGAAGGCTCGGTAAAGCGTCCCAGCAGGTACTCGAAGTAACGACCGCCCATGGACTGCGCGACCCGACGCACCACGGCGCTTTTCGCCGTGCCGGGCGGGCCCACCACCAGAATGTGTTCCTGGGCGACAGCCGCCAGCACGATCAACTCGGCCAACTGCTCGCGGCCGACCAGGCCCTCGGTGGCTGCGCGAACGGCATGACGGATCTGACTGGCGGCGAGATCGAGCGAAGCGGACATGGGGCGTCTTCCTTGAATCTGGAGGGGCACATCTTGCCTGAAGGAGAGGGTGAGCTGGCAAGGTCATCGGCATGCAATGCGCAAGCTTGAGCCCGTTGTGTTGCGCTTTGCTGGGGAGCTGGGGGGTTATGAAGTGGCGGCGGGTTGAGGAGGTTGACTGAGGAGAAGAAGGGGTAGACTGAATATCAGGAAATAAATCAGAGAATCATTTCAAATGAGTTAAAGACATTACCCGAAAACCGCTTGTGATCGCTTGATGTAGTCAAGGAAGCTGATCCAGGGGGTTTGCACACTTTCCATATTGCAAACAGCGGGAATCTTCCAATTGCGTTTGTGCTTGTTCGCAGAAGGCTGAAACGCCTCATCCGTGACCAACTCGCAGCCATGTAGCTTCGCGGTGGCAATGATATATAGATCGTTTTCATCGACCCCTGCGCCGTATTTGTCTTCTTCGATCTCAAGCAATCCCTTGATACGAAAGGCTTCCAACAGGATCGCCTCTGTCACGGGCATCGTTTGCAGACCTGCCTCCTTCAGCCAGGTCACGCACTCCGGTGCTTTGTGTCCAACTTCTTCGGCGGCAACCTCGGACATCCGAATCACACCTTGTGCCACTCGATCCGTCATCCATGCCCAAAGACCCGGAAACTGCGCGATAGGGTAGTTATCCCATGCGTAGAGCATGGATGAGGCATCAAACACCTGCATAGAAGCGTTCCAGCTTGTGCAGGTCCGAGATCTTAAGGTTGTCGAGATAGCTGCTTGCCTTGGCGAGAGTGATACGACGAGCGTTCATGGCTTCCAGCACTGTACGCACGTAACCATCGCCAAAAATGTGCCGGGGCTCGCGATTGCGGTGCTCTCGGCTGCCACCCTCTTTTTCAGGCATCACTCGTTGCTTGTTCCACCGTCGGTATGCGGCATAGGCTTCGCTTGGCAAACGTCCGGC
Organism: Pseudomonas sp. FW300-N2F2; assembly: GCF_017351655.1. Classification (NCBI taxonomy): domain Bacteria; kingdom Pseudomonadati; phylum Pseudomonadota; class Gammaproteobacteria; order Pseudomonadales; family Pseudomonadaceae; genus Pseudomonas; species Pseudomonas sp. FW300-N2F2. The sequence goes on along the minus strand of NZ_JACNDQ010000004.1, from coordinate 85,297 downwards.
ATCCATCAGACGCCGTAGGATCATCTCGCCACTCACACCCCACGCCCTGCGTTGTGGTTCCAGCCAGCCATCAAATTCGGCCGCCTCAACAGGGCGCTCATTGTCATGAATGCTCAACAGAAACCGATCGGGGACCAACAGATGGCCGGCAAAGGCATTCGCCTCTTGCTCTTCATCGTCCGCCGAATACAAATCCTCTTCATCGTCAATTGAGCTTGCCCGATGAATAAGCAGGTGCCCTAACTCATGCATCAACGTGAAGCTTTGGCGGGTATCTGCATCCTGCTTCTTGATGACGATTACCGGGCATTCAGGGTCGTAGAGTGAAAAACCGAGGATCGGGCTTTCCTTCGCAATCTGCCATTTACCGTTGTAGCCATTGCTGCGGAAGACCAACAGGCCGCGCGCTTCGATGGCCTTACGATAACTGTCGAAATTGTTACGGTTCGCCAGCCCCAGCCATTCACGCACACGGCTGGCCGCATCGGGGATGCTCAGGCCTGCGAGGTCGGGCGGCGAGAAGCGCACGACCTCCGTCGGTTCAAGCTCCTCACGCAGTGCAAGGAACACTGCGCGCTGACGCTCCACTCGCTCAACCAGCAGCTTCAGGTGGTGCGAAAGTTCCGGTTTCTGATTGCTCAAGGTGCGGAACTGCGGCGAGTGCACCTTTGCCTCGTTGACCGGCCCTGGCTCCATGAAAAACAAAGTACCTCGCCCGAAAACGGCCGCCAGCTTACGCAGCTGGTTGAAGGTCAGCCCCGTCTCGCCGGCCATCACTTTTTCAAAGCTGGCAGGTGCTATACCGATCTCACGGGCGAGCTCGTCCCGCGTCATACCGTGATCGGTACAACACCAGTCTATCCGCGCGAGATTGATTGATTGGATACGTTCCATGATTTGAGTATATAGACGGTGTGTACCGGTGAACATGAGCCACCAAAGCTAGCTGCCGAAAGTTTGATGCGGCCGGGCCTATGACTTTCCCGAGGGGGAGCTAGCATGCCTGAGTGTCATCGATGCCGGCTCGGCCAGTGTTAAGGAAACGATAGAGCCCGAGGGCAAGGCTGAAAAGCCGGCGGATTCTGGTGCGGTTGTAGGCAAAGGCGCAAGGATATGTGGCTTGGAGGTGCGGTGGTCAGGCCCTGGCTTGACTCTCAGAAGGTGGAGAAGCAGGAGCAAGCATCCACGCGAATGTTATTGAAGGGGGACACCCCTTGAATATAGACCTGTCTCTTGTCGCCGAGCAGCCCCAATCACTCCTGCGCCTCACCCCCCAACCGACTCCGCCGCACCGCCATAATCTGCGGGATCTTCTCCTCAATCCAATTCACCATCACCTCAAGATGCTCCGCCGCCTCCCGACCCAACGGCGTCAAGCGGTACTCTACATGCGGCGGGACCACCGGTAACGACTTGCGGTTGACCAACCCATCCGCCTCAAGCTCCTGCAACGTCTGCGAAAGCATCTTCTCGCTGACCCCGCCGATCTTGCGGCGCAGCTCGCTGAAGCGGTGCATCCCGCCCAGCAAAATGACCAGCACCAGCACGCCCCAGCGACTGGTCATGTGCTTGAGGACCTCCCGAGAAGGGCAATCGGCGCTCAGTACATCGCCGCGTCGAACAGCGGCGCTAAACGGCTCGGAATTTCCGATGGGTGTGTTCACGATACTTACCTTTATGTACGTACTTACAAAAAGTTACCTTGGTCCCTAGGATGGCTTTTCGTCCTTTTTCCATCAAGGTATTTGTCATGATCGCCATCACCGGAGCCTCCGGCCAACTGGGCCGTCTTGTTATCCAGTCCCTGCTCGAACGCGTGCCAGCCGAGCAAATCGTCGCCCTGGTCAGAGACCCCGGCAAAGTCCAGGACCTGGCTGCACGGGACGTGGTGGTACGCGCCGCCGACTACAACCAACCGGCCACATTGACTGCCGCGCTCAAAGGCGTCGATAAACTGCTGTTGATCTCCTCCAATGAACTGGGCAACCGCGCCGCCCAACACCGCGCCGTGATCGATGCCGCCAAGGCCGCGGGTGTCACGCTCCTGGCCTACACCAGCGTCCTGCACGCCGACACCTCCACCTTGGGCTTGGCCGCTGAACATCGCGATACCGAAGCAGCCTTGAAAGCCTCGGGCGTGCCCCACGTATTACTGCGCAACGGCTGGTACAGCGAAAACTACCTGGCGAACGTACCGAGCGCCTTGGAACATGGCGTCCTGCTCGGCAGCGCCGGGGAGGGCCGAATCAGCTCCGCCCCCCGTGCCGACTACGCCCAAGCCGCAGCGGTGGTGCTGACCACTGAAGGGCAGGCGGGCAAAGTCTATGAACTGGCGGGGGATAGCAGCTACACCTTGACCGAGCTGGCTGCGTTGATCAGCCAGAAAACCGGCAAGCCAGTGGTTTATCAGAACCTGCCGCAGGCTGAGTTTGAGGCGGTGTTGATCAGTGTGGGGTTACCAGCGGGGTTGGCGGCGTTGCTGGCGGATTCTGATGCGGCGGCGGCGAAAGGGGCGTTGTTTGATGAGAGTGGGGTGTTGGGGCGGTTGATTGGGCGGGGGACTGTGTCGGTTGCGGAGTCTTTGGGTTAAGCAGCCAAACCAAGGCTGGGACAATGGACTCGCGTGCCGGTCGACATCGACCGGCACGCAGTGCTGACGGCGCTATCCCCTTATTTCTGCAGATATGTGCAAGACATCGCCTCAGCCCTTAGGTTGAATAGAACGTAAGTACGTTCTCATGTATTGCGGCGTCTTGAGTTATCAGTAAGAGGCTACAGCCGCCAAGCAGAGCATGCGCTGGTTGTAAATTTTCAATTTGTGACCAGAACTTGTCGACCTTATCGCTCTCTCCGAACGGTTGAAATGCGATAGCGCTGCTAAATTTGGAGAGCTTTACCTGATCAGGTAGGCGCTCAAAAACATACCACTCATCAAAGCCCGGTGTGGGCAACTGAGCGATATCCGTAATGATAGGGCTGATCGCCAAGTCACCTACACGTTGCCACCCGCTAGCGATCTCAGCAGCGCTAAGGTTATAGGGCCCGCTATCCGACGCAGCAATTGCCACATAACGGCCACGTACGAGCTGAGGAAGCTGGCGAATGAGGTCGCCCAGGTTAACGTCGTATCCATCGTTCCAGTCAAGAGTGCTATAGCCGGCGTGCGTCCCGGTATGCAGTTCGGTTGCCATACATCTTCCTTTGAGGATCAGCGATGACAAAAAGGGTATTTATTTTCTGAAAATAAATCTGTTCCCCTATTCCTAGTAAAAGTCGTAGTAAAGCGCCCACTCCCCAGTTTCGTTGTGCTTCCAGAACATCAGGCTCCCACTGTCGACCACGTTCAGATTGATCTTCGCGTCCGATGAGATCTGGAACACAAACTCGAAGCCTTCACCCGGATCAACACCCGACTGGCAAAACGAAGGGTAACCGCCGAACTTGTGTTCGTAAGTGTGGGTGACCAAGTCGTAATAGCTCTGTATCTCGCCCCGGTGTTCCAGCGTGAGGATTGCTTGCTCAAGGTCCTCCGGGACACCACCGCCATCCCACAGTGGAAAGTCCTCCGGAACCACTTGCGCTGTCAGCGGGAAGGGTTTGAGGAATGTACCTGCCACCGGCAAAGACTTGCGCACCAGCACATCATCCGGCCCATATTCGCGGATGACCCAATTATTTCCCATTGGCTCAAGGTGCTCGGGGAACGGGTTTGAAATGAACACCGTCAATACACGAACCCCCGCCAGCAGCGGGCTGTGGATGGGCAGGGCAGGCAGGTAAAACTGCGCATAGGGGAGCAACGGTTGCCCCGCCTGGTTGGTGGGTACATCTTCATCAGGCCGGAACAGGAAGACGTTGCCCAGCCAGCTTTCTTCATCGGTGCCGGCAGGACGAAAGCCGCCAGCAATGAGCTTCACGGCGGGGCGGGCCAGGCGTTGCTTGATTTCCTGGATGTCCATGGCGATGTAAACCTCCTTTTACTACAGGTATTAAGGCCGCAGATTGGCAGTGTACGAGAGTGGGTAGCAGCGCTTTCTGCCCAGGGCTAGGCCGCATTAGCTTCCTTCACGGATGAGGGGGGGCCCTCCTCTAGCTCCCTGGGCCAATGATTTTCCCAAGGGCTCCTAGCGTACCTGAGTGTCATCGATACCGGCTTGGTCAGTGGTAAGAGAAATAGGGGCGGACCACGACTTGAGTTCACTTCGGTCCGTCTCATAATCGTGGTCTGTCCCCGTTTCCGCGGAGCTGATTATTGAAGCGGCGCAGGGTAGTTCCAAAGGGTGAGCGTGCTAACTCGGGTGAACTGACCCAAAAGCCCGGTTCGTTCACCCGTTTGTGGCTTCGAGAAGAACTGAAAACCTGGCGTGGGAGGCCGGGTTTTTCCTTGCAAAGCGCTCATAAAAAATTCCACCGCGCCCGAGTGCCAATCAACCAAGCAGCCAGCACGCACAAAACCTTGTGGTGAGGGGATTTATCCCCGCTGGGCTGCGCGGCAGCCCCAAACATCCAACGCGGTCTGTCTGCTTGCACACCCTCTCGACACTGACCATCAAGACCTGACTGGAGACGCACATGTCCGAAATTACCCAACTGGTCATTGCCTTGGTGTTGTCCTTCCTGCTCGATCAGCTTCTCAAGCCGTGTTTCTGCGCAAGGGGCTAGGGATGGTCCTGGTGACGGCGGGTGCGGTTGGTTGTCTTGCTGCAAGCCAAGTCTGGGGTTGCTGTCAATCTTTGCCGTGGCTCTGGGGATGGGATTGTTCATCAAGCGGCGGCGCTTTTGAGTAGCTTGGCTGAGAAGACGAAGGGGGCGGACGGGATATCAGCAAATAAATGCGTCCCCTTATTCGAGAGGTCTTGAAATGATGGCATTAAGCCCTCATCCATATGGATCCAATCAAAGAGATACACCAAGTGAAAAAATTAATTGACTATGCAGTAGGCGTTTGTAGTGATCCTGAGATTCGGTTTTACAACCTTCAGTCAGGGAGCGATGCCGATGTAGTAAAGATGCTGGAACTGGTCCGAGCTCAAGCTCAGTCTCGCTACAAAGCCCCGTTGCCCTCGGTTGATCAGCTTATTTTGACTGAAGATGATGGCTTCAATGTTGAGAATCCTGGTGACATCATTGCAGTTCTCTTCGAGACAGTGGTTCGAGTAAATCGCAACCCGACTCTCTGGCACACTCCCGGGGCAGGGGGAGCGGCCGGGGAAATCAACACTACGCTAAATAATTTCACCCATGGACCTAGTACGTTGGCAGGCTCACCTGAGGAGGGAGTTAAAGCATCCCATTATTCTGAGGCGCTGGAAAAGCTGAGGCACATTGTGCTGAATCGAGGGCCTTTCTAAGGCCGCATCGTTCTGATGCGATACCCCTCGCGCCTCAACAAAGCGTGGAACTAGGGACAGACTACGATTTTGAGTTCACTTGTAATCGGCCCGTCTCATAATCGTGGTCTGTCCACGTTTTCTCCCCTGTCGACCACGTTCAGATTGATCTTCGCGTCCGATGAGATCTGGAACACAAACTCGAAGCCTTCACCCGGATCAACACCCGACTGGCAAAACGAAGGGTAACCGCCGAACTTGTGTTCGTAAGTGTGGGTGACCAAGTCGTAATAGCTCTGTATCTCGCCCCGGTGTTCCAGCGTGAGGATTGCTTGCTCAAGGTCCTCCGGGACACCACCGCCATCCCACAGTGGAAAGTCCTCCGGAACCACTTGCGCTGTCAGCGGGAAGGGTTTGAGGAATGTACCTGCCACCGGCAAAGACTTGCGCACCAGCACATCATCCGGCCCATATTCGCGGATGACCCAATTATTTCCCATTGGCTCAAGGTGCTCGGGGAACGGGTTTGAAATGAACACCGTCAATACACGAACCCCCGCCAGCAGCGGGCTGTGGATGGGCAGGGCAGGCAGGTAAAACTGCGCATAGGGGAGCAACGGTTGCCCCGCCTGGTTGGTGGGTACATCTTCATCAGGCCGGAACAGGAAGACGTTGCCCAGCCAGCTTTCTTCATCGGTGCCGGCAGGACGAAAGCCGCCAGCAATGAGCTTCACGGCGGGGCGGGCCAGGCGTTGCTTGATTTCCTGGATGTCCATGGCGATGTAAACCTCCTTTTTTACTACAGGTATTAAGGCCGCAGATTGGCAGTGTACGAGAGTGGGGCTCTCCTCCACTCCCGTGGGCCAATGATTTTCCCGAGGGTTCCCAGCGTACCTGAGAGACCGCTTTTTGGCCGAAGCGGACATATCGAGTTAGAAAAACAAATCTGGCCCCCTGACTGTTCAGTAATCACATCCATTCGACCCACCGAACCGGGTTTCACGCAGGCAAACGTGCCGCCTGCTATTGAGCAGCAGTGGGGCATAGCTACAAGACGCAACAGTGTTGTTGATCGCGACTTGCAACGACTCCATGACATCGCGGCTGACAGGGACGGATATTGCGCAGCAGTCTTGGGTTTTTAAACAGGCTGAAATTGTCGTGTCATTTCGCGTGCGCCCATTTACTGATACGACCAACGCAGTGTTGTCACAGTGGCCGGTCAAACCTGCTCCAATGACAAAAAAAGAAGTGGTTGTTGGATTATCAGCAGTCCCCCCAAGCCCTAGCGGAATAAGGAATAGCGAATGAGCGTAGCCTTCGCTGGCCTTTACCGTTGAGATCTTGGCGGGTGAATTACAGGACTGATTGACCCACTCCACGGGGGATACCGACTTCCAATCGCTGTCGTCAGTGACGTTCCAATGTTTACCACTGCGATAGTCATAGCAACCGTTCAGGCATGCGGCGGCGGGTAGTAATAGAAGAATTGCCGTCCGTGTTTTTTTCATGGTTGACCCGCTTTCACAATAAGGTTTTGATTGCCTGCATTCAGTTGCACCGAACATTAACCGGTATGTTTCGAGGGAAGAAATGTTGCCCCGGTCAAACCATCAGCCGCGATGCGGAGAAAGCCTTACCCACTGAAAAATCACAGCAGATTAAAAATCAATTTTCCTGCCGCCGATTTGAGTTTCCGTATCATTCTGACCGGCAATCATAGCCGAAGCGCTAATTGCATTTTGATTCGCCCAATCACGAAGTTTTATAAACTCGTCTTTTCGCATTTTGCTCATGGGTACTAAGCGCGAAATAGTAGTTTCAAAATCAACCATGGTCAGGTCGCTTACATCGCCAGAGTTATTCATCCGTCGTGAGAACGCTTCAATCAGCGAGTCCCCAACCCAAGCTTCGATTTCAGCACCAGAAAGCACAATGTCTTTACCAAAATTCGACTCGCCTCCTAGAGCAGACAATCGATCCAAATCAAATTTTTCTGGGTCTCGTTTCAATTTTTTCAAATGTATTTCAAGAATCTTCTTTCTTTCCAATGTCGACGGAAAATCAACGAAAAATATTTCGTCGAATCGCCCCTTTCTCAACAACTCCGGAGGTAAGCTGTTGATGTTGTTAGCGGTAGCAAATACAAAAACAGGCGCCGTTTTTTCTTGCATCCAAGTCAACAGTGTGCCGAATACGCGTGTAGCCGTGCCACCATCAGATGATCCTCCGGAAGAGCCGGAAAGTCCTTTTTCAATTTCATCGATCCAAAGGATGCAGGGTGAAATAGCTTCGGCAGTACGTAGCGCTGAACGGATATTGGATTCTGAAGAGCCAACCACCCCTTGGAATATTTTTCCCATGTCCAAACGTAATAAGGGCATGTTCCATGACGACGATACACATTTCGCCGTTAGAGACTTACCGCAACCAGGAACTCCAGTTAAGAGCAAACCCTTCGGGGTTCCGACACCGAAATCCTTAGCAATCTGCCCAAAACACTGGCTACGCAAATGGAGCCACTTTTTAAGCGTCGCCAGGCCTCCTACATCCTCAAGATTTACCTTTGAGTCTATGTATTCCAAGATACCTGTTTTCCGTATAATTTGCTTTTTTTCGGAAAGCAGATCCTTTACTGTACTTTCATTTAAACTCAGACTGGATACCAGTGAGCGAGACAAGCTATTGTCAATTTCTAATCCCGTGAGGCCCAAAGCGGCATCAATAAGTTTATCTTTTGTTTCGCTAGAAAGATCAATCTTAACGTTGTTAATGCCTTGCCAGGAGTTAACAAAATTATTTATCTGATCCTTAACTTCATCTCTTGATGGCAAAGGAAAATCAATCAACGTGATTTCCTTTTGAAGATCATTTGCAATTTCAAAGCTGGGCGCCACGATAATGCAATTGCTGCGATATCCACGTGAGCGGATATTTATGGCTAAATCTCGAAGCCGACGACGATAGACAGGATTTGAGCTTGAGGTAAGGTAGTTATGAGCATCACAAAAAACAAAAATATTTTTGCTGCCCTCTTCCTTCGCTTTTTCTTCGCAAAAGTCCAAGGCCATTTTCAGATCAAAGGTTTTATCCCCAGCCACGACGCCATTTATCTGGACTCCCAGCGTCGAGTTCCAAACGAACAAACGATGACTAAGCGCCTTGGCAATTTCAGAAACTTCATTGAGCGCACGCTCTTCCTCGAAAGTTTCAATCACCAAAATCGCATAACGCGCTTTGAGGTAATCTGTTATCTGCTTGGTACGCCTCATGCCTATTACCCCTGCGCTTGAACTGAGTTATACATGCATCGGAAGACCGGTTTTGGTAACGCCAGAATTTGAAATAACAAACTCGATGACTCTTCTTGTGCGGAAAAAGTCAATATCGACTCTGTCACTGGTTTTGATAATCTGCTTGTGCTGATAGGGATGTTTCGCGTTATGCCGATACCGCCCCGCCAGCGTCAAGTCTACGGCTTTAACAACTCGAATCATGGCTTCATTCTGGAATATTTCTTTTGGCGTATAGCCTGTATAAAGTATCCAGTTTTTCTCGCCATTCACGGCCTGTATTAATTGCTCCAAGGCCGGCGCCTGGTCGAGCGGCTCCCCCCCAGAGAGGGTAACCCCAGCGATGTCCAGTGCATTTATCTTCTGTGCCAATTCATAAATAGGCATCAGCGTACTCGCTTCGCGAGGGTGGGTGCTCTGATTGAAGCAGCCCTTACAATTCAGCGCACAACCCTGCACCCATAATGTCAAGCGTAACCCAGGGCCGTTAACGCGGCTCAACTCCATATGGTGTACGTTGATTTCCATTTAGAAGTTCGCACTGAGAATTTGAAGGGTTTGCTCTTCATGAACTACGGTATATTCCGGTTTCCATTCAGTCACAAGCTCCGCAGTAGGGCTAGAAAGTAGAGATTCAAGCTCTTCAGTAAGTTTTGTGCAGATATCCCCTTTCACCCCACGCACTTCCTCGGTAATTTTATCGCCCGTAAAGGTGACATAAATGCTGTATTCGTGGTTAGGTCCAAATTCAATCTCGAACCCTTGAAGAGTTTCTTTCACTCTTGCTGGAACACCTGATGCTTCTATGCGCTTGATGGTTTCATCGATGGCTACGCTGATGTACGCTTTCTGAAAGTTTAAAGCCAAATCAGCCATTATCGCTTCATCGCCGGCCGAAAGAGTTCCACGTTCGATGAGGAGTTTATAGGAGCCCTTCTCAATTTGGCAGACAAATAGATTGAATTTATCAGCCGTTTGGCCACAAATAGCTCTAAATTGCTGCTTGCCCATGTAACCTATTTTGCTCAACACCTTTTTACTAAAGTCGCTGACAAATACCGAAACCAGACCGGTCGTTGGGCTAAGGCCCATCTTGCCGAATGCTTTGGCAATGGCTTCTTCATCAACATAAGAAAATTCAAACGTCGTACAATGAGACATTGTTAAAGCTCCAGCCTGCGCCGGAGAACATCTTCTTCGGCGCTCTGGATAGCGATTAATACGTCAGGGGCAACCTCAAGGTTGCGCATAGGTGCCTTGGATACAAGCGTAGCCTCAGGCGCAACGGTTTTTGAAACCGAGATGGGTGTTCCAGAGTTGACAACCACTCGACGTCTTTGGGCTGCCGGTGATGTACCACTATCACCAAGGAGACCTGCATCAATCGTTTCCAACAGCTTTCTTATTACCAGAGTTGGATTTGATGTGAGCTTTTCATATAGTCCAATGCGCAACAAAGCATCGGCTCCATCATTGAATTGCAATTTAACGAAGTAATTTTGATTTTCATCGCCAATGATGCCAATGCGCGAGACCTGACTCAGATCCCGTGACAGTTTTCTCCAATGCTCACCATCAAACGACGCTAGAGTTAATCTTGTCGCTGTTGCGGCAAAAGCATTGCTACCAATTTCAACCCCGTCCGCATCAAAATTCTGGTAGCTAACCAGAATTTTCTCCCCTACAGGAAATCCCAGAGCGGTTGCCAAGTATTCATTAGTCGAAAAGTCGATATCGGCATGAAACTTTAAGCTTTTTGACAGAATATAAAGGCTAAATAGGCCTGCTAGACCAGAAACTATTATGCTCAGCGCGTGTTCTGGTGCGAGAAATAAAAAAACTGCGAAAATGAAAACAACGATCCCGTAACCGTAATTTATGGCCGTCTTTGTGCTGAGTTTTTTATTTCTATAACCCTGAAATGTTTTGCCGGGAATATATTTTTTTGAAGGTGCAAATAGCAGGGTGCATGCACCAAAAAAAACCAGACAAATTAGCCCAATTGCAGCTTGGCGCTTTTGCCCATTTTGCAACCCGTCAAGAAACATCCACGTACCGGTAACGATGAAAATAGGAAAAGATGCCAGTACTGCAAGTCCGGTTTTCTTACCTTTGGTGGCCATCATCATAGCCCACATCGGGATAGTCTTTATCATTCACAAACCTTCTAGATTGGGTGCAGAAGCGCGGCAGGGAGGGGATGACTGCAGAACTACTCATCGGTCTATGCTACATGACGATCTTTGGTTTATCACGCACTAGGAATGGTCTGAAGTAGCCATGCGTTTCGAGCTCATTTCGACCATTGCCGATTTTGAAAGTGATGAGTCGATCCAAAACGGATCATGCGAAGACGCTCTTTTACCGCTTACTCCAGTTCGTTCGGCGAGCTCGTCAATCAGCGTTTCATGGCTTCACACTCGTTACGCAAGTCGCTATTGCTGATAGAGCCACAGCTCTCCCCCTTCGTCTTGGCATAGCAAAAAAGGCGCTGGTCGCTGTCGCTAATGCTACCGCAGCTCTCGCCCTTGGTTTCGGCATAGCAGGTATTACGGAGGTCACTGTTGTTGATCATGCCGCAGCTTTGCCCCTTCGTCTTGGCATAGCAATAATTGCGCTGGTCGCTGTCGCTGATGTTACCGCAGCTCTCGCCCTTGGTTTCGGCATAGCAGGTATTACGCAGGTCACTGTCGTTGATAATGCCGCAGCTTTCCCCCTTAGTCTTTGCATAGCAATAATTGCGTTGATCGCTGTCACTGATGTTACCGCAACCAGCATAAGCGTATCCACTTAACATCATTAACACTGCAATGATGACCTTCATCTTCCTCTCCATTGATTGCCAGGGCGCCCCCGGCGCTTATTGATCCAAGATAATTCGCGGCAAGAAAAGATATCATATTGACATCATTCCATGGATAAGTTCCATGATCGAATATGAGGGGCGCAGCTCGCCAACCTGCGCACAGCTGCTGCCCATTGCTTGACGACGATCCGTTGCGCAGGCACTGGAAACACTGCCTTTCGTGCCGAACTCGATTGCGACATGGTGGTGCTCAAGGATTGTTCGCAGCTGCTCGCCATCCCCTTGCGTGACGGCTGTGACTTGATGGATGTGGTGGCTCGACCAGGCTAAGGGGTGAAAGAAAACGGGCGCTTAGGCATCCTTTTTTTTCTGCCATGCGCTAGGTTTTCTTAGAAAATATATCCATCCACATTTCCAAGGAGTTTGGGCTGATCATCATCGTCGCTGAGTCGTTCGTCATACCGGGCAAGGTTTAAGAAATTGAGGATGTTTAGAGCCTATCCGTCCACTTTTAGGGATGAAAAACGAGAAACCCGACGCAAGACGTCGGGTTTTCGTTAGCGAATAAATACTATTGCCGCGGTTCTACGTTATCCAACACCCGATTTGCCAACAACGAACTCAGCTCAATCAACTGCTGGATTCCCTGCGCCACATGACGCCTCGATCCATCCAGATCAAACGCCAGATCACTCACCATCGCATCAGCGGAAGCCAAGGTTTCGCTGAGGTTGGCGAGCAGGCATTCGTTATCGAGGCCTTTCACGACGGTGAAGAGCTGACCCGGTTTGGGGTCGTCTTGAGGTTTTTCCGATTTCGGTAGCAAGTAGTGATCGAGCACGCGTTTGGTGGTTTCGTCTTGCTGCTTGGCTTTGGTTTTTGCGGATTGCCGCGTGGGGTCTGCATCTGGGGGATTTGGAGTTGCTTTGAACATTTTCACGTTTCCTTTGTTAGTAGGCCGCTACCGTCTCGCTACTAAACGAAAGGGAGGCAGCTGTGCGCAAGTTAGTAGACCGGTAGGACAACGGAAAACCCGGCGCGCCCGAAGGCGCCATGCGCACAGCCACCATCGAGTGCGGGCAATGCCCGACTGATGAGACTCATGCGACCGTATCCTTAACCGGGCTACTAAACCCGACCACTGATGGGCAGTGGCAAGGAAACGATAGAACTCCGGGACAAGGCGCACAAGCGGGCGGATTCTGGCGTAGTTGTAGGCAAAGGCGCAAGGATGCGTGGGTTGGTGGAGGTGTGTAGGTGGGGACTGTAGGAGCAGGGTTTGCCGGCGATGCAGGAGACTTGTTTTGGTCTGGAAGCGTGTCGATTTCATCGCGAGCAAGCTCGCTCCCACAGGGATTGGGGGCTGTTGCAGATGCTGTGTTCGCCACCACCCAGTGTGGGAGCGGGCTTGTTCGCGAAGAGGGCGGCACATTCAATATTGATGCAAGCTGACCTGCCGCTTTCGCGAGCAAGCCCGCTCCCACAGAGAGATTGGGGGCAGGAGGTCCCTCGTCCTGAACGCAGCCGCCGGGTTGTGCCATGTAGATCGCATTCAGCCTTTTGGGGACTGCTGCGCAGCCCAGCGGGAGCAAGCTCCCTCGCCACAGTGGATTTCATTGCCACAAGGAATTTCCCCCACCACAAGGAATCGGCATGGCTTAACTGAACGGTGTGCCCCTGGGAGGGTTATTTGCGCTTCAGCATCTCCGGCAACTGGGCCACCAGCTTCTGATTATTCAACGGCGCACGAATAAACCCGCGCTGAGTACCGTCCGGGCCAATCACCGCGAGGTTGCCACTGTGATCAACCGTATAGTTGGGCTTGCTGGTATCCGCCGGAATGAACGGAATGCTCACCGCATTCGCCAGTTTCTGCAGGTCTTCGACGGATGACGCGGTCAGGCCTACGAACTGCGGATCGAAGTACCCCAGGTACTGCTTCAGTTGCTTGGGCGTGTCGCGGTTCGGGTCGACGCTGACCAGTACGATCTGCAACTTATCCACAGCCTCTTTCGGCAACTCGCTTTTGATCTGGCGCAGTTGGGCGAGGGTGGTGGGGCAGATGTCCGGGCAGAAGGTGTAGCCAAAGAACAGCAGGCTCCATTTATCCTTCAAGCCATCGATTGCCACGGGCTGGCCGTCCTGGTCGGTCATTTTCACGTCCGGCAGGCTGCGGCTCTGGGGCAGCAGGATGATGCCGGCGTCGATCAGCGCGGTCGGGTCGCCCTGGCCTTTGCCCGACAGCACCTTGTTGATGGTCAGGCCCAGGATCAGTGCGATCACGGCCACGAGGATGAAGACGGTTTTCTGGGTTCGAGTCATAGGCTCAACAGTAAGTAATGATCTACAAGCAGGGCGATGAACAGCAGGAACAAGTAATAAATAGAGTACTTGAACGTGTTGATCGCCGCGTGCGGCCGACTGCCACGGTACAACACCACGGCCCATTGCAGGAACCTGGCGCCCAGTACGAGCGCGCAAACAAGATAGAGCATCCCGCTCATATGGATCACGAATGGCATCAGGCTCACCGCCAGCAGCACCAGGGTGTACAGCAGGATATGGATCTTGGTGTAGTGCTCGCCGTGGGTCACCGGCAGCATCGGGATGTCGGCCTTGGCGTATTCCTCTTTGCGGTGGATTGCCAGGGCCCAGAAATGCGGTGGGGTCCAGGCGAAGATGATCAGCACCAGCAGCAGCGGTTCGGCGCTGACATGCCCGGTGGCCGCCACCCAGCCCAGCAATGGCGGCGCCGCGCCGGCGAGGCCGCCGATGACGATGTTCTGCGGCGTCGCGCGTTTGAGGAAGCCGGTGTAGACCACCGCATAACCCAGGAGTGAGGCGAGGGTCAGCCAGGCGGTCAGTGGGTTGGTGAAGGCCAGCAGCAAGGCTTGGCCGATCACGGCCAGGGCCAGGGCGAAGGTCAGTGCGGCGGCGGGGGAGATCCGCCCCTCGGCCAGTGGCCGTTTGTGGGTGCGGGCCATGACTGCGTCGATGCGCCGGTCCACCACATGGTTGACCGCCGCCGCGCCGCCGGCACACAGGGCGATGCCCAGGTTGCCGAACACCAGCACCGTCCACGGCACGCCGGCGCGGGTGGCGAGGAACATGCCCACCAGCGAGGTGATCAGCATCAGCACCACCACTTTCGGCTTGGTCAGCTCCAGGTAATCGCGCCAGATCGCTTGGCTGTGGCGTTCACCGGTCAAGGTTGCCATGGCATCTCTCCTTTTATTGTTAGGGGGCTGGCGCCGTGTTTATGCGGGTTGAACCGCCAGCGCAGCGGGACTTGATGCTTGACCCGGACCAGGCTGGTACGGGCGTGATAGTTGACCAAGACCAGGGTCAGCAGCAGTGCGGCGCCCCCGGCGTTGTGGGCGACGGCCACCGGCAACGGCAGATGGAACAGCACGTTGCTGATGCCCAGGGTGATTTGCGCTCCTAGTGCGATCAACACCAGGCCGGCCAGCCGGGTCATGCCGACGGTCTTCAATTGCCAGGCCAGGCCCAGCAGCACCACGGTCACCAGCAAGGCACCGATGCGGTGGGTCAGGTGGATGGCGGTGCGGGCGTCGCTGTCCAGTTGCCCGCCCAGATAGTTGGGGCCGATGTGCTGGGTCAGGTGGAAACCGTTGGCAAAGTCGGCCGGTGGCAGCCATTGGCCGTGGCAGGTGGGGAAATCGATGCAGGCCACGGCGGCGTAATTGGAGCTGACCCAGCCGCCGAGGGCGATCTGGCCGATCACCAGCAGCAGCCCGGCGGTGGCCCAATGTTGCAGGCGCTTGGGCACGGTCAGCGCCGGCAGCACGCCGGATAATCGCAAGGTCAGCAGGAACAACAGGCTCAACGTCGCGAAGCCGCCCAGCAAATGCCCGGTGACCACCTGCGGCCAGAGCTTCAGGGTCACGGTCCACATGCCGAATGCCGCTTGCGCGAAGACCACCGCCAGCAGAAATAGCGGCAACTTCAATGGTTGGCCCGGGCGGTGGCGGTTCATCCAGGACCGTGCCGCCAACGCTACGATCATCAAGCCCAAGGCCCCGGCGAAGTAGCGATGGACCATCTCGTTCCAGCCCTTGTGGGCTTCCACCGGGGTGTCGGGAAAGTGCAACTCGGCATGGGCCAGTTGGGCTTCGCTCTTGGGCACGCTGATGAACCCGTAGCAACCGGGCCAGTCGGGGCAGCCGAGACCGGCGTGGGTCAGCCGGGTGTAGGCGCCCAGCAGGACGACGATCAATGCCAGCAGCGTGGCAAACAGCGCGAGGCGAAATCCAGGTTTGGCCATGTCGATGCCCTCATCCGATGTTCGACAGTTTCAGCAAATGGCGCAGGTCGTTGAGCAGGTCCTTGCCCTTGACCCGGGCGTCGTAGCGCAGCACCAGGTTGCTGTGGGGGTCGATGATCCACAGTTGGGCGCCGCCGGAGCCCTGGGCGCCTTTCTGATAGGCCGGCAGGTCCAGTGGATAACGTTGCAATTGCGGGTATTCGCGCTGCAATTGCCCGTCATATTCAGCGTCCAGCGGTTGTGCGATAGCCAAGGCGTGGCTGGCGCGGGAGGCGTCGCGGCCGAGGCCGATCTGCACCTGCCGGGCCAGGTACACCAGTTGCCGGCAATCCACTGAGCATTCCTGTGGCGCCGTGACCAGGATCTGCCAGCGCTGTTCATCGGCCTGCACGCCAATCTCGGCGCGGGTCTGGCCGGTGCCGATCAGTTCGCCGTGGTAGCTGCGGCTGTCGGGCACCCAGAACTGGAACTTGTACATGCCGGTGGCCAGGATCATCGGGCCGATCACCCCCAGCACGATCAGCAGCAATTGCACGCGGCCCTTGCGACGGTTGTGTGCCGCGGGCGCCTCAGACGTGTTGGTTGGATTCATGGTGCTTCCCATGGTGTCTCCCTGCGTTGTGCCATCCGAGATAAAGAAAAAGGCCGAACAGGGCCGCCGCCATGGCGAACCACTGCACGGCATAACCGAGGTGTTTTTCCGGACCCATGGCCACCACCGGCCAATCGGTCCGGTAGGCGCCGGGGCCGCTTTGTTGGCGCATTTCATAGGCGAAGCCGCTGCGGCCCAGGTCGGCCCAGAGCTTGTCCGGCTCGATGGCAGTGACCAGTCGCGGCCAGGGGGCGCCCGCCGGGTCGGCGTGGAGCTGGAACGTCGCGCCCGGTGCGACATAGACCCAGGCCTGGAGGCTGATGGATTGTTCCGGCGTGTCGAAGACCGGCGGGGTACGCCGGTCCGGCCAGGGCAGCCAGCCGCGATTGACCAGCAGCCACAGCCCGGTGCGGTGGTCGAGGAACGGCTGCAGCAATTCGACGCCGACCTTGCCGTCGTGTTGGCGGTTATCCAGCAGGATGCTGTGCTCGGCGTCGAACTGGCCCTGCAGCGTGACCGCTCGAAAGGCTGGGTCGGTGGTGTGCGCCAGCTCGGTGCTGTCCAACGGCGGCGCCACGCGGCGCTCGGCGTAAGTGTCCATGAGCACGCGTTTTTGTTCGCCACGGCTCAATTGCCAGAACCCCAGGCACACCATCACCGGCACCAGCACGGCCACCACCAGAGACGGCACGATGCCTGGCCGGAAACCTTTCATGGCGCCGTCCGAAAGCCGTCGAACGGGATAGCTATACTCACGTGCATCGCGTCCCCCCGGAGTGTTCCTGATGCTAAAAGCAGCCATCGTCCTGATGCTGATTGCCACGATTGCCAGCCTGTTCAGCGGCCTGTTTTTTCTGGTCAAGGACGACAGCGATTCCAATCGCCTGGTCATCGCCCTCGCGATTCGGGTCAGCCTGGCCGCCGTCACCGTCGGCTTGATCGCCTGGGGTTTCTTCAGTGGCCAGTTGGTGTCCCACGCGCCCTGGTAGCGTTTGCCTCAGAGCACGTAGACGAAGATGAACAAGCCGATCCACACCACATCGACGAAGTGCCAATACCAGCTCGCGGCCTCGAAGCCGAACTGATGCTCGTTGTCGAAGTGCCCGCGCAGGATCCGCATCAGCATGACGAACAGGATGATCGTGCCGATGGTGACGTGGGCGCCGTGAAAGCCCGTGAGCATGAAGAAGGTCGCGCCGTAGACGCCGGAGCCCAGGGTCAGGCCCAGCTCTTTATAGGCGTGGATGTATTCCTCGGCCTGGAAACCCAGGAAGGCGCAACCCAGCAGCACGGTGATCGCCAACCAGATTTTCAGCGCGCCGCGATGGCCTTTTTTCAAGGCATGGTGGGCGATGGTGACGGTGACGCTGGAGCTGACTAGCAGAATGGTGTTGAGCAGCGGCAAGCCCCAGGGGCTGATGACCTCCTTGGGCGCCGGGAAGAGTTTCGGGTCGGGGTTGTTCAGCAACGGCCAGGCGAACTCGAAGGTCGGCCAGAGCATATGGGAAATGCCCTTGGCGCCTTCACCGGCCAAACCTGGCGCGGAGATCGTGCGCACGTAAAACAGCGCGCCGAAGAACGCGATGAAGAACATCACTTCGGAAAAGATGAACCAGCTCATGCCCCAGCGGAACGAGCGGTCGAGCTGGGCGCTGTACAGCCCGGCGCGGCTTTCCTTGATCACCGCGCCGAACCAGCCGAACAGCATGTAGGCCACCAGCAGGCCGCCGACGAAAAAGATCAGCGGGCCGTGGGATTCGGGCCGGGCGGCTTTCAGGTCGTTGAACCAGGTCGCCAGGCCGTACACCGTGACGAACATCCCGACCGTGGCGATGATCGGCCATTTGCTCTGGGCCGGAACGTAATAGTGTTCATGAGTTGCCATTTATTGTTCTCCTTATCGGGCACGCTATCGGTCAGTGTTTAAAGCCACCGGTGGATGACGAGCGGTGATATCGAACAGCGTGTAGGACAGCGTCAGGTGCTTCACTTCCTTGGGCATGTCCCGGTCGACGATGAAGCGCATGGGCATTTCGATGCGTTCGCCGGGTTGCAGCACTTGCTGGGTAAAACAAAAACATTCGGTCTTGTGGAAATACGCCGCCGCGGTGCTCGGCGCGATGCTCGGTACCGCCTGGGCACTCATCGGCCGGTCGGTGGGGTTGTGGGCGACAAAGACCATTTCGTTCACCGCCCCCGGCTGAACCACCAACTGATCGCCCTTGGGGTAGAAGTCCCAGGGCATGTCCACCGAATTGGTCGACAGGAACTGCACGCGAACCTGGCGCGACTCATCGACGGTCTGCTCGCCTTCGTATTGCCCGGCGGTCTTGCCGTTGATGCCGAACGCCTTGCACATCACGTCGTAGATCGGCACCAGGGCAAACCCGAAGATGAACATGGCCACCACCACCAGCAACAGGCGGGTGACCAGTTTCTTCATCGAAATCGAATCAGCCATGATTTCCAGTCCCTACCAGGAACCCTGTGGGAGCGAGCTTGCTCGCGATAGCGGTGTGTCTGTCACACCGAGTCGCTGCCATCGCGAGCAAGCTCGCTCCCACAGGGATTCCATGAGTCATCTCATTTCACTTCCGGCGGCGTGGTAAAGGTGTGATACGGCGCCGGCGACGGCACGCTCCACTCCAGCCCTTCAGCCCCATCCCACGGTTTGGCCGGTGCCGGCTCGCCGCCGCGGATGGTCTTGATCACGATGAACAGGAAGAAGATCTGAGTGGTGCCGAACATGAACGCGCCGATGGACGAGACCATGTTGAAGTCGGCGAACTGCAGGTTGTAGTCGGGAATCCGCCGGGGCATGCCCGCCAGGCCGACGAAGTGCATCGGGAAGAACGCCAGGTTCATCCCGACGAACGACAGCCAGAAGTGCAGCTTGCCGAGGGTTTCGTCGTACATGTGGCCGGTCCATTTCGGCAGCCAGTAGTAGGCCGAGGCGAAGATCCCGAAGATCGCGCCGGGCACCAGCACATAGTGGAAGTGCGCGACCACGAAGTAGGTGTCCTGGTACTGGAAGTCCGCCGGGGCGATGGCCAGCATCAGCCCGGAAAAACCGCCGATGGAAAACAGGATCACGAACGCCACGGCAAACAGCATCGGCGTCTCGAAGGTCAGCGAGCCTTGCCACATGGTGCTGGCCCAGTTGAACACCTTCACCCCGGTGGGCACGGCGATCAGCAGGGTGGCGTACATGAAGAACAGCTCGCCCACCAGCGGAATGCCGACCACGAACATGTGGTGCGCCCAGACGATGAACGACAGGAACGCGATGGCGGCCGTGGCGTAGACCATCGAGGTGTAGCCGAACAACGGCTTGCGTGAGAACGCCGGGATGATCGAGCTGACGGCACCGAAGGCCGGCAGGATCATGATGTACACCTCGGGGTGGCCGAAGAACCAGAACACGTGCTGGAACAGCACCGGGTCACCGCCACCGGCGGCACTGAAGAAGCTGGTGCCGAAGTGGATGTCCATCAGCATCATCGTCACGCAGCCGGCCAGTACCGGCATCACCGCGATCAGCAGGAACGCGGTGATCAGCCAGGTCCAGACGAACAGCGGCATTTTCATCAGGGTCATGCCGGGGGCGCGCAGGTTGAGGATGGTGGCGATCACATTGATTGCGCCCATGATCGAGCTGATGCCCATCAGGTGGATGGCGAAGATGAAGAACGTCACGCTTTCCGGCGCATAGGTGGTGGACAGTGGCGCGTAGAAGGTCCAGCCGAAGTTCGGCCCGCCGCCGGGGGTGAACAGCGTTGACACCAGCATCAGGAACGCCGCCGGCAGCAGCCAGAAGCTGAAGTTGTTCATGCGCGGCAGGGCCATGTCCGGCGCGCCGATCATCAGCGGGATCATCCAGTTGGCGAGGCCGACGAAGGCTGGCATCACCGCGCCGAAGACCATCACCAGGCCATGCATGGTGGTCATCTGGTTGAAGAACGCCGGCTCCACGATCTGCAGGCCGGGCTGGAACAGCTCGGCGCGGATCACCATGGCGAACGAGCCGCCTAGCAGGAACATGGAGAAGGCGAACCACAGGTACAGCGTGCCGATATCCTTGTGGTTGGTGGTCAGTACCCAGCGCATCAGGCCCTTGGCGGGGCCGTGGGCGTGGTCGGCACCGGCATGACCGTGGTCATCGATCACAGCACTCATGTCCTGTCTCCTTCGAACGAGTGGGCTGGACGGTGCGGGGCGGCAAGCCCCGACCGGTTACGGGAACACACGTCAGGCCGGCTCATTGGCTTTCCGCCTGTTTGAGTTCCAGCACTTCTTTCGGCGTCACCATGTCGCCCTTGTTGTTGCCCCAGGCGTTGCGTTCATAGGTCACGACCGCGGCGATATCGACTTCCGACAATTGTTTGCCGAACGCGGCCATGGCGGTGCCAGGCTTGCCGTGGAAGACAATGCTCAGGTGGTCGGCCTTGGGCCCGGTGGCGATCTTCGAGCCCTTGAGCGCCGGGAACATCGGCGGCAGGCCCTGGCCTTCGGCCTGGTGACAGGCTACGCAGGTGGTGTGGTAGACCTTGTCGCCACGCTCAACGAGTTCTTCGCGCGTCCATTCCTTGCTGGTCAGCTCTTTAAGCTGCGCGGCTTCGGCCTTGCGTTCCCCCAGCCATTTCTCGTAGTCGGGCTTGCTCTTGACCTCCACCACGATCGGCATGAAACCGTGGTCCTTGCCACACAGCTCGGCGCATTGGCCGCGGTACAGGCCGGGCTTGTCGACACGGGTCCAGGCTTCGTTGACGAACCCGGGGATCGCATCGCGCTTGACCGCGAAGGCCGGCACCCACCAGGAGTGGATCACGTCGGCGGAGGTCACCAGAAAGCGCACCTTGGCATCGACCGGCAGCACCAGCGGCTTGTCGACCTCCAGCAGGTAATGCTCGCCCTTGGCGCTCTGGTTATGGATCTGTTCGGCGGGGGTCGCCAGGTTGCTGAAGAACTCGACGTCCTGGCCCAGGTACTTGTAGTGCCACTTCCATTGATAGCCAGTGATCTGGATATCGATGTCCGACTCGCTGGAGTCGTACATCTTGATCAAGGTGGCGGTGGCGGGAATCGCCATCAGCACCAGGATCACGAAGGGCACGATGGTCCAGAGGATTTCGACGCGAGTGTTTTCGTGGAAATGCGCGGCATTCTGGCCGGTTGAGCGGCGGTGCATCATCATCGACCAGAACATGGCGCCGAAGACGATGATGCCGATGACCACACAGATCCAGAAGATGGTCATGTGCAGGTCGAACACTGCGTTGCTGATCTGTGTCGCTCCAGGCGCCATATTCACAGTCCAGGCCGCTTGTGCCTGGCTGAAAATCGACCACAACAGGAGGCCCATCCATACGTGTGGATGTCGCGTCATTGCGGGTTCCCCTTATCGTTCTTGTTATCCCGTAGGCGTAACGCCTGCGGCAAGGGAGAGCGGCTACATCAGACTACGAACTCGACCGCCGTGCCTTGCTGCCTATGTATCGGGTTCATCAGCTAACTCCATTCCAACCCGAGTATAGACAGCACCTGCAACCTCGCAACGCGATGGCGTAAATCGTTTGAAACAGCCGGGGCTTGCGCTAGAGCCCACGAATGGAGAAGGATGCGAGCCTGAGTGATGGCAAACCGATATAACTGCGACGCAGCAAGGATGAGGCGGTTATGAAAAATAGGTCTTAGGAGTGTTTTTGGGCCAGCTAAGTTATGTCTTCCCTATTTCTTTGCCTTTGTTTCCTGGAGTTGTCATGAACACCGCCGCATTGCGCGAGCAGATCCAAAAAGCCCAACAACACGAAGCCGAGACCGGTCAGTTGAGCCGTCAGTTGACGGCCCAACTGCCGAACCTGCACCGAGCCATTCAATTGCCGGACGCGAACGCCAACGACGTCCTGGCGCGTTTTGTCGCCGCCTACATTGATGAAGTACCCGACCTGCTGGATGCAGCCAATGATGTCGCCAGGGAGGCGGGTATCGAGTCGCAGATCAAACCGGTACTGAAGATTGCCGAACAGTACTTCCTCCAACCGCCGACCATCATGGCCGGGCATGTCGGGCTCGACAGCCTTCTGGACGAAGCCTACCTGGCACATCGGTTCGTCGAAGAGGTCAACGACCTGTACATCAAGCATTTCGGCCAGCCATTGATCCCCTTGGACATGACGGTCGCCAATCTGATCGCTCACCAGTTGATCGGTGAGGCATTTGCCAACCAACTCGATGAAGTGGTCCATCACACGTTCGATGAGATGCTCAACGACGAGACGTTTGCATTGGAGTCGGTGGAAACCTACCGCGAGAAGCTCAGCAGCCCGGAAACCGGTGCGGCCTGGAAGCGCTGGCCGTGCATGTCCCGTCGTCTGGGCGTGGGACTGGAGCTGGATCAGCCGGCGGCTTGATCCATCAGGACAACTTAAAACCTTTGTGGGAGCGAGCTTGCTCGCGATTGCATTGCATCAGCAACATCACAGTTGACTGATACGCCGCTATCGCGAGCAAGCTCGCTCCCACATTGAATCCGGGTTGTTCATAAAGCATGTGTCCAGCAGCAGCCCTCTGTGGGAGCGAGCTCGCTCGCGATTGCATTGGACCAGCAACATCGCAGTTGGCTGATACACCGCCATCGCGAGCACGCTCGCTCCCACATTGAATTCGGGTTGTTCATAAAGCATGTGTCCAGCAACAGCCCCCTGTGGGAGCGAGCTTGCTCGCGATGGCATTGCATCAGCAACATCGCAGTTGCCTGGTACACCGCCATCGCGAGCAAGCTCGCTCCCACATTGAATCCGGGTTGTTCATAAAGCATGTGTCCAGCAGCAGCCCCCTGTGGGAGCGAGCTCGCTCGCGATTGCATTGGACCAGCAACATCACAGTTGGCTGATACACCGCTATCGCGAGCAAGCTCGCTCCCACAGGGTTTATTGGGTGTCAGGCGGACGCCGCGCCAACCCCCACGGTCGTGCGCAACCGCCCCTCCAACCTACGCTTGAGCCCGCGGGATTCGATCAGCAGCTTCGAACCCTTGCTGGCATTCGCCCGGCCCCATTCTTCCAGCAACTCCAGGCACGAGTGGTCGATGTAGCTCAGGTTATTGAGCGGCACATGCACGGTGGCGCCGGTCGGTATGGTGCCCAGTACCTGGGTCAATGCCGGCACCTTGAGGAAGGTGGCGGCTCCGACCAGGCGCAGTTCCATCTCACCTTCCTGGGGCAGGTCGATCAGGCTGATTTTCAGGCGCGAGGCTTTCCAGGCCAGTTTCGCCAGAGTCAGGCCGAAGCCGATCAGCACACCGGTCAGCAGGTCGGTGAAGATGATCGCCAGGGCCGTTGCGGCGTAGGTGAACATCGGCATCCGGCCATAACGGCCCAGGCTGCGAAACGCCTTGAGGTCTACCAGTTTGAAACCGGTGTAGACCAGCACACCCGCCAGGCTCGCCACCGGAATGCTTTGCAGCACGCTGGACAGCAACAGCACGAACAGCAGTAACCACAGGCCGTGGAAAATCGTCGACATCCGCGTGGTGGCCCCGGCCTGGACGTTGGCCGAGCTGCGCACGATCACCCCGGTCATCGGCAAGGCGCCGAGCAGGCCGCAGAGCATGTTGCCGATACCTTGCGCCGACAGTTCCCGGTCGAAGTCTGCCCGTTCACCGCTGTGCATGCGATCCACGGCGGCCGCTGACAGCAGGGTTTCGGCGCTGGCGATGAAAGCCACCGCGAACGCGGCGATCAGCAGTGTCGGGTCGGCCAGGTTCAGCAGGTCCGCCGGGCGCAGCCAATCAATGGCTTCAGCCATGTTCTCCGGCACTTCCACCCGCTTGACCTGCAAGGCCAGCAGCAGGCTGGCGACGGTCGCCAGGCCGACACCCAGCAAAGCACCGGGAACGAAGCGCAGACTGTGGGGGCGAAACTTTTCCCACAGCCACATCACCGCAATCGTCGACAGACCGAGCAGGCCCGCCTGCCAGCCGAAGGACGGCAAGGCCTGGGCCACTGCCGCCGGGAACGCCGCCAGGTTATCCAGCCCGGAAGGCTTGGGCGCGGCGTCGAGCATCACATGGACCTGGGACAGTATGATCAGCACGCCAATACCCGCGAGCATGCCGTACACCACGGCCGGCGCGGTGACCCGGAACCAGCAGCCCAGGCGAAAACGCCCGGCCAACAATTGCAGCAGACCGGCCAGCAACAGGATCGGCCCGAGCATCGCCACGCCATGTTGGCGCACCAGTTCGAAGACCAACACCGCCAAGCCGGCGGCCGGGCCACTGACTTGCAGCTTCGAGCCGGCCAGGAAACCCACCACCAAACCACCGATGATGCCGGTGATCAAACCTTTGGCCGGTGGCAGGCCAGAGGCGATGGCGATGCCCATGCACAAAGGCAGGGCCACCAGAAACACAACCACCGAAGCCAACAGCTCCCGTGGCAGAACAGCTTTTAATTGAGCAGCACGCATGGCAACTCTCCCGAAGTTTTCTTCAGGCATGGCGAAGCCCTACCGCGCAAATGGCGGCAAGGCTTGAACCACACAAGTTTAAGAGTGGTTAGAAGCGCGCTTTGGGCGTCGCCACCGGTATCGGATGGCTGCCATCGAGCGGCAGGAAACGTCCCTGGTCCGCATCAAAGGCTTTGATCTCGCTGGTCTCGATGTTGTACACCCAGCCATGGATGAACAACTGACCGCTGGCCATGCGCGACGCTACCGAGGGAT
Organism: Pseudomonas sp. FW300-N2F2; assembly: GCF_017351655.1. Classification (NCBI taxonomy): domain Bacteria; kingdom Pseudomonadati; phylum Pseudomonadota; class Gammaproteobacteria; order Pseudomonadales; family Pseudomonadaceae; genus Pseudomonas; species Pseudomonas sp. FW300-N2F2. The sequence goes on along the minus strand of NZ_JACNDQ010000004.1, from coordinate 60,267 downwards.
GCGTTCGCAAATGCTGCAGCTGCGCGATCACGTTCTCTTCGGTGAGAATGGGCATGGTCTGTTTTTCGTCGCCGCACGGGCAGTTGTCATGGACCATGGTCTTGGCCACTTCGGCGTGGCGCAGCCAGGCCTTGACCGTGGGCATTTTTTCCAGGGTGTCGGGGTTGAGTACGGCACGCATGGCGCCGCAGTCGGAATGGCCACAGACAATGATGTGTTGCACACCGAGGGCCAGCACGGCGTATTCGATGGCGGTGGAGACGCCGCCGTTCATCTGCCCGTAAGGCGGCACGACGTTGCCGACGTTACGGGTCACGAACAGGTCGCCGGGGGAACTATGGGTGATCAACTCGGGCACGATGCGCGAATCGGCGCAGGTGATGAACATCGCCCGGGGCGCTTGGGCGGTGGCGAGTTTCTTGAAGAGTTCTTCCTGTTGCGGAAAGATCTCGTGATGGAAATGCAAAAAGCCGTCAACAATATGCTGCAGCGCTGCATCGGCGGTTTCCGCCTCGGGTTGGGCTGAAGCCGACGCAGCCAACGGCTGTTTATCCTTGTCACTCATGATTCATCCTCTTTTGACGGTATTTGTGACCTGTGTGGTCAGTTCTGTTTAGCTCAACTTCGGCGCCAGAAATCCATATCCTGCGTTGCTGCTCCTCGCCATAGCGGGCTATGACTCGTCACAGCGCCTTGGCTATGGCTTTCTGGCATCCGAATTTGAACTAACAGAACTAACCACACAGGCCACCCCGTGGCTGGTTAAAATACGTCCAGGTCGTAATCCCCGACCTGTCAGTCACTCGCTGAACAAGGTAGCGGCCGAAACTTAACTCAAACTGAAATCGAAGGCTCTAGGACAATGATTCCAGGGGTGGCGAAACGCTGGCGCAGTTCATCCCCAGTAGCGGTTCCAGGTTCAACTTTAATCAAATCAACGACATCTGTCGGCCCGGCGGACAGAAGGCATCGCAGTCAAGATTGTAGCCGTCGCGACGCTCCAGCCCCAGGCGCTTGAGTGCCTTGGCGAATCGCTGGGCCAGCAGGTCGGCGAACGGGCCTTCGCCGCGCATCCGCGCACCGAAGCGGCTGTCATACAGTTCGCCACCGCGGCTCTGGCGCACCAGGCTCAGCACGTGGGCGGCGCGTTGCGGGTAATGCGCCTGTAACCACTGCTCGAACAGCGGCGCGACTTCCAGCGGCAGGCGCAGCATGACGTAGGCGGCATTCTGCGCGCCGGCGGCGTGGGCTTCGGCCAGCAGGCTCTCGATCTCGCTGTCGTTGATCATCGGGATCATCGGTGCGCACAGAACTCCCACGGCAATCCCCGCCTCCCGCATGACCTTGATCGCCCGCAGCCGCGCCTTGGGCGCCGCCGCGCGGGGTTCGAGAATGCGCTTGAGTTCATCGTCCAGGGTGGTGAGGCTGATCATCACGTGCACCAGGCGTTGTTGCGCCAGTTCGGTCAGCAGGTCCAGGTCGCGCAGGATCAGCGAACCCTTGGTGACGATGGTCACCGGATGCCGATAACGCAGCAGCACCTCGAGAATCCGGCGGGTTATCCGTTGTTCGCGCTCGATAGGCTGATAGGGATCGGTGTTGGACCCCAGCGCGATCGGTGCGCATTGATAGCCGCGCCGGGACAATTGCTCTTCCAGCACATCGGCGGCATTGGTCTTGGCGATCAGCTTCGTTTCGAAATCCAGCCCCGGCGACAGGTCCCAATAGGCATGGCTGGGGCGTGCATAGCAGTAGATGCAGCCGTGCTCGCAGCCTCGGTACGGGTTGATCGAGCGGTCGAACGGGATATCGGACGAGGTGTTGCGGGTAACGATGGTCTTCGCCGTTTCGATGCGCACTTCGGTGCCCTGGGTCTGCGGGACTTCCTGATACCAGCCGTCATCTTCGGCCACCGAGCGACTCGGGGCGAAGCGGTTGTGCGGGTTGGTCGCGGTGCCGCGGCCGCGCGGTGGAAGGGGGGCTGGCATGGGAATACTCCGAAAGCTGTATGTGCATACAGTATTCGCTGTATTCGATTAAGGCCAGTGCCATTCAGCAGCCCAAATACCGGATCGGCGTTCACAACGCTTTGACGTTCTGCTCACAGGCTTTTAACCGCAGCGAGCCGAAACTGAGCCTTTCGTATTTCTTCATTGTCGGTCGTCCGTGCATGCTCAAGTTCTGCTCCCGTTCGTTGCTCTGCCTGGCCTTGCTCACCGGGCTGGCCGAGGTACCCGCTCAAGCGGCCGATTCCCCTGAGACGAGGCCCGCTGAATGGGCACAGCCGGTGGAAAAGGACTACAACCTCTACCAGATGTCCCCCACGCTCTACCGCAGCTCCCTGCCGGACGGCGGGGCGGTGCCCTTGCTGACGAAGCTCAGGATCGGCACGGTCATCACCTTCCTGCCGGAGTCGGACAAGCGCTGGCTGTCCACCCCCGGCATCGAGCAAGTGCAGTTGCCCTATCGCACCAATCACGTCGATGACAGCGACATACTCAGGGCCTTGCGCGCCGTCCAGGCGGCCGAAGCCAAGGGGCCGGTGCTGATGCACTGCAAGCACGGCTCGGACCGCACCGGGCTGGTGGCCGCCATGTACCGGGTGGTGGTCCAGGGCTGGAGCAAAGAAGACGCCCTGAATGAAATGACCGAGGGTGGCTTCGGTGACAGTCATCACTTCAAGGACGGAGTGCGCTACATGATGCAGGCCGACATCGACAAACTCCGCACGGCGCTGGCGAACGGCGATTGCAGCACCAGCGTCTTTGCCCTTTGCTCCTTGGAAAGCTGGGTCAATTCAACGGCGCCGGCGCAGCACCTCGACCCCCAGGTGGCGCTACCGCAGCATTGATCGGCGGCGTGCCGGTAAAGGCGGCGATGGATTCGGACAACGGTCGCAAGTCGCCCGGGGCAAAAACGGTTTCGCGCAGTGCCCGGCCTGTTGCCGGGTTGAACAGCCCGTCACGTTGGAATCGCTGGAACACGTTGGCGGCCAGTGCCTTCGACCAGGCATAGGCGTAGATCCGCGCGCCATAGCCGGTCACCAGGTAATCCAGGCCATTGGGCCAGCGCTCGTTCGCGGACACCGGTAAATGCCCCACCTGCGCACTGGCTTGATCGAACACCTGCTGGACGGTCCGCCCATCGCCGTGGGTGCGGTGCAGCTCCATATCGAATAACGCGTTGCGCAACAGGACGGCGGTTTCCCAACTGGCCTGGGTGGTGGCAAAGGTCAGCAGTTGGCCGGCGACCTTGTCAGGCATCGTCGCCCCGGTTTGATAGTGCCTTGAGACACGCAGCAGGCATTGCCTGGAGAAGCACCATTGCTCGAACAACACCCCGGCAAACTCGGCGGTGTCGCGGGACAGGCCAGAGACGCCCGACAGGTCACGGTACTCGGCACGGGTCAGGACATGCTGCAGGCAATGACCGAACTCATGGAAAAGAATCCGCAGTTGCAGATGATCGAGCAGGACCGGGTCCGCCCCTACGCTGCGCGGCAGCCAGGCATGCAGCGTCGCAATGGGGTGTCGCGGGCGTCCCTCGGCGGTGATGCGGCGGCTTCTCAGGGTGGTGGTATGGGGGTAGCCGTCTCGGCTTGCATCCGCAAACGGATCGAAATAGAGGTAGCCAATGACCGCTCCCCATTCGCTGACTTCGAAAAGGCGCACATCCGGGTGCCAGGTCGCCACGTCATGTCGCTCGGCGAAGCTCACCCCGAACAGCTCCGTCGCTATCTGCAGTAGCTGGGCGAAGGTGGATTCCAAGGGGAACCAGACGCTCAGCGCTTCCTTGGAAAGGCCCGCTGCCTGCTGGCGAAGTTGATTCGCCAGGTAGGGATAGTCCCACGGCTGGAGTTCGTTGAAACCCTGTTGCGTGGCAAAGGCCTTGAGCTGGCGCGCGTCCCGGTCGAAAGCGCCGTGCTGTCGTTTGAGTTGGGCCCGCAGGAACGCCAGGACTTCTTCGGTCGACACGGCTTGCTCGTTCTCGATCGCCATTTGAGCGAAATCCCCATAGCCCAGGACGGTGGCGTACCGATGACGGTCTTCCAACAACTGCCTGAGGATGTCGCTGTTGTCGAAATGGCCCGCCTGGGGGCCCTGATCCGATGCGCGGGTGCTGTAAGCCTCGTACATCTGCTGACGTAGGGCGCGGTTGTCGGCGTATTGAGTGACGACGCCAAACGATTCCTCGCTGAGCGTCAGCAACCATCCCGTGTGCCCAGCGTCACGTGCCCGCTGGGCCATCTGTTGTTTGAAGCGCGACGGCAGGCCGCTCAGCGGGGCTTCATCGTCAAACGCTTTGCTCCAGGCCTGATTGGCCATGTGCAGGTTTTCCAGGAACAACCCCTGGAGCTCGTTGGTGCGCAACTTCAACAGATTCAGGTCGGCCGACAGGTGCTCTGCCGACCTGTTCTGGTGAAACTGGCCGAGGATTTTCTTCAGGACCCGTTTACGAGCCGGGGCGAAATGCTCGGCGATCTGGCTGTCTGCCAAGCGCTGGTAAAGCGTGAACAGCGTGGGGTGTTGTTTGAGTTCAACCTGGAAGTCATGCAGCCGTTCAGTGCATTCCAGGGAAGCCTGCGCCCAGGCCGTCCCTGGCCTGGTCGTGGTCAGCAGATGCAGCAGGTAGCCGAAACTCTCCAGGCGTGCATGGATTTCGTCCACGGCCAGTACAAGGTCATCCCAGGTGGGAAAGGGGGTCTGGGTCTTGATGATATCGGCCACTTGGGCGCGACTTTCCACCAGGATCCGGTCCAGGGCCGGGGAGAAATGTCGGGCCTGGATGTGGGCAAACGGGGGCAGGTCATAGGCCTGCAACAGCGGATTGTCAGCGTCGAGCATGGGAACCTTCCGGTCAGTCTGTACTTGCTGGACAGTCTGTAAAGGAAGGGCCCGGGCCCGGCGGTAAATATGTATCGCTTCCGGGCCGGGCGGCCCGGAAGGTGATGCCGCAGATGTCAGTCGGTTTTTTTCTTCAACTTGGGGTTGGGGAAAAACTGCACCGCCTGGACCTTGGCGTCCGGCACCTTGAGCGCCGAGGTGTTCACACGGGTGCCCAATTCCTTGGGCACGGACAGGCCTTGCTCGTTGAGCGTGTCGGAATAACCGCAGGCCACGCATTCGCGGTGCGGCACGCCGTCTTCGTTCCACATCATCAACTTGTCCGGTTCACTGCACGCCGGGCAGACCGCCCCGGCGATGAAGCGTCGTTTGGTAATCACAGGCCCCTCACTCATGCTGCCGCGTCCTCACTCAGGCCGCTATGGCGCAAGAGTGCGTCAATCGATGGCTCACGGCCACGGAAGTCGACGAACAGCACCATCGGTTCCTGGGAGCCGCCACGGGCAAGGATCGCCTCACGGAAGGCACGCCCGGTGTCGGCGTTGAGCACGCCGTCCTCTTCGAACTTGGAGAAGGCATCGGCCGACAGCACTTCCGCCCACTTGTAGCTGTAATAGCCCGCCGCGTACCCGCCGGCGAAGATGTGGGCGAAGCTGTTGGGGAAGCGGTTGTAGGCCGGTGGGCGCATGACCGACACCTCGTCGCGCACGCCTTCGAGCACTTGCAGCACGCTACGGCCATCGCCGTGGGTGGCGTGCAGCTCGAAGTCGAACAGCGAGAACTCCAGCTGACGGACCATCATCAGGCCGGACTGGAAGTTTTTCGCCGCGAGCATTTTTTCCAGCAGGTCCTGGGGCAGTGGTTCGCCGGTTTTGTAGTGACCGGAAATCAGCGCCAGGCCTTCGGGTTCCCAGCACCAGTTCTCCATGAACTGGCTCGGCAGTTCCACCGCATCCCAGGCCACGCCGTTGATGCCGGACACGCCAGCGTGTTCGACGCGGGTCAGCAGGTGGTGCAGGCCATGGCCGAACTCGTGGAACAGGGTGGTGACTTCATCGTGGGTCAGCAGCGCCGGCTTGCCGCTGTCGGCCGGGGTGAAGTTGCACACCAGGTTCGCGACGGGGCTTTGCAGGACGCCTTCGAAGGTGCGACGACGGTCACGGGCACCGTCCATCCAGGCGCCGCCACGCTTGTTGGCGCGGGCATAGAGGTCGAAGAAGAAGCGGCCGACGTGCTGGCCGTTCTCCTTGATTTCGAACAGGCGCACATCCGGATGCCAGCTATCGAAGCCTTTCAGTTCGGCGATCTCGATGCCGTAGAGACGCTGGACGATGGCGAACAGGCCGCTGAGGACCTTGTCGATCGGGAAGTAGGCGCGCAGGGCTTCCTGGGCCACGCTGTAACGCTGCTGGCGCAGTTTTTCACCGTAGAAACCGCTGTCCCAGCTTTGCAGGTCGGGGCAGCCCTGTTCGGCGGCATAGGCCTTGAGCTGTTCCAGGTCCTGGGCCGCGAACGGCTTGCTGCGCTTGGCCAGGTCACGCAGGAAACTGAGGACCTGGTCGCTGGATTCGGCCATCTTGGTCGCCAGGCTCAACTCGGCGAAGTTGGCGAAACCGAGCAATTGGGCCAGTTCCTGACGCAGGTCGAGGATCTGTTCCATCACCGGGCCGTTGTCGTTCTGGCCGGCGTTCGGGCCCTGGTCCGAGGCGCGGGTGCAGTAGGCGGCGTAGACTTCTTCACGCAGGGCGCGGTCTTCGGCGTAGGTCATCACGGCGTAGTAGCTGGGGAATTCCAGGTTGATCAGCCAGCCGTCCAGCTCCTTGGCCTGGGCGGCCGCGGCCATTTGTGCCTTGGCCGAATCGGTCAGGCCGGCGAGGGCGGTTTCGTCAGTGACGTGCTTGGTCCAGGCCTGGGTCGCGTCCAGCAGTTGGTTGGAGAAGCGGCTGCCCAGCTCGGACAGTTTGCTCTGCACCTCGGCGTAGCGCTTCTGCTGCTCGGGCGGCAGGTCGATGCCCGACAGACGGAAATCACGCAGGGAATGTTCGAGGATGGTTTTCTGCGCCACGTCGAAGCCGGCGGCTTCCGGGCTGTTCGCCAAGGCTTCGAAGGCCTGGAACAGTTCGCGGTTCTGGCCCAGTTCGGTGGAGTAGGCACTCAGCGCCGGCAGGCAGGCCTCGTAGGCTTCGCGCAGTTCCGGGCTGTTGCGCACGGCGTTCAAATGACTGACCGGGCTCCAGGCGGCGCCCAGGCGATCATTGAGCTCGTCCATCGCCAAAACCAGGCGGGCCCAGGTAGGCTGCTGGCCTTGGGTCTTGAGGATTTCGGCAATGGCCGCACGGTTATCAGCCAGGATCTGCTCGATGGCCGGTTGCACGTGCTCGGCACGGATCGCCGAGAATGGCGGCAGGTCATAGGGCTGCAAAAGAGGGTTGTTCACGCTCACGGTCGACACCTTGGCTGGAAGAAACATTGGCCCATCTTAATTACAATCGGCGTTCACCGCAGCTAGCAGCGCCTATCACCGGATAAGAGAGAGCCTATCGTGACCCTTCGCACGTACCAGAACCACAGCCCGCGGCTAGCCCGTGGCGCTTTTGTCGACAGCACCGCGGTGGTGATCGGCGACGTCGAAATCGGCGAAGACAGCTCCGTCTGGCCGCTGACGGTCATTCGCGGCGATATGCACCGCATCCGTATCGGTGCGCGTACCAGCGTCCAGGATGGTTGTGTGCTGCACATCACCCACGCCGGGCCCTTCAATCCGGATGGCTTCCCGTTGCTGATCGGTGACGACGTGACCATCGCCCACAAGGTCATGCTCCATGGTTGTTCGGTGGGCAGCCGGATCCTGATCGGCATGGGCAGCATCGTCATGGACGGCGCGGTGGTCGAAGATGACGTGATCATCGGCGCCGGCAGCCTGGTACCGCCGGGCAAGCGCCTGGAAAGCGGCTTTTTGTACGTGGGCAGCCCGGTGAAACAGGTCCGGCCGCTGACAGACAAGGAACGCGCGTTTTTCACCTACAGCGCGGCGAACTACGTGAAGCTCAAGGACCTGCATCTGGCCGAAGGTTACGACCAGGCCTGAAGGGGTCGCCTGCCATCCCCTCATTCATCGTGGCGAGGGAGCTTGCTCCCGCTTGTCAGTGATATTCCCCAGGAACTGCCATGCATTACCAAACCGTACTCTTCGACCTCGACGGCACCCTCACCGACCCCCGGGAAGGGATTACCCGTTCGATCCAGTTCGCCTTGAGCAAGCTGGGCATCGACGAACCCGACCTGACCCGCCTCGAGCACTTCATCGGCCCGCCGCTGTTGCAGGCCTTCATGCAGTTCTACGCCTTCGACGAAGCGAAGGCCTGGGAAGCGGTGAATTTCTATCGTGAGCGGTTCAAGGTCACCGGGCTGTACGAAAACCGCGTCTTCGACGGCGTGATGCCGCTGCTGGAAACCTTGGGCGGCCAAGGGCGTCAGTTGTACATCGCCACCTCCAAACCCTGGGTCTTCGCCCGGGAAATCGCCCGCCACTTCGACTTCGCCCGGCACTTCAAGGTGATCTACGGCAGCGAACTGGACGGCACCCGTACCAACAAGGTCGAGCTGATCGCCCACCTGCTGGCCGAAGAAGGCCTCGACCCGGCTAGCACCCTGATGATCGGCGACCGCAAACACGACCTGATCGGTGCCCACAGCAATGGCCTGGATGCGGCAGCGGTCGGGTATGGGTTTGGCAGCCACGAAGAACTCAGCACCGAGCGCCCGGCGTATCACTTCCAGACGGTGGAAGCGTTGCATCAGGCGTTTTTGCGGCGCTGACCGGGTCGCCATCGCGAGCAAGCTCGCTCCCACAGAGGATTGCCATTGTTCACAAATGTTGCGAGCAGCCCCAACGCCTGTGGGAGCGAGCTTGCTCGCGATGGCGGCAGCACAGACACCCCCGGCCCCAAGGTGTAGCCGTGTCCCGGTCCAAACGGGGCTCGCTGTATACGAACGCGCTGATTCAGGCCCTGAACTGGCTGGGCGCCACGCCGCTCCAGCGCACGAAGGCATGGCGGAAGCTGGCGGTTTCGCTGAAGCCCAGTCGTTCGGCGATTCGATAGATCGGCAATTGGTCCTCGCAGAGCATCTGCTTGGCCCGCTCGAAGCGCAGTTCGTCCAGCAATTCCTGGTAGCTGCAGCCCAGGTCCTTGAGGTGGCGGCGCAAGGTGCGCGCCGAGCAGTTCATCTGTTCGGCCAGGCCCTCCAGGCCGGGGGCGGCGTCCAGTTGGGTGTCGAGCAACTGGCGGATCCGTCCCAGCCAGGCTTGGCGTCCGGTGAATTCGGTGTTCTGCCGGCGACAGCGTTCGGCCATGGCGTGATGGGTGATGGGGTCGGCCAGGGGCAAGGGTTGCTCGAGCCAGTGACGGTCGAAGGCGAAAGCGTTATCGATGCTGTCGAAGCGCACCGGGCAGTCGAAGAGCGCGGTGTAGCGCGCCTGGTAATCGGGCGCCGGGTGTTCGAAGCGCGCAGCGTGCAACGGCAGTGCATGGCCGAGGAGGTCATTGCAGATCACCTTCAGCGAAACCATGCAGAACTCGGCGTTGAACACCGCCAGGGCCGGGTTCTCCCGATAATCGCTGGCGCTGAACCAGATGTGCTCGCCATCGTCGTCCAGATTCAGCTCGTAGAGTGTTCCCAACAGCGCCGGATAGCGCAGTGCCAGGCGCAAAGCGTCACCTAAGGTGGCACTGGTGAGCAGGGCATAGCCGAGCATGCCGTAGGACGAAACGTGCATGCGCAGGCCCAATTCCAGGCCGATGTCGCGCTTGAGGGCCACGGCGTTGGCGCAGACCTGCATTTCCTGGTTGGTGGTGATGCGCGTATCGGCCCGGCTCAGGTCCGCCGCGCTGATGCCGCTGCCGGCCAACAAGGCATCACTGGGCAAGCCTTCGCTTTTAAAGGTGCTCAGTACCAGCGAGACGGCGTTGAGGGTGGTGAGGTGGGAATGAAGCATGTCCGTTTCCAGCCAGGGGAAGCTGGAAACGGAGCAAGTTATATGCCGGATGAAAATCGGAAGCTCAATACAACACCCAATGTGGGAGCGAGCTTGCTCGCGATGGCGGTGTGTCAGTCGCCGCTGAAGTCGACTGTCAGCCCGCTATCGCGAGCAAGCTCGCTCCCACAGGGATTGCCGGGTGTCAGATAAGCTCGCCACACAGATCCAGCTCTACCAGCCGCCGAACCTCTTCCACCGGCAGGCCAGCGCCGATCAACGCCTGCAATTTGCCGAACGCGGCCTCGCGGGTCATGCCGCCGCCGGACAGCACGCCGACACCGCGCAAGCGGCTACCGGCTTCATACACGTCCAGCTCGACGCCACCTTCGTGGCATTGGGTCACCGCCACGACCACCACGCCGCTGTCCCGCGCCCGCTCGAGGCTGGCGAGGAAGGCCGGGTTGTCGCTCGGCCCGGTGCCGCTGCCGTAGCATTCCAGCACCAAGCCCTGGATACCGCTGCCCAGCAGGCCATCGAGGATCTGCGCACTGATGCCGGGAAACAGCGGCAGCGCCGCGATATTCGCCAGTTGCTTGGGCTGGTTGTAGTTCAACTGCGTTGGCAGGGTCGGCGCCGGGGTGCCGCCGCCCTGGCGTTCCAGGCGCTTGAACGGATGACGACCGAAGCTGCGCACCTTCGCGCAACGGGTTGGTGCCAGCAGCTCACCGTGGAAGTACAAGTGCACGCCCGGCGCCAGGCCCTGGCCGAGGGCGACCAGGGCGCCGCTGAGGTTTTCCCAGGCGTCGCTGTCGGTCACGCCGGCGGGCAGCATCGAGCCGGTGAAGCAGACCCGCGCATGCAGGCCCAGCAGTTGGAAGCTCATCGCCGCCGCGCTGTAGGCCAGGGTGTCGGTGCCGTGCAGGATCAGTACGCTGTCGCAGCCCTGCACGTCCACGGCATCGACTACCGCTTCGCGCAGTTGCTGCCAATAGGCCGGGGTCATGTTGGCGCTGTCGATCAACGGCGACATTTCCCGGAAGCGCCATTGCGGCACGACGAGTTCGGGTTGGCTGTGCAGGTAATCGCGCATCCGCGCTTCGAAACCGGATGCCGGGGCCAGGCCGTGGGCACTGGCCTGCATGCCGATGGTGCCGCCGGTGTAGAGCACCATGACGTGCTGGGCGGCAGGGTAGGTCGAGGAATTCATGGTTGTTCTCCGAGGACGAAAACGGCAGCTTGGGTCAGCCGCCACAACATAAGGCCGAGCATGACGCCGACCCTACGCTGTGTCACGCCGGGCGCAGGGGATGCGCCCGGTTTTTTACAATCGGCCTGCCGATCAGCGTTGCGCTGCGGCCACGCCAGCAGTCGCGGCGTCAGGCTTGGCAACCGGCGCCGACGGGGTGGCTGGCCACGCCTTGCGGTCCAGATCCAGGTCCGGGAACTTGCTGGAGTCGAAGACCGGAACCTTGATGCCGGCCGAACGCTGGTCATCGTAGTCACGCAGGATGCGCATGCCGACCTTGAATAGCAGGAACAGCGCGATCAGGTTCACGAACGCCAGCAGCGTCATGGTGATGTCGGCGAAGGCGAACACGGTGCTGAGGTTTTCGATGGCGCCCCAGAAAATCAGGACCAACACCAGCGCGCGGTAGGCGATCAGTGCCTTGCGGTTCTCCCCGAGCATGAAGCGCAGGTTGTTCTCGCCCAGATAGTAGTTGTAGAGGATCGAAGTGAAGACGAACAACGCCAGGGCCACGGAGATGAACATCCGGCCCCAGTCACCGACCACGGCTGCCAGGGAGTTCTGGGTCAGGGCAATGCCGTCGCCTTCGAAACCCGGGGTGTAGAAACCCGACAGCAGGATCAGCAGCGCGGTGCAGGTGCAGATCACGAAGGTGTCCAGGAACACGCTGAACGCCTGGACCACACCCTGGGCTACCGGGTGCTCGACCGACGCTACGGCGGCCACGTTAGGGGCACTGCCCAGGCCGGCTTCGTTGGCGAAGACGCCACGCTTGACGCCCATGACGATGGCGCTGCCGATCAGGCCGCCAAAGGCCGGGTCCAGCCCGAAGGCGCTTTTGACGATGGTCGCCAGCATGGCCGGTACGTGGTCGAACTGCAGCACGATCACGTAGATGGTCACGCCGATGTACACCAGGGTCTTGACCGGTACCAGCAGGTCGGCAACCTTGGCGATACGCTTGATCCCACCGATGAACACCAGGCCCAGCAGCACGGCCAGGCCCAGGCCTGTGTAAGTGGTGTCGAGGCCGAAGGCGTTGTTCAGGGAATGGGTGACGGCGTGGGCTTGCAGGCCGTTGAAGGCGAAGCCGAAGGTGACCAGCAGCAGGAACGCCATGATCATGCCCAACCAGCGTTTCTGCAGGCCGTGCTGGATGTAATAGGACGGGCCGCCACGGTACTGGCCTTCGGAGTCGCAGCGCTTGTAGAGCTGGCCGAGGGAGCACTCGAAGAAGCTGCTGGACATACCGACCAGGGCGGTTACCCACATCCAGAACACCGCACCAGGCCCACCGAGGGTTACGGCGATGCCGACACCGGCGATGTTGCCCGCGCCGACACGACCGGCCAGGCTGAGCATCAGGGCCTGGAAGGAACTGAGCTGGTCAGTGCTGCTTTTCAGGCTGTCACGGAACACCGTGAACATGTGGAAGAAGTGACGGAACTGGACGAAACGCGAGCGGATCGTGAAGTAGCCACCGAGCCCGACAATGAGCACGATCAGCACTTTCCCTGATAGGAAGTCGTTGATGACTTCGAGCATGAGTATTCCTCGCTGTTTTTTGTTTAAGCAAATGCTGGCCATTTGGAAATATCGCGTTACATCGGTCGGCGCGCGGCCCGACAGGTGAGGCGAAGTTTCGTCCCGGTCCATTTTCGCGGGTTTGTTATTAGTTCGGTTTTCGCATGTTTAAGGGTCTCGTTGCGGACGACCGCTCATGCGAAGAGGGGCGGCACTATACCTATCAGTGCGGTGCCCGTCTGCACAGTTGTGGTGCGTCCGACGAAGCGGACCCGTTGAAACACCTGGCCTTACGGTCAGGTTCTTGTGGGGACGAGCCTGCTCGCGTTGGCTGGCGACACGGTTTACAACGGGCAGCGCGTCGTCGTTTATCGCGAGCAGGTTCCTTCCCACAGGTTCGGTCATCCTTGGCTGCTATCAATTAAAAAAAGGGCTTGGGGAAGATCCCCAAGCCCTCAAAAGGTGAGAGGTGTCTAGTCCCTCGACCTGGTGAGCGGTGGCCGTGTCGATCACGCTTTGAGCGGGACCAGACGCGGAGCAATCATGTTTTCCGGGCGCAGGATGTCGTCGAGCATGGCGTCGTCGAGCAAGCCTTCTTCGCGCACCAGTTCCAGCACGCCGCGGCCACTTTCCAGGGCAACACGGGCGATGCGGGTGGCGTTTTCATAGCCGATGTACGGGTTCAGGGCGGTGACCAGGCCGATCGAGTGCTCGACCAGTTCGCGGCAGCGCGCTTCGTTGGCGGTGATGCCGACGATGCAGTGCTCGCGCAGCATGTCCATGGCCCGTTGCAGCAGGCGGATCGAGTCGAAGATCTTGAAGGCGATCAGCGGCTCCATCACGTTCAGTTGCAGTTGGCCGCCTTCGGCCGCGATGGTCAGGGCCAGGTCGTTGCCGATGATTTGGAATGCCACCTGGTTGACCGCTTCCGGGATCACCGGGTTGACCTTGCCGGGCATGATCGAGCTACCTGGCTGGCGGGCCGGCAGGTTGATTTCGTTGATGCCGGTGCGTGGGCCGCTGGACAGCAGGCGCAGGTCGTTGCAGATCTTCGACAGCTTGACCGCGGTGCGCTTGAGCATGCCGGAGAACAGCACAAAGGCGCCCATGTCGGAGGTGGCTTCGATCAGGTCGGCAGCCGGAACCAGCGGCTGGCCGCTGATGGTCGCCAGGCGCTGCACGGCCAGGGCCTGGTAGCGCGGATCGGCGTTGATGCCGGTGCCGATGGCGGTACCGCCCAGGTTCACTTCGGTGAGCAGTTCAGGCGCCAGGGTTTTCAGGCGTGCCAGGTCTTCGCTCAGGGTGGTGGCGAAGGCGCGGAATTCCTGGCCGAGGGTCATCGGCACGGCATCCTGCAGCTGGGTGCGGCCCATTTTCAGGACGTGGCTGAATTCTTCGCCCTTGGCCGCGAACGCCTGGATCAGGCTGTCGAGGCTGGCCAGCAACGCGTCGTGACCCAGCAGCAGACCCAGGCGGATCGCGGTCGGGTAGGCGTCGTTGGTGGACTGCGCCATGTTCACGTCGTTGTTGGGGTGCAGGTACTGGTACTCGCCTTTCTGGTGGCCCATGGCCTCCAGTGCGATGTTGGCGATGACTTCGTTGGCATTCATGTTGGTCGACGTGCCGGCGCCGCCCTGGATCATGTCCACCACGAATTCTTCGTGGAAGTCGCCGCGGATCAATCGTGCACAGGCTTCGCTGATGGCGGCGTGCTTGGCTTCGCTGAGCTGCCCCAGTTCGCGGTTGGCGTCAGCGGCGGCCTGTTTGACCATTGCCAGACCGACCACCAGCTTGGGGTAATGCGAGATCGGGACGCCGGAGAGACGGAAGTTGTTTACCGCTCGTAGGGTCTGGATGCCGTAATACGCTTGCGCTGGTACTTCGAGTACGCCAAGCAGGTCTTTTTCTGTGCGGAATGATGCAGCGGAGGACATGACGGAAATCATCTCGATAAGGACCCGGTCTGAGCCGGAACGCTGTGGATCCTAGGCTCTGGGAAAAAATAGGGCCAATGCTGTTAAACACTGGCCTATGCATATTCGGCATAATGCCGGTGTGACGCCGACGGTGCGGCGAACGTGTGACCTGTTTTGGTGCATGTAGGGGAGGACGTGATGAATCTTGAAAGCAAATGGCTCGAGGACTTCAGTGCCCTGGCCGCGACCCGCAGTTTCTCCCAGGCGGCCGAGCGGCGTTTCGTGACGCAACCGGCATTCAGCCGGCGAATTCGCAGCCTTGAGGCTGCGCTGGGGCTGACCCTGGTCAACCGCTCCCGTACGCCCGTCGAGCTGACGGCGGCGGGGCAGTTGTTCCTGGTGACGGCACGTACCGTGGTGGAGCAATTGGGCGAAGTGCTGCGCCATTTGCATCACCTGGAAGGCGGGCAGGGCGAAGTCATCCAAGTGGCCGCCGCCCACTCCCTGGCGCTGGGCTTCTTCCCACGCTGGATCGCGCAACTGCGCAACGAAGGGATGAACATCGCCACGCGGCTGGTGGCGACCAACGTCGGCGACGCTGTCCACGCCCTGCGTGAAGGTGGCTGCGATTTGATGCTGGCCTTCTACGATCCGGATTCGGCCATGCAGATGGACCCGGAGATCTTCCCTTCGCTGCACCTGGGCCAGACCGAAATGCTCCCGGTGTGCGCCGCCGATGCCAACGGCAACCCGTTGTTCGACCTTGAAGGCGAGGCCAGCGTGCCGCTGCTGGCCTACAGCGCCGGGGCGTTCCTCGGACGTTCGGTCAACCAGTTGTTGCGCCAGCGGGCGCTGCGGTTCACCACGATCTACGAGACGGCCATGGCCGATAGCCTGAAAAGCATGGCCCTGGAAGGCCTGGGCATCGCCTGGGTGCCGCACCTGAGCGTACGCGCCGAACTGGCCCGGGGCGAACTGGTGATCTGCGGTGGCACGCAATGGCACGTGCCCCTGGAGATCCGCCTGTACCGCTGCGCCCTGGTGCGCAAGGCCAATGTGCGGCTGTTGTGGCGCAAGCTTGAGGGCGGTGCGGCGCAGGGTGTGGCCGGGGTCTGACAATAACGGACCCCCCTGTGGGAGCGGGCTTGCTCGCGAATGCGGAGTGTCAGTCATGTAGGTGGCGACTGACACTCCGCATTCGCGAGCAAGCCCGCTCCCACAGGGGATTTAGGTTGTTGGCTCGCTGACCTGCGAGTCAATAAAACCGCCACTTCACCCCAAATGACAGATGGTCGGCGAAAGTGCGTTTAACGCACCATTTTCGGTATACTGCCCGGCCTTCGGTCGGTTCGCCCGGCCATAATTCGTACAACAAGCCACGCCGGTTTCCTGCGTGGCTTGTTGTTTTTTGACGCGCCTGCGGGCGCCCAGAGAGAAGAGGCACGACGATGAGTGCACTGGTTGGCGTGATCATGGGCTCCAAGTCCGATTGGTCCACCCTTAGCCACACCGCCGATATGCTGGAAAAGCTCGGCATCCCTTACGAGGTGAAAGTGGTCTCCGCCCACCGTACCCCGGACCTGCTGTTCCAGTACGCCGAAGAGGCCGAGGCACGTGGCATCGAGGTGATCATCGCCGGTGCCGGTGGCGCGGCCCACCTGCCGGGCATGTGCGCGGCCAAGACCCACCTGCCGGTGCTGGGCGTACCGGTCCAGTCGTCGATGCTCTCGGGCGTCGACTCGTTGCTGTCGATCGTGCAGATGCCGGCCGGTATCCCGGTCGCGACCCTGGCCATCGGCAAGGCTGGCGCGATCAACGCGGCCCTGCTGTCGGCGAGCATCCTGGGCGCCAAGCACCCACAGTTTCATACCGTGCTGAAAAAATTCCGCGCTGAGCAGACAGACAGCGTCCTGGACAATCCAGACCCACGCATTGCCTGAGGTTGTTGACGAATGAAGATCGGTGTAATCGGTGGCGGCCAGTTGGGTCGCATGTTGGCCCTGGCAGGTACGCCGCTGGGGATGAACTTCGCTTTCCTGGACCCGGCGCCTGACGCCTGTGCCGCGGCGCTGGGTGAACACCTGCGGGCCGACTACGGCGACCAGGATCACCTGCGCCAGTTGGCCGATGAAGTCGATCTGGTGACCTTCGAATTCGAAAGCGTCCCGGCCGAAACCGTGGCCTTCCTGTCCCAGTTCGTTCCGGTCTACCCGAGCGCCGAAGCCTTGCGGATCGCCCGTGACCGCTGGTTCGAAAAGAACATGTTCAAGGACCTGGGTATCCCCACGCCGGCCTTCGCCGACATTCAGTCCCAGGCCGACCTGGACGCGGCTGTCGCCGCCATCGGCCTGCCCGCCGTGCTCAAGACCCGTACCCTGGGTTACGACGGCAAGGGCCAGAAAGTCCTGCGCAAGCCTGAGGACGTGGTCGGTACGTTTGCCGAGCTTGGCAGCGTGGCCTGCCTGCTGGAAGGTTTCGTGCCGTTCACCGGGGAAGTCTCGCTGATCGCCGTGCGTGCCCGCGACGGTGAGATCCGCTTCTATCCGCTGGTGCACAACACCCACAAGGACGGCATCCTCAAGCTGTCCGTCGCCAGCACCGATCATCCGTTGCAGGCCCTGGCCGAGGACTACTCCAGCCGGGTGCTCAAGCAACTGGATTATGTCGGCGTGATGGCGTTCGAGTTCTTCGAAGTGGACGGCGGCCTCAAGGCCAACGAAATCGCACCGCGGGTACACAACTCCGGGCACTGGACCACCGAAGGCGCCGAGTGCAGCCAGTTCGAAAACCACCTGCGAGCGGTGGCCGGGCTGCCACTGGGGTCGACCGCCAAGGTCGGTGAAAGCGCGATGCTCAATTTCATCGGCAAGGTTCCGGACAGCGACAAGGTCCTGGCGATTGCCGACTGTCATTTGCATCACTATGGCAAGGCGTTCAAGGTCGGGCGCAAGGTCGGTCACGCCAACCTGCGCTGCGCTGACCGGGCCACGCTGGCCCAGCAGATCATCAAGGTCGAGACGCTGATCGCCGAACAATAATCTGGAACGGCGGTGGAACCATTCGTCGGCTAATCTTTCTCATGGCTAAGTGCCAAAGCCTGACCGGGCTTTGGCTTAGCGACTCAATGAGAGGGGAAATGCCATGGGAATCATCGGAACCATCTTTATCGGCTTGATCGTTGGCCTGCTGGCGCGCTTCCTGAAACCGGGCGATGACAGCATGGGCTGGATCATGACCATCCTGCTCGGTATCGGCGGTTCGTTGGCAGCCACTTACGGCGGCCAGGCCCTGGGCATCTACCAGGCCGGCCAAGGCGCAGGTTTCATCGGTGCCCTGGTGGGCGCGATCGTGTTGCTGGTGATCTACGGCCTGATCAAAAGAAACTGATCCAAATGCAGCAAGGCCCTCTCTGCGTGGCGAGCAGAGGGGGCTAGAATGCTCGGCGTTTCACTTTTCATTCATTGCCGAGCCCTTTCATGCGCCGTCTAGTATTGACCCTTCTTCTGCTGGGCAGTGGCCTGGCCCATGCCGCCGAGCTGCCGGAAACCGACTGGCTCGAACTGATGCCCAAGTCGGACCAGAAAGCCCTCGAGGCCATGCCCGAGATCGACCACAACTCCCCGGAAGCCAACGGCACCTTCACCGAAAAGGGCGGCCTGAAGCAAAGCAAGGGCTTGCCGGCGGTGATGTATTCGACCAAGACCGTGGCGACGATGAACGACAAGCACATCCGCATCGGCGGTTACCCGGTGCCGCTGGAAACCGACGCCAAGGGCCGCAGCACGCTGTTTTTCCTGGTGCCCTACCCTGGCGCCTGCATCCACGTCCCGCCACCGCCGCCTAACCAATTGGTGTTGGTGCGCTATCCCAAGGGCCTGAAGCTGGACGACATCTACACGCCGCTCTGGGTGACGGGCACGCTGAAGATCGAAAAGGTCGACAACGACCTGGCGAGTGCGGCGTATGCGCTGGAGGCGGAGAAGGTGAGGGTGGTGCAGGAGGCGGATTTGTAACCGGCTGGTTGGCTTGACCCAAACCCAATGTGGGAGCGAGCTTGCTCGCGATGGCGGTGTGTCAGTCGACGCTGAGGTTGACTGTCCGTCCGCTATCGCGAGCAAGCTCGCTCCCACAGTGGTTTTTGTGGTGGGGTTTAGAGCGGCTTGCTGCAGATGCTCACGCCAAGGGTATGGCTGGCCTGCGGCAACAACGTCACCACGTCGTCCATCACATTCGCCGTCTCGATGCACAACATGCGCTGCCAGCCATCGTCGGCCATGTCGCTGAAGGCCTTGGCGCGTTCGGTCCAGGGGTTCCAGATCACCGCCGAGCGCGAACCGCTGCTGGTCAGTTCGATCCGTCGTTCCCAGTGCGGGTCAATGATGCTCAGCGTCGGCGGGGTGTCGAGGTAGATGCGGTCGGTCTCGCTGGCAAATGTCAGGTCGCCGGCCTGGGTGTGGGTGTTCCAGTCGTCCAGGGTCTCGATGTAGCTCAAGCCATCCACCCCTTCGACCTGCACGTTGCGCACGTCGCTCACGGCGAAGTAGCTGTGCAGCGCCTGGCTGAGGCTGACGGTTTCGCTGCCACGGTTATGGCTGGTGAGGCGGATGTGCAACTGCTCGTCCATCACGATGGTCAGCGTCAGGTCGACCTGGTGAGGCCAGCCCGAGAGGCCGTTTTCAGGGTAAGGCAGCACGAACTCCACCTTGAGGCTTTCGCCTTCGGCTTCGATGCCCTTCAATTCCCAATCCATCGCCCGCACCAGGCCGTGGGCCGTGGCCGGGTCGTCGCTCACGCGCATGGCCTGTACGCTGTCGGGGTTGCGCGTCAGGTTGCCGAACCACGGCCAGCACACCGGCACGCCCGCGCGGATGCTCTTGCCGGTCTTGAACGTGGCCTGGTCGTTGAGCCAGATCAGTGGCGGCTGGCCGTCCACTTGATAACTGAGGATGTGCGCGCCTTGCTGGGCTACCAGCAACTCGGCCTGACCGTGACGGATGCGCCAGGCGTTCAGTTCATCCAGTTTGACCGCTTCGACGTTGGGCGTAGGCATGTTGCAAATCTCGCTCGGGAACAGGGACTGCAATGGACCGCAAAACGGCCGCCGTGTTTAACGGGCGCGCGGCGGAACCGAGCGGGTACGACCGCTGCCGTCGATGGCGACAAAGACAAAGACCGCCTCGGTCACCTTGCGCCATTCACTGGACAGCGGGTCGTCGCTCCAGACCTCGACCATCATCTGGATCGAGCTGCGGCCGATTTCCAGCGCCTGGGTATAAAAGGAAAGCTGCGCACCCACCGCCACCGGCACCAGGAACGCCATGCGATCGATCGCCACGGTGGCCACGCGTCCGCCGGCTACTTTGCTGGCCATGGCGGTGCCGGCCAGGTCCATCTGGGACACCAGCCAGCCGCCGAAAATATCGCCGAAGCCGTTGGTCTCGCGAGGGAGCGCGGTGATTTGCAGGGCCAGGTCGCCTTGCGGGATTGGATCTTCTTGTTCGAGCTCTATCATGCCGGGGGGCCTCTGACCCGTAACGCTGTCTGGTACTTCAGGTGAATAGCCGTCTTTGAAAAAAACGATTCAGCCCGAACATACTGCGTTCGTCACGTTTTTCGTAAAGGCGTGCCAAAGGGAAACTCTGCGAAACCGGCTGGTTCTGGTATTACACCACCAACGACGTTTTCGCACAGCAACCCCTTACAGAGTACTGCAAGGTTGCGAGTATATCGGGCGATAGACGTCGAGACGACCACTCGGTTCTGATTTCGACTATCAAATACGCGCCTCTATGTGCTTTTTCGAACAATTTGCTATCGTGCCGGACCTGCCCAGGCCCCAACCCGTATTGCCAGGGTTGCAGAATTGACTATAAGAGAAGCCCTTGCCATGACCACTGCGCCTTCGAGCACGGCGACGCCCGCACAACCAGCACGTCCACTGACCCGCAACGATTACAAGACCCTGTCGCTTTCAGCTTTGGGCGGTGCGCTGGAGTTCTACGATTTCATCATCTTCGTGTTCTTTGCCACCGTGGTCGGCAAATTGTTCTTTCCTGCCGAAATGCCCGAGTGGCTGCGCCTGATGCAGACCTTCGGCATTTTTGCCGCCGGTTACCTGGCCCGGCCGCTGGGCGGGATCATCATGGCCCACTTCGGCGACCTGCTGGGGCGCAAGAAAATGTTCACCCTGAGCATTTTCATGATGGCTGTGCCGACCCTGATCATGGGCCTGTTGCCCACCTATGCGCAGATCGGCATGTGGGCGCCCATCCTGCTGTTGCTGATGCGGGTGATCCAGGGCGCGGCCATCGGCGGGGAAGTGCCGGGGGCCTGGGTCTTCGTTTCTGAACATGTTCCGGCGCGCCACATCGGCTATGCCTGCGGCACCCTGACCTGCGGCCTGACGGCGGGGATTCTGTTGGGTTCGCTGGTCGCCACAGCCATCAACAGCATTTATACGCCGGTGGAAGTGGCGGATTACGCCTGGCGGATCCCGTTCCTGCTGGGCGGTGTGTTCGGTCTGTTTTCGGTGTACCTGCGCCGCTGGCTCCACGAAACCCCGGTGTTCGCCGAGCTGCAACTGCGCAAGGCCCTGGCCGAGGAAATACCGCTGCGGGCCGTGCTGCGCGATCATCGCGGCGCCATCGCGATTTCGATGCTGCTGACCTGGCTGCTGTCGGCCGGCATCATCGTGATCATCCTGATGACCCCGACGGTGTTGCAGACCGTTTACCACTTCAGCCCGACCACCGCGTTGCAGGCCAACAGCCTGGCGATCGTGTTCCTGAGCTTTGGTTGCATCGGCTCCGGCGTGCTGGCCGACCGCTTCGGCGCCGGGCGGGTATTTGTCTTCGGTAGCGCGTTGCTGCTGATCACCTCCTGGACCTTTTATCACAGCCTGTTCGACCACCCCGACTGGCTATTCCCGCTCTATGCGCTGAGCGGCCTGCTGGTGGGCACCATCGGCGCGGTGCCTTACGTCATGGTCAAGGCGTTCCCGGCCGTGGTGCGCTTCAGCGGCCTGTCGTTCTCCTACAACCTGGCGTACGCCATCTTCGGCGGCTTGACCCCGATGATCGTTACCCTGCTGCTCAAGGAAAGCCCGCTGGGACCGGCCTATTACGTGGCGGTGATCTGCGGTATCGGAATTGCCGTGGGCGGTTATCTCTGGAAGAAGGGGCGCTAGGTCCGAATCTTTCGCTGACTGCATAGGCTTCATCGCGAGCAAGCTCGCTCCCACAGAGGGCTGCGTTCACCGCAAATCCACTGTGGGAGCGAGCTTGCTCGCGATTGGGGCGGCATGAATCATCCTGTAAAACTCAATGCTGGCCTTTCATCCAATTGTCATATTTCAGCCATAGAGTGTTCACACGGCTTACCAATACTTGGCCGACTTAACACACCTATCTGCTAGGAGTAAGGCATGAAACTGAAGCGTTTGATGGCGGCAATGACTTTTGTCGCTGCTGGCGTTGCGACTGCCAACGCGGTTGCCGCTGTTGACCCTGCGATCCCGAGCTACACCAAGACCACTGGTGTGTCGGGTAACCTCTCCAGCGTCGGCTCCGATACCCTGGCCAACCTGATGACCTTGTGGGCCGAGAACTACAAGAAAGAATACCCGAACGTAAACATCCAGATTCAGGCCGCCGGTTCCTCCACCGCGCCGCCCGCGCTCACCGAAGGCACCGCCAACCTGGGCCCGATGAGCCGCAAGATGAAGGACAACGAACTGCAGGCCTTCGAACAGAAGTACGGCTACAAGCCAACCGCTATTCCGGTTGCCGTGGACGCCCTGGCCGTATTCGTGCACAAGGACAACCCGATCCAGCACCTGACCATGGAACAGGTCGACGCGATCTTCTCGTCCACTCGTCTGTGCGGCGCCAAAGCCGATGTGAAAACCTGGGGTGACTTGGGTGTGACCGGTGACCTGGCCAACAAGCCAGTGCAACTGTTCGGTCGTAACTCGGTATCCGGCACCTACGGCTACTTCAAGGAAGAAGCCCTGTGCAAAGGCGACTACAAGCCAAACGTCAACGAACAACCAGGCTCGGCTTCGGTCGTGCAGTCGATCAGCTCTTCGCTGAACGGCATCGGTTACTCGGGCATCGGCTACAAGACCGCCAGCGTGAAGACCGTGGCCCTGGCCAAGAAAGGCAGCACTGACTTCATCGAAGACACCGAAGAAAACGCCCTGAACGGCAAGTACCCGCTGTCGCGTTTCCTCTACGTCTACGTCAACAAGGCGCCGAACAAGCCTCTGGCCCCGCTGGAAGCCGAGTTCGTGAAGCTGATCCTGTCCAAGCAAGGCCAGGAAGTCGTGGTCAAGGACGGCTACATCCCGGTACCTGCCAAAGTCGCCGCCAAGGCACTGGCTGACCTGGGTCTGCAGGAAGGCGGCAACGTCGCCAAGCAGTAATACCTGAGCCCGGGCCAACGCCCGGGCTCTCTGTGGGAGCGGGCTTGCTCGCGAATGCGGTGGATCAGTCGGCATCCATGTCGAATGTGCTGGCCCCTTCACGAGCAAGCCCGCTCCCACAGACACGAATTTTCCGTCCGCTGCCGCTTCTAGCTGGCGGCGGATTTGTTGCGTCACTTCACTGTCATCTTTCTGTCATACAGGATCGCTAGGGTGTGCGCATGAATGATCTGGCCAACTCCACAATGACTACGACTTCCCCTCCCAAGCGCATTGATTTCAATACGCCTGAGTTGCAACGCAAGCGTCGCATCCGCGCGCTCAAGGATCGCCTGACCCGCTGGTACGTGCTGGTCGGCGGACTCGCCGTCCTGGCGGCCATTACGCTGATTTTCTTCTTCCTGGCCTACGTGGTGCTGCCCCTGTTCCAGGGCGCGGACCTGACCGCCAAGGACTCGATCACCCCGGCCTGGATGCAAGACGCCGGCAAACCGCTGATGATCTCTATCGAAGAACAGAACCAGGTCGCCATGCGGGTTTCCGACAAGGGCCAGGCGCTGTTTTTCGACGTCAGCAGTGGCGCCGAACTGCGCCGTGTCGACCTGCCGATCCCGGCCGGTGCCAGCGTGACCGCCATTGGCGAGGACCAGCCCGGCAGCCCATTGGTGGCGATCGGTCTGTCCAACGGCCAAGCCTTGGTGTTCCGTCACACTTATAAGGTCACCTACCCGGACGGCAAGAAAACCATCTCGCCCGCCGTCGAATACCCTTACGGCGAGACGCCGATCGCCTTGAACGAACAGGGCGCGGCCCTGGAGCATGTCAGCCTCAACGCCACGGATTCGACCCTGCTGTTGGCCGGCTCCAGCGGCGCCCAGCTGCAAGTGCTGTCGCTCACCAGCGAAGAAAACATGATGACCGGTGAAGTCACCAGCGAGCAGACGCGTATCGACCTGCCGCAGATGACCGAGCCGGTGAAGAACATCTTCGTCGACCCGCGCCAGCAATGGCTGTATGTGGTCAACGGACGTGCCCAGGCCGATGTGTTCAGCCTGCGGGACAAGAGCCTCAACGGCCGTTACAAGCTGCTGGAAAACGCCGACGCCCAAGTCACCGCCGCCACCCAGTTGGTGGGTGGGATCTCGCTGATCATCGGCGACTCCAAGGGCGGCCTGGCCCAATGGTTCATGGCCCGGGATCCGGACGGTGAGCTGCGCTTCAAGCAGATTCGAACCTTCCAGATGGGCAGCGCGCCCATCGTCGAGATCAGCGCCGAAGAGCGTCGCAAGGGTTTCGTGGCGCTCGACGCCGCCGGCAAGCTCGGCGTGTTCCACAGCACCGCCCACCGCACCCTGCTGGTGGACCAGGTGGTCGACGGCCAGGGCCTGTTCGGCATGTCGCCACGGGCCAACCGCCTGATCGTTGAACAGGGCGGCAAGCTGCAACCGTTGACGCTGGACAACCCGCACCCGGAAGTGTCGTGGAGCGCGTTGTGGAGCAAGGTCTGGTACGAAAACTACGACGAACCTAAATATGTCTGGCAATCGACCGCCGCCAACACCGACTTCGAGCCCAAGCTGAGCCTCTCGCCGCTGACCTTCGGTACCCTGAAGGCGGCGTTCTACGCGATGCTGCTGGCCGCGCCGCTGGCGGTTGCCGCAGCGATCTACACCGCCTACTTCATGGCCCCGGGCATGCGCCGCAAGGTCAAGCCGGTGATCGAGCTGATGGAGGCGATGCCGACGGTGATCCTCGGTTTCTTCGCCGGCCTGTTCCTGGCGCCGTATGTCGAAGGGCACCTGCCGGGCATCTTCAGCCTGCTGATGTTGCTGCCGATCGGCATCCTGGTCACCGGTTTCGCCTTCAGCCGCCTGCCGGAATCCATTCGCTTGAGAGTGCCCGAGGGCTGGGAAAGCGCCCTGTTGATCCCGGTGATCCTGTTCGTGGGCTGGCTCTCGCTGTACATGAGCCCGTACATGGAAGCCTGGTTCTTCGGCGGCGACATGCGCATGTGGATCTCCCATGACCTGGGCATCACCTACGACCAGCGCAACGCCCTGGTGGTGGGCCTGGCGATGGGCTTCGCGGTGATCCCGAACATCTATTCCATCGCCGAAGACGCCGTGTTCAGCGTGCCGCGCGGCCTGACCCTGGGCTCCCTGGCCCTGGGTGCCACGCCGTGGCAGACCATGACCCGCGTGGTGATCCTCACCGCCAGCCCGGGCATTTTCTCGGCGCTGATGATTGGCATGGGCCGTGCGGTGGGCGAGACCATGATCGTGCTGATGGCCACCGGTAACACGCCGGTCATGGAAATGAACCTGTTCGAAGGCCTGCGCACCCTGGCGGCCAACGTGGCGGTGGAGATGCCCGAGTCGGAAGTCGGCGGCAGCCACTACCGCGTGCTGTTCCTGTCGGCCCTGGTGTTGCTGTTGTTCACCTTCGTCATGAACACCCTCGCCGAGCTGATCCGTCAGCGTCTGCGCAAGAAATATTCGTCGCTTTAAGAAAGGTAGAAGTCTGTGAAACAGAACTCCCTGAAAGGATGGTTCAAGAGCGGCGCCCCCGGCGTCTGGATCAGCGGTGGCGCGGTGTCCATCGCGGTCATCATGACCATTGGCCTGCTGGCGGTGATCGCTGTGCGCGGCCTGGGCCACTTCTGGCCGGCAGACCTGATCCACGCCAACTACAACGTGCCGGGCATGCCTGCGCACCTGGTGGTTGGCGAAGTCGTGCAGAAAGAAGAAGTGCCTCGCGAGCGCCTGAAAAGCGCCGGCCTGCCGGTGCCGGACGAAGGCCCCGAGTTCATGACCCGCGAACTGATCAAGGTCGGTAACCGAGACCTGAATGGCACTGACTTCACCTGGATCGTCGGCGATTGGCTGACCAACCAGACCACGCCGCCGGAACTGATGGCCATCGAGCGTCGTGAGTGGGGCAACTTCTACGGTTACCTGGTCAACGTCAAGGAAGGCGGCAAGGTCATCGCCGAGGGCGAAGCGGCCTGGCCGCAACTGCAGGCTCGCGTACAGCGGGTCAACCAGTTGGCCGCCGAGCTCAAGACCCTGGAAAAAGTCGACATCGGCGCCATCAATGCCGGCCTGGAGCGTGTCCGCCTGCACGGTCGCAAGCTGGAGCTGGACGGCAAGCTCGACGCTTCGGCCCAGGCCGATCTGGAAAGCGAGCGCGCCGAGCTCAACGCCCGCTACAAGGACATCGAAGTGCGCCTGGCCGACCTGCATGCGCAGTTCAACCGCGACAGCCTGACGGCCCGCGATGCCAACGGCAAGGAAGTGGAGATCGAAATCGGCAAAGTGGTGCACGCCTACCAGCCAAACGGCATGGGCACGTTCACCAAGCTGGGTTTCTACTTCAGCAAGGTCTGGGAGTTCCTCAGCGACGACCCCCGTGAAGCCAACACCGAAGGCGGTATCTTCCCGGCGATTTTCGGCACCGTGATGATGACCCTGATCATGGCGATGATCGTGACGCCGTTCGGCGTGCTGGCGGCTGTCTACCTGCGTGAATACGCCCGCCAGGGCCCGATGACCCGGCTGATCCGCATCGCGGTGAATAACCTCGCGGGCGTTCCGGCCATTGTTTACGGCGTGTTCGGCCTGGGCTTCTTCGTCTACGTGCTGGGTGGTTCGGTCGATCGCTTGTTCTTCCCCGAAGCCTTGCCGGCACCGACCTTCGGCACCCCGGGCCTGCTCTGGGCGTCCCTGACCCTGGCGCTGCTGGCGGTGCCGGTGGTGATCGTGGCCACCGAAGAAGGCCTGGCGCGGATCCCGCGTACCGTGCGCGAAGGCTCCCTGGCCCTCGGCGCGACCAAGGCCGAGACTCTGTGGAAAATCGTCCTGCCCATGGCCAGCCCGGCAATGATGACCGGCATGATCCTCGCCGTGGCCCGTGCCGCGGGTGAAGTGGCGCCGTTGATGCTGGTAGGCGTGGTGAAACTGGCCCCGTCGCTGCCGCTGGACGGCAACTACCCGTACCTGCACCTGGACCAGAAGATCATGCACCTGGGCTTCCATATCTATGACGTCGGTTTCCAGAGCCCGAACGTCGAAGCGGCGCGACCGCTGGTCTATGCCACGGCGCTGCTGCTGGTGCTGGTGATCGCCACGCTCAACCTGTCGGCGGTGTGGATCCGTAACCACCTGCGCGAGAAGTACAAGGCACTGGATAGTTGATGGTCTGTGGGAGCGAGCTTGCTCGCGAAGCTTCTGGCGGCCTCGAGGGCCCCTTCGCGAGCAAGCTCGCTCCCACATTGATCGGCGTTCACTGGAATTTCATGGGGCCGCCACACAGGCGTTCCGAACCGAATTTGTTAGCACAGGGAGCCTCCCATGCAACACGAAGCACATACACACGGCATCAACATGTCGGCCCTGGGCCGCGACAAGCAGAGCCTGGATCTGGCGCAGGAAACCGTCGCCATCGAAGTACCCGGCCTGAGCCTGTTCTACGGCGAGAAGCAGGCGCTGTATGACGTCAGCCTGAATATCCCGAAACAGCGCGTCACCGCGTTCATCGGTCCATCGGGCTGCGGCAAGTCAACCTTGCTGCGCACCTTCAACCGCATGAACGACCTGGTGGACGGCTGCCGCGTAGAAGGTGAAATCAACCTCTATGGCAACAACATCTACCGCAAGGGCGAAGACGTGGCCGAGCTGCGCCGTCGCGTCGGCATGGTGTTCCAGAAGCCGAACCCGTTCCCGAAAACCATCTACGAGAACGTGGTCTACGGCTTGCGCATCCAGGGCATCAACAAGAAGCGCATCCTCGACGAAGCCGTGGAATGGGCTCTCAAGGGTGCCGCGCTGTGGGACGAGGTCAAGGACCGTCTGCATGAGTCGGCCCTCGGTCTGTCCGGCGGCCAGCAGCAACGTCTGGTGATCGCCCGCACCATCGCCGTGGAACCGGAAGTGCTGCTGCTCGACGAACCCTGCTCGGCCCTCGACCCGATCTCGACGCTGAAAGTCGAAGAGCTGATCTACGAGCTCAAGTCCAAGTTCACCATCGTCATCGTGACCCACAACATGCAACAGGCGGCGCGGGTTTCCGACTACACCGCGTTCATGTACATGGGCAAACTGGTGGAATTCGGCGATACCGATACGCTGTTCACCAATCCGGCGAAGAAACAGACCGAAGACTACATCACCGGTCGCTACGGCTAGTCGAGGCAACTGCATAGCCGCACTGCGCTATCAGGATCAACATTTAACTGCTTGAAGCTTGCAGCTTGAAGCTTGCAACTTTCGCGGAGCGAACAAGATGATTTCGAAGGAAGGCCTTACTCACCATATTTCCGCACAGTTCAACGCCGAGCTGGAGGAAGTGCGCAGTCACTTGCTGGCCATGGGCGGGCTGGTGGAAAAGCAGGTCAACGACGCGGTGACCGCACTGATCGAGGCCGACTCCGGCCTGGCCCAGCAGGTGCGCGAAATCGATGACCAGATCAACCAGATGGAACGCAACATCGACGAGGAGTGCCTGCGGATCCTGGCCCGTCGTCAGCCGGCTGCGTCCGACCTGCGCCTGATCATCAGCATCTCCAAGTCGGTGATCGATCTTGAGCGGATCGGCGACGAAGCCACCAAGATCGCCCGTCGTGCCATTCAGTTGTGCGAAGAGGGCGAGGCGCCCCGCGGCTACGTCGAGGTTCGCCACATCGGCGACCAGGTGCGCAACATGGTCCGTGACGCACTGGACGCCTTTGCCCGCTTCGACGCCGACCTGGCGTTGTCGGTGGCCCAGTACGACAAGATCATCGACCGCGAATACAAGACCGCCCTGCGCGAGCTGGCGACCTACATGATGGAAGACCCGCGCTCCATTTCCCGGGTGTTGAGCATTATCTGGGTGCTGCGTTCTCTGGAGCGTATCGGCGATCATGCGCGCAACATCTCGGAACTTGTCATCTACCTGGTGCGCGGCACCGATGTGCGCCATTTGGGGCTCAAGCGGATGAAGGAAGAAGTTCAGGGCACCCCGTCCGAAACCGCTAATGTTCCGGGCGAAACTGACGATAAGTAAGATTGCCAAGAAAAGCGCCCGGCCTTTTGGTCGGGCTTTTTTTTGGGTTTTTTTTAATCGAAAGCAGCACCCCGCGAACGAAAAGTCCCGGCGTGACTGACGGTTTTTTTGGCAATATGCCATCAGTAAAAGCGGTATGCTTGCCGGGATTTTTTAGAGGTGTATCTGGATGAGTAAGGTCAGTGTGTTGGTCGTGGACGATGCTTCGTTCATTCGTGACCTGGTGAAGAAGTGCCTGCGCAACTACTTCCCGGGCGTGCGTATCGAAGACGCGGTGAACGGCAAGAAAGCCCAGGCCCTGCTGGCTCGCGAGGCATTCGATCTGGTGCTGTGCGATTGGGAAATGCCGGAAATGTCCGGCCTCGAACTGCTGACCTGGTGCCGCCAGCAGGACACCCTCAAGGGCATGCCCTTCGTGATGGTCACCAGCCGCGGCGACAAGGAAAACGTGGTCCAGGCGATCCAGGCCGGCGTTTCCGGCTACGTCAGCAAGCCGTTCACCAACGAACAGTTGCTGACCAAGGTCAAGCAGGCCCTGCACAAGGTCGGCAAGCTCGACACGCTGATGAACAGTGCCCCGACCAAGATGAACTCGGCGTTCGGTAATGATTCCCTCAGCGCCCTGACGGGCAATAAGGCGCCGGTTGCGGCTGTTGCTTCGGCGCCAGCGGCGAATCCGTTTGCCAAGCCGGCGGCCGCTCCCGCAGCCGCGGCTGCCCCGGCCCGTGGACTGCTCAACAGCCCACCGGTCAAGGCGCCGGTAGCCGCCGCTTCGACGACCAACCGTGGCCAAGGCCAGTTGCGCCTGTCCAGCGGCACCCAGCAATGCGTGATCAAGGCCTTGAGCCTCAAGGAAGCGCTGCTGGTGGTCAAGCGCACCGACACCCTGCCACAAGTGCTCGAAAGCGCAGTGCTGGACATGGAACAGGGCGACAACGCCGAAACGGCCCGTCTCAACGGCTACCTGCATGCCATCGTCGCCCATGAGCAGACCCCCGACAGTGAATGGCTGCAACTGACGTTCCGCTTCGTCGACAAAGACCCGCAGAAACTCGACTACATCTCCCGCCTGATCGCCCGCGGCACGGCGCAGAAACATTTCGTGCCGGGCGCCTGATTCGGCGGCGCCTTTGAGGCCGCTATCGCGAGCAAGCTCGCTCCCACACGGGGTCTTCAGTATTCACTGGATCGAGTGTGGGAGCGAGCTTGCTCGCGATGGGGCCATAAGATCCAACACCGATCGCTGATCCAATTTTGAAACATCCGTCGACTACGCTGGTCCATCCCAGCTGCTAGGCTGCTGTGCAGGCCTTCATTTTCGACAGAACCTTTGCCCATGCTCGTGCCCCTGCTGTTTGCCTGTGGTCTTGTCCTGGCCTCCACCTCGGCCGTGGCCATGACGATCTACAAATCCACCGATGCCAATGGCGTGGTGTCCTATAGCGACCGCCCCAGCAAGGGCGCCCAGGTGTTCGTGTTCCGCGACCGCATGGTCGAACGCCTGGAGCGGCAGGTGTTTCTGGATATCAAGAAACAGAACGGCGCGGACGCGGTGTTCGTGCGCAACGATCTGTACGCGCCGGTGGAGATCGAGTTGAGTTTCGCCGGGCTGCGCAATGTCAGCGGGGCGCCGAGCCGGCCGATTCGTCGGGTGCTGCCGGCGCGCAGCAACCTGCGTCTGGTGCTGCTCACGGCCACCCGGCCCGGCAGGCCGCTGGTGTATACCCCACGGTTCGAATATTCCCTGGGCGACCCTGCAGGCGCCGCCGAGGCCTATCGGTACCCGCTGCCTTGGCGCGGCGGGCCGTTCCGGCTGAGCCAGGGGGCCAACGGCCAATACAGCCATTACGGCCCGAAGAACCGCTACGCCATGGACATCGCCATGCCCGTCGGCACGCCGATCATCGCCGCGAGGGGCGGCGTGGTCATCAAGACCGAAAACGAGCAGACCGGCCGCGGGGACGACCCCGCGGGCAACTTCGTGCGGGTGCTACACGATGACGGCACCATGGGTGTCTATCTGCACCTGCAGAAGGGCTCGGTGAGCGTACGGGAAGGGCAGCGGGTCGGGGTGGGCACGCCGCTGGCGTTGTCGGGCAATACCGGCAACAGCTCAGGCCCGCACCTGCATTTCGTGGTGCAGCGCAATACCGGGTTGGGACTGGTGTCGATTCCCTACCAGTTCAATCAGCCGGTGGGCGACTTGCCCAACTTTGCGTTGGGCAAGCAGTAGCCTCTGCACAAGCCAAGGCGCTTCTGTGGCGAGGGAGCTTGCTCCCGCTCGGCTGCGAAGCAGTTGTCGCTTTAGGGCCGCTTCGCGACCCAGCGGGAGCAAGCTCCCTCGCCACAGGGGCTGGCTGTTCCAGGCCGAAATGCGATCCCCTGTGGGAGCGAGCTTGCTCGCGAAGGCAGCACCGCCGACCTTCAGTCAACGACTCAATCGAGCATCAACACCTTCGCCAGGATGATCTTCGGTCCTTTCATCTTCTTGATGATGATCCGCAGGCCTTCGACTTCCAGCACTTCTTCCTCTTCCGGCACGCGCTTGAGGGTTTCATAGACCAGGCCGGCCAGGGTTTCGGCTTCGATGTGGTCCAGGTCGATCCCCAGCAGGCGCTCGACCTTGAACAGTGGTGTGTCGCCGCGTACCAGCAGCTTGCCCGGCTGGTAGGCCAGGATGCCGCGTTCGGCCTTGCGGTGTTCGTCCTGGATGTCGCCCACCAGCACTTCCAACACGTCTTCCATGGTCAGGTAGCCGATGATGTTACCGTCGGCTTCCTCGACCAAGGCGAAGTGCGAGCCGCCCTTGCGGAACTGCTCCAGCAACTGCGACAGCGGCATGTGCCGCGACACCCGCTCCAGCGGCCGGGTCAGTTCGGCCAGGTTGAACGACTCGGGAATGTGATCCAGGGCTGCCAGTTCCAGCAGCAGGTCCTTGATGTGCAGCAGGCCGACGAACTCCTGGCGCTCGCTGTCGTACACCGGATAACGGCTGAACTTGTGGCGACGGAACATCGCCAGGATTTCCTTGAGCGGCGCGTTGAACTCCAGCGTCACCAGGTCTTCCCGGGAGTTGGCCCAGTCCACCACTTCCAGCTCGCCCATTTCCACGGCCGAGGCCAGCACGCGCATGCCCTGGTCGCTCGGGTCCTGGCCACGGCTGGAGTGCAGGATCAGTTTCAGTTCTTCGCGGCTGTAATGGTGTTCATGGTGCGGGCCGGGTTCACCCTGGCCGGCGATGCGCAAGATGGCGTTGGCGCTGGCGTTGAGCAGGTAGATCGCCGGGTACATGGCCCAATAGAACAGGTACAGCGGCACGGCGGTCCACAGCGACAGCAGCTCGGGTTTGCGGATGGCCCAGGATTTGGGCGCCAGTTCACCGACCACGATGTGCAAGTAAGAAATGATGAAGAATGCGGTGAAGAACGACACGCCCTTGATCACTTCCGGCGACTGTACGCCAACTGCGCCCAGCAACGGCTCGAGGATGTGGGCGAACGCCGGCTCGCCGACCCAGCCCAGTCCCAGGGACGCCAGGGTGATACCCAGTTGGCACGCAGACAGGTAAGCGTCGAGCTGGCTGTGGACGGTGCGCAGGATGTGCCCGCGCCAGCCGTTCTGCTCGGCAATGGCTTCGACCCGGGTCGAGCGCAGCTTGACCATGGCGAATTCGGCCGCAACGAAAAAGCCGTTGAGCAAAACCAGGATCAGAGCGAAAAGAATCATGCCGAATTCGGCGAAGAGTGTAACGAGGGACAAGCCAGGGGAAGGGTCCATGATGGGGTTTTGCGGGTTCCGAATAGTCGTAGGAATTGGAAATGGGCGCCCGAAAAGGCAGGCGCAAGCCAGTCAATGTAGCGGCTGACTCGGCGATTGCCTAGGGGGCGTGCTCAATCAGCGGGGCGGGCGAGGCGTGCGCGAACCACCTGGGCCGGGGCGAAATGGCAGGTAAAGGTGCTGCCATGGCCGGGTACGCTGCTGATTTCCATGCGGGCACGATGGCGCAGCAGGACGTGTTTGACGATGGCCAGGCCCAGCCCGGTGCCCCCCGTGTTGGAGTTGCGGCTGGAGTCGACGCGGTAGAAGCGTTCGGTCAGGCGCGGCAGGTGCTTGCTGTCGATACCGATGCCCGAATCGCGCACGCTCAGGTGCGCGCCTTGCTCATCGCCCCACCAGCGCACATGGATCCGACCTTGCTCCGGTGTGTACTTGACCGCGTTGAACACCAGGTTGGAAAACGCACTGCGCAGTTCCGCCTCGCTGCCTTTGAGCTGCACGGCCGGGTCGGCTTCCAGGGTAATGGTCTGCTGCTTGGGGCCGGACAGTTCCTGCGCATCTTCGGCAATGGTTTGCAGCAGGTCGTCGATGGGCACTGGCTGGTTGTCCGATGGGTAGTCGGTGGCTTCCAGTTTCGCCAGCAGCAACAAGTCGTTGAGCAGGGTCTGCATGCGCCCGCTTTGCTGGTGCATCTGCTGCAAGGCCCGGGTCCAGCGCGGGTTCACCTCCTCGACGTTGTCGAGCAGGGTTTCCAGGTAACCGCAGATCACCGTCAACGGCGTGCGCAGTTCGTGGGAAACGTTGGCGATGAAATCCTTGCGCATCTGTTCCAGCTGATGGATCCGCGTGACATCGCGCACCAGCATCAGGTGCTCGTTGTTGCCGTAGCGGGTGATGTACAACTGGATGCGCAACCGATCGTTGGTGGGCGAAGGGATTTCCAGCGGCTCGGCGTAGTTGGCTTGCTCGAAATATTCCTTGAAGCGCGGATGTCGCACCAGGTTGGTCACCGGCTGGCCACTGTCCTGGGGCGTCTTGAGGCCCAACAGGGTCTCGGCGGCGCGGTTCCACCACTCCAGGTTGCCGTCGCTGTCGAGCATGATCACCGCGTCTTTCAGCGCGGCGGTGGACTCCTGGACCCGGTCGATCACCGCCTGCAGGCGGCCGCGAACGCGCTGGTCGCGCCGTTGCAGGTGGTAGATGCTGTCGAACACCTCACCCCACAGGCCATAGCCGTCGGGCGGGGCTTCGTCGGGTTGGTGCAGGCGCAGCCATTCATGCAGGCGCAGCAATTGCTTGAGGGTCCAGGCCAGGTAAAGCCCCAGCCCGGCGGCCAGGCTCCAGCCGTAATAACCGCTGATCAGGCCGATCAGCAAACAACCGGTCACCAGCAACAACATGTGGCGAATCAGGGTGCCATGCCAGTTTTGATTCACGTGACGCGCGTCCTTGTCAGCTTGTCGGGCGGTAAGGGCTCGGATCAGGCCTTGGTCGAAAAACGATAACCGGTGCCGCGCACGGTTTGTACCAGATTTTCATAAGCATCGCCGAGGGCCTTGCGCAAGCGCCGGATGTGCACGTCCACGGTGCGTTCCTCGACGTAGACGTTGCCGCCCCAGACCTGATCCAACAATTGGCCGCGGGTGTAGGCACGTTCCTGGTGAGTCATGAAGAATTGCAGCAGGCGGTATTCGGTCGGCCCCATCTCGGCGGGTTTGCCGTCGATGGTCACGCGGTGGCTGATCGGGTCGAGCAGCAGGCCACCGACTTCAATCGGCGCTTCGCCATCGGTCGGCCCGGCGCGGCGCAGCACGGCTTTCAGGCGCGCCACCAGTTCCCGTGGGGAAAACGGCTTGGTGATGTAGTCGTCGGCGCCGACTTCCAGGCCCTGGATCTTGTTGTCCTCTTCGCCCTTGGCGGTGAGCATGATGATCGGGATATCCCCGGTCAGCTCGTCGCGCTTGAGGCGTCGCGCCAGTTCGATACCTGACGTGCCGGGAAGCATCCAGTCCAGCAGGATCAGGTCGGGCTTGCGGTCGACGATGATGGCGTGGGCCTGTTGAGAGTTTTCTGCTTCCATGCAGTCATAGCCGGCCATCTCCAACGCAACGGCGATCATCTCGCGGATGGGTGCCTCGTCGTCGACGATCAGAATGCTCCTGCCAACCATGGGGTAATCCTCTTGTCATTTAACTGTCTTGCGCCGCATTAGATAACGGAATTATTGCAGTCGTGTGACAGTTATTTCCTGGCCCGGCAGCAAGGGGGATCCTGGACTAAGCTTTTCAGTCCGAATCCTGACAACCACAAAAGAAGGTTTCCATGACTTACTTCACCCAATCCATCAAGGTTCTGGCGGTCACAGCTGCACTGGCGCTGCCGACCTGGGCGTTCGCGGCTGAACCGGCGATGGAAAAAGACGGCATGTTCACCGATCACAAAGGCATGACGCTGTATACGTTTGCCAAAGACACGGGCGGCAAGTCGATGTGCAACGACAAATGCGCCGCCAACTGGCCACCGCTCAAGGCTGAAAGCGACGACAAGTCCACGGGCGAATGGACGGTGATCAACCGTGACG
This sequence comes from Pseudomonas sp. FW300-N2F2, assembly GCF_017351655.1. Lineage (NCBI taxonomy): Bacteria > Pseudomonadati > Pseudomonadota > Gammaproteobacteria > Pseudomonadales > Pseudomonadaceae > Pseudomonas > Pseudomonas sp. FW300-N2F2. Next base: position 24,937 of record NZ_JACNDQ010000004.1, on the reverse strand, counting down.
ACGGTACGAAGCAGTGGGCCTACGATGGCAAGCCGTTGTACACCTTCGTCATGGACAAGAAGGCGGGGGACATGACCGGTGACGGCAAAATGGACGGCGCCTGGAAGGTCGCCAAGCCCGACTGACCACCCCGAAACGCTTTTGTGGCGAGGGAGCTTGCTCCCGCTGGGCTGCGAAGCAGTCCCAAAATCTTGCGGTCGCTGCGCAACCGAGCGGGAGCAAGCTCCCTCGCCACAAAGCCTTTCATGACCCAAGGTTCAGTGTTGGACCGGCGGCCTCAGCGCAACGCGTAATCCAGCACAATCCCCACGAAAATCGCCAACCCGGCCCAGTGGTTGTGCAGGAACGCCTGGAAGCAACGCATCCGGTCCCTGCCACGGGTGTACCAGAATTCCCAGGCGAAGCATGCGGCAGCGGCCACCAGCCCCAGGTGGAACCAGCCGCCCAGCTGGAATTTCGATCCGGCCAGCAGCAGGCAAGCCAAGGCCAGGCCTTGCAGCGTCAGGATGATCACCCGATCGGCATCGCCAAACAGGATCGCCGTGGACTTCACGCCGATGCGCAGGTCATCGTCCCGGTCGGTCATGGCGTAATAGGTGTCGTAGCCCACCGTCCACAGCAGGTTGGCGATGTACAGCAACCACGCGGCCGCCGGCAGATGCCCGGTTTCGGCAGTGAACGCCATCGGCATGCCCCAGGAGAACGCCGCGCCCAGCACCACTTGCGGGTAGTAGGTATAGCGCTTCATGAACGGGTAGCTGAACGCCAGCGCCAGGCCCCCGAGGGACAACAGGATGGTCGGTGCATTGGTGCACAGCACCAGCAGGAAGCTCACGCTCATCAGCACGGCGAAGAACACCAGCGCTTCTTTCGAACTGATCTTGCCGCTCACCAGCGGGCGCTGCTCGGTGCGTTTGACGTAGCCGTCGACCTTGCGGTCGGCCCAGTCATTGATCACACAGCCGCCGGCGCGGGTCAGCACCACGCCGAGGACGAAAATCACCACGTTGGCGATGGACGGCGAGCCTTCACCGGCAATCCACAACGCCCACAGCGTCGGCCACAGCAGCAGGTAGATGCCGATGGGCTTGTCCATACGGGTCAGTTGCACGAAGTCCCACGCCCGTGGATTCAGGCGATTCAAGGATTTGAGCAGTTGCACGTACATCAGAAATTCTCCGAATAGGCGCGGGCGACGGTCCACAAGCGTGGCAGGAAGATTTCCGCCACCAGCACGCTCAACGCACCGCGATCGAAACGTGAACGGCGACCCCACAGCCCGCTGGCGCGGACGTCTTCCGGCAACCCGGCCTCGGGGTAATGGCAAACCTCGATGGCCCGGCGCTGGAACGCCTGGTCGCAAAACAGCAATTCGCCCAGGGAGCGGCTGCCCAGTTCGTCCATCTGCAACCCGTCACCCTGCAAGGCGCTGCGCGCCGCCACACTGCGGGCGAACACCCAAGGCTGGTCGCGGCCGCGCAGATACACTTCGCGTACCCAGCCCTCGCTGCCCTCGGCCAGGTCCAGGGCGGCACATTCGTCGGCGCGTAACGGCTGCCAGCCTTCGAACAGCGGCGTCACGCTGAAATGGCCGTCCGACAGGCGCGTGAGGCGCCGGGTCAGGGAGCCTTCGTCGAACAGCCAATCGAGCACACCCGCATCGGGGCGGGGCGACAGCAGGTGCTGGGGCAGCCATTGGAGTGTAGGAAATATCGAATTTGTATGCGGCACAGAGGTCTTGAATGGCAGCAAATGAGGCCGCGAGCTTACCATGTCGGTCGCGGGTTTTGACGGGCCCGGCCGGCTGCCCTGCTGATCGTGCTTGCATCTGTCGCAACCGATCAGTACAAAACGGCCCTGAGCCGGAAAATACCGGCCAAGGCCTGACATCTTGAGGAAGTATTGGAATGAAGAAGTGGCAATGTATCGTCTGCGGCCTGATCTACAACGAAGCTGACGGTTGGCCTGACGATGGCATCGCGCCCGGCACCCGCTGGGAGGATGTACCGGCAGACTGGCTGTGCCCGGACTGCGGCGTCGGCAAAATGGATTTCGAAATGATCGAAATCAACTGATCGTTTCATCAAATGGAGAGCAACATGAGCGCACCTGTCGTCATCGTCGGTACAGGCCTGGCCGGTTATAACCTGGCCCGGGAGTTTCGCAAGCTCGACAGCGAAACCCCGTTGCTGCTGATCACTGCGGACGACGGTCGCTCGTATTCCAAGCCGATGCTCTCCACAGGCTTTGGCAAGAACAAAGACGCCGACGGCCTGAGCATGGCCGAGCCGGGGGCCATGGCCGAGCAACTCAAGGCCGAAGTGCGGACCCATACCCGCATCAGCGGCATCGATCCGGGCCACAAACGGCTGTGGATCGGCGAAGAGGCGGTGAACTACCGCGACCTGATCCTGGCCTGGGGTGCCGAAACCGTGCGCGTGCCGGTACAGGGCGATGGGGCGGACTTGATCTTCCCCATCAATGACCTGGAAGACTACGCACGCTTCAGGGCCGCGGCGGCCGGCAAGCGTCGGGTGTTGCTGCTGGGGGCCGGCCTGATTGGCTGCGAGTTCGCCAACGACCTGAGCCTGGGTGGCTACGAAGTACAACTGGTGGCGCCGTGCGAGCAAGTCATGCCGACGCTGCTGCACCCGGCCGCCGCGGCAGCGGTCCAGGCCGGGCTGGAAAGCCTAGGTGCGCGCTTCCACTTGGGCCCTGTGCTCAACCGCTTGCAGAAGGTCGCCGACGGGCTGGAGGCGCACCTGTCCGACGGCCAGGTGATCGCCTGCGACCTGGTGGTCTCGGCCATCGGCCTGCGTCCCCGTATCGACCTGGCAGCCGCGGCTGGCCTGGTGGTCAACCGCGGCGTCGTGGTCGACCGTCACCTGAAGACCTCTCACGCCAATATCTACGCCCTGGGCGACTGCGCCGAGGTCGACGGCTTGAACCTGCTGTATGTCATGCCGCTGATGAGCTGCGCCCGGGCCCTGGCCCAAACCCTGGCCGGCAACCCGACTGCCGTCAGCTACGGCCCCATGCCGATTACCGTAAAAACCCCGGTGTGCCCCTTGGTGGTGTCGCCGCCACCGCGAGGCCGCGAGGGCGTGTGGAGCGTCGAAGGGCAGGGGGCGGACATCAAGGCGCTGTGCCGCGACGCTCAAGGCAACCTGTTGGGTTATGCCCTGACAGGCACGGCGGTGATGGAGAAACTGGCGCTGAACAAGGAGCTTCCAGCCCTGCTGGCGTAAATACTGGTCGTTCTGTCGCAAAAACCCTACTTTTGGTCCCACAAAGGTCGCCCGGACACTGGCGCCGTTTTCGGCACCGTGCCATCCTCACTTCCGTCTGCCGCAGAGTAGAGCCTGCGGCGCCTTAGGGGCTGTTCCAAAGAGAGCAGCACGGACATAACAACAAAAAAACCGTCAAAGGGGCTTCATTCATGCGTAAACCAGAACTCGCCGCCGCTATCGCGGAAAAAGCAGACCTCACCAAAGAACAAGCCAACCGCGTCCTCAACGCCGTCCTGGAAGAAATCACCGGCGCCCTGCACCGCAAGGACAGCGTTACCCTGGTGGGCTTCGGCACTTTCCTGCAACGCCACCGCGGCGCCCGCACTGGCAAAAACCCACAGACCGGTGAGCCGGTGAAGATCAAGGCCAGCAACACCGTTGCCTTCAAACCAGGCAAGTCCTTGAAAGAAAGCGTCAACCCATAATCGCTACGAGTACCTCGGCCGGGGGGAAGAAAGCGGCAATCAAAAGGGCATATCGATGAGTCGGTATGCCCTTTTTTGTGCGGGGTTGCTGGCTGTAGCCAGGCATCCAATGTGGAGCGAGCTTGCTCGCGATAGCGGTGGGTCAGCTTGCTTCAAGGGTGTCGGTACTGTCGTCATCGCGAGCAAGCTCGCTCCCACATCGGAACTGCGTCAAGCCTGATGGCATGCATAGCGACGAACAAGTGTGGGAGCGAGCTTGCTCGCGATGACGTCCGCCTAGTCAGCGGAAGTCTTCGGCTGCGCCAATACCTTCAAGGCCGCCTTGCGCGCTTCGATCGGCAATTCGCCCAGCTTTTCCACCGCCGCATAAAATGCAACCCAATCACCGCCCTCGCGCCTGAACAGCGCCGCAAATGCCGGCACCCACTGGTCATACAGCCCGAACGGCAATAGTCGCGCATTGTTCAGTGGCGCGTAGACCCAGGCGTCATAGCGTTTGTCGCCCGCCCACTGGGTGTCGCGCATTTGCACATAGTCGGCACGCAGGCGCTCGAACTCCGCAGCTTTGCGTTGGCGCATCTGTTCGGCTGTCAGGGGCTGGGCGTAGAGGGTTTCCAGGCGCTGGCGGGTGTCGAGGATCAGTTGGATGAACTGGTCGCGCTGGCGCACCTGCTTGCCGTTATCCGGCGCCAAGCCACGACTGGCACGCCATTGCCGGGTGCCTTCCTGTTCAACGAAGGTGGCGAAGGATTCGTTGAATTCGGTGTCGTCCTTTACATAAAACCGCTGGTGCGCCAGTTCATGAAAGATCAGCGTCGCCAGGCGTTCGTCGCCCCAGTGCATCATCGAGCTCAGGATCGGGTCGTTGAACCAGCCCAGCGTCGAATAGGCCTCCACACCGCCAATTGCCACGTCCATGCCCTGCAAGCGCTGCAACGCGGCCTCGCCACGGGCGGCGCCCTGGCTGTAATAACCGCGATAAGCCACGCAACCGGCAATGGGGAAACAATGATTCTGCGGCGCCAGGGAAAATTCTGGCGTGGCAAAGACATTCCACACTACGAATGGCCGGCCTATATCCGCATACAGGCGATAGCTTCGATTGTCCGGTAAACGCAGGTGATCGCTGGCAAACGCCCGTGCCTCGCGCGCCTGGGCCAGGTGCGCCTTGAGTTGGGGATCGCGGGTGGGGTCGGCGATGACTTGGTCGATAGGCTCTCGGGCTTGCAACAACCGCAGCTGTCCGCCGACGAGCTGGCTGTAGTAACCGACGCTACTGCAACCGTTCAGTAACAAAAGCAGGAGGCCTGGAAACAAAATCTGGAAAACACGGTCGAGTAACCGATGGCTTGAACGCGGCCTGATCAATTGGAATCACCCTGGGAAGTCTGCCCACAGACTATCTCGCTTGCCTGGAGCTTCGCTATGCGCGTGTTGATGCTGACGAGTGGCCTGTTGCTGCTGACCGGTTGCGCCGGTTTGCCTGATCCTGATCCCTCCCAGGCGTGGATCGACCTGGGAAGCCAGCAGGACACCGCGCTACAAGCGCTGGAAGTCGATGACAAGATGTCCATTGACCGACGTTATTTCGAAGTGCAACCCGGCAGCCATGAGCTGACGGTGCGTTATCAATTTGCCGTCGAACCCGGCAACATCGGCCCGGATGCCGAGCCGCTGTGGCGCGATTGCCGGTTGAACCTGAAATTCAAGGACTTCAACGCCGGCCAACGTTACCAGTTGCAGGCCGGCAGCATTGGTTTCCGACCGTGGGCCAAGCTTTACGATCAGCAGCGCAAAGTAGTGGGGCAGGGTACACCGGCGGGCTGCCAGCAAAGTTGATCGGCGTTATGCTCAAGACCTGACTATTCAGGAAACTCACCATGCGCCTTCACATGCTGTTACTGGCCTCCGTTGCCATGGGCGGTTGCACAGCGACCCCGTTGCCATCGGTCGATCCGAACATGGCCTGGGTCGATTTCGCGACGCCTACGCCGGGTGGCAAGGTACTGATGGCTGAAAAGCTGGATGGCCAGCGGCTGCGAGACGGGCGCTTCTTCCAGGTTTCGCCGGGTAGCCATGAATTGGAAGTGCGCTTCGACTTCGAGGTGTTTGGTGGCGGTGGGCTGGGTTTGATGAGCGAGCCGCAAGAACGACTGTGTTATCTGACCGTGCGATACGATCATTTCAAGGCCGGCCAGCGCTATCGTTTGGAGGCGCGTAACCTGGCATACACGCCAAGCGCCCGGCTTTATGACGCCAAGCGAGAAATCGTTGCCGAAGATCGACAAGCCCGCTGCATGCCATAGGACGTCTTAGCGGTCGTTCTTCTGGTAGATGATTTTTTTCGTGCCGTTTTCGCAAGTGCCTACCACCATGTTCTGGTCGTGGACTTCATCATTCGTGACGATTTCCAGCGTGTAGGACGACACGTTGTTGGCCTGGATCTTCGCTTCGATTTCCGCTTTCAGCTCTTCACAGGATTTCGGTTCGGCAAGGGCTGATGCTGCGAATGCGCAGCCGATGACCACCAGGGCTGATCGTTTCATGTTCGAATTCCTCATGGCAGCGCGCACTGCCTGTGCGCTGAAACTGCAGGCTTCATTCGACCATAATTGCGCCAGGGTAAACAGCTCGACCGCATTCAATAAATCGCAGCCTTCGCCAGCGTCTGCAAAGGCTGCGATCCTTGCATGCGTCAGCTCACCAGCGTCGCATCCAGGGTGATGTTGGCGTTCAGCACCTTGGAAACTGGACACCCTTCCTTGGCCTTCTTGCTCAGCTCATCGAATTGCGCCTGGCTGGCACCGGGGATTTTCGCCTTGAGCACCAGCTTGACCGCCGTGATCGCAAAACCGCCCTCGACCTGGTCCAGGGTCACTTCGGCGTTGGTGTCGATGCTGTCGGCCTTGAGCCCGGCATCGCCGAGGATCATCGAAAAGGCCATGGAAAAGCAGCCAGCATGGGCCGCGCCGATCAACTCCTCGGGGTTGGTACCCTTGCCGCCTTCGAATCGTGCCTTGAAGCCATAGGGCGCTTCGCGCAACACACCGGTTTCCGTGGAGATGGAGCCGATACCGGTTTTCAGGTCACCTTCCCAATGAGCCGATGCTTTCTTGATGATAGCCATGTCTGCCTCCTGAAGATTCGGCGCGAAAGCCGCGCCTGGGTGTTTTTTAGCTGTCTGGGTTGTGAGGATAGACCGCCTGTAAAAGTTCACCCTGTCGATTAGCCGACGAATTTAGTAGGAAATTTCGTCTCTGCTATTGAAACTCGGGTATATGCCCACATTGCATGGAACACACCTATAGAAACGGCAGGCTTTTGCCCGTAGGAAAAGCCCGGAACGCCGTTGGAGATCCCGGCCCATGAAACAGCTGTCCGACGTGAAATTCTCAACCCTCGACCTGGTGCCTGTCCGCGCCGATGGCAATGCCGCCCAGTCCTTGCGCAACTCGCTGGACCTGGCGCAGCACGTGGAAAAATACGGCTACACCCGCTTCTGGGTGGCCGAACACCACAACATGGACGGTATCGCCAGTTCGGCGACGGCAGTGCTGCTGGGTTATCTGGCGGGGGGCACTTCGACCATTCGCGTCGGCTCCGGGGGCGTCATGCTGCCCAATCATGCGCCGTTGATCATTGCCGAGCAGTTCGGCACGCTGGAAAGCCTCTACCCGGGTCGAATCGATTTGGGCCTGGGACGTGCGCCAGGTTCCGACCAGATGACCGCGCGGGCGCTGCGTCGCGAGCGTTCCGGCAGTGCGGACGATTTCCCCGAGGACGTGGCCGAACTGATGCGCTATCTCGGCCCGCGTACCCCGGATCAACGCATCATCGCCATGCCCGGCACCGGGACCAACGTGCCGGTATGGCTGTTGGGTTCGAGCCTGTTCAGTGCGCAATTGGCCGGTGAGCGCGGTTTGCCCTACGCATTCGCCTCCCATTTCGCACCGCGCTTCATGCACGAGGCGATTCGCATCTACCGTAACCACTTCAAACCGTCGGCGGTGCTCGACAAGCCTTATGTGATGCTCGGCGTGCCGCTGGTCGCGGCGGATACCGATGAACAGGCCGATTACCTGGCAACGTCGGTGTACCAGCGGATCCTGGCGCTGATGCGGGGCCAGAGCCTGGTGCAGCGTCCGCCGGTGGAAACCATGAACGGTCTCTGGTTGCCCCATGAGAAAGAGGCGGTTGGCGATTTCCTGGGCCTGGCCATGGTCGGCAGTCCGCAGAAGATTCGCGCCAAGCTGCAGGTATTGATCGAGCAAACCCAGGCCGATGAGCTGATTTTCACCAGTGACCTGTACGAACACGCCGATCGCTTGCACTCATACGAGTTGTTGGCGCAGGTCATGAAAGGCTGAATGCCGCCCATGAAAAAGCCGACGCAATGCGTCGGCTTTGATGTTCGAAAAGAATCACTTTTTATAGATGATTTCTTTCGCTCCGCCCTCACAGGTGCCGACGACTTTTCCGTCAGTCGCTGCGCCTTTATCGACGATTTCCAGCGAATAACCTGACACACCCTTGGCGTCCAGCTTCGCTGCGATCTCGTTTTTCAGCTCTTCGCAGGGCTTACCGGCCGCAAACGCACCACCGGCAAGGCTCAGCAAACCCAGGGCCACCATCAACTTTTTCATCGCTCGCACTCCTTGGTCGGATCAAATAGGGCAGGTATTGGAAAAACGTAATGCGCAGACCATAGCGCATCGCCACTCCCTATGGCACTCCGCCAGCGTGCAAGTTCAAAAGAACCTCAGCTATTGGCTATCCGGAACCCGACTTTGATGGTCACCTGAAAGTGCGCGGCCCGGCCATTTTCGATGTGGCCGCGGGTTTCCGTGACTTCGAACCATTCCAGATGCTTGAGGCTTTTGCTGGCTTCGGCCAAGGCGTTGTTGATGGCATCTTCAATGCTGGTGGGGGACGAGCCGACCAGCTCGACTTTTTTGTAAGTGTGATGATCACTCATGGGGATTCTCCTTGGTTGTGTTTAACAGCCTAGCAGCGATTTTTCGCCTTACGTGTGTCGTCGTTCGCGCGCTGAAGTTCAGATTTACTGCACTTTCAGAAACGACTGGAGTCCCAATTCACACACGCCACTCAACCACTGCAGGAGAGAGCCACCATGGCCAGCAATTCGTTACGCAAAGCCTCGTTGCAAAGCATGGAAGCGGAGATCGAGAGTCTGCTCAAGTCGTTGGAAAGCCTGAAGGACGACGCCTCGGACGAGTCGCGTAAGACCCTCAAGTCGCTCAAGGCCAATGCCGAGAGCGCGCTGAAACATTCTCGTCATCTGCTCAGCGATGCCTATGAAGAGGTCAAGGTGAAAACCCGTGAAACCGGGATCGCCACACGCGACTACGCGCAGGAACACCCATGGACCACGGCCGGTGTCGCAGTCGGTGCACTGGGTCTGCTGGCTGCTTACCTGCTGTGCAAGCGCGGTGACTGAGTCGGTTGGCTCAGCTCATGCCTGAGCCACTGGGCCAATTGCCGAGCGCGCCCGTCTGCGGCGCGCTTGGGCAGCCACAACGCCAGTCGCGCCGCGGTTTCATCGAAGCCCCATGGCGCGACCAGGCGACCGGCGCGTACGTCCTCGGCCACTAGCGGCTCGGGCGCGATCGCCACGCCTAACCCCGCGACGGCGGCCTCCAGCAAATAATACAAATGCTCGAATCCTTGCCCGAACTTCAGTGCCTGGGGTTCCAGGGCGTTTTGTCGTGCCCAGGTCGGCCAGGCCTGGGGGCGGGACGTGGTGTGCAGCAACGGCTCGTCCAGCAGCGCGTTGGCCGGTGCGGCTTGCAAGCGGGCGAATCCGGCGTAGTGGGGGCTCATCACGGGGCCGATCCGCTCGCTCGCCAGTTCGTACACCTGCATATCGGCCGGCCACGGCGGCTCGGCGAAGACCAGCAAGGCGTCCAGCCCCGGTCGCCTGGGGTCCAGGTCGCCTTCGCCGGCGGACAGGTGCAGGCGCAAATCCGGCAGGTCGGCGTTGAGCCTGCCCAGGCGGGGAATGAACCAGCGCGCCAGCAGGCTTCCCGAGCAGCCCAGGACAAACGGGGCATCTGCCGTACTTTGCATCAGCTCCGCGCAAACGCCGCGCAACCGCTCGAACGCATCGGCGCTGACGTCCCGCAGGCGCATGCCTGCATCTGTGAGTTTAAGGCCGCGCCCGTCCTTGATGAACAAGCTGACGCCCAAATGCTCTTCCAGCACCTTCAGCTGTCGACTCACGGCCCCATGGGTGACATGCAGCTGTTCGGCCGCCTGGCTTACGCTATTCAGGCGGGCGGTAGCCTCGAAGGCGCGCAAGGCGTTGAGCGGGGGAAGATCATGGCTCATTTTATCTGTGAGTTTTCCTGACAGGTTGTGGCGATCTTATCGGTTTTCACTGGGGGATGTCAGGGGTAGAGTGAACCTCATAGTCTTTCAACGCATTTGCCTGGAGCGCCCGATGACCCAGCCTACGACCCCTTTCAACCTGCGCAGCGGCCCCGACGCCAACGGCCTGTTCGGTGCATTCGGCGGCCGCTATGTGGCCGAGACCCTGATGCCGCTGATCCTTGATCTGGCCCGTGAATACGAAGTGGCGAAGGAAGATCCGGCCTTCATTGAGGAATTGGCCTACTTCCAGCGCGACTACGTCGGTCGCCCAAGCCCGCTCTACTTCGCCGAGCGCCTGACCGAATACTGCGGCGGCGCCAAGATCTATCTCAAGCGTGAAGAGCTGAACCACACCGGCGCGCACAAGATCAACAACTGCATCGGCCAGATCCTGCTGGCGCGGCGCATGGGCAAAAAACGCATCATCGCCGAGACCGGCGCCGGCATGCACGGCGTGGCCACCGCCACCGTGGCCGCGCGTTTCGGTCTGGATTGCGTGATCTACATGGGCACCACCGACATCGAGCGTCAGCAGGCCAACGTGTTCCGCATGAAGCTGCTGGGTGCCGAAGTGATCCCGGTGGTCGCCGGTACCGGCACGCTGAAGGACGCCATGAACGAGGCCCTGCGCGACTGGGTCACCAACGTCGACAGCACGTTCTACCTGATCGGCACTGTGGCAGGCCCGCATCCGTATCCGGCCATGGTGCGCGACTTCCAGGCCGTGATCGGCAAGGAAACCCGCGATCAACTGCAAGCCCAGGAAGGTCGCCTGCCGGATAGCCTGGTGGCGTGCATCGGCGGTGGCTCCAACGCCATGGGCCTGTTCCACCCGTTCCTGGACGACAAGAGTGTCGAGATCATCGGCGTCGAAGCCGCCGGTTATGGCATCGAGACCGGCAAGCACGCGGCGAGCCTGAACGGCGGCGTTCCGGGTGTACTGCACGGCAACCGCACCTTCCTGTTGCAGGACGACGACGGCCAGATCATCGATGCCCATTCGATTTCCGCAGGTCTCGACTACCCCGGTATCGGCCCGGAACATGCCTGGTTGCACGACATTGGTCGCGTCCAGTACACCTCGGTGACCGACGCCGAAGCCCTGGAAGCCTTTCACAAATGCTGTCGCCTGGAAGGGATCATTCCTGCACTGGAAAGCGCCCATGCCCTGGCGGAAGTGTTCAAGCGCGCACCCAACCTGCCGAAAGATCACCTGATGGTGGTCAACCTGTCCGGCCGTGGCGACAAAGACATGCAAACCGTGATGCACCACATGGAACAGTCCCAGCAGGAGAAACACTGATGAGCCGCCTGCAAACCCGTTTTGCCGAACTCAAGGAACAGAACCGCGCTGCCCTGGTCACTTTCGTCACGGCCGGCGACCCGAACTACGACACGTCGCTGGCGATTCTCAAGGGGCTGCCGGCGGCCGGTGCCGACGTGATCGAGTTGGGCATGCCGTTTACCGACCCGATGGCCGACGGCCCGGCGATCCAGTTGGCGAATATTCGTGCCTTGGGCGCCCAGCAGAACCTGGCGAAAACCCTGCAGATGGTTCGCGAGTTCCGTAAGGACAATACTGAGACGCCGCTGGTGCTGATGGGCTACTTCAACCCGATCCACCGTTATGGCGTGCAACGTTTCATTGGCGAAGCGCTGGATTGCGGTGTCGATGGCCTGATCGTTGTGGACATGCCGCCCGAGCACAACAGCGAACTGTGCGATCCGGCCCAGGCGGCTGGCTTGGACTTCATCCGCCTGACGACGCCGACCACCGACGATGTGCGTTTGCCGACGGTGCTTAACGGCAGTTCGGGTTTTGTGTACTACGTGTCGGTGGCGGGCGTGACCGGTGCCGGTGCCGCGACGCTGGAGCATGTGGAAGAAGCCGTGGCGCGTCTGCGTCGCCATACCGATCTGCCCATCAGCATTGGTTTCGGCATTCGTACGCCGGAGCAGGCTGCCGCCATCGCACGATTGGCTGATGGGGTGGTGGTGGGCTCGGCGCTGATCGACCATATCGCCAGCGCCGAAACATCGGAACAGGCCATTGATGGGGTGTTGAGCTTGTGTGCCGCCCTGGCCGATGGTGTGCGCAAGGCGCGTCTCAGCTGATTTGATTCAACTGACAGCCACGAAAAAAGGGTTCAGAACGGGGTTCTGAACCCTTTTTTTATTCCACCTGGAGCAGTCTTGACGCTGCTTTTTGCAAGGTCAAGGCAACTCCAACCCGCCTCCGGCCTTGTGCAGCTTGCGCAAATGCTCGCCAATCTCTTTCACATTGGCCTCGCTCGCCGCAATTTCAGCCGCGCGGCTCGGCTCGAGCAATGCCCGGACTTCCTTGTCCAGATCGCCTGTCAGCGTTTGCAGTTGTTTCTGCCGTAAGCTGCTTTCCGATTCCAAGCGTTGCCATTCGCTGGGTTGCGGCAAGCCGTAGCCGCTGCTGCCCAACAGTTCGGCCGGACGGCTCAGGAAACCGCTGTTGGCGAGGATCTGCTGCAGCGTCGCATTGGCCCTTTCCATCCCGCCGTTCTGCAATTCACGGGCGCCGAGGTAGCGCTGTTTGACTTCATCCTGCGCCAACAACAATTGCCGGCGATAACTGGCTTGTTCCAGCAGCAACAACGCCGCGCTGGTGCGCAGGTCGGCCTGTTCGAACCAGACCCGACGTTCGGCGGCGTCCAGGGCCAGCCAGTCTTCCACCGTTTGTTGCTTGATCGGCAGATACTTCTTCAGCACATCGAACATCGCCTGGTACCGCTCGCGGAATGAGTCGAAGCGGTAGCCCAGCCGCAAGGCTTCCTTGGGATCATCCAGCACGCTGGTATCCGCCAGGCCCCGGCCCTTGAGTACCTCCAGCAGGCCGTTGGGCATGATGCTGTCCAGGCCCTTGAGTTGCTCGTTATTGCTGCCGCTGCGCAACAGTTTCAAGCTCTCCACGGCGCAGTTATTGGACAGGAAGTAATAGTTGCCGTCGTAGCTCCAATGCATTTCGGCGGCGTGCTCGACCGTTTCCTCGATCTCGGTGCGTGACAGGTTCAGCGGCACCGATGCCAGGCTGCGCAGCTCGGTCTTGGTGTATTCGTCGATCACCTGGGCCAACGGCAATACGAACAGGCGCGACGGGTATTTGCCGACCAGCCCGTCCCAGCTCGACAACTGCACATCGCCCACGAAGGCGCGGTATGACAGCACCAGGTGTTGGTCCAGATCCAGTCGGCAGTCCGGGCCACGTGGGCGGCCCGGTGCGCAGATCACCAGCCGGAGCATGCTGTGGCCCCAGCGGCTCACCCAGTTCTGATTGGCCTCGGCCAGCAGGTAATCGATGGCATAGACCCGTTCCGGATCGACCTTGCCCAGCGGTGTCTTGGCGAAATCGTTTCCGGCGTTGAGGAAGGCGAACGATTGGGCGCAGGTGTCCTTGGCGGCGGGGGCCCAACCGAAGTGTTCCTGGTAATAGCGATACAGAGCGGGGCGTCGGCAGGCATAGCTGGAGTCCAGGAGGAAGTACTCCATGTTGACCGCGACGAACTCCTTGGGGCTGCTCGTTTCATAGAGATCCGGGCTGCGGGCGACCTGGCGGTTGTGCTGTTCCCGTTCGCCGCGACGGCCGACGTATTGTGGCCAGCCGGCGAGGTCCAACAAGCGAGGATCATCGCTGAGGGTGAAACGGCGGTCGTTCTGGCCCCGGCATTCATCGGGAAGACCGATCAACCCGGCGCTGCTGTTGCGTCGGGTGCAACGCTGGATCAGTGCGCGTTCGGTCTCTGGCCATAGACGCGAGCGGTCATAGATGTGGGTCAGTTCGTGCAGGACCGTGGCGAGCATTTCCCGGCGCACGGTGCCGTGGGGGCGATGGGTCTTTTGTGTCGCGGCGCTGCCGTCGACAAGGCTGTCGAGCAGGTTGCTATTGAGGTCCAGTTGCGACACCAGCGAGGCCTGGCCGTAGGCATTGGCGGGCATCTGGTCGGTCCAGCCGACATCGATGCGCCGGTCCAGCCGCTCGATGAAGCGCGGCGGCAGGGCCTGCATGGCTTCATCGAGCAGCGCCTGGCTGGCCTGCTGTTGCGCCGGGCTCAGGCCTTCGATGTTGAGGTGCAATTGCAGGCCGGCCTGGGCCATGCTGCCCGTGAGCAGCAAGACCCCGGCCGCCAGCCAGGCGGCGAACCGCCTCACAATGCGAGGATGGCTTCGGCGAGAACCTGGTCACTGGCGTCGCGGGCTTCCGGCACGCGGGTGCGCAAGGTGTCGAAGGCGGCCTCGAGATGAGCGCCACGAATTTCACCATTGCTGGCGACAAAACTGGCCGCATCGTCATGGGCTTCGCGGACGATTTTCGAATCACGGATGGACGTGGTGGTGTCGGAAGTGAAATCGATCGTGCGCTGGGAAGCGCGAACGATGATGTTACTGGTGGCTACCAGGGTATGTGCCTGGGCCACATCGGCCAACACCAGCAGGCCTAAGGCGGCAGCAATCAGCGGGCTACGCATGGAACGACTCCGGAAAAATAAGGATAACTATTGGACGAGAATTGCCTGTGCCAGTTCAAGGTCGCTGACGTGAAGTTTTGGCTGGGCCCGGCGCAGGTAATCCAGGGCCGATTCCAGTTGTGCTCCTCGCAGTTGCCCGTCGCTGGCGACGAATGCCGCAGCGTCATCGTGAGCGGCGACGATCAGTTTATGGTCGAAGGGCGCGGAGGTCACCATGCTCGTGGCATAGCCGCTGACCACCACTTGCTGGGTGGACACATCGAAGGCATGGGCCGGAGCAGACCAGCAAAAAACGATGAAGAAAGACGCGATGAACAGATCTGAGTAGAAACGCATGGGACTCGACGGTTGATGGCGAGTTTGAAGGCTAGCGCAAACCTGCGGGCCAGAGCCAGCGCTGAAACATCGGAACACCATTTGGCGCCCGATGTTTCATGTTGCATCAGATCACCAGGATGGCCTGGGCCAATTGCGCATCGGTGGCGTTGAGCTGCGGTGCCTGCTGGCGGATGTAATCCAGGGCGCTTTCCAGTTTCACACCACGGATGGCGCCTTCGCTGGCGACGAAGCTGGCGGCATCATCACGGGCGGCTTGAACGATCTTGTTGTCACGCAGGGATGAGGTTGCATCGGAGGTCACGTCGGAGGTGGCCTTGAGTGCTCCGACGATGGAGTCGGTGGTGACGATGAAGCTGCTGGCGTTGGAGTGGGCGGCTACGGCCAGCAGGGCAACTGCGCTGAGCAGGCGAAGACGGATCATGATGAAACTCCTTGAATGATGGGTGATGCAGGTGCGTGTAGCTGGAAGAGGAGACGCATGCTCGACTCGCTTCGCCACGTTCGCCTCGATATTAGGACAGGAACGCGTTGGCTGACAGCCCTTGCGGTGCTCGTTGACTGCATGGGGTCGGCGTACTGTACTGGTATGTTTTATATCTTGTTTAAACTGTTATGTCTCCAAGGCTCTCGTCAAAATCAGGCCCCCGAAACGACAAGACCCGTCGCGGTTACCCGCGACGGGTCTTGTGTGTTCAATTCGGTGCTGGCGGTGGACCCGGTGGGTCAGGGCCAGCGACGCTGAGTTAGCGCCAGAACGGCTTGCTCAGCTCTTCGTAGCGTTGTGCTTCGCTGATACCGGCATCAGCCAGCAGGCGCGAATCCAGACGAGCCAGTTGGTGACGGCTGGCGATGCGGCGCTGCCACAACATCAGGTTGGCGATAACGCGAAGAGGCAGGGAAGCCTGGTTTTTTTCAGCTTTGTCTTCGAAAAACAGCTCGGAACTGAGTGTACGTTCCATGGTTGACATCCTTCCGCTTGTGGCGGGATTAGGTAGTGGTTTGACTGGTGCCCATGATCCTCTCGTTTGGCCAGTCTCTCTAGATACAGTTCACCTGTATTGTGAGAGACCAGTTAACTGTTAAAGAGCGGTGTACTGGTCGATATTGAGGCAACTGTACCTATCCGCACGCTATTGGTGCATTTTTGCGTGTTGTGGGTAGTTTTGTGGGAAAAGACTGTAAGAAAACACCGGTACAGCAGTACAGTTTTTGCTGAGTTAGGCGCGTATGACGGACTTCAACCAAAACTGTATTTGCGATAGCGGTGATCCAGTTGTATCAGACGGCCAACATGCGCCCGGTTTCTTCGAGGTTCAGGTGCCAACTCAGTGCATCGCGCAGGATATGCGGGGTATGTCCGCCCAGGGCGCACGCGGCGTCGAAATACTCATTCAAGGCTTGGTGGTAGGTAGGGTGCACGCAATTGTCGATGATCACTCGCGCGCGTTCCCTTGGCGCCAGGCCCCGCAGGTCGGCCAGGCCGATCTCGGTGACCAGGATGTCGACGTCATGTTCGGTATGGTCCACATGGCTGACCATCGGCACGACGCTGGAAATGGCCCCACCCTTGGCAATCGACTTGGTGACGAAAATCGCCAGGTGGGCATTGCGGGCGAAATCCCCTGAGCCGCCGATGCCATTCATCATCCGCGTGCCGCAGACATGGGTGGAATTGACGTTGCCGTACAAGTCGAACTCCAGCGCGGTGTTGATAGCAATGATGCCCAGGCGACGCACGACCTCGGGATGGTTGGAGATCTCTTGTGGGCGCAGGACCAGCTTGTCCTTGTATCTTTCCAGGTTTCCAAACACATCGGCATTACGTCGATCCGACAGCGTGATCGAGCTGCCGGAGGCGAAACTCAGCTTGCCGGCGTCGATCAGGTCAAATGTCGAGTCCTGCAAAACCTCGGAATACATGGTCAGGTCTTCGAACGGGGAATCGATCAGCCCGCACATCACGGCATTGGCGATGTTGCCGATACCAGCCTGCAACGGCCCGAGCTTGTTGGTCATGCGTCCGGCCGAAACCTCCTGCTTGAAGAAATCGATCAGGTGATCGGCAATGGCCTGGGTGTCGCTGTCCGGTGGCGCGACGGTCGAAGGCGAGTCGCCTTGGTTGGTAATGACAATGGCGGCGATTTTTTCCGGCGGGATCGCAATGGCGGGGCTGCCAATACGGTCGTCGACTTTCACCAGGGGGATGGGTGTACGGGTGGGGCGATAGGTCGGGATATAGATGTCGTGCAGCCCTTCCAGATTCGGGTTGTGAGCCAGGTTGATCTCGATGATCACTTGTCGGGCGAAAATGGCGAAGCTGGCGGAATTACCCACCGATGTGGTGGGTACGATATGTCCTTGATCGGTAATGGCCACGGCTTCGATCACGGCAATATCGGGCAGTTTGAGCTGGCCGTTGCGCAGTTGCTCGACAGTTTCCGAGAGATGTTGATCGATGAACATCACCTTGCCTGCGTTGATCGCCTTGCGCAGCGTGCTGTCGACCTGGAACGGCATGCGTCGCGCCAGTACGCCGGCTTCGGTGAGCTCCTTGTCGAGGTCATTGCCCAGGCTTGCGCCGGTCATCAGGCTGATTTTCAGCGGGGTGACCTTGGCGCGTTCAGCCAGGGCGTGGGGTACTGCTTTCGCTTCTCCGGCGCGGGTAAAGCCGCTCATGCCGACGGTCATGCCGTCCTGAATCAACAAGGCTGCTTCGGCAGCGCTCATCACTTTATTCAATAACGAAGGCAAGCGGATGCGATCACGGTACATAGGTGGTTATCTCGGGCTGGAAAGCAAGATGCGCAGTCTAGTGAATTAGCGCTGTGCCCGACCCGCTACAAAGGTCGCATTTTAGGCGTCTATTACGAGGGTCTCAGGCAAAACATCATTACCGGATCGGTAACATTTTGCCTTGATACAAATCAAAACGCCCCGACAGGTCGGGGCGTTTTGGGTGAAGCAGCGAGGTTATTCCACCGCTTTGACCATGTCTTCGATGACCTTCTTGGCGTCACCGAACACCATCATGGTCTTGTCGAGATAGAACAGCTCGTTGTCCAGGCCCGCATAGCCGCTGGCCATCGAGCGTTTGTTGACGATGATGGTCTTGGCCTTGAACGCTTCGAGGATCGGCATGCCGGCAATCGGCGACTTCGGATCGTTCTTCGCCGCCGGGTTGACCACGTCGTTGGCGCCCAGCACCAGCACCACGTCGGCCTGGCCGAACTCGGAGTTGATGTCCTCCATCTCGAACACCTGGTCGTAAGGCACTTCGGCCTCGGCCAGCAGCACGTTCATGTGTCCGGGCATGCGACCGGCCACCGGGTGGATCGCGTATTTGACGGTCACGCCGCGATGGGTCAGCTTCTCGGTCAGTTCTTTCAGCGCGTGCTGCGCCCGGGCCACCGCCAGGCCATAGCCCGGCACGATGATCACGGTATCGGCGTTGGTCAGCAGGAAGGTTGCGTCGTCAGCCGAGCCGGATTTCACCGGACGGGCTTCTTTGGAGCCTGCCGGGCCAGCAGCATCTGCGGTATTGCCGAAACCGCCGAGCAGCACGTTGAAGAACGAACGGTTCATCGCCTTGCACATGATGTACGACAGGATCGCACCGCTCGAGCCCACCAGCGAACCGGCAATGATCAGCATCGAGTTGTTCAGCGAGAAGCCGATACCCGCTGCGGCCCAACCGGAATAACTGTTGAGCATCGACACCACTACCGGCATGTCGGCGCCGCCGATCGGGATGATGATCAGCACGCCCAGGACAAAGGCCAGGGCCAGCATCAAGGCGAACGCGCCGAGGTTGCCGGTGAACATGAACATCAGGCCCAGGCCCAGGGTCGCCAGACCCAGGATCAGGTTGAGCTTGTGCTGGCCGCCAAACTGTACTGGTGCGCCCTGGAACAGGCGGAACTTGTACTTGCCCGAAAGCTTGCCGAACGCGATCACCGAACCGGAGAAGGTGATTGCACCAATGGCTGCGCCGAGGAACAGCTCCAGACGGTTACCGGCTGGAATCGAATCGCCCAATTGCTTGACGATACCCAGGGACTGCGGCTCGACGACAGCCGCGATGGCAATGAACACCGCCGCCAGGCCGATCATGCTGTGCATGAACGCCACCAGTTCCGGCATCTTGGTCATTTCGACGCGCTTGGCCATGATCGAGCCGGCGGTACCGCCGACCAGCAGGCCGACGATCACGTAGACAATGCCGGCGGTTGCCAGTTCGGCCCCCAGTTTGTAGATGAGGCCCACAGTGGTCAGCACCGCCAACGCCATGCCGAGCATGCCGAACAGGTTGCCTCGGCGGGAGGTGGTGGGGTGCGACAGGCCTTTGAGGGCCTGGATGAAGCAGATCGACGCGATCAGGTAGAGCGTCGTTACCAGGTTCATGCTCATTACTTGGGCGCCTCTTCTTTTACGGCTTTCGGGGCTTTTTTCTTGAACATCTCAAGCATGCGGCGCGTCACGAGGAAGCCACCGAAGACGTTCACCGCGGCCAGGGCCACGGCGAGGGTGCCCATGGTCTTGCCCAGCGGCGTCACGGTCAGCGCGGCAGCGAGCATGGCGCCGACGATCACGATCGCCGAAATGGCGTTGGTCACCGCCATCAACGGTGTGTGCAGCGCGGGCGTTACGTTCCAGACCACGTGGTAACCGACATAAATCGCCAGCACGAAGATGATCAGGTTGTAGATACCGGGGGAGATAAGCTCTTCCATTGTCTGAATCCCTGCTTAGGCGTTTTTGCGGATGACTTGGCCGTCGCGGCACATCAGGCACGCGGCGACGATGTCGTCTTCCAGGTTCACGTCGAACTGACCTTCCTTGGTAAAGACCAGCTTCAGGAAGTCCAGCAGGTTACGGGCATACAGCGCCGACGCGTCGGCCGCGACTTCGCCGGCCAGGTTGGTCGGGCCGCAAATGGTCACGCCATTCTCGATCACGACCTGATCGGCCACGGTCAGCGGGCAGTTACCACCCTGGGCTGCCGCGAGGTCGATGACCACCGAGCCGGGTTTCATCTGCGCGACGGTTTCGGCGCTCAGCAACGTCGGTGCCTTGCGGCCCGGAATCAGTGCGGTGGTGATGACGATGTCAGCCTGTTTGGCGCGCTCGTGCACGGCTTGGGCCTGGCGTTGCATCCAGCTGGCCGGCATCGGCCGGGCGTAACCGCCGACGCCGACGGCGCACTCGCGCTCTTCGTCGGTCTCGTAAGGCACATCGACGAACTTCGCGCCGAGGGACTCGATTTGCTCCTTGACCGCCGGACGCACATCCGAAGCCTCGATCACCGCGCCCAAGCGCTTGGCCGTGGCAATCGCCTGCAACCCGGCGACGCCCGCACCGAGAATCAGCACGCGCGCCGCTTTCACGGTACCTGCGGCAGTCATCAGCATCGGCATGAAGCGCGGATAGTAATGAGCGGCCAGCAACACGGCTTTGTAACCGGCGATGTTCGCTTGAGACGACAGCACATCCAGGCTCTGGGCTCGGGACGTACGTGGCGCGGCCTCAAGGGCGAAAGCGGTAATACCGCACTCGGCCAGCTTGGCGATGGTTTCGTTGTTGAACGGATTGAGCATGCCCACCAGAACGGTGCCGCTCTTGATCAGCGTCAGTTCGCTGTCGCTGGGAGCCACTACCTTGAGGATCAGCTCGGCCCCGAATGCATCACTGGCGCTGCCAATGGTTGCGCCCGCTGCCTCATAGGCACTGTCGATAACGCTGGCTTTGATACCGGCGCCGCTTTGAACAGTGACTTTATGGCCTTGGCCGATCAACTTCTTGATGGTTTCCGGGGTAGCAGCAACCCGTGTTTCACCCGTTTGGGTTTCGAGGGGAACACCAATGTGCACGTCAAATCTCCTGCGTGATCTTATTGAGTAAACCCAGGCACTTCGGATGGTGCGGCTGGGGCGGCCGATCAGCACGGTCCCACCAAATCAGGCGGGGCGCGGCATTTTGCAGGCGAAAATTCAGCCCTTCAAGAGATTATGACGGGTGACGGAAAATTAACTACAAGTCACCCTGTGACCGAATGTCGCGATTATCGATCGGCAGCCCTTGTGGGCCGTGCTTTCCAAGGATTCAGGTTCAAATTGACAATTTTTCCCATCGGCCAGATGAATAAGCGCTGATGCGTTGCGTGATATGGCTCGAAGCCATGTATTTAGACGCTTTGGAGACTACTGCACGGGCTTGATAACAGATTGACTGAATGCGACATAAACTTATATCTGTAGCGACTTCTGTTAGTTTACTACCTAAGTAGGTTTTTGTTTTTTCCTTATTAATCAAGAAGATAGTTGTCGGCTTGTTTCACGAGCCAGTCACGAAAAGCTCGAAGGGAGGCGGATTCGACTTTTCGCTCCGGAATCATCAGGTAGTAGGCCTTGATGCTCGACAGCGCGTTACGGTTGGCCACGACCAGTCGTTTCTCTGCCAGTTCGCGTTGAATCAAAAAGGGCGGAATCAGCGCGATACCCATGTCATGCATAGCCGCTTGGGCGAGCATGGAGAATAGTTCATAACGCGGCCCTGTCAGGTCTCGCGCAATATTCAGGTTCTGGGCGTTGAACCACTGGCGCCACGCATATGGACGAGTGGTCTGCTGGAGCAAGGGCAGTTCGGCGATTTCCTCTGGTGTCAGGCCCTTGCGACCGTCTAGCAAGGCGGGGCTGCATACAGGCATCGGATTTTCGCCCATCAGCTTGTGGGATTCGGTACCGGACCAGTCCGCATCGCCAAAATAGATGGCGGCATCAAACTCCGTATCGGCAAAGAGAAAGGGGCGCGTGCGGTTGGTCAGGTTGACGGTGACTTCCGGGTGCTGCTGCTGGAAGTCCTTGAGGCGTGGCAGCAACCATTGGGTGCCGAAGGTCGGAACCACGGCCAGTTCGATCACGTTCGCACCGGTGTGCCCCATCACTGAGAGTGTGTCGCGCTCGACGGCATCCAGTTGGGTGGCAACGCGTCGGCTGTAGGAAAGACCTGCTTCGGTCAGTTTGACGCCGCGGCGCGAGCGTCGGAAAAGCTCCACGCTGAGGAAGTCCTCCAGGCTGGCGATCTGTCGGCAGATAGCGCCTTGCGTGAGAGAAAGCTCCTGCGCTGCCTTGGTGAAGCTTTCATGGCGCGCGGCAGCCTCGAAACTGACCAGGGCGGCGGTGCTGGGGATTTTACGGCGCATGTACGTAAGCCTCACTCAATGCCTATGTAAACGGGGTTCGTAGCGTTTACGGAGTGAGAAATTAGCACAGGTTAGTGCGTAATCCTCGTTTGCCCTTGTAGGAAACCGCGCCTAGGATCAATCCACGATTTTCATTTAATTGGCGAGGACTCTTTCATGGCCGGTAAAGCGAGCTTCAACTGGATCGATCCGTTGTTGCTGGATCAGCAGCTCACCGAAGAAGAACGCATGATCCGCGACACTGCCGAGCAGTTTGCCCAGCAGAAGCTCGCACCACGAGTGCTGGAAGCGTTCCGTCATGAGAAAACCGACCCGGCGATTTTCCGTGAGATGGGTGAAGTCGGCCTGCTGGGGGCAACCATTCCTGAACAGTACGGCGGCAGTGGGTTGAACTACGTCAGCTATGGCCTGATCGCTCGTGAGGTAGAACGGGTCGATTCCGGTTATCGCTCGATGATGAGCGTGCAATCCTCGCTGGTCATGGTGCCGATCAACGAATTCGGGACTGAGGCGCAGAAACAGAAGTATTTGCCGAAGCTGGCGTCCGGTGAATGGATCGGCTGCTTTGGTCTGACTGAGCCGAACCATGGTTCCGATCCGGGTGCAATGATTACTCGTGCGCGCAAAGTGGAAGGCGGCTACAGCCTGACGGGCAGCAAGATGTGGATCACCAACAGCCCGATCGCTGACGTATTTGTCGTCTGGGGTAAGGACGACGCCGGTGATATCCGCGGCTTCGTTCTCGAAAAAGGCTGGAAGGGGCTGAGTGCGCCGGCCATTCATGGCAAGGTCGGGCTGCGCGCCTCGATCACTGGCGAAATCGTCATGGACAACGTATTCGTTCCAGAAGAGAACATCTTCCCGGATGTCCGCGGCCTGAAGGGCCCGTTTACTTGTCTGAACTCGGCACGCTACGGCATCTCCTGGGGCGCCTTGGGGGCGGCTGAATTCTGCTGGCATACCGCTCGCCAGTACACGCTGGACCGCCAGCAGTTTGGTCGCCCGCTCGCTGCGAATCAGTTGATCCAGAAGAAACTGGCCGATATGCAGACTGAAATCACGCTGGCCCTGCAGGGATGCCTGCGTCTGGGGCGTATGAAAGACGAGGGCACGGCGGCGGTCGAGATTACCTCGATCATGAAGCGCAACTCCTGCGGCAAGTCCCTGGATATTGCCCGCATGGCGCGGGACATGTTGGGCGGCAACGGTATTTCCGATGAGTTCGGCATCGCGCGTCATCTGGTGAATCTGGAAGTCGTGAACACCTATGAAGGCACGCACGATGTGCATGCGCTGATTTTGGGGCGTGCGCAAACCGGTATCCAGGCGTTCTACTAATAGGAGAACGGTCATGGGCGCGCTTTCGCATCTGCGGGTATTGGATTTATCGAGGGTATTGGCCGGGCCTTGGGCCGGACAGATCCTGGCGGACCTGGGGGCTGATGTCATCAAGGTCGAGCGTCCCGGCAATGGTGACGATACCCGCGCCTGGGGGCCGCCCTTCCTGAAGGATGCCCGAGGCGAGAACACGACCGAGGCCGCTTATTATCTTTCAGCCAATCGCAACAAGCAGTCGGTGACCATCGACTTCACGCGGCCAGAGGGGCAGCGGCTGGTGCGAGAGCTGGCAGCCAAGTCCGACATCCTGATCGAGAACTTCAAGGTGGGCGGCCTGGCGGCGTATGGCTTGGACTATGACTCGCTAAAGGCAATCAATCCGCAATTGATCTATTGCTCGATAACCGGGTTTGGCCAGACCGGCCCTTATGCCAAGCGCGCCGGGTATGACTTCATGATTCAGGGACTGGGGGGCTTGATGAGTCTGACCGGTCGCCCTGAGGGCGATGAGGGCGCGGGGCCGGTGAAGGTAGGGGTCGCGCTGACGGACATTCTCACGGGGCTCTATTCGACCGCTGCCATTCTGGCGGCGTTGGCCCATCGTGATCATGCCGGCGGCGGGCAGCACATCGATATGGCCCTGCTGGATGTTCAAGTGGCTTGCCTGGCCAACCAGGCGATGAACTACCTGACCACGGGCAATGCGCCGAAGCGGCTGGGTAATGCTCATCCGAATATCGTGCCTTATCAGGATTTTCCTACGGCTGATGGCGATTTCATCCTGACGGTGGGTAATGACGGTCAGTTCCGAAAGTTCGCCGAGGTTGCCGGTCAACCGCAGTGGGCTGATGATCCGCGTTTTGCCACTAACAAGGTGCGGGTGGCGAACCGGGCGGTGTTGATTCCATTGATTCGCCAGGCGACGGTGTTCAAGACCACCGCTGAATGGGTGACTCAGTTGGAGCAGGCGGGTGTGCCGTGTGGGCCTATCAACGACCTGGCCCAGGTGTTTGCCGATCCTCAGGTACAGGCTCGTGGGTTGGCGATGGAATTGCCTCACCTGCTGGCGGGTAAAGTGCCGCAGGTGGCCAGTCCGATTCGACTGTCCGAGACGCCAGTGGAGTATCGCAATGCGCCGCCTTTATTAGGAGAGCATACGTTAGAGGTGCTGCAGCGAGTGTTGGGGTTGGACGAAGCTGCGGTCATGGCGTTCAGAGAGGCTGGGGTGCTGTGAGTCTTCTCTTCTATATAGAGGAGCGTGTTGAAGGGCAAAAGCGACAGGTTTACCGGTGCTGTGCAACTTATTGATAGAAAAGCGAAATTAAGGGTTGACGGCAAATTCTGGACGTCTATAATTCGCCCCACTTCCGGCGCAGTCGAAACGGAAAACTCCTTGATATTCAACGAGTTAAGTAGGTTTCGGAGGTGCGGGGCTTCAGTTCATCGAAGCCAGGAAGGAGCAGA